>NZ_CP042435.1:1677500-2319254 GCF_007971225.1 Panacibacter ginsenosidivorans | reverse complement strand
CTGCCTGATTCTTTATACGCTTTTACGCCAAAATCAAATGCCGGAGCACAGGACCCTAAATGGAAAGATAAAGTTTGCTATGGCTGGAATCTGGCAGTAATGAAGGAAAAAAGCCCTGTAAGAATTCAACTAAAGTGGCTGATTCGGGCTTACCAGCTCTTTCCTGATAAAGAGAACTTTTTTATAAAACCGAAAAGGTTCAACCAGGAGCCAGAAGATTATTTCTTTAATAAACTTGCAGGCAATGATGAATTGATGCAACAGTTAATAGCCGGAAAAACAGAAGACGAAATTTGTAAAAGCTGGCAGCCAAAACTTGAAGCATTTAAAAAGATCAGGAAAAAATATCTTTTGTACTCCGATTTTTAACGCATGTAGATTTCTCTTTATAGATTTCAGATTGTTCTTTTGCAAATGGATAAAAATCTTCGCATTGTTTTTATGGGTACCCCCGAATTTGCTGTGGCATCACTTAATGCTTTGGTCGAATCCGGGTATAACATCGTGGGGGTTGTAACAGCGCCTGATAAACCTGCCGGTCGCGGTATGAAAATGAATGAAAGTGCCGTTAAGAAATATGCTGTTGAAAAAGGGTTGAAAATTTTGCAGCCAGAAAAACTCAAGAATCCTGCTTTTATTGATGAGCTAAAATCACTGAATGCAGATATACAGGTAGTGGTAGCTTTTCGCATGTTACCAGAAATTGTTTGGAATATGCCACCCCTTGGAACAATCAATGTACACGGCTCTTTATTACCACAGTATCGGGGAGCAGCACCTATTAACTGGGCTATTATTAATGGGGAAAAAGAAACAGGTGTTACTACTTTCAAATTACAGCATGAAATTGATACCGGCAATATTCTATTACAAGCCGTTATTCCAATTGGAGAGGATGAGACTGCAGGGGAGCTCCACGATAAAATGAAAGAAGTGGGAGCGGAGTTACTTGTGAAGACCATTCAGCAGTTAGGTGAAGGAAAATTAAAAGAAATGCCACAACAAAATATTGCTGTGGAAATAAAGCATGCTCCGAAAATTTTTACTGAAACCTGTAAAATAGACTGGAATAAATCAACAGATGAAATTCATAACCTGGTACGCGGCCTTTCTCCTTTTCCCGGTGCCTTTACTTTATTAAATGAGAAGGCATTCAAGATTTATCAAAGTAAAAAAGAGATGGCAATGCATAATTTTGAAAACGGAAGTCTTCATACAGATCATAAAACGTATCTCAAGTTTGCATGTAGTAATGGATTTATCCATGTAACAGACATTCAGTTAGAAGGTAAAAAACGAATGTTCACTGAAGAATTTCTTAGGGGGTATAGGTTTAACTAAGTTGAAACTTTTAGCTTCAGGAATCAATTCATTGCAATTAAGCTATTAATATAATGCCAATTTCACTACACCGGTAATTCTATAATACATAATTCTATTCCTTTATTTATCTTCGCAGATTACCACCTATTCATCAGATGAATAAAGTGCATAACCATAAGAAAAAGAATTATTTAAAAACCCAAAAGCATGGATCAGAATGTTATTTATATTATAATCAGTTTAGTATCAATAGCGATAGGTATTATAGCCGGTAAGTTCATTTTTGCAAAAGATACTAAAAAACAGGTTGCTGAAGCCGAATCTCAGGCTCAAAAAATAATTTCCGAAGCAGAGCTTAAAGCCGAGACTACTAAAAAGGAAAAGATTCTTGAGGCGAAAGAAAAATTTGTACAGCTAAAGTCTGAGCATGATAAAGAAGTGCTCGATCGTAACAGGAAGATTAGCGATGCGGAAAATCGTATTAAGCAGAAAGAGATCAGCATTAATCAGAAAGAAGCTTCACTGGAGAAACAGGTTAAAGATAACGAGGCTATTAAGGAAAACTTAAACAGGCAGATTGAAGTAGTTAATCACAAAAGAACAGAACTGGAAAAGCACCAGGAAGAGCATATCCGCAGGCTGGAAAAAATTGCCGGACTAACAGCCGATGAAGCAAAAGCACAATTGGTAGAAAGTCTAAAAAATGAAGCACAGACTCAGGCACTTGCGCTTCAACAGGAAATTATTGAGGATGCCCGCCAAAAAGCAAATAAAGAAGCCCGTAAGATCATCATACAATCTATACAGCGTACCGCTGCGGAGCAAACAATTGAGAATACAGTTACCGTTTTCAATCTTGAGAGTGACGAAATAAAAGGCCAGATTATTGGTCGTGAAGGCCGTAATATCAGGGCTATTGAGGCATCCACTGGTGTTGATCTTATTGTAGATGATACCCCGGAAGCAATCATCCTTTCTTCATTTGACCCACTTCGCCGTGAAATAGCCCGTTTAAGTTTACAGCGGCTTGTGGCTGATGGTCGTATCCATCCGGCTCGTATTGAAGAAGTAGTAGAAAAGACCCGTAAGCAACTGGAAGAGCAGGTAATGGAAATAGGAGAAAGAACTGTTATTGAGCTCGGTATTCATGGATTACATAAGGAATTGGTAAGAATTGTAGGAAAAATGCGTTTCCGTTCTTCTTATGGTCAGAACCTGTTGATGCACAGCCGAGAAACAGCCAATCTTTGTGGTATCATGGCGGCTGAATTAGGATTAAATGTAAAACTTGCCAAACGGGCAGGTCTACTTCACGATATAGGCAAGGTGCCGGATGAAGAAACTGAACTGAGCCACGCCTTATTGGGTGCTAAATTAGCAGAGAAATATGGCGAGAACCCTGCAGTAGTGAATGCAATCGGTGCCCACCATGATGAAATGGAAATGCAATATGTTATCTCACCTATTATACAGGCTTGTGATGCCATTAGTGGCGCACGACCAGGTGCAAGACGCGAGATCATGCAGCAATACATTCAACGTATTAAAGATCTTGAAACGCTGGCTATTTCTTATCCGGGTGTGGAAAAAGCCTATGCTATACAGGCTGGCAGAGAATTACGCGTAATTGTCGAGGCCGATAAAGTAGGTGATTCTGACAGTGATAAACTTAGCTTTGAAATTGCTCAAAAGATTCAGACAGAAATGACTTACCCGGGCCAGATAAAGGTTACGGTTATCAGGGAGAAAAGAGCCGTAAATGTGGCCAGGTAAAAAGCTGCAGTTCCCGAAAAAAGTTTAGACGTAGCAAAAAAATAGTAAACAATACTGATATTATTGGCAAAACCCCTTACCTTTGCCGTCCTTAAAATTTAAGTTATGAACGCAGCAGTTCAGTTTGTACACGAGCAGCTTACAGCAAAAAAAACATATCCAAAGTTTAAAGCTGGTGATAATGTTACTGTCAATTATAAAATTATCGAAGGCGGTAAAGAACGTATCCAGGGTTTCCGCGGAGATGTATTAAAGATACAGGGTACAGGTGCAACAGCCACTTTTACTGTGCGTAAAATATCTGATGGTGTGGGTGTTGAGAGAGTGTTTCCTTTCTTTTCTCCAAACGTGGAATCAGTGCAGTTGAATAAGGTTGGTAAAGTACGCCGTGCTAAATTATTCTACCTAAGAGAGCGTAGCGGTAAGAGTGCAAGGATCAAAGAAAAACGCATGTAGTTTTATTTATAAAATTTTTAAAAGGCAGAAGACTTATTAAATCTTCTGCCTTTTTTATTTTTAGTTTAAAGCAGCTTTTGAACCAGGCTATCGATCATGAATGGGGCATTGTTGCGTCGCACTCTTTTGCTTTTAAAACCTTATTCAACAGTGCGAGTAATAAAATCATTAAATTCAACTACGCAATTTCCCTTGCTAAAAACAAAAGCTATGAAGGAAACATTGCAGCGAAAGAAGCCATTAGAGATGTTTCTACGGAAAAGGCTATGGCGGAAATGTTGTGACACATAAATAGTTTTTGCAGCTTTTATAGTCAATTATGAAGTATTTGACATTTATTTATTATAAACTCTACACCATTTATATGAAAAGAAAGTATGGTGAATTCTGGGCAAATGTTAATGCGTTTATGGTAACGGGATTTTTATTTATAGCTAATATAATTACAATATCAGGTTTTTTTAAAGGTATATTAAGAATTGACTTTATTCACTACTTTATTAATGAAGGAACTTTAATAAATAGAATAAGAATCGCTATTTTTTATCTTCTAATTTATTTATTAATGTACATTATTTATAAAATCAAAAAACAGTCTATTTTATCGTATTTTGATAAATTCAAACAAATGAGCGAAATAGAATCAAAAGCATTAAATCAATTTTTTATTACTTATTTAATCATTAGTGGCATTCTATTGTTATGCTCGGTTACGAGTCCATTATGGTTAAAAATGTAATTTTTCTTTCCGAAAAAATCTGTTTCCTTCATAGCCTTGTATTTGGTTATACGACATTATGTAGCTTATACGTCGACTGGCTGTTATCAATCTAACACTTTGTAAGCGTCTGACCGAGTGTGCATCTTGCTGAATATTGAACAGAATGTACAAGAGTGCGACGCAACAATGCTTAATGCTTGTTCAAAAGCTTAGTACATAGATCTCCTACTTCAAATATTTATTAAACCAATCAATGTAATTCGTGTACTTGAAAACTTCATAGCTTGGAATATTCAAGCCATGATTTTGATTTGGATAAATGATGAGCTGCGTGGGAATGCCATTGCTTTTTAGCGCCTGGTACATTTGCTCTGCACCGGCAACGGGCACATTGAAATCTTTCTGCGAAGCCATGAAGAGCGTTGGCGTTTTTATTTTATCTGCCTTGAGAAACGCGTATGAAACTTTGAGCCACTTGTCTAAATTTTTCCAGGGCACACCAAGCTCTGTTTCATATTGTGTAACATATTGATCGGTGCCGTACATGCTCAGCTGTAAAGCACTTCCTGCGCCGCTACAAGCGGCTTTAAAGCGTGTTGTTGTTGCAATGGTATAATCTGTGAGAATGCCGCCATAGCTCCAGCCTGCAACGCCCATGCGGTTTTCATCGATGGTGCCTTGTGCAATTAAATAATCAACTGCGCCCATAAGATCTGTAACTTCTTTATTGCCCCAGTCTGCATAGATGGCTCTTGTGTAATCAACACCCCGACCACTGCTGCCACGATAATTTACCTGCGCCACTGCATAGCCTGCACTCGCCATGCTTTGAGGAATAATGTCGAACTCGTAATCGTCTTGTCCAACAGGTCCGCCATGAATGTATAAAATGAAAGGAAGTTTTTGACCGGGAACAGCATTGGCGGGTTTATATAAAATGCCGGAAACCAATGTGCCATCTTTACTCTTGCTCTGAAAAGGTTCAACAGTTGGTAATGTAAGCGGCGCAAGAAAAGAATCCTGCACATGCGTAAGACGTCTTGTGTTGTTGTTCTCAACAGCAAATAATTCGAAAGGTAAATTCGGTTCACTCATTAATGCAACCCAACTATCATTTGCAGGATTTGGTGTAAGATCGAATGTGGCGCGTTTGCCATCTGATAATTTTTTCATCGCACCTGAAGCAACATCAAAAGCAACCACATTACTTTCACGGTCATCTTCCATGAGGGCTGCAATATATTTACCATCTTTACTCCAGTTAACATTCGTTGCAGGGCGATCAACAGACTTAGAAAGTAATTTTGGTGTGCCGCCATCTTTTGAAATTACAGCCACATAATCTTCTCCATACATCGTGAAAGCTTCATTGCTGCTGCTTTGTAAGTATGCGATAGAAGTACCGTCGGGACTGAATTTTGGCGAATGATCTGTGCCTGCCCATGTGGTCAATTGTTTCATTGATGCATTGGGTGTTGCAGCCATTATATAAATATCACTGTTCTCATTCCTGTCGGGATCTTGTGTTCGGTTACTTGTAAAAACAATTTGTTTTCCATCGGGGCTAAAGTCAGGATCAGTTTCATCGTACATACCTGTGGTAAGTGTATCTATGTTTTGCGTAACAAGATCAAGCATGTATAAATGTTTTGCACGACGATCTAAGTAACCAATATAATCCTGTTTGAAATGGTAACGGTCCATTACATAAGGCTTGCGAATTTCTGAAGAAGCGGTGTCAGAAAAATCCTGGTCTTCTATAACCATGAGCACTTTTGTACCATCGGGGCTCCATATATAATCATCAATATCACCGGTAACGTCGGTAATTTTTTTTGCTTCACCACCACGACAATCTAACAACCATAATTGAGATAAGTCTTTATCATCATCTTTTTCATCGCCGCTTTTGCGTGAAGAGAGAAACGAAATATATTTTCCATCGGGACTAAACTTTGGAGATGATTCATCCTCTTTGCTATAAGTAAGTTGTATGTTTTGTTTGCCATCCCAACTAATCATCCAGATGTTATTATCACGTTTGTCTTTTGCTGTATCAACGGTGCTTACAACATAAGCCACCCAATTACCATCCGGCGAAACCTGTGCTGCGCTTACATCCTGGAGGCGGTAAACGTCTGAGGGAACAAGTGAACGCTTTGTTTGTGCATTGAGCGAAAGGCAATAAAGCAGCATTATTGAAAGAAAGAAAATTTTTCTCATATATAGCATTTAGTTATTGAGGGAATTAAATGTAAGGAAAATTTTTTAGCAAGCTGTTTTACTACTATGATGCTTTTGTTGTGTCACTCATTTGTACGTTCGGAAGGAGAGGCAACAAGGCATAGGCAAAGAGTATTGTTTTTTTGCTGTCCATTTATGATCTAGGGCACAAGTGTGCGACGCAACAGTTGATGCCATGAAAAACAAAATCCGGGTTCATAAAAAATTATTTCATTGCTTCGAGCTCTTTCTGCATACGGAACATTTCATCTCTTAAACGTGCAGCCTCAATAAAGTCAAGATCACGTGCAGCTTTCTCCATTTGCTTCTTTGTTTGATGAATAGCTTTTTCCATTTGCGGAATTGTTTTGTACACTTCCTGCTCTTCTGCGGCAGTTGTTATAATGTCTCCATCAGGTGCAATAGCATAAGGGTTTTTTACATCGTATCCTTTTATATCAAGAACAGAAGTTTGTTTCATGATCTGTTCTATAGATTTCTTTATGGTTCTTGGTGTAATGTTGTGCTCAATGTTGTAAGCAACTTGTTTTTCTCTTCTGCGTGTAGTTTCATCAATGGTTCGTTGCATACTTTCGGTCATCTTATCTGCATAGAAAATTACCAGACCGTCCACATTACGGGCCGCACGACCGGCAGTTTGTGTAAGCGATCTTTCATTACGCAGGAATCCTTCTTTATCTGCATCAAGAATGGCAACCAAAGAAACTTCGGGAAGATCAAGACCTTCTCTCAAAAGATTGACGCCAACGAGCACATCAATTTCTCCCAAACGCAACTGTCGCAATATTTCCACACGTTCAAGCGTATCAACATCGCTATGAATATATTTTGATTTGATGTTGATGCGATGCAGGTATTTATCCATTTCTTCTGCCATGCGTTTGGTAAGTGTTGTTACCAAAACACGATCACCTTTTGTAACACGTTTATCAATTTCATCGAGCAGGTCATCAATCTGGTTTACACTCGGTCTTATTTCAATCGGTGGATCGAGCAAACCTGTTGGACGAACAACCTGTTCAACAACAACGCCTCCTGTTTGTTCGAGTTCATAATCACCTGGCGTTGCACTTACAAAAACTGTTTGGCCAATCATGTTTTCAAACTCGTGAAAATTCAATGGTCTGTTATCAAGTGCAGAAGGCAAACGAAACCCGTAATCAACAAGAATAAGTTTGCGGCTTCTGTCACCGCCATACATACCTGCAACCTGTGGAATGGTTTGGTGGCTTTCATCAATGATGCACAAAAAATCTTTTGGAAAATAATCCAATAAACAGAAAGGTCTTGTGCCTGGGTTGCGACGATCAAAAAATCTGGAGTAGTTTTCAATGCCATTGCAATAACCAAGTTCGCGTATCATTTCGAGATCGTATTCTACACGTTCTTTTAAACGTTGTGCTTCTATTAGTTTACCTGTACTTTTAAAATATTCTGTCTGTGCCATCATTTCATCCTGTATCTCATGCATAATACTTTGCAGCATATCTTTTGGTGCAATGTATAAGTTAGCAGGAAAGATAGCGGCGTTCTCAACTGTTCCAATTCTTCTATTGGTTTGCACATCCATCGTTTCTATTTCTTCTATCTCATCTCCAAAGAAAGTTATGCGATAACCATAATCTACATAAGGAAGATTGATATCAACGGTATCTCCTTTTACGCGGAATGTGCCACGCTTGAATTCTATTTGTGTGCGGGTATATAAACTATTCACCAATGAATGAAGAAAGCCTTGCCTTGAAACGGTTTGCCCTCGCTGAATGCGGACAATGCCATTTTCAAAATCGGTAGGGTTACCTATACCATAGATACAACTTACACTTGCAACTACAATAATATCTCTGCGGCCAGAAAGTAATTCACTTGTTGCCTGCAACCGAAGCTTATCTAATTCTTCATTTATACTTAGATCTTTTTCAATGTAAGTATCGCTAACAGGCATGTAAGCCTCCGGCTGATAATAATCGTAATAGCTTACAAAATAGCCAACCGCATTATCAGGAAAAAACTGTTTGAACTCTCCATACAATTGTGCAACTAATGTTTTGTTGTGTGTAAGAACCAGTGCAGGCCGCTGAACATTTTGTATAACATTGGCCATCGTATATGTCTTGCCACTACCGGTTACACCCAGTAATGTTTGAAATCTTTCCCCACTAATTAATCCATCTGTTAGCTGCTGTATGGCTTGTGGCTGGTCTCCGCTCGGTTCGTATGGTGCATGTAACTTAAAAGGCATGCTGCTAAGTTAATAAGTTGATCGGTTGATAAGTTGAGCATGTTGTTAATTATATTCCCGGCTTTTGTAGTAATAGCAGCTTCGTTGTGTCACTCACTTGTGCTTTTGATACATTAATGAGCAATGAGGAAAAGCTTTTTTTCTGCTGACTTTTTTGCTGTAGTACAAGAGTGCGACGCAAGGATGTATAATGCATATTCAAAAGCCGGTATATAAAAAACAAATCCCGGCAAGACTGCCAGGATTGTCCGTTTTTATTACCTAACTCTGAATCTATCTTTTTTGTCTCTTCTTGGGGAAGAAGTTACCATTTTGTAATTTCGAAGAAGTGCCTTCTGTAGGGCCAAAGTGGCTCATTGCACAGCGGAACCCAAGTCCGCTGCTACTTTGATCTTCCTCTACAAAACGACGAGCACCTGGGCTTAACCAATAAGGCATATCCATCCAGCTACCGCCCTTTATAACCCTGGATTTATCACTAACTAAAGTAGTAACACCGTAACCATAATATACTTTGCTCAATGAATCACCATCAAGGTAATTAATAGCGTAGGCATGTTGGTAGTTGCGGCGCTCCGTTAAAGATGAATCATTTTCAGGAACAGTTTTAATGCGTCCTATGCTGTCTCTCAGGTTACCCTGACCACCACTCATATCAACTTTGGAGAAAACGTTACCGCGGTAGGGGTTCATATCATCTGCTTCCATATTTGTCTGTGCTCTATATACGTCAGCAACCCACTCACTGACGTTGCCACTCATATTATATAAGCCAAAACCATTAGGGAAGAAGGAAGTCACGGGTGCCGGTATAGCTGAACGGTCATTCAAGCCACCTGGTGTACCCATATAATCACCGTTGCCTCTTTTAAAGTTTGCAAGAAATGCGCCCTGCCATGTACCTCTTTTTGTTGCACGCAGGTTGTCGTAACCTTCATTTTTCCAGGAATAGATCTGTTTATTGGCTACCAGTTCCTCACCTCTTTTCTTTTCAGATTTGCGGGGTTTTGGATTTTCAAGTATCAGACCCAAAGCGGCATATTCCCATTCTGCTTCTGTCGGGAGCCTGTAATCAGGAAACATAATGCCATCTTCAAACTGTACTTTGGTACGCGGCCTTCCCTGTGCATCAAGTAAAGGATTTTTCTTAGGCTTTCCGGGGATACCTTCATATTCGCCCATCAGGTAAGATTTACTGTTGAAGTTATCCTGACCGCCACCATTCATTTCCTGTTTTATAACATTTTTATTCTGATAGCCGGCATTTACCAGTTCATTTTCATTTACCCTGTCTGTACGCCAGATACAAAAATCGTGAGCCTGTTTCCAGGTTACACCCACAACAGGATAATAATTATAGGAAGGATGGCGGAAATAAAATTCCACATAAGGTTCATTATAGGCTAATTCGCTGCGCCATACCAAAGTATCGGGATAAGCGCCACGTACAACGGCTTCATATTGAGGATCAGAAAAAACATTATTCAACCAATGCAGGTATTCACGGTAGTGCACATTGGCAACTTCTGTTTTATCTATAAAGAAAGAGTTTACAGTTACACGGCGAGGCACATTGTTCCAGTCTCCCATTACATCTTCTTCGGTTGCACCCATTGTAAATGTGCCACCTTGCACAAAAACAAGGCCCGGCCCTGTTTTTACATCCTTAGCTTTAAAAACGTAATAACCGCCCTGGTTTTTATCATTGTAATTCCAGCCGGTAACATCAGACTTTTCTGGTTTCTTTTTAAATATGCTCCCGTTCTTACAGGAAGCGAAACCCAAAGCTGCTGCGAGAAAGAAACTGTTTCTAACTATTTTGTACATGTGAATAGCCTTTTTATCAATTTATAGAACGATAACAAAAATGGAATATTGTATTTTTTTAATGGAATGTGCGAATATATAAGTTTTACTTTCTAAAAAATTCAACATTTACAACAAGAAAGCCTTTAATAGCGTTCTAAGCTAAACATGAATATTTGATTTCTTTCCCAGAGATTGTTTGGCGGGAATCAAAAAAGTTACATATTTGTTTTATTAAAAAATAAGCAATCCATCTTGGAACATTCAAAACCTGACCTGATATAGACCAAAACTCTACGTTAATTTGCTGAAAAATAACACCGGCAACTGGTTAGCCTATTGAATAATTTCAGCTATTTCTCAACAGTAAAAAAATAATTTCAATGAAGCGGATAACACTGAGATCAACTGCTTTATCTGTTCTGTTTAGCATAGGGTTGGGTTTGGCCGTGCAGGCACAGTCATCAATTAACATAGTAACTACAGCAGTTCCGTTTTTGCGAATCTCACCAGATGCTCGTGCTGGTGGAATGGGCGATGCCGGCATCGCTACCACGCCTGATGCAAATGCTGTTTTCTGGAACAGGGCAAAATTACCTTTTGCCAATTATAGCGGGGGGGTATCTGCTACTTACACGCCATGGCTAAAAGATATAGCACAGGATGTTTATTTAACCACGCTTGGCGGCTATTACAAAATAGATGAAGAGTCGGCTATCTCGGGAGGACTTAGGTATTTTAGTCTTGGCAATATACAGTTTACCGATTATTCGGGTAATCCTATTTCAACAGGACGGCCAAGAGAATTTTCATTAGATTTTGGGTACTCTAGAAAAATTTCTGATAAGTTAGGGGTGGGTGTGGCTTTGCGTTATATCAACTCAAGTCTTGCTAACGGGTATAGTAATAATGGGGTTACTTATAAAGCCGGTAATGCTTTAGCGGCAGATTTGTCTCTCTACGGCAATAATCTTGATGAAAACGGCCAGGGCCTTACTTATGGTCTTGCCATAAGTAATCTGGGCTCAAAAATAGGTTATACGACTGATGCGAAGGCAAAAGATTTTATACCGGCAAATCTTGGCGCCGGTGTAGCATACACATGGGCTTTTGAAGAATTGCACAAGTTTACTTTGGCTTTGGATATTAATCATTTGCTCGTTCCTGCATTCCCAGAGTATACAGGTGATACTTTAATAGATGGTCCAGCCATAGACGAATATCGCAACCAAAGTGTATTAACCAGCTGGACAAAATCTTTTGGCAATAAAGCAAACACAGCATCGGTAGGGGCTGAATATACTTATAACGACCAGTTTTCTTTAAGAGCCGGTTATTTTTTACAACCAAAAAGCCAGGGTGGTCAAAGTTATTTTACGGCTGGTGTTGGTTTAAAATATAATGTATTCGGGTTTAATTTTTCTTACCTGGCGCCTTCAGGTAATGGAGTTACACGCAATGCTTTGTCAAATACCATACGCTTTAGCGTAATCTTTGATCTTGGTGAAGCTGCAGAATAACAGAAAATAAATTTTTGTAACCGGCATTTGAAACACTATTTAACTCCGGTTGTGTCACTCACTTGTACAGCAACAATTCTATTCACCAACCATTGGTAAATAATTAAAAGGGATAGTATCTGAAAATGATACCATCCCTTTTTGATTTTTTTTCTTTCCTTCGTTTGGCATTGAATTTTATGGGCCAGCTATTTATGTGCTGTATAAAATGAAACAGTACAAGAGTGCGACGCAACCATGCTTAATAAAAGCGGTAGTGTGGGGTACATAATTTATTTAAAACAATAAAATATTTATGAGTATAAGAATTGGAATGGGTGTAGATTTTCACCAGTTAACAGAGGGGCGTGACCTATGGCTGGGCGGTGTAAAGATACCTCACAGTAAAGGGGCTCTGGGCCATAGTGATGCAGATGTATTGCTGCATGCTATATGCGATGCATTGCTTGGCGCTGCATGTCTTGGAGATATTGGAGTGCATTTTCCTGATACGGATAATGCGTTTAAAAATATTGACAGTAAAATATTATTGTCAAAAACAGCAGAGCTTATTAAAACCAAAGGTTACAGCATTATAAATATTGATACATCATTGTGCTTACAGGCACCGAAAATAAAACCTTATATTGTTTCTATGCAACAAACAATTGCAGGTATTTTGGGTTTAAGTGAAAATGATATTTCCATTAAAGCCACTACTACAGAAAAGATGGGATTTGTAGGCCGCGAAGAAGGATTAATGGCTTATGCGACCGTGCTGTTGCAATCGTTGTAACTTTAACAATGCAGTTTCATACAACTATCGTCAAACAGATTCATTTATCTACATTTGCCGCGTGGAAAAAATAAATGTAAAGATCATTAATCATTCTGCAAATCCTTTGCCTGCCTACGCTACAAGCGGCTCTTCTGGTATGGATATACGGGCAAATCTTTCTAAAACTTTTATTTTATTACCAATGCAAAGAGCCGCAATACCAACTGGTATATTTATTGAATTACCTGAAGGATACGAAGCACAGATAAGACCTCGTAGCGGGCTTGCTCTAAAACAGGGTATAACCTGTTTAAACACACCCGGTACTATAGATGCAGATTACAGGGGCGAAATAAAAGTTATACTTATTAATCTTTCGGTAGAAGAGCAGCCTATAAACAATGGGGATAGAATTGCACAATTAATTATTCAGCGTGTAGTAAGTGTGGAATGGGAACCTTCTATTGAGATAAATGAAACGCAAAGGGGCGCCGGCGGTTTTGGACACACAGGCAGATCATAAATAATAAGAATGAAAAAATATTTGTTTTATGCAATTGCTTTAATGGCGATGGTTGTTGGTTGCAGACCTGCTAAAAAAGTGCAGCGTATTGAGCAATCAATATCAAAAAAAGATACGGCAGTAACCGTAATTGTTACACCTGCTGTAGATTCATTTTCCATTGTAAAAAACATAGTTGACAGCATTAATAAACGGCGCATTGATTTTGCAACTTTTTCCGCAAAAATAAAAGTAGATTATGAAGGAAAAGACGGGGGTGACCAGGCAACAGCTTATGTAAGAATTCAGAAAGACAGCATTATTTGGCTATCTCTTACCGGCGCTTTGGGTATAGAGGGTTATCGTTTGATGATAAGTAAAGATAGTTTCAGGCTGATGAATAAATTACAGAAGACAATACAATACCGCAGCATTGCTTACCTGCAGGAGATCACAGAAGTACCTTTCGATTTTTATTCGCTGCAGGATGTTATAATTGGTAACCCGGTTTTTATTGATAGTAACATTGTTTCCTATAAGAATACAGAAAAGGGATTACTTGTATTAATGATTGGTAACGTATTTAAAAACTTGCTTACACTTGAAAATATTGACTATCGGATAATGCATAGCAAACTTGATGATGTTAATACACTACGCAACCGAACCTGTGATATAACCTATGACGCCTATGAAAAAAGTAATAATTTCTATTTCTCAACTAAAAGGCGCATAAGTGTTGCAGAGAAATCTAAACTGGATATAAACGTAGAGTTTAAACAGTATAATTTTAACAAACCGCAGGATTATCCTTTCAATATTCCTAAAAATTATAAACACGGGTAATAAACAATTCCGCGATACGTTAACTTAGCAATTACCCCATTAATTTTATCTGTTATGGTAAGAAAAATTTTCATATTACTGCTATCTGTTGGTATTGTATTGTTAGCTGGCGCACAGGAAACCAAAGAAGAGATACAAAAAAAACAACAACAGTTGATGCAGGAAATTTCTTCTTTAAATAACACATTAAACGATATCAAAAAAAATAAAAAACAATCCCTGGGGCAACTTGCTATAGTACAAAGAAAAATACAGGCAAGGCAGGAGCTTATTTATAATATTAATAAAGAACTTAAGAGACTTAATGATAATATTTACCTGAACCAGGTAGAAATATACCGCATGAAAAAGGAGCTGGATACCTTAAAAGGCCAGTATGCCAAAAGCCTTGTATTTGCGTATAAGAACAGGAGCAGTTACGAGTATCTTAATTTTCTTTTTTCTGCTGCATCCTTTAATGATGCAATAAAAAGAGTTACCTACTTAAAAAGCTATCGTCGTTACAGGGAAACGCAGGCAGATGCAATAAGACAAACACAGGATGTTCTTGCAAAACAAATCAATACACTTAATTCCAATAAACAGGAAAAAAATAATTCGCTTAAAGAACAGGGAAAACAATTAACTGTTCTGGAAAGTGACAAAAAGGAAAAAGACCAGGTAGTACAGAGCCTAAAGGGCCAGGAAAAAGAAATTGCTGCACAATTAAAAAGCAAAGAACAAATGCGGCAAAAGTTAAATATTGCATTGCAGACTGTAATTAAAAGAGAAATAGCAGCGGCAAAGAAAAAACAGGAAGAAGAAGAGAAGAAAAGAAAACTTGCAGAACAACAACAAACTATTGCAAATAGTAAAACAGACAATAGCAACACAGACACAAAAACAAAAGCAACTCCAAAAAATAATGCGCCTGTAACTGGTATGACGGCGACCAAATCTGATCGTGTATACAATGTTTTTGAATCAACAACAGAGGAAGCAAATATTTCCATCAATTTTGAAAACAGCAGGGGGCGTTTACCATGGCCCGCAGATCAGGGCTATGTTTCTACACACTTCGGGCCTTATACGGTACCGGGCACCAAATTAAAAGGTGATATGCCAGGTGTGGAAATCACCCTGCCAGTCGGTTCTAATATTAAGAACGTCGCAGATGGAGAAATATCAGCTGTATTTGATCTTGGAAACGGGCAAACTGTTGTAATAAGACACGGGAAATATTTTACTACATACACCAATCTTTCTAATGTAAGTGTTAGCAAAGGTCAGCAAGTGAAGCCCGGCAAAGTATTAGGCAAAGCGGTTGCAGGTATGAGCGGAGATGGGCAGATCATATTCATGGTAACCAGTGATAAGGGAACTAATATGGATCCCGAAAGATGGCTGAAAGCAAGATGATTTTCCTTGTTACAAGATCGCTTCTTATAGTTATGAAGATCCATGCGTAACACGATTAGCTTTTACAGGCAAAAAATTATATATTTGTTTTATAAGGATGTTAACCATGAAAGCAGAAATCAACAAAGCCCAAGTACCCGGCTTTATTTTTCTCTCAGGTAAATATTAATACAGCCATTATTCTTAATACTGTGAATATTTTCATTCACATGGTTTGATGTACTAAAAAATTCATCCTAAGAAATTAAAATAGTTTGACTTTGAGATTTTAGAAAAATCAAACACCCCGCCGCCTTTGTCTGAGGTGGCGGTTATTTTTTTTAAGAATGCAGGTAACCAACATTTCAATATTAAGTCAGCTTCGTTGTGTCACTCACTTGTACGGTTTTTTCATTGCTCATCAATGCTAATGCAGTATAAGAGTGCGACGCAAACGCCGATGCACAAAGTATTACAGTCCGGGTCAAAAAAAAGCCTTGCATTTGTGCAAGGACTTTATTATAAATATTAAGAAGGTTATACTATTTCCCATACTTCATTTCCACGTAATAATTTATCAAGGTTTCCAGAACCTTTTGCTGCTATAGCTTCTTCTATCTGCATAGCCATTACATCTTCATAACATGCTCTTTCTGTTTCGTAGAATACACCAAATGGCCTTGGGAAATGACCTTCCACCCTTGGGTCATCAAACATGCGGATGAGCATTTGCGCTTTATAAAAATCCCTTTCGTCATGTATCCAAAGATCATCTGTACTTACACCATTTCCTAATTCAACAACAACGGGTTTAAACCCATCGAGTTTAATACCCTTGCTTTGACCCGCACCAAACACCAATGGTTTGCCATGCTCAAGAAATAATGCTTCATCTGCCTTAGTAGATTTTTCTGTGAATATTTCGAATGCACCATCATTAAATATGTTGCAGTTCTGGTATATTTCAAGAAAAGATGCACCTCTGTGTTGGTGGCTGCGCGTAAGCATTGTTTGCAAATGCTTTGGATCACGGTCCATACTGCGGCCAATAAATGTTGCATCAGCACCCATGGCCAATGCCAATGGATTAAATGGATGATCGATACTTCCGTATGGAGTAGATTTGGTGATCTTATGTTCTTCTGACGTTGGTGAGTATTGTCCTTTTGTTAAACCATAGATCTGGTTGTTGAAAAGGAGAATATTTACATCAAGATTTCTTCTGAGTAAATGTATAGTGTGGTTGCCACCAATGCTCAATGCATCTCCATCTCCCGTTACGATCCATACACTTAATTCAGGCCTTGAGGCTTTTAAACCTGTTGCCACTGCAGTTGCCCTTCCATGAATTGAATGCATACCGTAAGTATTCATGTAATAGGGAAAACGGCTGCTGCAGCCAATGCCACTGATAATAACGATATTTTCTTTTGGAACGCCAATGCCGGGCATAATTTTCTGTACCTGTGCAAGAATAGAATAATCGCCGCAGCCAGGGCACCAGCGTACTTCCTGGTCTGTAACAAAATCTTTGGCTGTTAATGTGGCGGCTCCGTTAGTAATTGTGCTCATATAAAATGATTCTGTACAAAGATAAGAATTTGTATTACTCTGCATGTGGCGCATTCAGCTCTTCCCAATACTCTGCAGCTCTTCTTGTGTGTGGTATAACGATAGTGCCGCCTACAATATTGGCAACAGCAAAAATTTCGTACATCTCATCGGTTGTTACACCAAGCTCATAACTTTTGCCAAGGTGATATTTTATACAATCATCACAACGTAATACCATGCTTGCCACAAGACCCAGCATTTCTTTTGTCTTTTTGTCAAGTGCACCATCTTCGTAGGTATTGGTGTCGAGATTCCATAACCGTTTCATCACAAGGTTATTTTTGCTGAGGATAACTTCATTCATCTTTTGTCGGTAGTCGTTGAATTCTTTTATAAGTGCTGACATAATTTTTTTACAAAAATAAGACTGTGCTTAACTCTTCATACGTGTTTTTATCTGTTGCGTATAGATTCAGATGTACAAGAGTGCGACGCAACCGAAGTTTAATACATATACTTACGACTGGTACATAAATGATTTCATTGTTTTAATGTAGGTTTGAAAAATAATGAGCCTGAAAAAAAAGTATAAAATATGGATCAACTATGTAATTGGTCCTTTGTTGTTTATTATTCTTTCTTTTTCTATTTACTATAAGGTAAAGAACCAAACCGGTTTAGAGGAAACAAAAGATCTTTTGAATAGCGCTGTATCGGGCAACAACCTTTGGTTATTATTGTTGTTGGTCCTGCTGATGTGTGTTAACTGGGGTATAGAAGCGCGTAAATGGCATTTGCTTGTAAGCCGTGTGCAGCCGGTGAATTATTTTACTGCATACAAAGCAGTTTTATCGGGTGTTTCACTTTCATTATTTGTACCAAATGGTATTGGTGATTATGCAGGGCGTTTGGTTTATATGCAGGAAGGCAACAGGTTAAAGTCAATTACACTTACATTGGTGGGTAGCATGGCTCAATTGATAATAACATTAACAGCTGGCCTTGCGGGACTCTTATACTTAAGTAAAGGCAGTTGGTTAGAACTTGAACAATTCAAAGGGCTTTCTGTATATTGGGTAAACGGTATAATATTTATGATTGCTATGGGTGCATTGCTGATGCTGTTTATTTTCTTTAAACTAAATTGGCTTACCATTATGTTTGAGAAAATACCCTTTGTAAACAAATATCGTTTTATGGTTGAGAACCTTGAAACGATAAGCCGTGGAGATTTAACAAGAATTTTGTCGTTATCGGCAGGTCGTTATTGTGTATTTGTCGTTCAATATTTGATTATGTTGCATATTTTTAATGTGCAGCTAAATACTGCTGATGCAGTAAGTTCTGTAGGTGTGTTATTTCTTGTATTGGCTATATTGCCAACTATTCCTGTGGCTGATCTGGGTATGCGTGGAGAAGCAGGTTTACAGCTTTTTGGTTTATTAAGTTTAAATAAGCTTGGCATTATTGCCACAACGGCAGGTATCTGGCTCATAAACCTTATACTGCCTGCTGTGGCAGGAAGTTTGTTCATATTAGGCATTAAATTATTCAGAAACAGGTAACGTGAAGAAAATTTTTATAAGTACCATAGCTATAATAAGTTGGTTAACGCTAACGGCCGGAGATGATTTTTGCGGCATGACCAATAAGGCTTTTAAACCCGGTGAAGTTATTACATACAATGTTTTTTATGCAGTGGCCGGTATTTATGTAAATGCAGGCACAGCTACTTTCTCTCTTACAGAAGAAAAGGTCAATAATATTCCTGCTTATCATGTAGTAGGCGAAGGCCGCACCAATTCGGGTTACGACTGGATCTTTAAAGTACGTGACCGTTATGAAAGTTATTTTGATACTTCCAATTTGCAGCCTTTAAAATTTATACGTAATGTTGATGAAGGTGGTTACAAAAAAGTTGAGAATGTAACTTTTAACCAGCAAACAAATACTGCTATTACCAACGAAGGTGTTTTTAAATTACCCAATTGTGTGCAGGATGTATTAAGTTCTGTTTATTACGCACGCAACATAGATTTCAATAAATACAAACCAGGCGATAAGATACCATTCAGTATGTTTCTTGATAATGAAGTGTACGATCTTTACATACGCTACCTCGGAAGAGAAACTATTAAAACACGGTACGGAAAATTCCACGCTATAAAATTTAAACCACTGCTTGTAAAAGGAACCATTTTTGAAGGTGGTGAAAAAATGACCGTATGGGTAACGGATGATCCCAATCATTTTCCTGTGCGCATAGAAAGTCCCATTGCAGTGGGCAGTATAAAAGTGGATATGATGGGTTATAGAAATAACCGCTACCCGGTTAGCTCACTTATAAGTTTTAGATAATTTTTTTGGGCCGGTCTGCATTGATGCTATTTAGCTTTCGTTGCGTCGCACTCTTGTGCGGTTGGAACATCTTTCAACTAATAATGTACTATAGGTTTTGTAAAAGGCTTATAATATAAACCTTTGCTGGACGATACTTATTCAAAGTACAAGTGTGCGACGCAACAACCGATGCCATGACAACCTTCGGCTTGGCTCACAAAAATTTCTTCTTCCTTAACATTGCAATGCATTAACAACAGTTTTCTACCTTCGCAACGGCAAATGCGTAAATACGTGAACTTGTAAACTTTTAAACTTTTTTATATGCCCGGTTTTGAATTCTTTGGAGATGAAGAAAGAAAAGAACTGAACGATGTGCTGGAAACAGGCATCCTTATGCGTTATGGATTTGATGGTCCACGCAAAGGTCATTGGAAGGCAAAAGAACTGGAGACAGCTATTACAGAAACATTTGGCTGCACCTATGCACAACTTACCAGCAGTGGCACTGCTGCATTAACAACAGCCATGAATGCATTGAACATTGGTTATGGTGATGAAGTTATCATGCCTTCATTCACATTCGTCGCAAGTTTTGAAGCAGTATTAAGTGTTGGTGCTGTACCTGTACTGGTTGATGTAGATGAAAGTTTAACGTTGAATCCTGATGCAGTTCGTAAAGCCATTACATCAAAAACAAAATGTCTAATGCCCGTGCATATGTGCGGTAGTATGGCCGATCTTGATGCATTGAAAGCTATTTGTAAAGAACATGATCTGATACTGCTTGAAGATGCCTGTCAAAGTATTGGCGGTACTTACAAAGGCAAAGCGTTGGGAACAATTGGAGATGCCGGAACATTTTCTTTTGACTTTGTAAAAACAATTACCTGTGGCGAAGGTGGCGTGGTAATGACCAATAATAAAGATGTTTACACAAAATGTGATGGCTATACAGATCATGGTCATGATCATTTGGGTGTTGACCGTGGTGCAGACCTTCATCCATTTATTGGTTATAATTACCGCATCAGCGAATTGCATGCTGCAGTAGGTTTGGCGCAGATAAGAAAGCTGCCAAAATTTTTAGAGATACAAAAGAAGAATCACACACAACTAAAAAATATGCTGCAACAAGTTACTGAAGTTTCTTTCCGTGTAATTCCGGATGAAAGTGGTGACAGCAGAACATTCTTAAGTTGGTTTTTACCAACAGAGGAATTAACGAGAGCAGCAGTTGCAGAAATGAAAGCACAGGGCATTCTTGCAGGAAATTTTTACTGGTTCGACAATAACTGGCATTACATTCGTAAATGGGATCATTTGAAAAATTCAACCGCATTAAACAGGCTGAACCCTTTACAGGAAGAAGCTTTGCTGAAATTGCGAACCACAGATTTTTCTGTAAGTGATGCAATCATGAGTCGTTGTATTTCTACTGCTATTGGCTTAACCTGGACAGAAGAGCAAACAAAAGAAAAGGGAGAGAAGATGGTAGCGGCAATAAAGAAAGTACTGAGTGCTGCTGTTGTTGGTGCGTAGTTTTTTTTGTGAGTCAAGCAGCAGTGATTCTATTTCTCTTTCGTTGCGTCGCACATTTGTACTAAAAAATATAATTGAGCTTTAAACAACAATAAAAAAAGGTCACTTTCGGGTTGACCTTTTTTATTGCAAATAATATTTTATTATTCAGTTGTTGGTATGTTTTTTCTTTCTTTCGCTTTTGTGATTATAATGACTACTCCACTCTTACCATCTTCGCCATAAGCTTTTGTGGCTTCGTTGCCTTTTAAAACATTTACAGTAAGAATATTATTGGCATCTATCTTTTTTGCATCTGTTTCACTTACGGGCTTGCCATCTACAATATAGATAGGTGCATCACCGGTTATATTCTTAGCAATAACCTTTGGTTTATAATCTTTTGTTATAACAACAACTGCAGCCTGCTTCCCTTTTATATTGTAAATACTTTTTCTCCATGGATCATCTTTCAAAATCTCTATGCTTGCTATGTTGTTTGGATCGAGTTTGTCAATTGTTTCTTTTGTTGTTATTTCCTCATTCAATACGTAAACAACATCAGCGGGGATTGTTGTACTTGTTTTTGTATTGTCTTTTGGTTTGGTTGTATCTGCCATCGCATTATCATCCTGGAGTTTTACTTCGTAAGGTTCAACAGGATTATTATTATTGTTTGCATAAGCAACAACGCCTTCAAGAATTTTCTTTGCCATCAATTCAATTTGAACTTCGTCTTTAAGTAAACTCAAATCTTTGTTGTTTGTAAGATAGCCACACTCAACAAGCACGGCGGGTACAGTTGTGGCTTGCAAAACCCAAATACCTGTTTTTCTTTGCAACAATGATTGTGTAGTACTGAAATTCTTATTCAATTCCTGTAAAAGTGCAGAACCCAGGATTTTACTTTTATCTAATTGTTTGTTGTCATTGTTTTTCGAAACGACCACTTCCATTCCTGATTTGTATAACTGATCCTTTTCTGCAGCATTTACATGTATTGAAACAAATGCATCAGCATTCTGTTTATTTGAGAAATCTGCTTTCTCTCTTGGATTCATGTATGTGTCTTCAGTTCTGGTCAAAATAACATTTACACCATAATCTGCAGAAAGTGCTTTGATCTTTTTAGAAATTGCCAGAGTTATATCCTTCTCCTTTGTGCCATCTGTTGTAACTGCACCTCCATCATAACCACCGTGCCCTGCATCAACAACAAGTTTGAATGTTGTACCAGGTTTAAGGGTAGTAACAACTTCATTGTTTTCTTTCTGCAATCTGAAAGCAAATAACAGTACAACACAAGCCAGCAGTGGCAGCGCCATTATGCGTCGTACATAACTAAAACGTGGTTCTTTTGAGGTTGTAAGCATAATTAAACGTCTTTTGATTGGTGAGTAAAAAAATGGTTGGGCAGGATCAAAATTGAATTTGCCATAATGTGCATGCAATAACATTTCGGCAAATGCAGCAGTATCTTTATCGGTGACAGATTTGCCATCTGCAATAAATTCATGAATAAGGTAAAGCTCTTTTTGTATAAGCCTGTACAATGGGTTCATCCATAATACCGCGATCACTACCTGCATAAATAATTTATCCCAGGTATGTTTTTCTTTTATGTGTGTAAGCTCATGTTGGAGTATCAATCTTCCAGCATTTTCTTCCAGTGAGATATCGTTTCGCCAGAAAACATTTTTGAGAAATGAAAAAGGAGCTTGACTCAGATCTGTATTTACAAAATCAAATTCCTGCATAGTGCTTACAGGGAATTTTTTCTTAATGCGATAAATTGTAATGATCCTGTATGCGAGCATCAATAATAGTACAGCAGTAATAGCAAGAACGAGCAAGAGTAATAATTGCTGCCAGTCAGGCAATATTGATTTGTGATCAAATATCATTTCGGCTTCACCTGCTGCATAGATTACATTAAACATGCTGATGGCTTTGTCGCTGCTGCTGTTAAGTGTAAACAGTTTTAGGTTTAGCAACGGCAACACGACACTTAATACAACAGCAGACAATAAATAAAACCTGTTATAATAATGAAAACGCTTGTTGCGTAGGGCAAACCAGTAATACAAAATCAGTACTGCTGATACGATAATTGTTTTAAGCAGATAAATGGCAATGAGCTGCAGCATATTATTTCTTTTTAAGTTGTTGCAATAAAAGTTCGAGTTCCTCTACACTCAGTTTATTTTCTTCTACCAGGAAGGAAACTGCTTTGGTAAAAGATCCACCGAAGTAGCCTTTCACTACAGTGTTCAATGAATTTTTTGAATAAGTGTCTTTTGAAACCAATGGCTCATACTGGTGCATGCGGCCATAAGTTTCTGTTTCCACAAACTTTTTCTCAATCAGAATTTTAAGTAGTGTTGCTACTGTGTTGGAATGTGGCTTTGGATTTGGCATTGCTTCTACTATATCTTTCAGAAAACCTTTCCCAATTTTCCATAAAGCCTGCATGATTTGTTCTTCTGCTCTTGTTAATGTTTTCATGTTTCTTTTTTTGTCAGAACAGTTAGGTTTTAAAAACCTGATAGTTCTCTTATATTTATTCTGTTCTTAAACTGTTTACCGGGTTTGCTGTTGCAGCTTTTACCGTATGGAAGCATACCGTTAAAAAGGCAATGGTTGCTGCAATAATACCTGCTGTTATAAATACCCACCAACTAATTGAAATACGGTAAGCATAATTACTCTCCAGCCATTTGTGCATTAATATCCAGGCAAGAGGCGATGCAATAATAATGGCAAGTAATACCAGTTTAAAAAAATCTTTTGACAGGTTGTTTACAATATTAAGTGATGTAGCGCCAAGGATCTTTCTGATACCAATCTCTTTTGTCCGTTGTGCAATACTAAAGGCCGACAATCCATACAAACCAAGACAGGAAATAAAAACAGCAATCGTGGCAAGGCATATAAATAGTTTGCCAAAACGGGCTTCATCCTTGTATTGGGCATCATATGTTTCATCAGAGAAATTATAAATGAGCGGTAACCCGGGTGCAATAGACTTCCATGTATGCTCAATTTTGTTAATAGTTTCACTGATATCATTTGATGATACATTCAGCGTAATGAATGTAAAAAACCATGGAGACATTTTTATTGCCAGAGGCTGGATGTCTTCTGCATAAGAGCGAAAATGAAAGTCCTTTATAACACCTGTTATTAACCCACTGCTTCCTTTTTGGGCAAAACGTTTTCCAATAGCTTCTGCAGGATTTTTATAACCCAATGCCTTTGTCGCTGCTTCATTAATAATGATAGCAGCAGTAGTATCTGAAATTATCAGCGGAGAGAAATTTCTGCCGGCTACTATGTTGATATTGTATTGTTGCAGGAAATCTTTATCTACGGCATAAAGATCCCAATCTGCTTTTACCATATCACCGTTATTATTTTCTATATCCAGTGATAATTTCCTGTTTGCTTTTCCGGGAACTGCGGAACCAATACTGGCGAATGTAACACCGGGAATTTCTTTTAGTTGTTGTTTTACGATTTCTGTATGTGCAAGAATCCTTTCATTAAAATGGAAATCTATTACCAGCATGTGGTCTTTTTTAAAACCCAGATCCTGGTTGCGCATATAATCAAGTTGGTTGTAAACAACTATTGTAGCAACAATCAAAATAATGGAAATGGAAAACTGTGTAACGACTAAAGCTTTCCTGATTTCAATGCCCTTAAAGCCTGCAATCAAGCGGCCCTTTAAACTGGCAACCGGCTGAAAACCTGATAAGAAAAGTGCTGGATAAATTCCTGAAAATAAGCCGGTAATCAGCGCTATACAAAATAGTAGCAGTAGGTACAGTGGTTGCTCAAAAATACTTTGACTGATCACTTTACCTGATACATTATTGAATAAAGGAAGTAATAAAAAACAAAGTATACAAGCAAGAAAATAAGCAGCAAGACTGAGAACGAATGCATCAATAAGATACTGAAGGATTAACTGTTTTCTCGAAGCACCCAATATTTTTCGTACGCCTGTTTCCTTTGCACGCTTTAATGAAAAAGCTGTAGCAAGATTGATAAAGTTAATGGCCCCAATAATGAGGACAAACAATGATACTATTGAAAAAATATATACATTATTGATATTGCCATGAACAGAACTACCTGTTCTGGAACCGCGGGATTTACCATATAAATAAACAGATCTTAATGGCTCCAATGCCAATGTATATTTTGTTACAGAACGTTCTATATGCTGGTCAATAAATGTGTGTAGACGCGAACTTAATTTATCAATATTATAATTTTCAGGAAGTAACAGGTACGTATAAAAGCCAAATCTTGTCCAGTTAGTTGCCATGTTTGTATTCCACTCTTTTAATAAAGTAGACATGGATACAAGTATGTCTACTCTAAAGTGCGAATTATAGGGTATGTCTTTCATAAGACCAGTAACGACAGCCGGAAATTTGCCATCCAGCAGCAATGTCTTACCTACAGGATTATCTGTACCAAAATATTTTTTTGCTGCAGTTTCTGATAATACAATTGTATAAGGAGCTTCCAGCGCCTTGCTGGGTTTTCCGTTGAGTAAAGGCAATGTAAAAACATCAAATAACGAACCATCCGCATAAGCAATCGTTTCGTCAGCAAAATTATTTTCATCTTTTTGTATTATCAGGTTGTCAAGGAAAATTCTTGTTGAAGCTTTAACTTCAGGAAATGCTGCCTGCAGCGCAGGTCCCATGGGAGCAGATGTGCTTTGATAATCGATTCCGGTTTGCGTTTGTACATCTGTAACCAACCTGTAAATACTGTCAGCGTTTTTATTAAAACTATCATAGCTAAGTTCGAAGTTGACATATAGCAAAGCAAAAAAGCAAACGCATAAACCAGTTGCAAGCCCAACAATATTAATAGCTGAGAACGCTTTATGATGCCACAAATATTTTAAAGCTGTTTTGCAATAAGTTTTAAACATAAGTCAAACTTAAAACTAAATATTTAGTTATACAACTAATTTTATAGTTAAACAATTGCAAATATGTTTGTTGTTGTTTTTAAAGCGATCTCTATACGGTTCTTTTGCAATGCTTTTTATATTTGTAATATTTGGGTGGTTAAGCAGTATTTTTGAGGACTATAATGAATGTTGCATAATGATAAGGATGTACAAGCGTGCGACGCAACAGGTGATGACACATATACAATTGCCGGGCTCAAAAAAATTTATGTATCAAAGGCGTGAGCCGTTAATTTTACACATCACAAAGTTTTACCAGTTATGGCAGAAGCAATAGTAAGTGTTAGAAATGTAAATATATACCAGGGTAATAATCTTATTTTACAGAATGTGAATTTTGAGGTTAACCGTGGTGAGTTTGTCTACCTTGTTGGTAAGACGGGCACAGGTAAAAGTAGCCTGTTAAAAACACTATATGGAGAACTACAATTAAAAGAAGGTGAGGCAAGTGTTGCTGGTTTCAACCTGAAAGAAATGACCTGGAAAAAAGTACCGTTTCTGCGCAGAAACCTTGGTGTAGTGTTTCAGGATTTTCAACTGCTTACAGACCGTAATGTTCATGAGAATCTTCGTTTTGTGCTGAAGGCAACAGGCTGGAAAGATGAAAAGCTGATTGAAGAAAAAATAAATGATGTGCTTGATAAGGTGGGTTTGAAAAGCAAAGGGTTTAAAATGCCTTTTGAAATGAGTGGCGGTGAGCAACAACGTGTGGATATTGCAAGAGCTTTGCTCAACTCTCCTAAATTAATATTGGCTGATGAACCTACCGGCAATCTTGACCCGGAGACCAGCGATGAAATTATGCAATTGCTTTTTGCGATTAGTAAAGATTATGGCACCGCTGTAATTATGGCTACGCATGACTTTATAGTAATAAGTAAAAACCCTGCACGGATTTTAAAAACAGAAAGGGGTAAAGTATTTGATAGTGCGGTGACTGAGGTTTAGAAAAGTTTACCTATTAAAGCGTTTGAAAAGTTTACGAATTGTGATCAACTTGTAAACACGTGAACCTGTAAACTATCAAACTACTTATAAGTCTCCCAAATCCATTTTACCATTTGCTTTGCTCCGGTTTCATTATTGAAATGTTTATATAATATTTTTTTTCTCGCTTCAGTTTCTGTTTGTGTAAAGGGTTGGTGATATAGTAGCTGAATTCTTTCCCTAAATGCATCTGCTGTTTCAACAACATGACATAATTCTCCAAGAGAAGTGCCACTTACCATCGCATCGTTAACCACACAATGCCTTCCATTATACAATGCATTCACTAATTTTATTTTAATGCCTGTATTATTAAAGCATGGGAGTATATTAATATGTGCTTTGGAGATCATATCCTGCATTTCTTTGCCGGATGGATTTGCTACAATGCATGCATTTGCATTTTCATGTACCAGGTCTTCTAAAGATTTGGAAGGATCTTTGCCGGCAATTACCACCGGCAGGTCAAGATCATGAAAAACTTTTTCCAGTAGCCATTTTACCGCATAATCATTTGCCGCAACGCTAAGATCTCCATGATACAAACAATAGGCGCCCATACCTTCTTTGCAGGTTACCTCCCATGGTGGAAGAAACAAGGGCAAATAATCCATGGTATTGCAATGCAATTCATTTCGATAATACTCTGCATCTTTTTCCGTTACCGACCAGAATGCTGTTGCATGATGTACCAGTTGCTGCTCGTATTTTTTAAGTAGTTTACTTTCCCAGAGAAAGTATAATTTTTTAAATACTGCTGTGGCGCAATTGTAGAGTTGTTTATAGTATTCATATTCTACATTGTGAATGCGTACAAATTTTCTTCGATTATTAAAACGCTTATCCAGCGTGATATACGTGCTGTGTACGCCTTCCATAAATATAGGGTAGTCATCTTTCAACAGGTTGCTCAAGAGCGTTTCATTTTTTCTGCTGGCAACGATATAAGGTAGATTTGTTGTAAACCCTTTATGCCCCGTATTGCGTGGATAATAACGCACTTCTTGGCAATATTTATCCAGTTCGGGTTGTTCGCCACGCCCATTATCAAAACAATGTAAATGAATTTTTACGCCTTGTGCCTGCAATGCCGGAAGTTTATAGAAAAGGTCATATACACCACCATAATTTACCGGCCATGGCACATCGAGACTTATAATATGTAAGTGCTTATCCAATTTTTTATTTTTATGAGCCCGGCTTAAAACCTGTATGCAACTTTAGTTGCGTCGCACACTTCTGCTTTCTCTTATGTTGCTTCAAACACTTTTTAAGACGGGTTTATCAGACTAAAAAATGCAATTAGTTTTTTTTCTTCCGATTGCCAGTTCAGTTGTTCTCTAGCTATAACGCAATTTTGCTTCAACTGTTCATACAAAATATTATCGTTTAATAATCTGTTCAATGCATCAGCGATTGTTTGTTCATTTGTATCGTCGATCATCAATGCAATATTATATTCGTCGTTAATAGCTTTATATTCAGGATAGTTTACGCAAACCTGCGGTATACCTGCCATAATGTAATCAAAGAAGCGGTTGCTAAGTGAGTAATATTGATTAAGTCCGGTTTTTTCAAAAAGGGTTAAACCAATATAGGCTTGCTGTGTTAACTTTTTCAGTTGTAGTGGAACCACATAGCCTGCTAATTCTATTTTATCTTCAAGTTTATTGGTTATGATCAATTGTTTTGTTTGTTCAAAGAAATTCCCTTTGCCATATATTTTTAAAGGCGCATCAACCTGTTTCAATGCCGGTATCAGTGTTTCAAAACTTCTGCCTTCATTTACTGCGCCCTGGTAAATAACAAACCTCATCCCTAAACCCTCTCCGCAAAGAGAGGGGGTAAGAGAATAATATTTAGGCAGATTTCTTATAATGCTGTAATCAACATTGTATCTTCTTCTCAATTCCTCTTTAATAAAAATATTCACCGTATAACCATATTTGAATTTTGGAACTGTAAATCTTTCTATTGCCAGCCAGAACTTGTGCACTGTTGGCCTTGTAATTATTTCTTTCTGTTCAGTAAATAATTCATGCGCATCGTATATTTTCTTTTTGCCTTTAATTGCTGAAGCAAAATAAACAGGGAGAATAGTATCAAGATCTACGGCATAAAGGATATCTGCCTTTTTAAACAAAAGATAAAAAAACAACCGAATATTATATTCTACATAAAAAGTAAAACCTGACTGAAAAAAACAGCGAAGTCTTTTTTGTTTGAAGCTTTGTTCTGCAAGTACTATAGAGTTATACATTTTCCTGCCAACCAATGTTACTTCAAAGCCATTTGCAGCCAGCGTGTTACAAATGCGTTGCATGCGCTGATCGTAAGTAAGATCATTGGTGACTGAGCAGATAATTCTTTTCAATAATGAAATATTGTGAGACAAAATAACGGGAGTTGCCTGAGCCTGCAAAGAAGTTTAAAAAATGTATACCAGCGTTATTGCTTTCAGGAACTCTTTTTCTTTTTGTATTTTATTTCTACTTCAGCCACACCTGCAGTTGTTAGCGCTATTTTTTGTGCGGCTTTTTTACTAAGGTCTATAATACGTCCTTCCACAAAAGGTCCCCGGTCATTGATCCTTACCTTCACTGTTTTACCATTTGAAAGATTGGTCACTTTTACTTTAGTACCAAAAGGTAAAGTTTTGTGTGCCGCTGTTAGTTTATGTTGGCTGAAAACAGCGCCGCTGGCTGTTTTGCGGCCATCAAATTTATCTGCATAATAAGATGCTTTGCCTGATTCCACTAAACTGCGACTACAGGAAAACATGCAAACTGAGAACAATAAGAAAATGTAAAAAAGCAAATTAGGTTTATTCATGATAATTAGATTTTATAATGATCAATATGTAACAGCAATAATATTAATGCTTACCCGTTTTAACTGTTTCAGCATATTTTTTTATAAACTTATTTCGTTCCTGCAGCAGTCTTTTCATATAACCTGTTAGAAAAAACTTACAAACTACTTTGCCTAAAATACCAAATGGCGCTTCAAATGTGAAGCTATCTTTCATAGTTGTGCAACCTTGTTCAAAACTAAAATGATGTTCATGATGCATACTTTTGAAATCACCTTCTACCATTTCATCTGTAAAATGATCATAAGACTGCATGGATGTAATTTTTACAGTTAATGATCTTGTTTTGAAGAAATGTTTTGCCTGCCATGTTACTGTTTCGCCTTCTTCAATTAGGCCTGTTGTTCTGCCTGCAACCGCTTTTTCATTGGTAAGCTCCATGCTCTGCTGGTGCAAATCTATGCTACGACTTAAGTCAAATACATGTTTTTTGGGAGCCTTAATAATAGTGGTTAAATGAATAACTGGCATACTATAATATTACAGCTTGGTCTTATGTTGCATAACGATCAGAATGTAGAAGAGTACGACGCAACAAATGCTGGTAGCGGCAATGCAGAATGGTACAAAAAATAACTATGCAAAAGGAACTTTTACCACTTTCGCTCTTACTGCATTGTTGCGGATAGAAATAAATATTTCACTATCCAGCGCAGCGTGTTCAACAGTTACATATCCAAGCCCTATAGCTTTTCCAAGCGATGGAGCCTGTGTGCCGCTTGTAACGTAGCCGATAACATTATTGTCTTTATCTACAATTTGATAATGATGGCGAGGAATGCCGCGGTCGATCATTTCAAAGCCAACCAGCTTTCTCCTGATGCCTTCCACCTTTTGTTTTTCCAAAATTTCTTTAGCAATGAAATTGGTTGTTTTGTTTAGTTTGGTTATCCAGCCAAGACCAGCTTCAAGTGGCGATGTTGTATCATCAATGTCATTGCCGTATAAGCAATAACCCATTTCCAAACGCAATGTATCTCTTGCAGCAAGACCGATGGGTTTTATATTAGACGCTGCGCCTACTTCAAAAATAGTGTTCCATATTTTTTCTGCACAATCATCTTTGTCTTCAAAATAAATTTCTACGCCACCACTGCCCGTATAACCCGTAGCGCTGATCAATACATTTTCCACACCTGCAAAAGTTCCTTTTACAAACGTGTAATATTTTAAATTCATGATATCAAGATCAGTAAGCGGTTGCAAAATTTTACAGGCATTAGGCCCTTGTATCGCAAGCAGGCAGGTCTTATCACTGATGTTATGCATTTCTGCATTATTGGTATTTTGACTGTTGATCCAATTCCAGTCCTTTTCAATATTCGATGCATTTACCACCAGCATATACACTTTGTTTTCTTCAATGCAATACACAATCAAATCATCAACAATACCGCCTTCATTATTGGTTAGTGCGGAATATTGCGCTTTACCGTTAGTAAGTTTCGATGCATCGTTGGTAGTAACGCGTTGTATAAGATCAAGTGCCTGCTCACCTTTCAAAATAAATTCCCCCATGTGGCTTACATCAAAAACGCCTGCATTGTTGCGAACAGCTGCATGTTCATCATTGATGCCGCTATAACTAATAGGCATATTATAACCTGCAAACTCAGCCATCTTTGCACCCAATGCAATATGTTTTTCTGTAAACGGTGTATTCTTCATCATGGTGATTTTATGTGCCGCAAAAATAACAGACTTGCTGTGCAGGAAAAAATTATGTTCTTAAGTGTGTTTTTTATTTTTTGTAGCCGGGCAGCAGCTTATGCATGAAACTTTTGTTGCGTCGCACTCTTGTACGCAAACAAGAGGTTCAGCAGTTTACATGTTCACCTGTTCAAGAGTTGGTTGACAAGAGTATAACATGTGAACTTTGAAACGCGTAAACCTGTAAACTTGCTCCTGATATTTTGAACGTACAAGTGAGTGACACAACGAAGATGCCATTTGTACAAAAGCTTGTGAACAAAGCCTTTTATCTTATTTTAGGCACTGTGTTTGCTAATAATTGCCGATTTTGATATAAAAGCCAATAAATTCGCAGCAATTTCGTTTGAATAGAACTTATCTGGCATTGGGTGAAACCAAAGTAAATAGGAATTTCACTTTGATTGACCAAATATACTTCCTACCCTTTTTTAACGAGACTTGTTAATTCAAACAGAAGGCCTGAAAAATCTGCATTTTGCACCTTGTTAATTCGGGTTAATTACATGAATTTTGCAGGCATTCAAATAACAGTACTTAAATCGGAGTTTTTAATATAATGGGAATTTTTAATTTTTTTACACAGGAGATAGCGATGGATCTTGGTACGGCCAACACCCTGATCATCCATAACGAAGAAATTGTAGTTAATGAACCTTCTATAGTTGCCCTTAACAGGAATAACCTGAAAGAAGTTTTGGCTGTTGGTAAACGTGCATTGATGATGCATGAAAAAACGCATGAAAGTATCCGGACAGTGCGTCCGCTGAAAGATGGTGTGATCGCCGATTTCAATGCGGCTGAATTGATGATAAGGGAAATGATCAAAATGATCTATCCCAAGAAACCGTTGTTTCCGCCAAGCTGGAGAATGATGATCTGTATTCCATCTTCTATTACCGAAGTGGAAAAACGTGCAGTTAGAGATAGTGCAGAGCAGGCGGGAGCAAAAGAAGTTTACCTGATACATGAACCTATGGCTGCTGCGCTTGGTATTGGCATTGATGTGGAAGAGCCTGTTGGTAATATGATCATTGATATTGGTGGTGGTACAACAGGTATTACTGTAATTGCGCTTGCAGGTATTGTGTGTGATCAGTCTATTCGTATTGCGGGTGATGAGTTCACTGCAGATATTATGGAAGCACTGCGTCGTTATCACAGTTTATTGATTGGTGAAAGAACTGCAGAGCAAATAAAAATACAGATAGGTGCTGCAATGAAGGACCTGGAAAATCCACCGGATGATATTCCTGTAAATGGTCGTGACCTTGTAACAGGTATTCCAAAACAGATCATGGTAAGTTTTCAGGAAATTGCAGAAGCATTGGACAAATCAATTTTTAAAATAGAAGAAGCTATCCTGAAAGCGCTGGAAACAACACCTCCCGAACTGGCAGCAGATATTTATCGCCGTGGTTTATATTTAACTGGTGGTGGTGCATTGCTGCGTGGTTTGGATAAACGTTTAAGCCAGAAAATAAAATTACCTGTACATATTGCAGACGATCCATTAAAGAGCGTTGTGCGCGGTACAGGCCTTGCATTGAAGAACTACCAGCGGTATCCTTTTGTAATGAGATAATAAGACTTAGTTGCGGGTTACCGGTTCCTGGTTCCCGGTAACTTGTAACCTTTAACCAGGAACTTGTACCACTGTGCGTAATATCTTTCTTTTCATAAGGCGTTTCTTTAACCTCATTCTGTTCCTTGTATTGCAGGGCACAGCGATTTATATTCTTACCAACTACAACAAAACGCACCAGGCTGTCTTAGGTGCAGTAGCCAATGAGGTTACAGGAAGCATCAGCACAAAGTATAATAACATTGAATACTACTTTCACTTAAAGAAGACCAATGATTCTTTGGTAAAAGAAAATGCAAGGCTGCATAATATGCAGCCTTCCAGTTTTGAAAGCGCTGATACAACCAATACAATCAAAGTTGATAGTTTGCTTAAAGACACCATGGGTACCAGGAAATTTCTTTTCATGGAAGCGAAGGTGGTAAACAGCTCTGTATCGCAGGAGAACAATTATATCACTTTACACCGTGGTGCAAAGCAAGGAGTAAAAACTGATATGGCTGTTATTGGTCCGGATGGTATTGTTGGTAAAGTGATTCTTGTAAGTGATAATTATAGTCGTGTTATGAGCCTGCTGAACAGGAAGAGCAAAGTGAATGCGATGCTTAAGAAAGGCTTTTATACCGGCGACCTTGAATGGGATGGTAAAGACCCTTCTTACTTAACATTAAGCAGTATATCCAAAAGTGCGAAAGTACAAAAAGGTGATACGGTGCTTACCAGTAATGTGTCGCAGGAACTGAGTTTTCCGCCTGGTTTAATGGTTGGTACTATAGCAGAAATTATTCCTGATCCGGGCAGCAGTTTCCTTACTTTGAAAATAAGGTCTGCTACAAATTTTTACAGCCTGCAGTATGTTTATTTAACTGAGAATCTTCAATGGCAAGAACAGAAAGAATTAGAAGCTAAAACACCAAAAGATTAATGAGCAATCTGCTTAAAAATATTATCCGTTTTACTTTATTTATACTGGTGCAGGCATTTGTGCTTGATAAGGTTCCGCCATTACACCAGTTTGTAAAACCTATATTGTATTTTCTTTTTGTGCTATGGCTGCCTTTTAGTATTAACCGCAGTGTGCAATTGATCATTGCATTTATATTCGGCTTATGTATGGATTATTTTACCGGTACGCCCGGCATGCATGCAATACCATGCGTTATGATCGCTTATCTGCGTCCCTTCTTACTAAACATATTATTATCGCAGGAAAAAACAGAAGTAAGTTATGCAGAACCCAGCATCAAAAGCCTTGGCTGGGCTCCATACAGTGTTTATATTGTAGTGCTAACATTCATACACCATGCATGTCTTGTATTAATTGAATGGTTACAGTTTGGTGATTTTGTTTTCTTCATAGGTAAAGTTGCTGCATCAACCGCAGTAAGTATCTTACTCATCTTTATAACAGAAATGTTGTTCCCACGCAAAGCGAAGTTTAGAACAAACGCAGCATAGTTTTTTATGAACTATCTTTTGAATAAGCATTAAGCTTAGGTTGTGTCACTCACTTGTACGCCTTGTTTTTTATTCAGCGATTGGTGCAGTTGTATTTTTTTCTTCTTCCATCATGCTTCTGTAAATACCAAGTTCCAAACCTCTAATTTCAGCAAGTCCCCTTAGCCTTCCGATAGCAGAATAACCAGGATTTGTTTTTTTGTGCAGATCATCAAGCATCTGGTGGCCATGATCAGGCCGCATAGGAATAGATATATTTCTTTGTTGCATTACTTTCAAAAGATTCTTTACTACTGCATACATATCTACATTGCCGTCAAGATGATTGTCTTCAAAAAAATCTCCCCACTCATTTGTTCTTGTACTACGAAGATGAACAAAATGAATTCTGTCTGCGAACTGCATAACCATCTCAGGCAATTTATTATCAGGTCTCACACCAAATGATCCTGTGCAAAAACATAATCCATTGCTTAAAGAAGGAAATGCATCAAATATTTGTTGTGCCTGCCGGTAATTACAAACTACTCTTGGTAATCCTAAAATACTATATGGCGGATCATCAGGATGAATAGCCATTTTTACACCTGCCTCTTCTGCAACAGGAATAATTTCTTTTAAAAAATCAATAAGATGTTGCTGTAATGTTTTTGTATCTATGTCTTTATATCTTGCCAGCGCAGCTTTAAGATCATCAAGAGAAAAACTTTCTTCACTGCCCGGTAAACCTGCAATAATGTTTTGCATCAGCTGAATTTTATCTGCTGCAAACATAGATGCGAAGCGGGTTTTGGCGCGGTTCAACTCTTCCCAACTGTAATCATGTTCTGCACCGTCTCTTTGCAGCATATACATATCAAATGCAATGAATGCAGCTCTTTCAAAACGAAGTGCTTTACTGCCATCGGGTAATTTGTAAGCAAGGTCAGTTCTTGTCCAATCAAGTATCGGCATGAAATTATAAGTAACGATATTTATTCCGCAAGCTGCGAGGTTTAATAAAGTTATCTTATAATTTTCGATGTATTGTTTATAGTTACCGGATTGTGTTTTGATATCTTCATGAACAGGAACACTTTCTACAACATCCCAGTAAAGACCTGCAGCTTCAATTTCATTTTTTCTTTTTTGAATTTCTTCTACTGTCCAGATTTCACCATTAGGAATATGATGTAAAGCAGATACAACACCTGAACACCCTGCCTGTTTTATATCTGATAAGCTAACAGGATCTGTCGGGCCAAACCAACGCATGGTTTGAAGAAAAGTGTATACCTGCTTAGATGTTTGATCGCTCATGAAAATAGTAAGGTTTTGTGTTGCGTAAAGATATGCAGTACAAGTGTGCGACGCAACGAAAGCTAAATAGAATATAAATGCCAGACACAAAAAAAAGATCCTCATTCAAAACTTGAATGAGGATCTTTTTAATTAATTAATATATAAGTTAATGCTACCTGTTTATGATCATTTGTTTTGTATCGATCTTTTTACCATCGATGTATAAACTGTAGCTGTAAGAACCGGCTGACAAGGAAGCACCATCAAATGTAAGTTGTGATGCACCTGAAGAAAGTGGTATTGTTTTAATTACTTTGCCAGAGCCCGTTTGACTAACAATAATGTTTGCATTGCTACCTTGTGGTACACTGAAAGAAATTACCGTACTCTTTGTAAAAGGATTCGGAAAGTTCTGGTTTATTGAAGCGCTGCTTGCTGAAATGGTACCTGTAGATTTTGTTAATTGACTTACTGTTTGTGATAATACTGATACCTGGTTTTTGAGATCATCATTTTGTTTGCTGAGTTCCTGCATTGCTTTGATCATAATAGGGATGAGTTCTGTGTAGTTTACAGCTTTTATATTCATAGTTTCAGCAGATGGCGCCTGCTTTACGCTTTGTGCTATTGTTTCCCTGGAAGGCTGGCTGCCATCAGTTGTTCCTCTAATTGCATCCGAATGGGATTCATTAACAGGGTGAGCACCTTCCTTTACAAGATTTGGTAACACTTGTTCAAGGTCTTGCGCTAATAATCCATAATGCGTTCCTTTAGGAAGATTTAGTGATGCATATTTTTCATCAGTCTTAAATTCATAATTTTTAGGCTGTAGCTTATTAATTATACTCATGGCATTATCGAAGTCTTTTATATTTTTCTTCAGATTTTTGTCACTTGTATAATAAGTTCCTGAGGTCCATACATTCCCATCAAATACACCGGCGTAAAATCCGGTGCTGGTACCAGCTCTTACTCCATATGAACTGGTGGAGTAAAAATAACCACCATAATAACTGCTGCTGCTGCCATAAACACCATAACTAGTGCTGCTAGTGCCTGTAGCACCATACCCACCCGAGCTATAGCCATATGTGCCATAACTTGTTCCGGTTCCATAAACACCCAGGTAACCGCTGGAGCCATAAACACCATAATTACTGCCGCTATAACCATAAACGCCATAACTGGTACCAGTACCATAAACGCCAATATAGCCACTCGAGCCATATAGTCCATAATTACTACTGCTGTAACCATAAACTCCATAAGAACTTCCACTACCATAAAGACCATAAGTACCACCAGATGCATACACACCATAAGTACTGCCACTGCCATAAACGCCTAAATATCCGCTTACACCGGCTACACCATAACCGGCGCTACTATAGCCATAAACACCATAACTGGCGGCAGTTCCATAAACGCCATAGCTACTGCCAACGCCATAACCATAGACGGTAGCATTAAAATAACCGTTGCGCCAGCGTTTGGTATTTGAGCCAATGTCTTTTGTGCCAGTAGTACCACCAGGTATTAAATTGACATTTACTGCCGTAGGAGCTACTAAATTGGAAAGTTTGGTGTTTGCCTGTGCATTGCAAAGGTTAGCAAATGCAAGCAAGGTCAGAGAAAAGAATACTTGTTTCATAGTCTAGTTTTTTAATTTGAAAGAAATGATTTTGATACAGCTTGTAAACTGGAAGAGAACTAGTTCGAAATGGCTTTAGAAATATGGATATTGTTTTTAGTTCAATAATTAAAAGAAGTAATAACTATTTCCCTACTGAAGTGTGTTGGTGGTGTATTAAATATTTCCCATTAGCATCTAATCGTGTTAAATTAATAAATGAATATTAGATTTCATAGCTTTTTTTATTTTTTAATTTCCCTTTTTTTGATCTTACCGGTTATGATTGTAAAAAACCAAACGCCTATTTTTGTCATTACAAAATATGTTTATGGGAAATAATATCCGTAATGACTGGACTATCAATGAAATTGAAGATATTTATCATACACCTTTACTGGAACTGATCTATAAAGCAGCAACTATTCATAAAGAATATAACGATACAGCTGAAGTGCAGGTTTGTACTTTACTAAGTATTAAAACTGGCGGCTGCAGTGAAGATTGTGCGTACTGCCCGCAGGCTGCACGTTATCATACAGGTGTGGATGTGCATGCGTTAATGCAAAAAGAAGAAGTACTTGGGTATGCACAAAAGGCAAAAGATGCAGGCAGTACAAGGTTTTGCATGGGTGCAGCATGGCGTGAGGTACGTGACAATCGTGACTTTGACCGTGTACTTGATATGGTGAAAGGCGTAAATGAAATGGGTATGGAAGTTTGTTGCACACTGGGCATGCTTACAGAAACACAGGCACAGAAATTAGCTGATGCGGGGTTGTATGCTTACAATCATAATCTTGATACATCATCAGAGTATTATGAAGCCATCATTACTACGCGTACCTATGAAGATCGTTTACAGACATTAGATAATGTGCGTAAAGCAGGTGTAAGTGTTTGTTGCGGCGGCATCGTTGGTCTGGGTGAAACACATGAAGACAGAATAAAAATGTTGCATACACTTGCAACAATGCCCGTGCATCCTGAAAGTGTGCCTATCAATGCTTTGGTGCCTGTTGCAGGTACGCCGCTAGAACATAATACCAAAGTTGATATTTGGGATATGGTACGCATGATTGCAACAGCGCGTATTCTTATGCCGGCTGCAATGGTGCGTTTAAGTGCAGGCCGCACAAGTATGAGCGTTGCAGAGCAGGCATTGTGTTTTATGGCTGGTGCAAATTCTATTTTTGCCGGAGATAAATTGTTAACCACACCTAACCCATCTTTTGATGAAGACAATGCGATGTTCCAGCTGCTGGGATTGAAGCCAAGAGCTGCATTTAAAGCAGAAAAAGCAGAAACGCTTGCAGAAGCTGTTGAAGCACTTATGGAGTAAAATTATAACAGCGCTTATATAATGTTTAACCCGCTGAAATTACAGCGGGTTAATTTTTGGGCCGGGCTTAGGGATATTATGGCATCGTTCCTTGCGTCGCACACTTGTACTTTATAATTTTTTCCATCTTATCGAAGCGATGATTTTTAGCAATAACGGCGCAGCCGCAGGCTGCGCCGGAAGGATTGAACTGTTAACCGTATAAAATACTCATCCTTCATTTACTATGAACGTAATGGATTGCGTTTGGCGGTACATAACTTTATTACCATTCTGTATTGCAGGAATCCATTGCTTACTTTTCTTAATAACTTTTACAGCTTCATCAGCAATGCCATAACCGGGATCATTCAATGCCTGTATCTCTGAAACATTACCTTCTCTGTCAACAATGAAAGAAACCTCAACTGTGTACCTTCCTGCAGGTGCACCATTTTCAACAGGAATATCTGTATTGAGTGTTCTTTCCAGAAACTTGCTCCACTCTTTTATGCCACCGGGAAATTGGGCTTCTATCTGAACTTTGGTATATACCGATGGTTCATCTCTTGCAATTGGGGCATCAATTTTTCCTGTTCCTTCTTTTTCAACCAGCGGTGCTACTGCATCGCCAATTTCTTCGCCATCTTTTGTTACGTTTGAAATAGTTACATTTTCAATTTGGTCGTCTGTAGGAACTTCCGGCTCTTTAACCAAATCATCAGGAACAATTTTAGGGATTGTAACAGCAATTGTTTTTGCTTCAATCAGTTTTGGTTTAGGAGTTTCAGCAACAGGTTTCACTTCATCTTTTTCTTTAACTGATGATAAGTTTACTTCTGTTACAACTACCGGATTAATTGCTTCTTTTGATTTCGAACTGGCCAGTAATATGCCGGTAGTAAATACCAAACAAACCACACCCATTCCTATCATTGCTTTCCTGATGCGAATGGAATAAGTGTTACGAAGATCATAAGCGCCATACGCTTTATTTCTACCTTCGAAAATAATGTCGAGCAGATCTGCATTTAGAATTTTGTTAGCTTCCATGGTTTTAGTTTTTTCAACTAAGACACAGCACTAAACAGTATTCCATAAAAATAAAGTTGTGTGGAATTTTGTAAAACTTGCATCGCAGTAGAATTAAAAAGCGCTTACTGCTGCACAGAGTATCACAGTACAAGTGTGCGACGCAACAGAAGGTTAATAGCAATTATTTGGCCGGATTCAAGAAAATAAAATGAGCGATCAATAATTTTATTTTGGGTCAAAAAGATTTATTTATTCTGCAGCAGCATAAACGTTTGCTGTGTCCAGCAGCACTTCCATAAATTTTTTGCCTTTCTTTAATATCTCATCGCCTTCTTTTAGATCGCTCATCATTTCTTTACCTTTCATGCTTTGTAAAAATAATACTAAGACCGCTGCAGCCGCTATGCAAGCAAAAGGTCGACAATTAATTTGCTCTTTCCGTTCAGAATTGTATAACTTAATTAATGAATTAATACTTTTGAACAAACTGCTTTAAACAAACTGCATGGAAAATTCAAAAGAATATAAGGTTAACCGGTATTTTTTTCTTGCCATCATTATAGCGCTGGCAATTTTTTTGGTATTTAGCCTTATTCAGTTTTTTACTGCATTCTTACTGGCTATTATAATTTACATTTTGGGTAAACCGCTTAGCGACTGGCTTATCAAGCGAAGAAGATGGAGGAAAAGTATGGCTGCGTTGCTTATAATAGCTTTATCATTCTTTATTATTCTACTACCAGTTATTACACTTGTTTCACTTCTTTACGATAAAATATCATCTGTTATTACACATCCTGAAAGCATTCTCAGCAGTCTGAAATCTTTTGATGCATATATGCAGAATCGTTTTGGCCTGAAGTTGATCTCTGATAAAAATATTACTGAGTTACAATCTTATGCTACATCGGGACTTTCAGTTATTTTAAGCCAGGGTCTTAGTTTTTTTAGTACCATTATCATGAGTTATTTTTTCCTGTATTTCATGATGATTAATACAGGTAAAATGGAAGCGGCTATTGTATTTTATCTGCCTTTTAAAAAAGATAAGCTATTACTTTTTGGTAATGAACTGGTGGCACAAACATTCAGTAATTCAGTAGGTATACCACTTATTGCTGTGGCTCAAGGTATCTGTGGGTATATAAGTTTTTTGATTGCTGGAGTGCCCGAGCCAGGCTTCTGGGGCATTATAGCAGGGTTTGCTTCTGTAATACCTGTAGTAGGTACAGGCATTGTATGGGTGCCGATTAGTATTTATCTTTTCGCTACCGGCAATAACTGGCAAGGCTTTTTCGTGATTATTTGGGGCCTTCTTATTATGGGCAGTGCAGATAATGTAATTCGATTCTTACTTGCCAAACGCATGGCCGATGTACATCCTATCGTTACTGTGCTTGGCGTTATTATGGGCCTTAAGTATTTTGGAGTTGCAGGCTTAATATTCGGACCAATACTTATATCATTTTTTATTTTGTTATTAAAGATTTACTATTTGGAATATCAAAAACCAGCAGCGGCAAAACGTACCAGTAAGCCAAGGCAATTGATGCCTTCTTATATGCAACCTTTCCTGGGAGGAAATATAAAAAAGAAAAAGTAATAAAATTTTTGTGTTACGGGCTACTGGTTTCTATGGCATCGTCGCTTGTGTCACTCACTTGTACGTTCAGAACTTTATTCAGCTTTAAACTCATTTGGGTTTAACAATTATCAAACTAAACTTATAGCTCGGAGGCTAGTCTTACTTAAGCTAATTCCAATAAAATGAACAGATTATTTTCAGCGGCGCTACTTTCAATTTTGACAATAGCAGCTTTTAGTCAACCGGTAAGTCACAGGAGAGTTTTTGTGCATCCTTCAACAGCGCCGGTTGTAGTACACAGGGCACCTGTTGTGGTAAACAGGGGGCCTGTCGTAGTTAATCGCAGCCCGGTTGTGGTGAACAGGGCCCCGGTAATCGTTAGTCGCCCATCTGTATATTACCCTTATCATGGTATATCATACCGTTTTAACTGCGGTTATTACTATAGGCCTTACGGTAGTTACTGGCGTCCTGCATTCCCGCCAATAGGCTTACGTGTTAATTTTTTACCTTATGGCTATATGCCAATGTATGTGGGGCCTTCTTTGTTCTATTATAATAATGGTGCTTATTACAGAAGATATAATGATAACAGTTATGAAGTGGTAGATCCTCCGATGGGCGCTACATTATCATCACTTCCCGGAGGAGCAAAAAGAGTAACTGTAAATGGCGAAGAGTTTTATGAATTAAATGGGACTTACTATAAGGAAACTACGAATGAAAAAGGCAAAACCGTTTATGTTGTTACAGGCAAACACGGTGAGATAAATAATTCGGTTACTCCTGATTCTTCAGAACAAAATTTTATACCTCAGCAAGGCGATATTATTGATCAGCTTCCTGACAACTGTAAAACAATTACTTTAAATGGAACTACTTACTATGTATCGCCTGATGATATTTATTACCAATCTATAGACCAGGATGGTACTACAAGATATGAAGTGGTGGGAAAGCCTGATGGGAATATCCAGGATTAAGAGCTGAATAAAGGAAATAAGTACAAGAGTGCGACGCAAGAAAAGCTAAACAGTTTTACAAAAGCTAAGTACATAAATTTGAATATAAACAAAAAGGGCGCTGATTTATCAGGGCCCTTTTTATAACTTATAAAAATTATTCTTACTTGTAAGCCGGCATCAAACCTTTAGCTAATTCTACCATTTTAGTAATACCGTCTTCGGGTAAATTACCTTTTTTAAACTCGGCCAGTACTTCAGGCATTTTATTCTGCATTTCAGTTAAGAAATGTTCTTCAAATGCTTTTACATTTTTAACCGCTACATCACGAAGTAAACCTTGTGTACCAAGATAAATGATAGCTACCTGCTTTTCAACTGTTACAGGTGCATACTGTGGTTGTTTAAGAATTTCCACGTTACGTGCACCTTTATCAATTACATATTTAGTAGCAGCATCAAGATCGCCACCGAATTTTGAGAAGGCTTCCAGCTCACGATACTGCGCCTGGTCAAGTTTCAATGTACCAGCCACTTTTTTCATTGATTTGATCTGCGCATTCCCACCTACACGGCTTACAGAGATTCCCACGTTGATTGCAGGACGAATACCGGCGTTGAACAGGTTACCTTCCAAAAATATTTGACCGTCTGTGATAGAAATAACGTTAGTAGGGATATATGCAGATACGTCACCCGCCTGTGTTTCAATAATTGGTAAGGCTGTTAAGCTACCGCCCCCTTTTACAAGATGTTTGATTGAATCAGGAAGATCGTTCATGTTCTTTGCAACAGAATCGTTGGCGATAACTTTTGCAGCACGCTCTAACAAACGGCTATGCAAATAGAATACGTCACCAGGGTAAGCCTCACGACCTGGCGGGCGGCGTAACAACAAAGAAACCTCACGGTAAGCAACCGCCTGTTTAGAAAGATCATCAAAGATGATCAATGCTGCACGGCCGCTATCACGGAAGAATTCCCCAATAGCTGCACCGGCAAATGGTGCATAGAACTGTTGTGGAGCAGGGTCACTTGCAGAAGCAGCAACAATGGTAGTATATGCCATTGCACCATTATCTTCCAATGTTTTCATAACACCGGCAATAGTAGAAGCTTTCTGGCCAATCGCCACATATATACAGTAAACAGGTTTGCCTGCAGCATAAAATTCTTTCTGGTTTATGATGGTATCGATACAGATAGCTGTTTTACCAGTCTGCCTGTCACCAATTACCAACTCACGCTGACCACGGCCAATTGGGATCATCGCGTCAATTGCTTTGATACCAGTTTGTAATGGCTCTTTTACCGGCTCACGATAGATTACACCCGGTGCTTTACGCTCTAAAGGCATTTCATACAAATCACCAGTAATAGGGCCTTTACCATCGATAGGTTCCCCTAACATATTAATAACGCGGCCAGATAAACCATCGCCTACTTTGATAGAAGCGATATTTCCTGTGCGACGCACTTTATCACCTTCCTTAATACCCTTGCTTTCGCCCATCAACACCACACCCACGTTGTCTTCTTCCAGGTTAAGTGCAATAGCTTTTACACCATTTTCGAATTCAACCAGTTCACCGGAACGAACATTGTTCAATCCGTAAACACGTGCAATACCATCACCCACCTGGAGTACGGTACCCACTTCTTCAAGATCAGCAGAGGCATTGAAGTTGCTCAATTGTTGCCTCAGTATTGCTGATATTTCGTCGGGCTTAATCTGAACCATATTTAACTGTTTACAATTTGTAGTTTATAAATAAGTAGTTGAATTTTTTTGAACCCAGCTACAGTATTTTATTTCATTTGTCTTCTGTTGCGTCGCACTCTTGAGCATCTTATTCTTTGTGCAACTATCTTATCTGTTGTACGTAAACGTTCTGACTGAACTGCTTCTTTATATCCTTCAGATCACGAATAATACTTGCATCAACAAGATTATTATTATACTCCAGTAAAAAACCGCCGATCAAACTTTCATCAACTTTTGTTTCAAGTTCTACTTCAGCCAAACCAGCTTCTGTCTTTGCTTTTGCTACAATTGCATTCTTTAGTTCCTCACTTACCGGCACTGCTGTTGTGAGTTTTACTTTATGAATTCCTTTAATGGTATTGTATTGATCAATGAATGTGTCAAAAATCTCAGGCAATTCACTTTCACGGTTTTTTGCCACCAGCAGTTTATTAAACGAGGCAGTAATAGTGCTCACATTACCTGCAGTAACCGCGTCAATGATCTGTTGTTTTTTATCAGATTTAATAACAGGACTATGTAGCAAGTTGGTAAAATCCTTACTTGCTTTGCATACAGCCTGTAAATATTTTGCATCCGCATAAACAGCTTCCAACTGGCCTTTTTCTGTAGCAAGGTCAATCAGGCTTTTTGCGTATCGTGCGGCTAAACGTGGATTGGGCATAATTCAATTTGCAAATTGACTGATGTGCAGATGTGCAGATTTCATTCGCACATTTACACATCTGCACATTAATTAATTTAACTTTACTCCGTCTGCTAATTGCTTAATATAATTTTCCTGTTCTGATTTGTTAGCTAATTCTTTGCGCAACACTTTCTCTGCTACTTCAATTACAAGGTTACCAACCTGATTTTTCACATCGGTCAATGCTGCATTCTTTTGTTGCTGAATAGCAGACTGGGCATCGGCAAGAATACGATCATATTCATTTTTGGCTTTTTCCTTTGCTTCTGCAATCATTTTATTGGTTTCTTCTTTAGCCTCTTTAAGCATTACTGCTCTTTCTTCACGGGCCCTGGCCATTAGAGCTTCGTTCTCACTTTTTAAAGATGCCATTTCTGCTTTTGCTTTTTCAGCCGAAGCAAGTGAATTGGCAATGCCTTCTTCACGTGCCTTCAAACCTTTTGTAATGGCGGGAAAAGCAAATTTTGCCATGATCCAAAAAAAGATAAGGAATGAAACCAGTGTCCATATCAACAAACCAAATTCTGGTGTAAGTAATTTCATAATATATTCCTCCTATTCTCCACAATGGAGATGATTATGATTTTTTCAGTTATATACCAAACGTACAAGAGTGCGACGCAAGAAAAGCTCAATGCTTATTCAATAGCCGGGTTCATAAAAAACTACGAAAAGAACTGTGAAAATTACTGCATCCTCCGCCCTGTGCTTTGGATGCAGTAAAAAATTTGTGTTTACACGAACATTGCAAGGATACCTGCGATAACGGCAAAAAGTGCAACACCTTCTACCAGTGCGGCTGCAAGGATCATGTTTGCACGGATGTCGTTCACAGCTTCCGGCTGACGGGCTATACCTTCTACTGCGCCTTTACCAATCTGGCCGATACCGATACCTGCACCGATTGCTGCAAGACCTGCACCGATTGCGCCTCCGGCATTTGCCCATGCTACGTCGCTTAACAGAACGTTCATTAAGTCCATAATTATTCTTTTATATTGGTTTTAAAAAGACTTATGCAATTACTGCATCATCGTAAGCTGCTGTTGTTACCTTTTCGCCTTCTACATGATGATCTTGATGATGATCATTACCGTGTGTTTCTTCGATAGCCTGCCCGATGAATACTGCAGTAAGATTTGTAAAAATGAATGCCTGGATAAATGCTACCAGAACTTCTATCAAATATATAAATGTTGAAAATGCAATAGAGACAGGAGAAAATCCCCAGCCGATTCCGGTGCTGATATTTGCAAAAATGAATATCAGCGATATCAAACAAATAATGATAATGTGACCTGCGAGCATATTTGCAAAAAGACGAATGATCAATGCAAAAGGCTTGGTAAAAATTCCAAGAATTTCCACCGGGATCATGATTGCTTTAATGCCTCCGGGTACAGGAGGATTAAAGATGTGCGCCCAATAGTGTTTGTTTGCACTAAACATTATAACTATAAAAGAAATTACACCCAGCACTATAGTGAACGCTATATTACCGGTTACGTTCGCAGTACCTGGTATTAATCCAAATACATTATTTATAAGAATGAAGAAAAATACAGTTAACAGGTAAGGAAAATACCTTTCGTATTTATTGCCAAGGTTTGGTTTTGCTACTTCATCGCGGATGAAAGTGATAACAGGTTCCATCAGGTTTTGCATACCTTTTGGAGCAGAAGTAACACCCTGCCCTGCTTTGTAACGTTTAGCAATGGTAAGCATGATCCATACAAGTATAATCAGTGCAAGGATCATTTGTACTACGTTGCGGGTTAGTGAAAGGTCATACACTTTTACAGTTTCATCAATATTACCATTAGCATCAACTGCAACCACATTACCATCTTCCAGTTTGTAACCTTCGTAAGTAGCATGACCATGTTCAAATTTGGATGACATGAAGCTGGTAAAACCACGTTCAGGGGAATATAAAATAACAGGTAATGGAATTGTTACAGGGCCACTTGGCAAATCAAGAAAATGGAATTCATGGGCGTTTAGTACGTGTCCGAAAATAACTTCCTGAGCATCAAAGGCTTCTTTCTTTTTTTCATGATTTGCTCCGGATTTGGCAGCTTCATCGTTATTTTCCTGTGCTATTAAAGGTGCGGTAAAATGAGTAAAAATTAGGCTGAAAACCGCTACCAACAAGCATTTGACACGTTTTGATATCATACCGATCCTGAAATTTGGCGCAAAGATATGCGTTGAGAGATGAAAAACGGAATTTGGAAAGAAATTAATCAATACAATTTGGGAAAAAGTTACACATTCAATTTGTTACAACTGCTTTGGATCTTTTATAAACCAACTGAATTGATATTTATTTCTTGCCTTCAAAAAACCCTAATTGTTTAAGTATGCCATCTAAAATGTTTTTTCGTACGGTGGTAATATCTGTATCATGCGGGCCTTCAACATTTAGCACAAAAAAGTAGGGATGCTGGTTCTCTTCTATCCAGCCAATTATCCAGCCTAAAGCGTCTCCATTTTCAGTATTGCCCCAACCAGTTTTATAGCTGAGTTTGTAATTGGAGTTACTTTCCTGCAGCATCAGCTTCTTTACAATATCCTGTGGGCGGCCCTGGAAGGGTAATTGATTAAAATATAATTTTTTTACCAGTCCAAGTTGTTCATCAGGGGTTACTTTAAGCGAGTTATCAAGCCAGAAAGTATCTATGTTGTTGGTGATTTGGAATTTTTTATAACGTGAACCATAGCCAAGTGTATCAAGCCAACGTTGCATTGTATCTTTCCCAATTCTTCTGGACACTTCCTGGTAATAAGGTACAGCTGAAACTTTAAAGGCTTCTTCCATAGTAAGGTCCTTGTTCCACGCAGTGGCTGTATCACCGTTAGGAAATTTACGAATGATGCCATCCCATGGGATAATCATTTTCTCACCGGAAATTCTACCGGTTTGTATCCCTACCATGGAACTGATTATTTTAAAAGTAGAAGCTGGTAAATAGGTAGAATCTTTATATCTGCCAAGATTATAAACTGTAAACATCCCCTGGCCATTATCAAATAATCCAAATGTTCCGGTTACTTTGTTTTCATCAAAATACTTTTTCAAAGTATCGTCTTTAGTAACATTATTAGGCGCACATGCGGCCAAAGACAAAATAAAGGAAGCAGCAGTTAATCTGAATATTATCTTCATCCAAGAAAATTTGTGCAAAGCTAAAGCAGCGTGCTTTTAAAAAATAAAATATTCCGGTAGTGTTGGGCGCCTAACTTTGTAAGTGGTATGGATGGTTGTAATTACAATCTCCGGAATTTATTATTTTTAACCCGGCTATGCTGCTGCTATGAAGCTTTTGTTGCGTCGCACTCTTGTACTTGAGAATGATAAATAATCAACTTAATATTGTTGTTGTTCTGCTATTAATTAAGCATTGTTCTAAACGTACAAGTGAGTGACACAACAGGCGATGCTAACTGCCATGTAGCCTGGATCAAAAGAAAACCCATTTTCACTCTTTTGGAAAAAAAGTTTACCAACAGGTTAATTAAGGAAACAAGTCCTTATTTACTGCAGCATGCGCATAATCCTGTGGATTGGTTTCCGTGGGGCGAAGAAGCATTACAAAAAGCGAAAGAGGAGGATAAACCTATATTGGTAAGTATTGGGTACTCGGCTTGTCATTGGTGTCACGTAATGGAAAAGGAAAGTTTTGAGGATGAGGTGACGGCCGACATTATGAATAAACATTTTGTTAATATAAAAATTGACAGAGAAGAACGCCCCGACCTTGATCATGTTTATATGGATGCTGTGCAGACAATGACAGGGAGTGGTGGTTGGCCTTTGAATGTTTTTCTTACACCGGATACAAAACCATTTTACGGAGGTACCTATTTCCCACCTGTTCGCGCATTCAACCGCATGAGCTGGAAAGAAACTTTATATGCCATTAACGAATCTTACAGGGACAAAAGAGATGAAGTTGAATCGCAGGCAGAAAACCTTACACAGCATATTATAAATGCAAATTCTTTCGGCATTAGTAAAAAAGCAACAGATCAGATATCTAATTTTTTCTCGAAGGATGATCTTGACCTTATAGCAAAAAATTTGCTACAGTCTGCAGATAAAGAATGGGGTGGGTTTGGAAATGCGCCGAAATTTCCCCAAACTTTTTCTATACAGTTTTTGCTGCGGCATTATCATTTCACCAAAGATGATGATGCCTTAAAACAGGCATTATTGAGCATTGATAAAATGATGCAAGGGGGTATTCATGATCATTTAGGAGGCGGTTTTGCACGATATAGTACCGATGCTCAATGGCTGGCACCACATTTTGAGAAAATGCTTTATGATAATGCACTATTAGTAAGCATTTTAGCAGAGGCATATCAATTAACCGGGCAGGAAAAATATTCAGAGACTATCAAAAAAACACTCGCTTTTGTAGAACGCGAATTAACCTCACCAGAAGGGGGATTCTATAGCGCATTAGATGCAGATAGTGAAGGTGTGGAGGGGAAATATTATGTGTGGAGCAAAAATGAAATAGATCATTTACTGGGAAATGATGCAGAGCTGTTTGCAGAAGTTTATGGCATTTCCGGGAAGGGTAATTGGGAGCATACTAATATTCTATGGCTGAAGGAAACTATTGAAGTGCAAGCTAAAAAGATGGCCATAGATGAAATATACTTAAAAAATAGGCTAAAGTACTGTAGGGAAGTATTATTTAAACATCGCCAAACCAGAATAAGGCCTGGACTTGATGACAAGATATTGCTTGGCTGGAATGCTCTAATGATAACGGCTTGTTGTAAGGCTTATGCTGCTACAGGAGACGCTATTTGCTTAGATATGGCTGTCCGCAATATTAGATTTCTTGAAACCAATCTCAGGGATAGCAAAGGAAACTGGTTACATACGTGGAAAAATAATCAGTCGAAATACCTGGCTTTTTTAGATGATTATGCTTTTTTAATGCAGGCTTATATTCATTTGCAGGAAGTAACAGGGAGACAGGAATATCTTTTTGCAGCAAGAAATATTTTGACAAAAACTATTGATGAATTTTCTGATGAAGATGATACTTTCTTTTTCTTTACTTCTGTTTTACAAGAAGACATTATATTAAGGAAAAAAGAGGTTTATGATGGCGCTGTTCCTTCAGGAAATGCAGTAATGGCTTTCGATTTACTATACTTAGCAATGATATTTAATGAACGATTATGGCTTAAAAGGGCAGAAAAAATGTTGATATCGCTGGATAAAGTCGTTATTAAATATCCATATTCATTCAGTTACTGGGCAGGCTTATGGCAACATATGGTTACAGGAATAAATGAAATAGCTGTAACTGGAGAAAATGCGTTTACTATTGCTTCCCTAATAAACAAAAATTTTATACCTAATAAAATTATGCAATCGGCTATCCTTCCTACAGTAGGAATGCCATTATTAGAGGGGAAATTCAACGATGAAAATGAGACGTATATATATTTATGTAGAAATTATACGTGTGAAAGGCCTTTAAAAATAATTGATGACCTTATTTTGTTACTGAAAAATTAAAAATATACAATAAGACATAACGATTATCGTTAATAGTATTTTGTTGAGAAGTTGTAAAGGTAGTGCCCGATAATGAATGTGATGAAAAAAGTAAGATCACTATAATTTTTACATTTGCTCAATCCCACTTAATTATATAATAAATGAAAACCCGGTTACTAACAATTTCAGCTCTTACATTGATTCTTTTGGGATCTGTAAGTTGTTTCAAAAAAGGCAAAGCGAAAGGGGCGATTCCCGATAATGGCCAATTGATGGGTGTTTCTCCTAGCGCTGCAGGTGGTATGGGTAAGCCCATTGGTATGGTATATGTACCCCCTGGCACATTCCATATGGGGCCGAGCGATGAAGACATAAATTATAATCTTTCTGCGCGAAACAGAGAAATATCAATTATGGGATTTTGGATGGATGCTACGGAAATTACTAATAATGAATATCGTCAATTTGTTAATTGGACACGGGATTCACTTGCGGCGGTTCAACTAGGATATTTTAAACAAGGTGCCGAAGGTGATACGGCCATTGATTGGAAAAAGGCAGCAACTCTAAAATGGGGTGATAAGGCCGCAATGGAAAAATTAAGTCCATTAATGCTTACTCCTGAAAATAGGTTATATGGAAAAATGGAAATAGACCCTGAAAAAATTGTCTATAATGTTCAGGGATTTGATCTTAAAGAAGCTGCAAAACTAGAAAATAAAGGTAAACCAAGAAAAGATTTTATATATCGTTATAATCAAGCCGTTTATCCTGATACATTGGTTTGGATGAGAGATTTTTCTTACTCTTATAATGAACCACAAGCAAAGCGTTATTTTTCACATCCATCTTTTGGGAATTATCCAGTAGTAGGCGTAAACTGGAAGCAGGCTGTTGCGTTCTGCCATTGGAGAACACGTTATCTGAATGCATGGCTGATGAAGAATAAAAAAGCTGTTGAAAGTGATTTTAGGCTGCCAACTGAAGCTGAATGGGAATATGCAGCTAGAGGTGGCCGTAGTCAGTCTCCATATCCTTGGGGTGGTCCTTATTTAAGAAATATGAAAGGATGCCTTTTGGCAAACTTTAAACCTGGTCGTGGTAATTATGTAGAGGATGGGGGATTTTATACAGTAAGGGCAGATGCTTATTGGCCTAACGATTTTAACCTTTATAATATGGCTGGAAATGTTTCTGAATGGACATCTTCATTGTATTATGAAAGTGCCTATAATTTCGTACATGATATGAATCCTGATATAAGATGGAATGCATTAGATTCAGATCCTCCTCGTATGAAACGTAAAGTTGTGCGAGGTGGTAGTTGGAAAGATATAGGTTATTTCCTACAAACCAGTGCACGTCAATATGAATATCAGGATACAGCTAAATCTTATATAGGTTTTCGCTGTGTAATTGATTTACCTGCACAATTGAGAAAAAAATAAGTAATAATAATCATTAAAAATCAAACTTTTTGTCACTTAATAAAGTGAAGTGGCGGTATTCCTAAAAACAAAAACAAAATCAAAAGAAAATTTAAAAATCTAGTCTTATGGCAGCCCAAATTCCTCCAAAAGTAAGCCGAATCGTTGACATTTTTGTTTCTCTGGCAGCAGCAGTAGTAATTGTTGGTGCATTATTTAAAATTATGCACTGGAAAGGTGCAGATGAAATGCTGATCATTGGTTTAGGTACAGAAGCCTTGGTTTTTGGTGTGTATGGCGCCTTGTATCTAAGATATCCGGCTATTGATGATCATCAGGTAAAAATTGCAGGTGCAGATGCCGCAGGTAATCCAGCTTTAAAAACAATGGAAAAAATGTTGCAGGAAGCTGATATCACTCCAGCTAACCTTTCAAAATTAAGCGCAGGTTTTCAGAAATTGGGAACTACTGTTGATGGGATGAAAGAAATAGGAAATGTTGTTGCAACTACGAGTGAATTTGAGCAAAAAACCAAGGAAGCAAGCAAAGCAATGGGTGCGGTAAGTACAGCCTATGCTAATGTTGCCAATTCTGCCGTTGCTTTTAATAATGCATCCGATGGTGCAAAAGTCTTTCACGAGCAAGTACAGGTATTGACAAAAAATCTTTCTTCTCTTAATACAATATATGAGTTGGAATTAGCAGAAAGCAATAATCACCTTAAAGCTATGAATCAGTTCTATGGTAAGCTTGCTGAGGCGTCTAAAGCGATGACTAATACCGCAGATGATGCTAACAGAGCAAAAGATCAGATTGCATTACTTGCTGGTAATCTTAATAAGCTTAACCAGATATACGGTAACATGATTAGTGCAATGTCGGGTAAATAATTTTGATAATTAAGGAATTAGCATTAAACAATTAACAAAATTAAAACCGAAACAGAATGGCACTACCTAAAGAGCCGCGGCAGAAGATGATCAACCTGATGTATCTGGTTCTTACTGCCCTGCTTGCACTAAATGTATCATCTGAAATTTTGAATGCTTTCAAAACAGTTGATGCAAGTTTGATTAACTCAAACAATGTAATTGACGAAAAAAATAATACACTATTTAAATCCTTTGCCGAAAAAATTAAAGATCCCGCTACTAGAGAAAGGGCAGAGCTTTGGGGAACAAAAGCTGACAAGGCTAAATCTTATTCAGACGCCGTTTCTCAATATATCGATGGGCTAAAATTAACACTGAAAAAAGAAGCAGGTTTGGATCCCGTTAAAGGAACCTTTAAAGAAGATGCTCTTGAACCTTCGACAAGATTATTTGTAGAAAATAAGGAAGGTGCAAATCTTCTTAAAAAACTTACTGAATTCAGAAACAATCTTTTAGCAATTGATGACAGTATGGCCAAGGATATTGGCAGTACTTTACCGTTGAATCTGAATCCTCCTGCTAATGTAAATAGCGCAGCTGCAAAAGGAGACTGGGGCTATACTTATTTTCATATGACACCAACTGTAGCAGCACTTACAATTCTTAGCAAGTTTCAAAATGATGTGAAAAACAGTGAGGCACTTGTTGTAGACTACTGTCACAGAAAGACGGGTGAGGTAAAAATTATTTTTGACCAATTCCAGCCACTTGCAAGTCAAAGTTCAGAATATTTGATGCCAGGACAGGAACTAACAATACAAGGAGGGGTAGGAGCATTTAGTAAAGCTGCGCAGCCTACTGTTACTATCGATGGGCAAAATATTCCATTAAATGCTGATGGTGTGGCTGAATTTAAAACAAATGTTGGCGGACCTGGCTCATATTCTAAGAAAGTAGTTATTAGTTTTAAAAAGCCAGATGGAACACCTGGTGTTCTTGAAAAAGAAATCAAATATACAGTTGGTTCTCCTACCGGCGCTAGTGTTAGTGCTGATGCCGTCAAAGTATTATACATAGGATTGGACAATCCTTTAAGTGTTAGCGGTGGTAATGTGGGTGACGAAAGAGTTACCGCTTCTATTGATAATGGCGAGCTTGTAAAGCAAGGTAACGGAAAGTATATAGCTAGGCCCAGAAGTACGGGTAAAGCTAATATTACTTTGAGTATCGATGGTAAGCCTCAGGCTTTTGAATTCCGCGTGAAGAATGTACCAGATCCTGTTGCTAAAGTTGGTAATAATAAAGGAGGCCAAATGGGCGTTAATGAATTTAAGGCACAGTTTGGGGTACGTGCAGATCTTGAAAACTTTGTATTTGAAGGTGTTAAATTTAATGTAACAGGTTTTACTCTTGTAATGACTGGTGCTAATTTCCCAAATTTACAATACAGACAAGTTCAGGGAGATTCTTTTGATAAAGTAAGAGACTTAATCGAAAAAGCAAAACAAGGCACTACCGTTTCTATAGATGAAATAAAAGCAAGTGGCCCTGGTGGTACGCGAACCTTAGCTCCTATAGTATTTAATCTTCGTTAATATAGTAATAATAATTATTTCATCATGAGGACTCGATCATTAAAGTGGATTCTGTTTGCAGCAACGCTTATTATAACAGGTACATCCTTTTCCCAAACAAAGAAAAGAACTACAAAAAAGAAGACTACCTCTACAAGTGGTTATAGTACTTATGGCGGTAATCAAACTAATACAGGATCCTCTTATGGGAATACTAATAAGAAAGATACTACAGCAAATCCAAATAACGGCGGCTCCTCATATGGCGCAAACTATAGTTCTCTTGGTCGGGATACAACTCTGCCGATTGAAGTTATAAAAAATACTTCGGGAGGATTACTTGATACTACAAAAATGTCTTTAAGAAATGATGCCGGTATCGAGCAGAACCTTATTAAGGATAAATCACCTCTTGCATATGAGAATATACGTGAAGATGATGCTGTATATCGTGTTAGAGTTTGGAGAGAAATTGATGCGAGAGAAAAGCTAAATCTTCCTTTCCGTTATGCAGCTACAGAAGATAATGGTAACCAGAGATTTATTAGTATTCTTGTTCGGGCAATAAAAGATGGAGAAATTACCGCCTTTGATGCTGGAGATGATCGATTCACTACCCCTATTACACCTGATGCTGCCATTGCTGCATTTGGGAGTGGTTATGATACGGTCCCGAAATATGATCGCGATGGAAATATTGCTGGATACCAGGTTAGAGAAAAGGCAGTTGATCCTGATTCAATTTATAAGTTTAGAATAAAAGAAGAATGGATTTTCGACAAAGAGAGCAGCAGGTTATTCGTAAGAATTTTGGGAATAGCCCCTGTTGTAGGTCGCAAACTTTCAAACGGAGATCCAATACCTAATTCTGAAGGACCTGTGTGGTGGGTATATTATCCTGACGTAAGGCCCGTATTTGCAAAAGCACAGGTGTATAATCCAAAAAATTTTGGCGCAAGAATGAGTTGGGAAGATTTGTTTGAAAGCCGAATGTTTAGCAGTTATATTATCAAATCATCTTTTGATAATCCTTATGATGTTGACCTTGCTGCAGTTTACCCTAACAGCACACTTTTTCGTTTGCTCGAAGGGGAACGTATAAAAGACAAGATTTTTAATTATGAGCAATCGCTCTGGCAATATTAAAGAGGTTGTTTTATTATTTAAAAATCCCGCTGGTTTTCAATCAGTGGGATTTTTGTTATTATCCATCCCTATAGCCACAACTTTGCGTGGTTAATTTTCGCCAGATAAAATTCTATGTAGTTTGAAAAGAGCTGGTCATCAATAAAAGTAGTTAACAAGTAATCGAATCATGGGTATGCAGACTTATGCACAATTGTACAAGAGTGCGACGCAAGAAATGATGAGAATAGCAAAGAAGCCTGGACTCAAAAATGCTCATAACATATTTAAAATCAGTTTGTTAAAAGGCGTTAATCGTTAATCTGAAGTTAAATGAAAATATTTTTATCAACTTGTTTAAAAAAAATATTGAATATGAGTAATTAAACCGTAAATTTGTAACGGTTTTTCATAGGATATTGGATTTTAAAACGGGGTTGGATCTTCATCCAGGCCCCTTTTTATTTATGGAAATATTCATATACAATTTTCGCTTTCTTATCGCCGATAACTTTTGAAAGTGCTTTCTCTTCCTGAATACTTACATTTTTTATAGAACGAAATTTTTGTAGCAGCACTGTTGCAGTATTCTCTCCAATGCCTTTAATCTTCTCCAATTTATTACTGAATGTACCTCTTGATCTTTTATTACGATGAAAGGTAATACCAAAGCGATGTACTTCATCTCTTATGTAGCGTATCAATTTCATACTCTCACTGTTCATAGGCAATTTAAAAGATTCCGTATCCCCACTAAAGAAAATTTCTTCTTCATTTTTAGCTAGACCAACTACTGTGATTTCCCCTTCTAACTGTAGCAACCTTATACTTTCCATAGCAGCGCTCAACTGCCCCTTGCCTCCATCTATTACTATTAGCTGCGGTAAGGGTTGTATTTCATCAAGCAGCCTTTTATAGCGCCGGTAAACTACCTCTTTCATTGTAGCAAAGTCATTAATACCATCAACGGTTTTTACATTAAAATGTCTGTAATCTTTTTTGCTTGGAATGCCATTTTTGAAGCAAACCATTGCAGATACTGGAAAACTCCCCTGGAAATTAGAGTTATCAAAGCACTCAATATGTAATGGCAGTTGTGGTAATTGCAGGTCTTGCTGTAAATGATAAATAACTTGCTTTTTTTGTATATCTGTTTTCCCTTCCAGATGTAGTGTTTTTTTCTTTTTTATTTCATGTAAAAAATAGTCTGCATTCTTTTGAGAGAGCATTAAAAGTTTCTTCTTATCACCTCCTTTAGGTACTGTAATAACTACATTGTCAAAAGCATTTTCAATTTCAAACGGTACAACAATTTCATCACTTAAACTGTTGAATGTTTCTCTGAGATTTGCTACCGCAAAAGACAATACATCTTCTTCAGTTTCATCAAGTTTTGTTTGCAACTCAACTGTGTGTGTTTGCACAATAGTACCATTTTGTACCATCAGGTAATTAACGTACGCAATATCGTCTTCTTTTAAAATGGAGAACACATCTATATTAGAGATATGTTTGCTTACAATTACTGAACTGGATTGATAGTTTTCGAGATACTCAATTTTCTTTTTAACTTGTTCTGCTTTCTCAAATTTTAAATCAGCTGACAGGATGATCATTTCTTTTTTATAACGCTGAATAATTGGAGTTAGGTTTCCTTTTAGCATTTGCTTTATTTGTTGCAAGCCTTCAGCGTACTCCTGTTCGCTTTGTAATCCTTCACAAGGGCCTTTGCAATTGCCCAAATGATATTCAAGGCATACCTTGAATTTATTTTTTTCTATATTGCTTTGTGTAAGATTAAGCTTGCAGGTGCGTAATGGAATGAATTGCCTGATAAAGCTTATAAGCTCACGAACTCTTCCTGCTGAGGTAAACGGGCCTAAATATTCAGAACCATCATTAATTTTTCTTCTCGTCAAAAAAATACGTGGAAAGGACTCTTTTTTTATTACGATATAAGGATAGCTTTTATCATCTTTCAGGTTAATATTAAATCTTGGCTGAAATTGCTTAATAAGTGAGTTTTCCAATAAAAAAGCGTCTTGCTCTGAATCTACAATCGTAAATTCTATATACTGTATTCGTTGAACTAATTCATGTGTCTTATAACCAGTATATGTTTTGGTAAAATAAGAACTGATACGTTTTCTTAGACTCTTTGCCTTACCCACATACAATAATTCCTTCTTTTCATCGAAGTATTTATAAATGCCTGGTTGCAACGGAATTGTATGCGCAATATCCTGAAATTGTTTAGCTGTCATAATTACGCAACAAAATTAATCGTTACTACTCCATGAAACTGTTATCTGTTGAGTAGTTTCTTTATTTCCGGGCAGTTGTACAATTCTATTGATAAAGAAACTTTCTCCTGTTTTCCAGCCCATTTTTTCAATAATAGTACTATCTCCTTTTGTAAAGTTTTTAGCAATGAACACACGTTTTACATTATTTGTTATTGTGTCTAATAATATATCAAGTGTTTGTAAAGGCAACTTATTGGTTACACTTGTATATGTAAATGTATTACTGGCTGTAGTTACATCGTGAAAGATGGACTCTCGATAATATTTCTTTATGCTCCTGTCATTAATATCATCTTTGAGAAAAGGATTGGCTAATTCTTTGAATTTTGCTGAAGTAATTATTGCCGAATCATTTTTATTATCGGAATCAATGTAGGTATAGCGTATAACAGAAAAACTATCTCCTTTAAGTATTTGAGTTTTAAAGTACTCGTTAACAGGATAAAAAATGGAAGAATCGGTTGAAATAAATATATCTTCTTTTGTAGCATTCTTGTTATTGCATGACCAAACAAAAAAAGTAAGCATAAGAGCAACAATGATTTTTAATGAACTTATCTTTTGTTGAAAATTATTACCGAACGGTGAAAGGAATACGACGCAACTAAAGTTAAATAGTAGTACTGGCTTCTGCATCATACTTTAAAATATTTAAACACTGCAAAAATATTTTAAAAAGATAGTAAAGAAAGTATGTATTTACACTGCAACAAGTAAAAGCGTCTTACTATGTAAAAAAATATTGAAATTATGATTTGCTATTTATCTCAATGCTCTTGTTAAACCAAGTTTAATACCGAAATCAACAGGATATTCACGAATAGGGAAAGAGTTTGCCATTGTTGGCATAAGCTGGTAACGTAATTGAGGGCCTATTTGCCATCTGTATTTGCCAGTGTTGTACCCAAGATATGTTTCAAAATTGACGTTGATATTCCAATTGCGCATAAGCTGAGAACCATCTGCATAATTCTTATAGTTAGAAGTTATAATGAAGGGTTCTTTATCAAATGTATAAGTTGGTTGTATGGCAGTAGCAATACCCCAGGCAAATTTTTTATTTACAGGCCGCCAGTCAATACCAATTGGAACAGCTATTTCGTAATAACGATTCTTCAGCTTAATTGGAGAGCTTCCATCAATATTCCGAAAACCCGAAATGGTGTTGAAAACAAGGTTTGAATTATCTGCACTCAAGGCAACTGTTGCCGGTTCTGCACTATGTACAAATGCATCAATATTGTATTGTCTTGTGTTAAATTGAAGACCGGTACGTATCGCGAATTTTCTTCCGGTATTATATCCCAACGAAAATCCTATTTCATAGCCGGCTGCTGGCCTGTGTTGTATTACATGATTTAAGTCTACGATATAATTGGATGCGTATGGCAACGCTGTCACATATGATTTTGAAAGAGAGCCCTGTACATCGTCTACCAAACGCCTGTAGCTTATGGAAGGCGTTACAAAAAACTGAAAATCAAGTTTTGAAGATCTTTTCCCGATATTTAATAAAGAAGGACTTGATGTTGGCCTGGTAGCACCCAGATCAATATTTACCTGTGAGGAGCTAGCATTTCTCACATATGAAAATTCGTCATTATAAACTGCACTTGTAAAATAATATCCACTACTGTTTGGAACACTGAAATTATTACTGAAAATAAAACGTGCATCAGGTAAAGATGTATTGTGCAGTGTAGTAGCTGAAGTATTGTCGGCAATACTATTCTCATCTTTATTATCCTGTATTTGTACAGGTGCATTAACAGATGTTTTCTCAGGAATATTTATATTAGCCAAATGGTTTGCAGAGAATTCAGTTGATGGAACAATCAATAATTCTTCTGCCTCTTTTTCCTGGATAGTCTCCGTTACTTTAGCAATAGTTTGACGGGTAATATTATTAACGGTAAGATGATCAGCATAACTTTTCTCACTTTCAGTTATTGTAGTAGCTGTTGCCTGATCCTTTGATTGTTCATTTCCAGTCGACTGTGTTTTTTGCTGTACAATAAATTCAGAATGAGGTTTAACCGCAACTGTACCCACTACTAAAGCCGCAATAATAAATACAGCTATTATAGTTAACGCAGGCCATTTCCTGTATCCATGCACTTCGCCTTGTATCTTACGCCATACCTGGTCGGATGGATACATGCGATGTTGGTTAGCCTGGTTTTTCAGGAATTCCTCAAATTCATTATCGTATAACCGATTCCCCATAGAATCAATTCTGTAAAACAGTTAGTTGGTTTTATTATGAGTTGTACTTTCTTCATTTCTTATAAAATGCAACAAGCCTGAAATCTTCTTCTGGTTTATCCAATATCTTTTTCTTTACGAGTATTGATTCCAGCATTGCCTTTGCTCTTGTATACTGGCTTCTGCTGGTACTCTCCTCAATTTCAAGCATCTCAGATATTTCTTTATGATTATAACCTTCAATTGCATAAAGATTTAAAACAGTGCGATAACCAACCGGCAATAGCCTTATACACTCAATTACCTGTTTTGCCTGCATTATAGAAGGTATTGTTTCTTCCTTTACCGCAACATATCCTGCATAGCCTAATTCCAGATTCTCACTAAATTTCTTGTACTTTTTCAAAAAATTGATGCAGGTATGTACAATAATCCTCCTTATCCAGCCTTCAAAAGAACCTTTATTTTGAAATGTATGTATCTGGGTAAATATTTTTATGAATCCTTCCTGCAGCATATCTTCAGCGTCTTCACGGCTTTGCGCAAACCTGTAACACACCGACAGCATTCTAGGACTGTATCTGTTATACAGTTCTCGTTGTGCCGCGGGATTATTTTGAAGGCAGCCCGCCAGAATAGTTTGTTCAGTCATGCAGGTAAATGGGATTACCCTATAAATATAGACAATTTTTTCATTTTATTGCTGCATCGGTTTTCTTAGGAAAACCCCTGGAATTTTTTAACAGGCTTTTTCCGCTTTTGTATTACTCTTTTGAAGACTAGATTGTACAAGCTTTATAATGCGTTTTCAGAACAAAACAACAGGCTCATATTTTGATAAGCCTAATTATTAAGCCGAACGATAAAGTGCTTGCGACGCAACGATGCCGCTATGAAAATATATTGCTGGTATTATAAATAAAAAAAGCCTGCAAAACTGCAGGCTTTAAATGTGGAGCTGGCGGGACTCGAACCCGCGTCCAAACACAATTACCATAAGCTTTCTACATGCTTATTTCATTATTATTTGTCGGCGCAAAACAGGAAACGAACCAACCGATCCTGCGCTTAGCTGTATAGTCTTAAGCAACGGTCACAGCCTTCCATTGCAGCATTCTGTGTTTGTTTTTGAGTCGGCGGCGGAGCTTGGTAACAGAACAACCTGCTCAAGCGGCCCTAATGACTAACTAATCACTGATTAGGCAGCCATGGCATACTGAGTATTGCCATTTAAAGTTTGAATCTTCAGATTAAAGTGCTAATGATACAACGCACTGCATGCTTACACCTACCGTAACCTGTGCTGTCAAAACCAATACAGCCCCATTTAATTTACAATTGATGATTGTAGATTTTAGATCTGTAAAAATATTTATAAGCCAATCTGCATTACTGCTATTAAACTGTTGTTGCGTCGCACTCTTATGCACTTTGTTCTTTATGCAGCAGTGAGAAACGGTTCCATGTTTTCACAATATCGTATTCAGAGAACTATTAAACGAACAGCAAATTTACAAAACAACTACTTATTAATTTCATAAAACTCTTTTCCGTAGCTTCATCCGCATGAACCAGGCTGAAAATTCAACAATATTTTATAGTAAAAGAATAGCAGAACTTGAACAAATACTAGAGCGGCTACATAGCAAAAGAAAAATGCTCGGCTGGTTGCGCTTTGGAATATTGATGTTAACCTTTTTGGCGGTTTATGTAACGTGGGATGCTGATACAGCTTACATTATCACTCTCGCAGTGGGCGGTGCAACTCTATTTTTATTTGTAGTTTCAAAAGATGTAAACAACAAAGAGGCTATAGAAAACTATGAAACATTGGTAGCCATTAATAAAAAAGAATTGGCATTTTCAGATGGGGATTATTACAATGAATATGATGGCAAAAATTTAGAACCGGAACATCACCCATATGCGGCTGATCTTGACCTGTTTGGCAAAGCTTCATTATATCAATACATCAACAGGTGCAATGCAGAAAAAGCGAAGCTGCTACTGGCCAAAAGATTATTACAACCATTAAACAAAAAAGAAATTTTATTACAGCAGGAAGCCGTAAAAGAATTATCTGCAAAACCTCTATGGCGTCAGCAATTGCAGGCATTTGGAATAAAACAGAAAATATCAATTAATACTGAAAGACGAGTCTTTAACTGGCTGAAGGATGAAAAAGAAAAATATTTTGATATGCCTGTTTTCAAAATAGCACTTTATATTTTTCCATTAATAACCATAAGTACTCTGATTTTATATCTTTCAGATTTTATAAGTACATCAATCTTTTCATTGTGTATTATAATTTTTTATTCAATCTCTTTATCGGTAAGTAAAAAAATTACACCTACTTATAATCTTCTGTCAGGAATCGTTACAGAAGTCAATGTGCTGTACAATGAGTTGAACTGGTTTGAAAAGGAATCATTTCAAAGTGAGCTTTTGATTGTAATGCAAAATCAAATCAAACACAATGATACAAAGGCAGCAAATGAAATATTGAACTTAAAAAATATCCTCAATCGTTTCGATGTAAGGTTAAATGTATTTGCGTTTATCATTCTTAATACTTTTTTGTTGTGGGATCTTCATCAAATAATGGCACTAAAAAAATGGAAAGTACAAAACGAGAATCATGTTCCTAAATGGTTCAGTATTATTGCAGAAATTGAAGTATTAAACACAACTGCTACGCTTGCGTTCAATCATGCTGAATGGTGTTATCCGATTATTAGTGATACACATTTTATATTAGAAGGAAAAGAAATCGGTCATCCATTAATTCCTGCAAAACAAAGAGTCAACAATTCGTTCAGCATCACCGGAGCAGCAAAAGTTGATTTAATCACCGGTTCAAATATGGCCGGCAAAAGTACTTTCCTGAGAAGCCTTGGCATAAACATGATACTTGCTTATGCCGGTGCTCCTGTTTGTGCGGAAAGCTTTACAGTATCTATCAGTAAACTTATGAGCAGTATGCGTATTACTGATAATCTTGCGGAAAACACTTCTACATTTTATGCCGAATTAAAGAAGCTAAAATCAATTATTGATGAAGTAAACAAACAAGAAAACTTATTTATTCTGTTGGATGAAATTTTGCGGGGCACAAATTCTTTAGACAGACACACTGGTTCTGCAGCTTTAATAAAGCAGCTTATCAAAAAGAACGCAGTGGCTTTAATAGCCACACACGATGTTGAACTGGCTAGGCTTGAAAATGATAATCCTGCAAACATTTCGAATTATCATTTTGATGTTCAGGTTTCCGGTGAAGAATTGTATTTCGATTACAAATTAAAAGAGGGAATTTGTACAAGTTTAAATGCATCACTGCTTATGAGGAAAATAGGGATTGAATTAGCATAAATAAAAATGCACCTTCTTCATGATGGTGCATTAAAGTAGTATAAAATATTTTTTTTACTTAAACATCCTGAAAATATCCAGTCCCAGCGCATAAGCCATTAAACCAAGCAAGAGCACCATCCCAACCATTTGCGCATATTCCATAAATTTATCGCTCGGTTTTCTGCCGCTGATCATTTCAACCAATGTAAACAAAGCATGACCTCCATCGAGACCTGGAATCGGTAGCAGGTTCATTAATGCAAGTACCAGCGAGAAAAAAGCTGTTAGGCCCCAAAAGCCCTGCCAGTCCCACTTTGGATCAAACATTTTACCAATGCTAAAAACACTACCCAAAGATTCGTTAGGATTTACCTTACCACTAAAAATGAGTTTCAATTGTAGCCAGTAGGATTCAAGTGTTTCATAACTTTTTCTAAAGCCTGCAGGAACAGCTGTTAAAAAAGTATAATCGATCTTTTTCACTTCAAAAGCAGAATCAAGAAAATGCTCATCAATATTATTTGCTATACCAATAATACCTGTTTCAGGCACAAGCACTTTAGCAGGAAGTGTATCTGCTCCACGCAGTATAGTAAGATCAACAGTCTTCTTTTTGTTTTTCACAATCTCATCTCTAAACTCATCAAAAAATATTATTGGCTTTCCATTCACAGCAAGCACTTTATCATTTTCTTTCAGGCCTGCTTTTGCTGCAGCAGATGTATCAGATTGTAAAGAATCTATTGATGTGAAAGGCACACGCAAACCAATATAACCAAGATCTTTAAAATGTATCAGGTTACTGGAGAAATCATCAGGAATTGCTATGTTTACTTTTTCTCCATTTCTGTCAACTGTAAGATTCTTTGTAGAGTTTAGCAGCACGCTCATTCTTATCTTATCAAACTTATCTATATATTGCCCGTCAGCAGTTAGGATTTTATCGCCGCTTTTTAGACCAATGCTCTGCGATAAAGAATCTGTTGCAATGCCGTAAGTCATTTTATTGGTAGGAATATATTCCTCACCCCAATGCCAAAGCATCATTGCATAAATAAGAAAACCAAGAATAAGATTAACCACAATACCTGCCAGCATAATAATCAATCGCTGCCATGCTGGTTTGCTCCTGAATTCATAAGGCTGAGGAGGCAGTTTTAATTGTTCCTTATCCATGCTCTCATCGATCATGCCGGATATTTTTACATATCCACCAAACGGCACCCAACCAAAACCGTATTCAGTCTCGCCAATTTTTTTCTTCCACAAACTAAACCATGGATTAAAGAACAGGTAGAATTTTTCCACGCGGCATTTGAACCAGCGTGCAGTAAGAAAATGTCCTAATTCGTGCAGCGTAACAAGTATTGAAAAAGATAGAATAAATTGTAAAGCCTGCATTCCCGTATTACCCCAGTTGATCGCTAATAAAGTCATACTTCCTTAAATCCCTACAGGGACTTTTTTTGTTTTTAAATTTATGAACCCAGCTTTTGTTTTTTAATAAAGCTTCCGTTGCGTCGCACTCTTCAACGTTCTGTTATCTGCTGAACATGATTACACTTTGCTGAATAAAGAACAAGACGTACAAGTGAGTGACACAACAAAAGCTAAATAGCCCTGAAAAAGCAGGTGCAATAATAGCACATTCATCGTTAACGAAAACAGATATTATGTTTAGCTACATCTGTATAAGAGAAGCGGCAAAATTGCGGGCCTCGCCGTCGCTGTCAAAATATTCATCTAAAGTGGGATTTTCTATGAACGTGATTTTGTTCATGGTACGTTCCACCATTTCTGTGATGTCCAGAAAACCAATGCGGTTGCGCAGGAAGGCAAACACGGCAATTTCATTGGCAGCATTAAGAATGCAGGGCATATTACCACCCTTATACAATGCCTCTGTGGCAAGTACAAGATTGCGGAACGTGCGTGTATCAGGCTCTTCAAACGTTAGTGTATTAGGCTTTTTAAAATCATAGCGTGGAAACTGGTTAGGTAATCTTTCCGGGAAACCCAAAGCATATTGAATGGGCAGTTTCATATCTGGCAAACCCATTTGTGCTTTTACGCTGCCGTCTTCAAACTGCACCATACTATGAATAATGCTTTGCGGGTGAATGACTACCTGTACCTGTTCGGGCTTTAAGTTAAAGAGCCACTTTGCTTCTACCATTTCAAGCCCTTTGTTCATAAGTGTTGCAGAATCTATAGTGATTTTTGCACCCATGCTCCAGTTGGGATGCTGCAATGCATGGTCTCGTTTTACATTGACCAAAAAGTTGGGTTTCTTGCCAAGAAACGGGCCGCCGCTCGCCGTAAGAATTACTTTTTCAATGGGGTTCCTGCTCTCGCCAACAAGACATTGAAAAATAGCGGAGTGCTCGCTATCCACGGGTATTACCGGAGCCTTGTTTTCTGAGGCTTTGCGCATTACAATATCACCGGCAACTACCAGTGTTTCTTTATTAGCCAAACCAATTGTCTTACCATTTTCAATAGCTTTCAAGGTGGGTTTCAATCCTGCAAAACCTACGATAGCAGCCAGCATTATATCATAGCAATCCATTGCGGCAACCTCATCCAATGCATCTTCGCCTGTAAATACTTTTACATGGGTTTTGGAAAGTGCATCTTTTACCCGCTGGTATTTTTTCTCATCCACTATTACCACCATATTGGGCTCAAACTTTAATGCCTGCTGAATAAGTAATTCATCATTGGTATGCGCAGTAAGTATCTCAACGGAGAATTTATCAGGATTGGCAGCAATTACTTCCAAAGCCTGTGTACCGATTGAACCTGTAGAACCAAATATTGCGATGCGTTTTTGAGCAGTCATTATTTCACTTTGTCATTATAAAGTCAGCAAAGATGGTAAAGATAATGTAAAGAGGAACGAAGAAAGAATAGAAAATGAGCTTAAATAAAACAGCCTTAATCTTTTCCAATTGAACGCTATAAACAAAAACCGTTCCCTATTATTTAATCTTTTGAACTTCTATGTTTCGAAGATCACGGATCTTGTACAAAAATTCTTCAAGCCTGCTCAAAGGCACACCAACTTTTAAAATGCAGAATAACTGTGTTTCCTGTGCCAATATGCTGCAATTGTATTTTTTTACAAGGATCATCACGTCATTCATCTGCGTGTAATCGTACTGCAACATATAATTAACTTCTACCGCTTTTGCAATTATCGTAGTTAACTGCAACGCCATAGATGTGGCGTTTTTATAAGCATTAATAAGACCAGGCACCCCTAATAAGGTGCCGCCAAAATAGCGAACTACAACAACCAGCGTATTGGTAAGCTCTTTACTGTCTATTTGCCCAAGTATTGGTTTGCCTGCTGTGCCGGAAGGTTCGCCATCATCGCTTACACGAAAATTATTGCCATCTAAACCAATGCGGTAAGCAAAGCAATGGTGCACTGCTTTTGGATGTTCTTTCTTTAATTGCTGCAAATGATTTTTAAATTCCTCAACATCTTTTATAGGGAAAGCATACGCCAGAAAGCGACTGCCTCTATCTTTAAATTCGGCTACGGATTGCTGACCTACTGTATTGTAAAACTCCTTTTGTTGCATTAATTAGTTTTCTTGTAGTGAGCTATCCTGTCATCCAAAATTTTTGTTGAACCTGTAAATTGATGATTGCTTAACTCCGGTGCTGCTAAGCCTTCCTCAACAATCAATAACTCGTTTGTTATAATTCTTGCTTCATCCCACAAGCCTTCATCAATAAAAGTTTGCAGCAGTTTTGCGCCACCTTCTACCAGTATACTTTGAATATTATTTTGGTAACAGGCATTGAGTATTTGATGAACAATACTTACATCATCTGTAACCTGGTAAAGCCCCCCTCTAACTCCCCCCGGTGGGGGGAGAATTTTGAAAACATCTTCTGAATGTTGCAATGTGTTAAAAATAATTGTCGGTTGTTTTCCATCAAAGATTTTCAAGTTGCGTGGCAAACGCAAATGCATATCCACAACCAACCTTGTTGGGCTTTTACCACTCCATAACCGGTTTGATAATTCAGGATCATCCAATAAAGCAGTGTTGGTACCAACCAATATCGCGGCTTCTTCACTACGCCATTTATGTACGAGTTTATTGGTCAATGCATTTGTAATAAGTAATCTTTTATCTGTTTGTTTTAAAGCCCTCTCCTTTGGAGAGGGTTTGGGTGAGGTTGCAATTTTTTTATTCGCTGTTTGCGCCCATTTCAAAATAATATATGGTCTGTGTTCTGAATGAAATGTAAAGAATCGTTTATTCAATTCTTTGCAAGCTGATTCAAGTACACCAACTTTTACATCAATACCTGCGGCTAAAAGTTTTTCAATTCCTTTGCCATCAACTTCTTTAAAAGGATCTCTGCAACCAACAACAACATTTGGAATTTTCTTTGCTATGATAAGATCGGCGCAGGGTGGTGTTTTGCCAAAATGTGCACAAGGTTCAAGTGAAACATAGATAGTGGATGAAGCAATCAAATCATGATCCTTTTCTGCAACACTGTTAATACAATTTACTTCCGCATGTGCCTTGCCATATTGCATGTGATAGCCTTCGCCAATTATCCTGCCTTTATATACCAACACCGCACCCACCATAGGATTGGGGGCAACAAAACCTGCTCCCATTTCTGCAAGCTGTAAACAACGGTGCATGTATTGTTCGTCTGCTGTCATTTATTTTTATTGGCCCAGCTGTATTGCTACTATTAAATGTTGTTGCGTCGCACACTTGTACGTTCTGATCTTTACGCAACATATTTGCAAGCCGCAAAACTAACCGAAATCATCTTAACATTGCAGTATGGGCATCCAGGAAGCTTATACTCAACTCATGTATCAATTGTTTGAACTGTATGATGACAGGGAATCAGCCAATATTGCAGACTGGACAATCGAACATATTACTGGCTTCAAAAGAATTGACAGAATAACCAATAAGCAGTTTCCTTTAAATATTTTGCAAGAGGAATCGCTAAAAACTTATACAGAACAATTACTACAACACAAGCCTGTACAATATATTTTGCACGAAGCTTGGTTTGCAGGAATAAAATTTTATGTTGATGAAAATGTATTGATACCAAGACCTGAAACGGAAGAACTGGTAATGTGGATTGTTGAAGAGACTAAAAAGTCAAAAGTAAAAAATCAAAAAGTTTTAGATATTGGAACTGGTAGCGGTTGTATTCCTATTGCTTTGAAAAAGAAACTCCCGGAACTTGATGTGCATGCATTAGATGTTTCTGAAGACGCATTAAATGTTGCAAAGAAAAATGCTGTAACACAAAACGTAGATATAACTTTTTATAAAACAAATATCCTCGACAGGGATAAATGGAACTCACTTCCACTTTTTGATATCATTGTAAGTAATCCACCATATATAAAGCAATCAGAAGAAAAAGAAATGCGTGATAATGTATTATTGCATGAACCACACCTTGCATTATTTGTTCCCGATGAAGACGCTTTATTATTTTATAAAACTATTACTGAACTTGGCTTGCAGCATTTAAACAAAGATGGTCAACTTTTTTTTGAGATCAATGAGATGCTGGGAAATGAAGTAAAGGATTTACTTAAGCAGAAAGGCTATTCAAATATTGAAATAAAAAAAGACATGCAGGGAAAAGACAGAATGGTAAAAGCAAGCTTTACTTAACAATAGCTACAACCTTTGCCCCGGCACGTTTAGCGCTTTGCATAACTTTGAATACTTCTCCATAATATGCAGAAGTATCTGCATTAACAACTACAGAAGGTGTATCTACAAAGGCTCTTTGCTTCATTACTTCTGCTTTGAGAATAGTATCGATCATGTTTATATCAATAAGCTTTTGACCAAGATATAATTTCTGTGCCTTATCAATAGAGATTACAATATTCTGTTTTGCTTTTGTATCTTTTTTGCCCGCAGGGTTATTCACTTTTACAATATTTGGATTGGCAAGTGTAGATACAATAAGAAAAAAGAACAACAGTATGAACAGGATATCGTTCAGCGCATTAGCGTGAAGTTCTCCATGTGATTTGCTTCTTTTCAGTTTCATTTGTCTTTATTACTGTTGTTTCCGTTTGAGAAAAAATCTGAACGTACAAGTGTGCGACGCAACGAAAGCTTAATGCTTATTCAAAAGCTTAGCTCATAAAAAATTAGCGTGTTGGCTCCTGCAACATATCTACAAAATCTGCGCTTGCTGCTTCCATTTTATTTACCGTTTTACCGATCTGTGCATTCAAAAAATTATAAGCCAGGTAAGCAAGCAAACCAATGATCAGACCACTTGCAGACGTTACCATTTTTGTATAAATACCACCCGCAATGGAAGCAGGTGTAAAATCTCCTGTTGTACTGATGGCCGAGAACAATTGCAACATACCAAAGATGGTTCCAAGAAAACCGATCATAGGCGCAATGCCATACACCAGCGATAAAATAGAAATATTGCGTTCCATTTTATACACTTCAAGATTGCCTACATTCTCCATGCTTTTTTCAATGGCATCAATTGGTTTACCAATGCGCTGAATGCCTTTGTCTATAATGCGTGCAACAGCATTGTCAGTATTTTTTGCAAGATTTCTTGCAGCGCTCAGGTTGCCTGTCATAATATTATCGCGGATGATGCTCATAAAATTTGCATCGATCTTTGAAGCTTTATTAATAGCAAAAAAGCGTTCAAAAAAAACAAAAATGGTGGCCACAAATAATGCGTATAAAGGATACATCAAAAAACCGCCTTTCTGTAATATGCTCCATGCACTTTCTGTTTGCGGCGCTACTGCATTTATGGCTGTTGTAACGCTGTCCTGAACCTGTAATAATACAACCATGATATAAATTAGGTTTTTGCTAAAGTATGTGTTAACTCAAAACAACGGACAATGTGTGTATAAATTATCAACCTGTGTATGATTTAAGAAAGATTTTGCACAAAGGGGAAAATTATGAACCCGGCTAAAGCAGTTGTGGCGTCGCCTGTTGCGTCGCACACTTGTACTTTTTATCCTTACGCAGCAATAAAACAAACAACAAAAAAATATCGGCCGGAAATTTCCGGCCGATATTTCTACTGTTTACTAATTAGTTATTATTTCTGTTTATCGGTATTCATCTTCAACATGGCCATTATCTGGTTCATTGTTTTTTGCATGCCATCTGTACTTCCATCAAGAAACATAATATTGCCTTTACCAACTTCAGCAAAATTTTTGATTGCTTCTGTCCACATGCTAAAGAGAATAACGTTTGTGTCAAGGTTGGCTTGTTTCATTTGTTCTGCAGCCTGACTCATACCTTTGGCCACTTCTTCTCTGAACAATGCAACGCCTTGTCCGCGCAATCTTGCAGCTTCTCTTTCTGCTTCTGCAGCTATTTTTATAGCGTTACCTTCTGCTTCCGCCGCTTTTGTTTTTGTGATCAATAATGCCTGGCCTTCATTTTCTGCAGCAGCTTTTAAATTATTACTGGCAACAACTTTGCTCATGCTGTCAATAATTGCCTGATCGAATGTTATATCATTGATCTGCAAATCAAGCAGATGGTAACCCCATTCTTCCAGCACATGATCTACTTCAAATTTTACAGCATCAATAATTTCTTTTCTCAAACCAAGAATTTCTGCCTGGCGTTTCGTAGCTACAAATGAACGGATATTACCTTCAATTGTTCTTACCAATGCCTGCATCAAATCCTTATCACTAAAGAATTTGAAAGCTACTTTTTTGATCGTTTCTTCCTCTGCACCCATTACTGCATAAAGCAGCATGCTTTTGAAATATACATTGGCCTGGTCTGCAGTAACCGCCTGGAATTCGAGTTCCACAGAACGGTTCTGTATACTGATACGTTTATATATCTGTTCTATTACCGGGATCTTGAAATTCAATCCCGGCTTTAAAACACGCTGATATTTGCCAAACATTGTTATTACACCAATGGTACCCTGGTTTATAGATACGAACCCGCTAAAAAATATAAAGATTATGACGAGCACCCACCAGTAAGAAATAAATTCCATATTGTTAGATTTTAAAAAGGAAAGATAAGCATTGGAACATCAAGTTTAAAAATTAACTGTTCTCCTCCCATACCTGTACAAGGTTTACCAAAACTTCTACTGCTTTCTCCATATCCTTAACAGCAATCCATTCATGCTTGCTGTGTATAGCCTGCATGCCGGTAAAAATATTCGGGCAAGGTAATCCCATAAAACTTAAGCGGCTACCATCTGTTCCGCCACGAATTGGTTCATTCACTACATTTAAACCTGCACGTTTGTATGCTTCTGCTGCAAATGCAGAAACCTGTGTATGCTGATCCAGTATTTCTTTCATGTTGCGATACTGTTCCCATACTTCAAATTGCATACCTGCTTTGGTATGTTTGCTCATTACTTCTTCAGCAATGGCTTCCAGTCTTTTCTCATGCTTTTCAAGATTGGTTGTAATAAAATCGCGGATAATAAATTCTATGGTTGCTTTTTCTGCAATTCCATTTACTGAAACAGGATGCACAAAACCTTGTCTTCCTTTGGTTGTTTCAGGACTGAATTCATTTTTTGGTAATGCGGCTAAAATTTCTCCGGCAATCTTTAAAGCATTTACCATTTTGTCTTTTGCATAACCTGGGTGAGAGATAACCCCGTTTATAATAATCCTTGCGCCATCTGCACTAAATGTTTCATCTTCAAAAGTGCCGGCTTCGCCGCCATCTAATGTGTAGGCATAATCTGCACCTAACTTTTTGAGATCGAGTTTTGCGGTGCCTTGTCCTACTTCTTCATCAGGCGTAAAAAGAATTTTAATATCTCCATGTCTTATTTCAGGATGCGATACAAGATAGTTTGCCATATCCATAATAACAGCTACACCGGCTTTATCATCAGCGCCCAATAGTGTTAATCCACTTGCAGTGATAATGTCATTACCAATATGTTTTTCTAAATAAGGATAATCTTTTTTACTGATCACCTGTGTTGTATCATCTGGCAGTATAATGTCTTCTCCGCTATAATGTTTATGTAGTATAGGTTTTACGTTGGTGCCACTGCAATCAGGTGCTGTATCTACATGACTGCAAAAACAAATTGCAGGAACTTTTTTATCTGTATTGGAAAGAATGGTTGCATACACATAACCATATTCATCTGTATGCGCATCTGCCAAGCCAAGACTTAATAGTTCTGATGTTAATACCTTACTTAGATCTTTCTGCTTTTCTGTGGTAGGATGTTTATGGCTTGTGGGGTCACTTTGTGTATCTACCTGTACATAACGCATGAATCTTTCTGCAACCGTGAATAGGTAATCTTTCATTAAACACGAATTTTTTGAACACGAATTTCACGATTTACATTAATGGACGCAAATGAAATCTAATTTTCAATTGAAAGAAGAACGATGAAGTGAGTGACACAAGAGGCGACGCCATGAAAACCCAAGCTTGTAAAATAAAAAACCCGGAACTTATAAAAGCCCCGGATAACTATAGTCAGAGTGAAAATTTATTAATGATGATGGTGATGCAACTTCTTTGCAAAATCTTCTGCACTGATGCTCTCTTCTGTTGCCTGAACCTGCTGCTCTACTAACCTGAATAATTTTTCAGTCTGCAGTTTCATATATGTTTCTTCCACGAACTTTTGATCTTTCATCATGCGGTTGGCATATTCATCAAGCCATGGTGCTTCGTCAAGATTCTGCATGCCCATATAACCTGCTATTTGGTTAAGTGCAAACTGCCTGATCTCGGCCGGGTCAACAGTGATCTTATTTTCATTAATTAGCTTGCTGCTGATTAATGACCATTTCAACTGGTTTACAAAAGAAGGATATTCTTTTTCTGTCTCATCGTCAGTTTTCTGTTTTTCACTGCCATCTTTCAACCATCTTTTCAGGAAGCTTTCCGGAAAGTCCATAGTGGTGTGATCTGTAAGATGGTGATAGATCTGATCGTGTACCTGGTTACTGCTTTGCGCGGCATAATAATTTTCGATCTCTACTTTCACTGCATTGCGAAACTCTTCTTCAGTTTTTATGCTGCGGCCGGGATAAACTGTTTCAAAGAATGATTCAGTCATTTCAGCTTTTTCAACCAGGCCTACTTTTGTGATAAGTAGTTTAAACAATTTATCTGCATCTTCTTTGCTGTCTTTATTAAGGCCAAGATCGCCGATTACCCATTCTCTTTCTTTTTCGTCAAATGCAGTGCTCAGCTGAATTGTGATGGTGTCATCTTTCTTTTTACCGATTAATTCAGGGCGAACTGATTCGGCAAAATATTTTACCAGTAAAGAGTTAGATTTTATTAATCCCCCTTCAATAGCATTACCGTCTTTATCAACCTCTGTAAATTCTACATTCAGCACATTATTATCGCCGCTTACAGCTTCAGGCTCTGTCATTTTACCGTGACGGGTTGTTAAACGTTCTACTTCTTCATTTATCATTTGCTCTGTAACCTGTATTACATACCGGGTAACTTTTATATCTGAAATATGTAGATCGAAAGCAGGCTTTAATCCTATTTCAAAAGCAAATGCATAATCAGCAGGATTATTCATATCCAGCATACGTGCATCGTTTTCCAGGGGTAAAGGCTGGGCAAAAATATCAAGTTGCTCCTGCACCATATAATCCTGCAATTGCTTTTCCACAAGGCGTAAAACTTCATCAGAAAATACACCCTGGCCATACATTTTTTTCACGAGGCTGGCGGGTACCATTCCTTTACGAAAGCCAGATATATTAGCTGTTTTAGCATATTTCTTCAGGCTGCTTTCAAACGATTGCAGGTAATCTTCCTTCGCCACTTTTACAATAAGCTTATCTGTAAGCTTACCGATATTTTCCCTCGTAACAGTTGCCATAAAATAAATTGAGAATTTTAAGTTTTGGCTGATAAGTCGTTCATACAACTTATCAGCCATTTGGTGCGGATGATAGGAATCGAACCTACATGCCTTGCGGCGCTAGATCCTAAGTCTAGTGCGTCTGCCAGTTTCGCCACATCCGCAGGAATCCCGGTAACAAATTCAAATCGGGGGCGCAAAAATAGGGAATTTACACAAAAGGGCAAGTGTAGTTGAATTGTTTGTTTGCAAAAGTTTTGTATTGCCGGCTTTTATACTGCTATTTAGCTTCGTTGTGTCACTCACTTGTACACTTCGCACACTATTCGGCTATGCTCATCTATTAACTTTTTTGCTTTCAACAGGCAGCATTACCTTTAGTTTTTATAACATTACAATTCGTAATTATGCAGGAACTTATTGACCGATTGAAAGCGCAGGGGTTAACGGAAGAGCAAGCCTATAAAGCCATTGAAGTAATTAAGGACTTTGCCAAAGAGAAATTTCCCATATTCGCAGGGGCTATCAATAAACTTTTTGATAAATACGGCCCAAAAGAGGAAGAAGACTTTATGCCATAATGTATTTTTCTCAGGGAAGAATTGTAATAACGATAAACAATGGAATGCAAATGATAGACTTTTCTGCCCTTTTGACGTGAAAAGCCGTTTGCATGGTATTTGGTATCTTTTGGCGTTGATTGTTCAAAACACTTATCTTCAATCGAAAATAATTACAAATGAATTTTGGAAAGGAATTTGAAAAGTATGCTGTGAAGCATCAGGGTATCAGCAGCAGTACGCTGCATAGCTATCTTAATCACAATGTAACAAATCTTACGCCATACATTATAGAAGAAAGACCATTGAATGTAGCGAGTATGGATGTATTCAGCCGTTTGATGATGGATCGCATTATCTTTCTCGGCGAAGGCATTAATGATTATGTGGCAAACATTGTAACCGCACAGCTATTATTTTTAGATAGTACAGATCGCACACGTGATATACAGATGTACATCAACAGCCCGGGTGGCAGCGTTTATGCAGGTCTTGGTATTTACGATACCATGCAATTTGTAAGCCCTGATGTATCTACAATTTGCACAGGCATGGCTGCAAGCATGGGCGCAATTTTAATGTGTGCCGGTGTAACAGGTAAACGCAGTGCTTTGAAACATGCACGGATTATGCTTCATCAGCCAAGTGGTGCAATTGGCGGGCAGGCAACAGACATCGAGATCACTGCAAGGGAAATAAAAAAGATCAAACAGGAATTGTATCATGTTATAGCACATCATACTAACCAACCTGTAGAAAAGGTAGCTATAGATTGTGATCGTGATTTTTGGATGACAGCAGATGAAAGTAAAGCTTATGGATTGGTGGATGAAGTATTATTAACTAATCCAAGAAAGGAAAAGAAGTAACTGCGAATGCTCATTCTATAGCAAAACGCATAAGAGTGCGACGCAACAGGCGATGCCATAAAATACAAAAGTAGGATTCACAAAAACTTATACTTACAATATAGAACGTTAATATGATGCAGTCAAAATATATTATTCATCCTGTAATGGATGAAGAAGAAGAAAACGAAAAGGAAAATAAACCGGAAGCACATAGTCCATTTCTGATGAAAAAAATGGAGCAGCTTTTTTTGGAAAAAAGAGCTGTGTATCTATGGGGCATTGTAGATGATAAATCTGCAAGAGACATTGTTTCAAAACTTTTGTTACTTGATGCAGACAAACCGGGTGATGAGATCAGATTCTTCATCAATAGTCCGGGTGGAATGGTTACCAGCGGTATGGTGATGTATGATACCATGCGCTTGATAAAATCTCCGGTAAGCACCATTTGTATGGGTCTTGCTGCAAGTATGGGATCTATTTTATTAAGTGCCGGCACAAAAGGAAAACGGTTCATTTATCCTCATGGTGAAGTAATGATACACCAGCCAAGTCTTGGCGGTTATTTCCAAGCCACATCGGCTGATATTGAAATTCAAGCCAATCAAATGCGCAAAACAAAAGAGATAGGGGCAAAGATATTAGCTGAAAACTGTGGCAAAACGGTAGAGCAGATCATGAAAGATTTTGACCGTGATTATTGGATGGACGCCAAAGAATCAGTTGCTTATGGTATTGTAGACAAGGTATTGGATAAGCTTTAAGCCTGACTTAAAATTTTTTAAAAATCACTTACAGCGATTTAAGTATTTTTGCTGTGGCCCTGAAACCCCACAAATACTTAAATCGCTGCATTTATTATGGCAAAACAAACAAATTTACATTGTTCCTTTTGTGGGAAAAGCCGTGATGAGGTGAAAATCCTTATTGCCGGCCAGGAAGGGCATATCTGCGAAAATTGTGTAGAGCATGCCCAGGAGATCATTGTACAGGAGCTACAGAAAAGACACGAGATTCAAACAACGCAATATCGGTTTAACATTCGCAAACCGATGGAGATAAAACAGTTTCTGGATGAGTATGTGATTGGTCAAACAGATGCAAAGAAGATATTATCAGTTGCGGTTTACAATCATTACAAAAGAATTACTCAGAAGCAACAGAATGATGAGGTTGAAATAGAAAAAAGCAACATCATTATGGTTGGGGAAACAGGTACGGGCAAAACATTGCTTGCAAAAACAATTGCACGTCTATTGAATGTTCCTTTTGCTATTGTTGATGCAACTGTATTTACAGAAGCGGGTTATGTTGGTGAAGATGTTGAAAGCATGCTTACCCGGTTGCTGCAGGTTTGTAACTACGACGTAGCTGCTGCAGAAAAAGGTATTGTATACATTGACGAACTTGATAAGATTGCCCGTAAAGGAGATAATCCATCTATTACCCGTGATGTAAGCGGCGAAGGAGTACAACAGGGCCTTTTAAAAATGCTGGAAGGGACGGAAGTATTAGTGCCACCACAAGGCGGCAGGAAACATCCTGAGCAAAAGATGATCAAGCTGAATACGAGCAATATTCTTTTTATATGCGGTGGCGCATTTGATGGTATCGATAAAGTGATTGCACGCCGTATCAATACGAATGCAATTGGGTTTAATGTAAATAAAAATGAACAGGAGCAACAACGTCAAAACCTTTTGCAGTTTGTAAATGCACAAGATCTTAAATCATTTGGTTTGATTCCCGAATTGCTGGGCCGGTTGCCGGTTGTTACACATCTTGACCCGCTGGATGCAAAGACACTTCGCTCCATTCTTACCGAACCTAAGAACAGCCTTGTAAAGCAATACACACGCTTGTTTGAATATGAAGGCATAGCACTGAAGATAGAAGATGAAGTACTTGATTTTATGGTGAAGAAAGCATTGGAATATAAATTGGGTGCAAGAGGATTAAGAACTATTTGTGAACATATTCTTACAGATGCCATGTTTGAATTACCGGGTACAGGAGTAGAGAAATTAGATGTTTCACTTGAATATGCAGCAGAGAAACTGGGCAACAGCAAATTGAATATGCTGAAAGTAGCTTAAGAAATTTTTTTAGATAATTTGAAAGCAACGTTAATAGCGTTGCTTTTTTTATTTTATGGTTTCGGCTTCAGTTTTCATGTCATCAACTGTTGCGTCGCACTCTTGTACGTTTGAGCATAAGCAGCAATGGAAAACTAAATGGCGTAAAAAAAATATTTACTGCGCCTTTGCATCTCTGCGGTTTATAATGTTGCACAAAGATCAGAAAGTACAAGAGTGCGACGCAACAAAAATTTAATGCTGATTCTAAAGCTTGGTTTATAAAACTATCCATTCAAACTTTCCCTTGCAATAACGATCTTCTGCACTTCGGAAGTGCCTTCTCCGATAGTACAAAGCTTGGCATCGCGATAAAATTTTTCTACCGGAAATTCTTTTGTATAACCATTGCCACCAAAGATCTGCACGGCATCATTGGCAACTTTTACAGCAACTTCGCTGGCATAATATTTTGCCATGGCGGCTTCCCGGGTTACTTTCTCTCCGCGATTCTTAAGATCACATGCTTTGAGTGTAATGAGTTCTGCAGCCATTATCTCTGTTGCCATATCTGCAAGTTTAAAGCTTACGCCCTGAAAATTTGAAATGGGCTGATCAAATTGATGACGATCTTTTGAATATTGCAGTGCGGCTTCATAAGCTCCTTTTGCAATGCCCAAAGAAAGTGAAGCAATGGAAATACGTCCGCCATCCAAAACTTTCATGGCTTGTTTAAAACCAGCGCCCACTTCGCCAAGGCGTTGAGCGTCTGAAATAGTGCAGTTATCAAAGATCATTTCTGCAGTTTCGCTGGCACGCATACCAAGCTTGTTTTCTTTCTTGCCACCCATAAAACCTTTAGTACCACGCTCTACAACAAATGCTGTTGAATTGTCTTTTGTGCGTGGTTCTCCGGTTCTTGCAATTACTACTGCAACATCCCCTGTTTTGCCATGGGTGATCCAGTTCTTGGTCCCGTTAATAATCCAGTTATTGCCGTCTTTTATGGCGGTACATTTCATGTTGCCTGCATCACTGCCGGTGTTTGGTTCTGTAAGTCCCCATGCACCGATCCATTCTGCAGATGCAAGTTTTGGAAGATATTTTTGTTTTTGGTCTTCATTGCCAAAAGAAAGGATATGACCTGTGCAAAGTGAATTGTGTGCTGCAACGCTAAGCCCAATTGAGCCACAGACTTTAGAGATTTCTTCAATTACAGTTTTATATTCAAAGTATCCAAGACCAGAGCCTCCATATTGTTCAGGAACAAAAACACCCATCATTCCGAGATTACCCAATTCCTTGAAAACTTCTATAGGAAAATGTTGTGTTTCATCCCATTTCATTACATGAGGCTTTATGTATTGGTGTGCAAAATTCCTGGCTGTATCTGCTACTTGTTTGGTTATTTCTTGTTGTTGAAAATTCATAGCTAACATTTGTTAGTTCGCAAATGTAGTGGATTCACTAACAAGTTTGAATTTAAATTTTAGTTATCACCCGAAAGAGTGAGATAGGGTAGAATAAGTTGGAAAGCTGAATCAGATAAGCCATATGTTTTGCTGACATCATTTATAGATTTAAAACCATGTATACTGTTCCTGAATTTTATAATGCGCTTACTAAGTATATCTCCTATGCCAGGCAAAGCTTTAAAATCTTCCTCACTTGCAGTATTTATGTCTATTTTTTTTATTACTGATTTAGGTTTTTCTTGATTGTTTTCATAAGCTGATTCTTCTTCTTTGTTGGAGTAGCGGTTTGCAATTTTTATAAATGGAATGAGTTTGTTTGCTTCTTCCTCTTCGAGGCCATAAATTTTGCGAATATCCTCTGCAGTTTTAAAGTGCCCTCCTTTACTTCTGTAATTGATAATTGTCTGAATGGTTTTATCTCTTAAACCAAGTTGCTTAAATCCTGCTGCATCAAGTGTATTTGGATCAAAGTAGAAAAGTTTTATAGAATCAATGGAATTCTTTGTTTGTTGTATTTTGTCTAAATTATTTACAGCAGAATCTTCCTGTATATTTCCTAAAACCGAATCAAGCTGCTTTTGCAAAATTTCATCAACAACTGGTGGTGCAAATGATTTTGCATAAAAAAAGGGAACAATAATACTAATGATCAAGATACCCAGGAAAATAAAAACTGATGCACGTTCACCTTTAGTAAAAGTGAAATAATCTTTCCAAATTTTGTTTGCCATAAAAAATTAATTTTTCAACTAATTCTCATGTAGGGTTATATGCTGATCTGTAAATTATCATAAGCTAATTGAATGCCTTTTGGCAACATGGCATCTATTTCATCATGTTTTCCTAACTGGTGACTGATATGCGTAAAATAAACTCTTGGCACTTCGAGTTCCTGCGCAAGATCAACTGCTTGTTTTAAAGTAAAATGCGAGATATGATCTTCTTTTCGCAGTGCATTTAATACAAGAGCTTCAGACCCTCTGATCTTTTGCTTTTCATTTTCCTCAATCCTGTTCGCATCAGTAATATATGTAAAATTTCCGAAGCGAAAGCCATACACAGGCATTTTATAATGCCATACCTGTATAGGCGTTACTTTTATATCGCCGATAAAAAAAGGAATCTCGTCAATAGTATTCAAATTAATTTCCGGGATGCCCGGGTAGCGTTTATCTGAGAACACATAAGCAAATTCTCTTTTTAAAGCTTCTTCTGTAAGCGAGTTGGCATAAACTTCCATCGCACGATTCGAAAAGAAATTGTACGCTCTTACATCATCCAGGCCTGCAGTATGATCTTTATGCGGATGCGTGAACAATACGGCATCCAGTTTTCTATTATCAATACGCAACATTTGTTGCCGAAAGTCAGGTGTGGTATCAACAACAATAGTTGTTGTTTCAGATTTCACCAAAATACTGCTGCGTAATCTTTTATCTTTTGGATTTGTCGAGGCGCATACTTCGCATGGACAAGCTATCATAGGCACACCGGTACTGGTGCCTGTTCCAAGAAATGTTATGTGGAGATGAGGTTGGCTCACAGGCCAAAAATAATGGACTATTTTGTTTCAATCACCGATTTCTTCATTACCTCTTCATATAATTTCTGAGACTCATGTGTGAGCTTGTCAAATTCTATTTGTAATTGAGGGATCAGTTCAAGTAAGGTATTTATGCGGCCTTCTGTATCTAAAAATTTATTGAGCACCACCATTCTTTTCTGCTCCAGCAAACACCAGCCGCTCTGGAAAGTTCCTCTTTCATACCGCGTAGTATAACCAGATTCACTCAAAATATCTTCCAGTTTATCGAGATTGGATTGCGTAAATTTCATACAGCAAATGTAGTTATACCTTTCAGCAGGTGACATTGCTTTTATCCACAGAAATCTAATAATAAAGTGAAAAATCGTGAGCCGGGCTTCGGTGCAGGAATTTAGCTGCAGTTGCGTCGCACTCTTATACCCAAGTATGTATTGCGGCAAATACAACAATTTGTTCATTAAAGAGCAAAACGTATAAGAGTGCGGCGCAACAGATGTTCAATGCCTGATTAAAAGCCGGTACTAAAATCATCTTTAACAAAATATCAGTGAAAAAAATTTGGAAATAATACATGTATATACATACATTTGCCTTGTGAAATTAGAACAGGCAATAAAAAGTACAAAATTTAAGAGCGAAGTGCATAAAGCAGGTTTGAATATTTTATATACAGCCTGGTGGTTAAAAACCATCATGAGTAAAGAATTAAAAGAATACGGGTTAACACATGAACAATACAACGTGTTAAGAATACTGAAAGGTAAGTACCCTGATCAAATGTGTGTAAGAGATATTGCCTGCCGAATGATAGAGAAAAATTCAAATGTACCACGTATTATAGACAGATTGGAAGTAAAGAAACTGGTGAGAAGAAGTACATCAGCAGAAGATAAAAGGGAAACAGTTATTACGATTACACAAGCGGGTATTAATATTTTAGAAATGACAACCGCACGTATAGATAACCTATATGCAAAAACAGTTACCATGGATGACGAGTCGGCAATAATTTTAAATAATCTGCTGGAGCAGTTAAGAATAACCGAAGAATAAATTTTTTTACACAAATACATGTATATACATGTATAAAAATCAAAACAAAAAAGGAGTATTTATGAAAACTATCTTACACAAAGCCGCCGAGAGAGGACACGCCAATCATGGCTGGTTAGATAGTTACCATTCTTTCAGCTTTGCACATTTCTATGACCCTGAAAAAGTTCATTTTGGTGCATTGCGTGTGCTGAATGATGATACAGTTAAAGCCGGATTTGGTTTTTCAAAACACCCTCATGATAATATGGAAATAGTTTCCATCCCGCTATTCGGGGATCTGGAGCATAAAGACAGTACCGGCCGCCATGAAATCATTAAACAAAATGATGTACAGATCATGAGTGCCGGCAGCGGTATTGCCCATAGTGAAATGAACGCCAACAAAGACAAAGAAGTAAAATTCTTGCAAGTGTGGGTATTTCCTAAAGAACAAAATATTACACCGCGCTACGAACAAAAAACTTTTAATCCCGAAGACAGGAATAACAAGATACTGACAGTAGTAGCACCCGATAATAAAGATGCAGTCTGGATAAACCAGGATGCGTGGTTTTCATTAGGAAAAATGGATAAAGATTTTTCTACAACCTATTTGATAAAGAATAATGGGAACGGGGTATATGCTTTTGTATTGGAAGGCGAAGTGACGATTGGTGGTCAGAAACTTGGCAAAAGAGATGCATTAGGAATTTGGGATACAGATAACATAAGCATTACAGCAACCACAAATGCTGAAGTATTATTGATAGACATTCCAATGAAATTAGAAGGAGTAGCGTAATATGAACAACAGAACAATTAAACAAACATTATACGCACAACAATTTGATATGGGCGGCTTTCCTGTAAGACAACCATTTCCTTCAGGAAAAACAGAACAACTAGATCCATTTCTTTTATTACATCATGCAGATGTAAAAGTACCACAACATAAACCTGTTACGCAATCAGGTGTTGGTCCACATCCGCACAGAGGTTTTTCTCCTGTTACATTTATCTTCAAAGGTGGCGTGCATCATAGAGACAGTCGCGGAAATAATAATACCATTTACGCAGGCGGCACACAATGGATGAATGCAGGTATGGGAATTATTCACAGCGAAAGACCTCCACATGATATTTTTGAAATAGGCGGAAGACAGGAAATTATACAGCTCTGGGTTAACTCTCCTGCAAATCATAAAATGGATCAGCCACATTATTATCCATTAACAGCAGAAGAAACGCCAACCATTCTTTCAGAAGATGGATTAATAGCAATACATGTAATTGCAGGTGAACTTGATGGTATTAATGGAAAGATTCCAACACTTACACCTGTAAACACTTTTACTGCTGAGTTTAAAAAGGGTGGTAAATATTGCTTCACCATCCCTGCAAACCATAATGCATTTATTTATTTACTCGATGGAAAAGTAAATGTAAACAATGAACATGCAGTAGATGGAAAGTATGCAGCCGTATTCAATAATGATGGTGCAGGTTTTGAAGTAGAAGCATTCGAAGATACAAGGTTCTTCATTGGTTCAGGAGAACCACTTAATGAAAAAGTCGCTTCTCACGGGCCATTTGTAATGAATAATGAAACAGAATTATTGCAGGCTTTTCGCGATTATCAAATCGGTAAAATGGGTATTTTAATTGAAGACTAAATAACAAACATAATAATAAATCACACAAACCAAGTATTATGGCAACGTACAAATTCGACGCATCACACTCAGAGGCTACATTTAAAGTAAAACACCTTATGATTTCAAATGTAACCGGAAGTTTTTCAAAATTCGATGCAACACTTACAGCAGACAAAGAAGACTTCACAGATGCAAAAGTTACTTTCGAAGCAGATACGAATAGTATCAGCACGAACAATGAACAAAGAGATGGTCATTTAAAAGCTGATGATTTCTTTAGCGTAGAAAAATTTCCAAAGTTGACATTTGAATCAACTTCAATAACTAAAAAGAATGAGGAAGATTATATAGTAACCGGCAATCTCACCATTCGCGATGTAACAAAACCTGTAACACTCGATGTTACTTACAACGGTTCAACAATTGATCCATGGGGGCAAACAAAAATAGGTTTTGAAATTAACGGAAAGATCAACCGTAAAGACTTTGGCTTGGTATGGAATGCAGTTACAGAAACCGGTGGCTTTTTATTGAATGATGATGTAAAGTTGCATGTGCAGGTACAATTTATAAAACAAGCATAATTATAAAAGTGCCAGGTAATATGCCTGGTGCTTTTTTCTGTTGAACCGGGCAGCAGCGCTACCATTAAGCTTTTGTTGCGTCGCACTGTTCAAGGTTCATCGCAATGGTAAACAAATCCGGTTATAATTATAATTTTGATCTGTAATAAAAGTCATCACGAAAAAGATTTCCTCTTTAAGAAATAAGATATATGCAATACATTATTCATCGCAAAGAAGACCGCGGCACAAAAGACATTGGCTGGCTCATCAGTAAGTTTTCATTCAGCTTTTCGTCTTACTACAATCCTTTAATGAAAGGCTTTGGACTACTCCACACTCTCAACGATGATATTGTAAAACCCGGTGGTGGTTTTGGTTTGCATCCACACACAAATATGGAGATCATCAGTATTTTACTACAGGGCAAAATGAATCATAAAGACTCAATGGGCTACAGCGATATAGTAGAAAAAGATTGGGTGCAGATAATGAGCGCAGGCAAAGGATTAAAACATGAAGAATACAATATTGGTGGAGATGATGTAAACTTTTTACAGATATGGATTGAACCAAAGCTGCAAAATATTGAACCTAGATATCAACGAAGAAATTTTCCGAAAGACAAAAGGAAAAATATTTTAAAAACAGCCTTAAGTAACGAAGAAGGACAGGAGCATTGTTGGATCAATCAAAATGCCAAGATCAGCCTTGGGTATTTTGATGCAGGTAAAACAATTGAATACAAACTGAATCCATTAAATAAAGGCGTATACATTTTTGTAATGGAAGGAAGTTTACAAACAGCAAACGAAACGATCAATAGAAGAGATGCAATAGGTTTTTGGGAAGCAGATACAATTACATTACTGACAACAGCAGCATCAGAATTTATAATAATAGAAGTACCGATCAATCATTAATGCTGCACCGTTTTATAAAGTACAAGTGTGCGACGCAAGGAACGATAAGTAAAGAACAAAAGGATGGGTACACAAAATAATAATGAATAACAATTATGAACATAGAAATAATCTCAGGAAGCCCGAGAAAAAATAGTTTATCACACAGGGTAGCAATATTTCTGCATAAATATATGAGTGAAAGAACGGAACACAATATAAACATAATCGACGTGAGAGATTGGGCTTTCCCATTGTTGCAACAGGAAGTGTTTACAAGTGTTGAACGAGCGCCCGAAGAATTGAAACCTTTGGCAAAAAGAATGTTTGAAGCCAATGCTTTCATTATGGTAAGTCCGGAATATAATGGCAGTTATACACCAGCGTTGAAAAATTTATTCGATCATTTTCCTAAGCAAATGCATAAGACTTTTGGTATTGTTACTGCTTCGCCGGGTATAATGGGTGGTATGCGTGCCACACAACAAATGCAACTGTTAATTAATGCTTTATTTGGTATCGGATCTCCTCACATGTTGGTTACACCAACGGTAGATAAGAAATTTGATGTGGACGGAAACCTGATTGATCCTTCCTTTCAGAAAAATATTGATGTGTTTGTGGGTGAGTTCCTGTGGCTTGCAGAAGCGCTGGCCCCGGAACTGCAACCCATTGTATAAATAACTTTTTTTAACGGTAACTAACCGTAAATTTGCGGCTTCTTTTCGTAAAACCATCATGAGCGACGAAATAAAACATGAATGTGGGTTAGCCTTCATTCGCCTCCGAAAGCCTTTTTCTTATTATCTCCAGAAGTATGGAACAGTTATGTATGGTCTTAACAAGCTGTACCTGTTGATGGAAAAGCAACATAACCGTGGCCAGGATGGGGCAGGTATAGCTGCAGTGAAATTGAATGTAGAGCCTGGACATCCGTTTTTATTTAGAACACGCAGCAATGCACAACAACCAATAGCAGACATATTCTTTAAACTTGGCCAGGAGATTCAGGAGCTGGAAAAATATCAGCCAGATATTAAGCAGCATCCGGGTTTAATGAAAGGTCATGTACCGGCATTAGGTGAGTTATTGCTTGGGCATTTACGTTACGGCACACAGGGTAAGAATAACGTAGAATTTTGTCACCCCTTTATAAAAAGAAATTTAATTCCCGGAAGAAATTTAGCACTTGCCGGGAATTTTAATTTAGTAAATACAGAAGAGCTTTTTGCATTGATCAATGTTGATCCAGGGGAATTTCAACGTCAAAGTGATCTTGCTGCAATGATGGAAGTGGTGCATCATTTCCTTAGTAAAGAGGAAGAGAAAAGTCCTAATGCAGCAGATATTGCAACAGTACTTAAAAAAGCTACGCCGCTTTTTGATGGAGGTTATACTATCGGTGGTTTGATTGGTAATGGTAATGGTTTTGTAATGCGTGATGCACATGGTATTCGGCCGGCTTATTATTACATAGACGATGAAGTAATTGTAGCAGCAAGCGAAAGAGCATCTATACGCACTTCTTTCAATGTGGGCGAAAACGAAGTGCTTGAATTAATGCCTGGTAATGCATTGATCGTTGATAACGATGGCAATTATAAAGTAGAGCAAATTCTGGAACCAAAAGAAAGAAGGGCCTGTAGTTTTGAACGTATTTATTTCAGTCGCGGTAGTGATGAAAAAATTTACAGGGAACGCATTGCATTGGGACATCACTTAAGCAAAGCCGTACTCGAAGCTGTTGAATATGATCTTAAGAATACTATCTTCTCATACATTCCAAACACAGCAGAAGTTGCATTCTTTGGTTTGATAAAAGGAATGGAGGAATATCTTAACAAACGCAAGATAGAACGCATTCTTAGTTGGGGAAATGATTTTACGCCTGAGAAACTCGAAGAGATGATCAACCGTAAAATTCGCCAGGAAAAGATTGCCATCAAAGATGTGAAGCTTCGTACATTTATTACAGAAGATTCCGGCAGAAACGAAATGGTGCAGCACGTTTACGATATAACCTATGGTACCGTTCGTAAAGATCTGGATACACTGGTTGTAATAGACGATAGCATTGTTCGCGGAACCACTTTAAAAGAAAGTATTGTGCGCATGTTGGCAAGATTGCATCCCAAACGTATTATCGTTTTATCTTCCGCGCCACAGATCCGTTACCCTGATTGTTACGGCATTGATATGAGCAAGCTTGGTGATTTCATTGCATTTCGCGCAGCTATCGAATTATTGAAAGAGCGTGATATGGAAGAAACTTTGAATTGTGTATACGAAAAAATAAAAGAGCTGCAGCGTAACAATCAATTGCACACAGAGAATGTTGTTCGCCAGATTTATAAACCTTTTACTACTGAAGAAATATCTGCAAAAATTGCTCAACTTATAACACCTAAAGAAGTAATGCTTCCGGTTGAAGTTATATATCAAACTATCGAAGACCTGCACGACAGTTGTCCTACCAATACCGGCGACTGGTATTTTACCGGTAATTATCCAACGCCAGGAGGAAATCGCGTTGTAAACAAAGCATTCATTAATTATTATGAAGGCAAGAATGTAAGAGGTTATTAAGTTTTTTTGAGCCCAACTATATTGCAGGTATTTAGCTTTCGTTGCGTCGCACTCTTGTACGTTTAAAACTTTGCTAAGCATAAATAAAAAGTAAGCATGTATACATGCTTACTTTTTATTTTAAAATACAATGATAGTGTTTAATAATTAAGATTTGTATCTTCAATAGATGAAAGCCTTGCTATTGATCCGACATGCAAAAAGCAGTTGGGATACGCCATCACAAAAAGATTTCGACAGGCCATTGAATGATCGTGGTCATCACGATGCGTATGCAATGGCGGAAAGGCTACTCGATAAAGGAATAAAAATTGACGCTTTTATTTCCAGTACTGCAAACCGTGCACTTAGTACTGCCAGGTATTTCGCAAAGAAGTATAATGTTTCAGAACATGATATTATAAAAGCATCTGAATTATACGAAGCACCTTTTGATGTGTTTTACGATGTGATTCGAAAAGTTGATAATAAATTTGATTCAATTGCCATTTTTGCCCATAATCCCGGTATTACTGCATTTGCGAATGACCTTACAAAAACAAGGATCGATAATATGCCAACCTGTGGCATATTTGCTATTCAAACCAATATAAAAAACTGGAAAGATTTTGAAGATGCAACAAAAACATTTTGGTTTGTTGATTATCCCAAATTAAAAGAATAGTTGCTGCAACTATACCCCGCAATCGAGACTTATTAAAAAGTCATCTATCACCTTTTCATAAAAAGGTTCATCCAACCCAGGAATCACATAATCAAATTTTTCTGCTTTCAGTATGTGAAATAATAAATCGTCATCCTGCTTGCATTTATAACACCATTGTTGTTGCATAAGATGATCTGCTAAATACTCCTGTTCTGTTTGCCCGGGAGTTGGCATAAGGATAGATTTTTTTCCAAGCGATAATAATTCCATTATTGTTGTGTAACCTGCGCGGCTTATGATATATTCACTTTGTAGAAAAGCGTTTTGCATTTCATCTGTTGTGAGATGATTTTTTATGTTAATCAATCCAGGAGCAATATCTGATTCAGGCTCTGTTGGTTTTCCCCGAACAACCAATATTTTTCCTGAAAGCTTTGGCGTAATAAGCATTATTTTTTCTTCCAATATCGTTCTCTGGGGCTCTGGTCCCGAAAGAACAAAAAAATATTTGTAAACATTTCCTTTTTTTTCTTCCCTGCTAAAACGGGATAACGGCCCAATATATTTGTTAATGCCTGGTGGCATTATTTCAGGATGCGATAAAAGCCCGGCAATATTTTTTTTGCCTTCGAAGTCGGGTATCCAGCATTCAGTAAAACGACTTATAAACCTGTAATTTATTTTTTGTATAAAATTCTGTAACCAGGGGAATGGCGATTTTACAATAAGCTGGTGTGTAATGAATATGCAGGGAACTTTATTAGTATGCAAACCATACCTGTTGTCTGATATCACCACATCTATATCATATTTGTCAACTATCCCCCCCAGGTCAGTATGTTCATGCCTGATTCTTAGCAGAATTTTAGGTGTTTGCCACAATATTTTTGCCCCCAGCCATCGTTTATATTTTGAATATCTGACGTTGTATCCTTTTAACTTAACAAACTCGAGGCCCGGAAATTCTTTCTTTAGCAGGTTCAATTGTTCTCCATCAGAAGCAATAATAACTTTGCAGCCTCTTTTTTGCAGGTATTTTATGATAGGTATACAACGCGAGGCATGACCTAGACCCCAGTCTAGAGGTGCTATCAATACCGTTTTGTGAAAGAGATGACTTATCAAAATTTAATAGAAAATTGTTATTGTGTAAAAAATACCTAATTTTAAAAATACTTATTAATGCGTAAGATAAACCAATGGATCATTTTTTTGTTTGTAGTTACATTGACGATGTCATCCTGCGGCGCAAGCAGGCACAGCAGTGATGTAAATTACGGTAAGTGCAAATGTCCAAAGCTTTAGACAATATTATTTTCGATTTTTATTTTAAAACGATTGTAACCCCAGACTTGTTATGAACCCCCGAAACAGAGACTTGCTGGTACTTACAAAAAAGGAAACAATGAAGCCCGGTGAGCTTGAACATGAAGTTGAGCTACTGGTGGATCTGCTTTATCATGTAGAGCAAATGGATGCATTTTGTACTGCAAACGAACTTATTGATCTCAATCGTTACAAAATCATTCAAAAGCCGCACCTGATAAAACAGGCCGTAAAAGAAAAGAAATTAAAGCCTTTTGTTTTTATCAGCAACAACAATTAAAAGAGCAAAGCAGCAGAAAATTATTGAACTCCGGAAACGGAGTTTTTTATTTTAATTAACCAGGCTTTGGATAAGTAATTAAACTATTGTTGCGTCGCACTCTTCAGGGTTCTGTTCTTTGTGGAGCAATGAACCAAATGTACAAGAGTGCGACGCAACGAAAGATGCTATAAAAAAACAAATGTTGGGTACAAAAAACTTACACTTCATCTAAACTAAAAGGCAATTTCCTGATTCGCTTACCTGTAAGATCGAAAATTGCATTGGTTAATGCCGGCGAAAATGGCGGTAAACCCGGCTCACCAACACCACCGGCTTTTTCATCATTATCCATAATGTGCACTTCTATTTCGGGGGCATCTGTAAAACGCGGCATCCTGTATCTATCAAAATTCTTTTCAACAGCTTTGCCATCTTCGAAGGTTGTTTCATGTACCGTAGCTGCGCCAAGCGCCATCATAATGCTGCCTTCTACCTGTGCCTTAATGATATCAGGATTTACATACCAGCCGCAATCCATTACTGCTATTACTTTATCTATCTTAACGCCGCCTGATGGTTTTTTTGAAACTTTTACCACTTCGCCAACAATGCTGTCGAAACATTCAGTGATAGCAACACCCCAGCCTTCATTCTTTCCACGCGTTTCCCAATTTGTCACCTCTGATAATTTATCAACGAGCACGGCATAACGTGGATTACTTTCTAAATGCGCTCTTCTAAATGCAAGCGGATCTTTTTCTGCAGCTATTGCCAATTCATCTATAAAACTCTCATATGCAAATCCATTGGTAGATGCATATACGGAGCGCCACCACATAACAGGTATGGGAGATGCAGTTGGTACATCCCCAAAACTATAATCAGGTATTACATCTAAATAAGGTTTCAAAAGCCCTTCTATCGTACTGCTATTATATTTGCTTTTATCTGCATTGGGCCCTTGCTGATCCATATTTTGTGTGGCCATTTTGGTTTGCATGGCGGCAATCCTGCCTCCGTTTATAGCGCCTTTGCAACCATAAACTGCTCCAGGTCTGAAAGGCCCTTGCGTCATATCGTCTTCCCTTGTCCAAACAACCTGAACAGGCGCTTTAATTTCTTTTGATATTACCACTGCTTCATGTGGATAGTCAGTAAATGCTTTTCGGCCAAATCCACCACCGAGGAAGGTCATATTTACTGTTACATTTTCAATTGGTATACCCAGGTGTGTACTAATATCTGCCTGTATCCAATCAGGGCCTTGTATGGGACCCCATATTTCACATTTGTTATCATGTACGTGCGCCACACAATTCAATGGTTCCATGCAACTGTGGCTTTCATAAGGGGTCTCATATACGGCTTCTACTTTCTTTGTTGCTTTATCAAAAACCATTTGAAAATTACCGGCTGACCTGTCGTTCAGATGATCTTTGCTTAAATCAGCTTTCATTCTTTCATATAACTGTGCAGTGCTCAAATGTTCAAAGCCATCATCATCCCATTCAACTTTTAAAGCTTTTCTTCCCTGCATGGCAGACCAAACATTATCTGCTACCACGGCAACACCTTCCAGTAATGAATCAAAAACACCACGTTGAATTTTAAAAACATGTTTTACACCAGGAACTGCTTTTGCGGCACTGTCATCAAAGCTTTTCACTTTACCAACTATACGCGGGCAGCGTTCAACAACGGCATACATCATCCCCTCTAATTTTTTATCTATGCCAAATATTGCTTTGCCATTTACTTTAGAAGGTGTGTCCTGTCTGTGTAAAGGCTTGCCAATGATTTTATAGGCTTCCCTCTTTTTTAATTGTACATTTTTTGGAGCTTCTGATTTTGCAGCTTCTTCCGCCAGCTCCCCATATCCAAATTTCTTTCCTGTTGGTTTATGTATAACCGCAGCGTTTTCTGCATAACATTCGGTGTTGGAAACATTCCATTTTTTTGCAGCAGTTGCAATTAGCATTTCCCGGGCAGTAGCGCCCATGCGCAACAAATTTTTATAGGAACCACGTACAGTAGAGCTACCACCTGTTATCTGGCTACCATATTTCTTATTATTTCCCGGTGCAAATTGAATATTTACATCATTAAGATTCACTTCCAGTTCTTCAGCTATCATTTGCGGAACTACCTGGTAAGCGCCCTGACCCATTTCGGAACGATGATTCATCAGTGTAACCTTACCTGCTTTGTCAATTGATACCCATGCATTCATTTCTATACTTAGGTTAACCGCATCTTCACCTGTTATAATTTTTGCTTTATTTTTTGCCGATGCTGGTAAATAAAGTCCTACAGTTAGCGCCGCCCCTGAAATGCCTGTAATTCTTACAAAATTGCGACGGGATACGTTTTTATTGCTAGTGTTCATTGTTACAGTTTTAATTAGTGCACTAAGATTTGGACATTATTTCAGCGGCTGTATGTACAGCTTTGCGGATGCGTACGTAAGTACCACAGCGGCATATATTTCCCTGCATCGCCACATCAATATCCTTATCTGTTGGTTTTGGATTTTTCTTTAACAGGGCTGTTGCAGTCATGATCTGCCCACTCTGGCAATAGCCGCATTGTGGCACTTGTTCTGCAATCCATGCCTGCTGAACCGGATGTGAATTATCTTCCGATAATCCTTCGATCGTAGTGATCTTTTGAGTTGCCGCAGCCGAGACTGGAATAGAGCAGGAGCGTACTGGTGTACCATTCAGGTGCACAGTGCAGGCACCACATTGTGCAATGCCACATCCATATTTTGTTCCTGTAAGACCAGCCAGATCCCGTATTGCCCACAATAGTGGCATTTTAGGATCTGCTTCAATTTTGTATTGCTTATCGTTTATCTGTAATGTATAGGCGGCCATATAGCAGGGATTTTTTGTGAAGAAAATCTAAGTTACAAAATAGCTGTATAGAGATGTATAAATTGTTTAATCAGAAGAATGTTTTTGTGGACGGCTAATGGTGCGTATAGCAGCGCCTATTGTGTCACTCACTTGTACTTTCGGTGCACTATTGAACAATAAAAGAAAAGGAATTATTAGACTGATTGTTTTCTTTTGCGTGCATATAAAAGATCTATCAGCAGCACAATTATCAAAATAACTAATCCAAAAAATTCTCTTGTTTCTTCCACCCATGGTTTTTCCGCTTTCATAGTTTCTGCAATGTTTTCAGCATGATGTAATTCAAGCCAATCCAATAAGCCATTTTGATCGAAGATTTTGTATACTGCATAAACAGCATATACAATAATCCCTGCTATATATGCTTTCGGGTAAAACTTTTTACGTGAAGCCTGCCAGCATAATGCTGCTGCATATAAATAGATAGGCATCCATATATAAGGATCCGGGTCATTGTACTGAAGAGCTGCAAATAATACAAACAAAAAAACAAAAATGAGATTAAAAATTTTCATTGAATTAGTGTAATATTTTATGTGTTAAAAGCTATGCAATCATTATTAGATGCAAGTTTGAATTATCATATAAATATACTTAGTAGTTCTTCTTTATTTATAGTTTAACATAATTTGTGCATCAGTTTACTTATGTTAAATATACTGAAAACCTTGCTAGTATTGATTTTTAGAAACCATGCATTATATAAAAAATGAGTCTAATATGGGAAACATTTTTGTTCTTTTTTTTAAAATAATCACTTTCATTTTGATGTATGGCATAATAGTTGGCTATAAAATAGAAATTATTTTTCCTTTTAATCAAAAGAGTTAACCATGAAAAAACTATTATTCGGAAGCATGATGCTCATGCTTGTTGCAGCGTATGCTTCAAACAAAGACAACAAAAGTAGCGTAGCATTTGCACAAAGTAATTGGAACAATATTACAGATACTGTTCCCAAAGACACGTCTGATACAACGCACAAACCAGAGTCTCTTTTTATTGCTAATTTACTCGCAAAAAATTAGAACTATTTTTCTAAAGCCTTCACAGATTTTTGTTGAATTTAATAGCAAGAATTATGTGAAGGCTTTTTATATATATTACAAAAAGCAGTACAAATAGTAATTATAATTATAGCAAATACAAAAGTAATGCTGTAATTGCTGCGGTAAAAGTATTAAGAAAATTAACGGTATTATTTCCTAATAAAAATTTTCTTTCTGCTGTTGCACCTAAAAGAGAGTCTGCTAAATTACCTGTTGTTCCTGCTACTATAATCAATAAAATATATTTATTAGTCCAGTCAAACCCAATGGCGTAAATGATTGCTATAATACTGCTTCCGGCTAAGCCAATCAATGTGCCTTCTATACTTACTACTCCGTTTAAACCACGCTGGTCTTCTTTAAAAGTAATTATGTTATAAAATTTACTGCCATAGATATTGCCAAGTTCGGAAGATAATGTATCTGCTGTGGCAGAAGAAAACACTGCTGCAATCATTAAACTTACCAGCTCTTTTTGTAGCGGGTATAACCATATTATTATCGATAATAAGGCCGCTATCCCTGCATTTGCAATCACTTGTGGGGCTGTTCTTTTCCCTTTATTTATTTCTGCCAGACCAAGTTGCTGTTTTGCTTTTATTTTCCATAAGGTGGCGGCTGTACCAAGAATAAAAAAAGACGTCATCATTATAACGCCGGTATAACCTGTGCCGATAAATACAAACCAGGCGATGATTGCACCGGTTAGCGCAGCATGAATAGTTAGTTTTTTAAAAATGATGCTTAATAATACTCCTGTAATGATGACGATGAGTATGACAATATCATGGAAATGCATTTATGAATATATACATTAAGGAGCATGTGCAAAGCTGATACTATTAGAAAAATGTGCTGATGCCGCTGATTGCTTTATTGAATGATTGTAATTGTTCATATACTCTTTGGCGTACAAGAGTGCGACGCAACGAAAGCTTAATAGTGATTCTTTCGATTGGCTCATAAATTTTTTCAGATAATTATTGTATTGGTAATAAAGGGCGGAGATAACTCTATTCAACGTAAAAGCAATTAGAAAATAATAAAATTGTGACATATGCGTTTTAAAACCGGGTAACTTTCCCGGAATTGGAGTAAACATTCAAATCTTATGATATGCTGCCGTTGTTTTCTCAAATAACTTTGAGTCTTATACTGGGAACATTTCTTTTAAAGATGGTTTTTATATTTTATTTCAGGTTGCGTAAGAATAACCAGCTTATTGAACATTCATTACTTTTTATTTTTTCAAGGTCTGCTATCAGGAACAGCTTTTACAGGCCTATGGCAAAATACATGCGTATCAGCAACAAGCTTACTTATACCTTATACCTGCTGATAGCTTTATTTGTAGTTCTTAAGTTTTTTGAGATGCAGGTTATATTATGAAGGCTTGTAGTTCGTTTTAAAGTTAGCTTATTGAGCATCATTGTGGCAGTGTACTATCTGGTACATTTCTTATACCTGAACCCTGGAAAAGTGTCCATTCCTTAAAAGATTGATCTGCCTGCATACCATTTTCCCCAATAAATTTTTGATTGTCTTTTTGATTGATCCACACTTTTTTATCGGTATAAAAAATTTCTTTATCGCGGTCCCACCACAGCTCATTTGTAAGTAATGTGTCTCCTTTTATATTAAAGACAATCACACTGTCTTTGAGAAAAACTTTGCCTTGCTGTTCAAAATATTTGCCGTAATTAGCAAAAAGATGGCTTTCTGGTTTAGTGCTGTCATCATAAAATTCTACCTGCAATGTTTTGGGGAATTCTATTATAGCAGTGTCAGCTTCGGTACGCGTCATTAATGGAGATGTAAGTTTTGCTTTTACATGTGCGCCCTGGCTCATATAACTGGTTACATCTTCGGCAATGTCTTTACCTATCTTTTTCTTACTAAGATCATTTACTTCCTGCATACTGTTTTCACAACTGCATACAAAAAAGCAGCACATGATGATGGCTGCTTCGTAATATAGTTTATGAGAAAACAGATTAGTCATATTTGCGTTTGATGAACCAAAGATCAGCTAAAGATAAACCTACAGAGAATTTGAAAAAGTTTTCTGTAACATTATTAACATTGCTTCCTCTCTTTCCAATCTCAAATGCGGTATTTATGAAAGTTGAGTTATTGTCATAACTGGTATATTTCTTTACAAAAAAACCAAAGCCAAACGTTATTGCTCTAACATTGTAATTGTTACCATCGGCATTTATATAATCTTTACCGGTATATAGGCCAAGTCTGTAAGTTGAGCGACTAAAAAAGTGAGTGCTGGTTAGGGCTGGCACAAATTCACCCCCTGCACGAAATGTCCAGCTGTTTATTAGTTTATCAGCTTTGCCATAGTACCTGTAATCTGCCCAGCTTCCGGCGCCAAAATCAGCGCCCAATGACCATTTTGTAGCTACAGCATTTTCACCAATCATATATTTTTTACTTAAAAGAAATCCTGCATTATAGGTAAGCGGAATATCAATATTACCGTTAACCTTTGTAATGCTATGTATGGTATCTATTGGAGTGGTGGCTCCTCCTGAACTATAATCAAAAGTTTCACGAAGTGTGTCAGTTGTAGCTTTTAAACTATGCGCCAGGGTGCCTGACGCACCTAATCTTAGAAAATAAGCTTCACTATAAGCGTTGCCGGCTTTTTTTACCTCATTCAATTTAATATTGTATGAAATACCCGGGGTTACAAAAAGCCCCCAGAAAGTAGTATTCTGCGAAGAATTGGATTTGTAATAATTAACTGTATCGTTTAATAATAATATCCTGGTATTTACATCTTTCCTGCCAAATTCGTATCCGCCATTTACACCAAAACTAAGATTACCAAAGCGTTTGCCTAAACCAATAAATACCTGGTTTAACCCTCCGTTACCTTCATAAAGGGTTTGTCTCGTATAAGCACTTTCTACAACTGAATCCATAACATTGTAATGAATACGTGTAGCGGGTTTAAGACCAAATACAAGGCCGGCGTTTCGTTTCCTGGCATCTGCTTTACTGCTAAGTGGTATACCCATTTGAATATAGGAAGGAAGAAAATTTGTTGATTTATAGGTCTCGCCAAGCGAAACACTGCGTAAAGTTCTGCCATCAATAGAAATACCTATATCATAAGTAATTAATCCTCCATTGGTACCATTGGCATATCTAATAAACTTTAATGAACTGTAAGATGCAGGATTTACAGTATTCAATGCCTGTTCATGACTATAACCTGCAGAAACGCCACCCATACCGCGGGAAGCAATATTCTGTGCGGGGTAAAGATCACCTAAACCATATCTTGAAAATGGAGAATTTTCCTGTGCTGAAAGATGTAGGGAAAGTATCAAACCGAACGCTGCAAAAAAACTTTTCTCAACTATTGCTTTTATTGATCGCATATAAGCCTTTATAGATTAAATGTGGGTCTGCAAATATCTTCTTTTTGAAATGAGGCACAAAAAAGCCCATATCCCCCCCGGTTAAAAGCGCGTTAAAGTTGGCATATCTCATTTCATATTCTTCTATAATGCCTTCTATTTCTTTGCACATGCCTAATATAACGCCGCTAAGCATATTTGTTTTTGTATCATAACCTGTAAGTGGGAAATTCCAGTGTGGTTTTATTAAAGGCAATTTAGCGGTAAGCTGGTTCATTGCTTTGAAACGCATTTCTAAACCAGGAGAAATACTGCCACCAAGAAACTCATGAAATTTATTTACAAAATTGTAAGTGATACACGAGCCTAAACCTATTACAAGATTATGTTTACCAGGATGTATTTCTACTGCTGCCGCAATCAATGCTAGCCTGTCTGCACCAATTGTTTCAGGCTTTCCTACAGGTGTTGTAAATGGTAGCTTACTTGTGTGACCAAGCTTGTGAAAAGTTGTTTCAGAAGCCAGTAATTGTTCTATTTCCGGCGGGTGATTTACAACTGATGAAAGAATAGAGTGAGTTGCTTTTTGTTCGTGCAGAAATTGCTGCATTGTTTCAATGCCTGCATCGTTGAGAATAACAACATCTTTAAGTGTTTCGTTTTCAAATATGGCGCATTTTAAACGTGTATTGCCAAAATCAAAACAAAGCGTTGTTTGCATGTAAGAATATTGCAGTTAGAATATTTTATTTTTTTACAGGCTATAAAACTTATGGCATCGCCTGTTGTGTCACTCACTTGTACGTTTGAAACAGGTATCAGCTGAAACCTGGCTGCTGATTGCTGAAACCTGTTTATCAGCACAAGAGTGCGACGCAACGAAAGCTTTATAGCAGCCATACAGTTGGGTTCAAAAAAATTATAAATACTGATCTCCTATATTACGCCTTACTTCTGCCACATAATCTTTTATCTGTTGTTCTTTGTCTTTTTTGCAGATCAATAATACATCTTTGGTATCAACAACTATAAAATCATCAAGGCCTTGCAGTACCAGCAACTTATGGTTAGTTGCAGAAACCATACATTTTGTAGCATCAATGATCATGACATTTTCGCCGGCAACAGCATTGCCCAGATAATCTTTCTCCAGATTGTCGTAAGCGCTGTTCCAGGTTCCAAGATCGCTCCAGCCAAAAGAAGAAGGAATTACATATACATTATTTGCCCGCTCCATGATGGCATAATCAATAGAGATGTTTGTGCAGAGAGGATAAATGCGTTCAAGTGCAGCCTGCTCTTCAGGCGTATTATAATGAGGCAGTTCTGCGGCAAACAGCTCGTACATTTCAGGCTGGTATTCTTCAAACGCATGCAATACCTGTTTTACTTTCCAGATAAAAATGCCTGCATTCCATAAGAAATCTCCACTGGCAATAAATGCTTTTGCAAGTTCTGTATTAGGTTTTTCAGTAAAGGTCTTTACTTTGAAAATATTGTCTGCTACAGCAAGCGTTTCATGTTGAATGTAACCATAACCGGTGTTGGGGTATGTTGGTTTTATGCCCAGCGTTACAAATGCACGCATGTGTGCGGCGAAACCAAGCGCCTGAATAGCTACCCGTTCAAATTCTGCGTTGTCTAATACAAGATGATCACTAGGCGCTACAATAAGAGAAGCTTCGGGATCGTTTTGCATCAGCTTGAAGGAAATGTAGGCAATACAGGGCGCTGTATTTTTCCGGCTTGGCTCTGCAAGTATATTTTTTATATCTGCTTCCGGCAATTGTTTTTTTACAATATCCACATATTCGGCTACAGTTATAATAAAAATATTTTCCTTTGGAATAAATGCTGCGTAACGGTCAAATGTGGACTGTATAAGTGTTTTGCCAGTATTGAGTATATCAAGAAATTGTTTCGGAAATGGCGTTCTGCTTTTGGGCCAGAATCTGCTTCCAATTCCACCGGCGAGAATAGCAACGTAATTGTGTTCGTTCATTTAAATACTGGTTTATATAATTCCTTCCCTTATTAGATCGTGCAAATGTAGTATTCCGAGATAAATTCCATCTGCATCGGTTACAATAAGCTGGCTTATATCAAATTGCTTTAATAATTCAAGCGCCTCAACTGCAAGTAAACCCGATGCTATTTTCTTAGGATTAATATTGTAAATATCTCTGGCTTTTATATTACTTACATCATTCGTTTCTTCGAGCATTCGTCTAACATCGCCATCGGTAATAACTGCCCTTAATTTATTATCCTTATCCACAACAGCAGTTGCGCCGAGACGCCCTTTGCTTATCTCAATGATAACATCTTTAAGACTCGTTTCCTCATATACAGCAGGTCTTTCATTTTGCTTATAAAGATCATCCACTTTTAGATAAAGCCTTTTGCCAAGATTGCCACCGGGATGATAACGGGCAAAATCCTTACCGCTAAATTCATTTAGCTGCATCAGGCATACTGCTAATGCGTCACCCATAACCATTTGTGCCGTTGTACTGGAAGTGGGTGCAAGATTATTGGGGCAGGCTTCCTGAGCCACCGTTGTATCAAGCAGATGATCAGATTCCCTGGCGAGAAATGATTGCCTGTTACCAATCATTCCAATCAAAGTATTCCCAAAATTTTTTATCAATGGTGTTAGTACTTTTATCTCAGGACTCTCACCACTTTTACTGATAACAATTACCACATCGTCTTTTTGAATCATACCAAGATCTCCATGTATGGCATCACCTGCGTGCATAAACAAGGCAGGGGTACCTGTAGAGTTAAGTGTGGCAACGATCTTTTGCCCCACAATAGCACTTTTTCCAATACCGGTTATAACCACCCTTCCTTTAGAACGGTGAATAAGTTCAACCGTTTTTACAAAGTCATCATCAATGTATGCTTTTAATCCCGCCAAAGACCGGGTTTCCAGTTCAATAGTAAGAAGGGCAGATTGCTTTATATCCTTATTCATCGGCGCAAAGGTAAACTTTAACAACAATGGATTTTTTAGTAATATATTTGCAAGCTAACTTCGTCAGGGTCGATATCATTTTTGAATGATATTTATCTCTGTCATTCTATAATTGTGGTCATCTAAAAGCAAATTATTTTATTGCCTTTTCCGGCCAAAATATAGTACCTTATCAGTTTAATTTAATTACCCCGTGAATGAGGGGTTGGAAATTTATGTGAACAATGGGAACCGTTACTAAAAAGTCAGTTACTAAAAAGGCCGCTGTTTCAAAAACAGCTTCAAAAAAACCAGTATCAAAGAAATCTTCTGCAAGCAACATTGCCCACAACCATAATATACTTGAAGGGCTTCGTATTCATTTTGGCTTTGAACAATTCAAAGGCACCCAGGAAGAATCGATTAACAGTTTACTGGATGGCAATGATACATTCGTAATAATGCCAACAGGCGGCGGTAAAAGCCTTTGTTATCAATTACCGGCAATGATATTGGAAGGTTGTGCCATAATTGTTAGCCCGCTTATTGCTTTAATGAAAAATCAGGTTGATCTGGTACGTGGTTACAGCGAGAATGATAATGTTGCACACTTTTTAAATTCGTCGCTTAATAAAGGCCAGATAAAGGAAGTAAAAGATGATCTTATTGCAGGTAAAACAAAATTGCTTTATGTTGCGCCGGAGACTTTAACCAAGCAGGAAAATCTTGACTTCTTCAGCGATCTTACTATCTCATTTTTTGCAGTTGATGAAGCACATTGTATTTCAGAATGGGGGCACGATTTCAGGCCGGAATACAGAAGATTACGGGAAATGATGGATATCATTAATCCTGATATTGCAGTGGTGGCCCTTACCGCAACGGCTACACCAAAAGTGCAAAGTGATATTGTAAAAAACCTTGGCTTACGCAATCCGAATATTTTTATTTCTTCGTTTAACAGACCCAATCTTTATTACGAAATACTGCCTAAGATCAAAAAAGATCAAACGGTAAAAAGTATTGTTCGCTTCATTTCACAGAATATGGGCAAGAGTGGGATCATCTATACACTCAACAGAAAAACTACAGAAGAACTTGCAGAAGTATTGGTTGCTAATAATATTAAAGCAGTAGCGTATCATGCAGGACTAGACGCTAAGCTAAGGTCCGAAAGGCAGGATCAGTTTTTAAATGAAGATGTACAGGTAATTGTTGCCACTATTGCATTTGGGATGGGGATAGATAAACCTGATATACGTTTTGTGATACATTTCAATATACCTAAATCAATAGAGAATTATTATCAGGAAACCGGTCGTGCTGGCCGCGATGGTCTTGAAGGGAAATGTCTGTTATATTATTCTCATAAAGATGTTTCCAAACTTGAACATTTAATGCGTGATAAACCATTAAGCGAAAGGGAAATTGGGGCACAATTAATCAATGAAACAGTGGCATATGCAGAAAGTTCTGTATGCCGCCGTAAAATATTACTGCATTATTTCGGTGAAGACAGACACGAAGAAAATTGCCGGAACTGTGATAATTGTCTGCATCCAAAAGAGAAGATCGAATCAAAAGATGAAGCAGTAAAAGTGCTGAAGGTTATTAAAGCTTTGGATGAACGCTTTACTGCAGAATATGTGGTAAATGTTATAATAGGAAAATTAACGCCTCAACTGGCAATGTACAGGCACGAGAAGCTTCCGGAGTTTGGAATCGGTAAAGATAAGGATGAACACCTGTGGAACAGTCTTATAAGACAAATGTTACTCGAAAATCTTATCCGTAAAGATATTGAAGAATATGGACTACTGAAGTTTACAGAACTTGGACAAAAATTTTTAAAGAAACCAGCCAGCTTTAAAATTGTACTCAACAATTTATTTGAAGAGGCTAATGCTGATGATGAAGAAGGCGAAGGTGGCAGTAATGCAAGTGCAGCAGCAGATGATAAACTGTTCGAAATGCTGAAAGACCTGCGCCATAAAGAAGCAAAGAAAAAAGGACTCCCTCCATTTGTCATTTTCCTTGAATCTTCTCTGCAGGATATGGCTACCATGTATCCAACCACCTTACAGGAACTGGAAAAATGCCAGGGTGTAAGCAAAGGCAAAGCCATCAAATACGGAAAGCCTTTTGTTGATTTGATTGCAAAATATGTGGAGGAAAATGAAGTGGAGAAGCCAGATGATTTTGTAATGAAAAGCGTCGCTAATAAAAGCAGTAACAAAATATATATTATTCAGAATGTAGATAAAAAGATACCGCTCGAAACCATTGCACGCAATAAAGATCTGCGTTTAGATGCATTGCTCGAAGAAATGGAAACCATCGTTGCAAGCGGCACCAAACTCAATCTTAATTATGCAATTGAAGATATGCTTGATGAAGATGAGCAGGATGAAATAATGGACTATTTCAAAAGCTGTCAAACATCTTCATTGCAGGTAGCACAGGAAGAACTTGCGGACGGCGGTTACGATTGGGAACAGCTAAAGATCATGCGCATCAGATTTATAAGCGAGTATGGAAATTAAAATAAATTACTTCGAAAATAAACCCGTTTGAATTGCAAACGGGTTTTTGTTTTTATAAAATATATTAAAGAATAACAGAGTTTAATTATGAGCCAGGCCGTATTGCATGTGTTAAACTTTCGTTGCGTCGCACACTTCAGCGCTTAGATCAATAATGAGCAGGAAGTACAAGTGTGCGACGCAACTAAAGCTACATATTTTTACAAATGCAGGGCTCTTAAATACCAGTATCCATAACGGTCTCAGATTTTGACAGCATCAGCATTTATATTATTTTCGATGCATGGGAGCGATATATATTCTTCTTATAAGCATATTTGTGTCATTGTTATTTGTGGCTTTTTTTTCTGGCATCGAGATCGCTTTTATAAGTGCCAACCGGCTGGGCATTGAGTTAAAAAAGAAGCAGGGCAGATCTAGCGGTCTTATTATGTCAAGGCTTATGGAACAGCCTTCTAAATTTCTCGGCAGTAATCTTATAGGTTTTAATTTTTTTCTTATCATTTATGGGTTGCTGGTAAGTGAGCTGATCAAAACTTCTTTCTGGATACCTGTTGTACATACAGAAAATCCGTACTTAAAACTGATATTGGACATTGCAGTAGTATGGCTGGTAGTTATCTTTTTTGGAGAGCTTTATCCTAAAGCAATATTTAAAGCAAAGAGCGATTCACTGCTCAGTTTTTTTGCACCCCTAAGCGATTTTTTTCACGATATATTTTCGCCGGTAGTTACTGCCTTTGTAAACTTTTCAGAAAGCATTTTAAAATATCTTTTTAATGTGCGCATAAGAAATACTGACGAGCCATTTTCCATGGTGGATCTTGAACATTTTCTGCAACAAACCAATGAGCAGGGAGATAACAATCAGGAACTAAACAGGGAGTTATTGCAAAATGCCTTATCGCTCCCCGCAGTGCGCATAAGACAATGCCTTGTACCAAGAACTGAAATAGAAGCAGTAGATATACAATCTACCGTAAAAGAAGTGCGTAAGAAACTGGAGGAAACAAAACTCAGCAAGATCATTGTATATGATGGTAATATAGACAATATTGCAGGATATGTGCACCAGCTTGACCTTTTCAAGAAGCCTGAAAATATTCAATCAGTGGTGCATCCTATACCTGTTGTACCGGAAAGTATGAGTGCAACAGATCTTATCAATAAGCTTTCCAGAGAAAGAAAAAGTATTGCATGGGTGATAGACGAATTTGGCGGTACTGCAGGCATTATCACTATGGAAGATGTATTGGAGGAAATATTCGGCGATATAAAAGATGAATATGATATTGAAGAATTTGTGGAGAAGCAAATATCTGAGAACGAGTACATTTTTTCAGGCAGACTGGAACTGGATTACCTTAATGAAAAATACAATCTCGATTTTCCTGAAAGCGAATATGAAACATTATCCGGATATATTATTAATGAACATGAGACGATTCCAAAACCTAAAGAGCGCATCATTATTGACAAATATGAGTTTGATGCACTCAATGTTAGCGATACACGCATAGAAATGGTAAAAATGAAAGTGTTGAGATAATTAACGTTTCATTGCTGAAAAATTTCAACCGGCCATACATTTTAAAATTTTCAAATTAGCACATTAGCAAAGCAGCCTTTACCTTTGCCAACTCAAAATAAGCAATCAACCAATGGCAAGTGGATTTTTTGAACGCAGAAGCAAAGGCAAAGCAGAAATGTCTTTTATAGACCATCTCGAGGAATTACGCTGGCATATTATTCGAAGCGTTATTGCCATATTGATATTAGCCGTCATTATCTTCCTCAATATTCAATGGGTATTCGATAATATAATTGCAGGTCCTGTAAATCCACACTTTGTAAGTTATAAAGCCCTCTGCGATTTCAGTAACTGGCTGCACCTGGGCGATGCGCTTTGCCTTAAACCTATTGATGTGAACATGCAGACTACCACATTTGGCGGTCAGTTCTTTAGCAGTTTCAGCATTGCTTTTGTGGGCGGTTTTATTGGCGCATTCCCTTATATTTTTTGGGAATTCTGGAGATTTGTAAAGCCGGCTTTAAAACCAAGTGAATTAAAAAATACACGCTTTATTATTGCGTTCGTTTCTTTCTTTTTCTTTCTGGGTGCGGCTTTTGGCTATTTTATTCTCGGACCTTTTACTTTTAATTTTCTTACCAACTTCCAGATAAGTGCACAAAATCTTGTACAGGTAAAACCAACTATCAACGATTATCTTGATAATCTTACCAACCTTATTTTAGGATGCGGTATTGCATTCGAATTACCTGTATTAGCATTTGCATTAACCAAGATTGGTCTCATTACTCCGTCCTTTTTAAAACGGTCAAGAAAGTATGCTATCATCGTTATACTTATTGTTGCAGCGGTAATTACGCCAAGCCCAGACTGGATAAGCCAGACAATAGTATTCATACCTCTTTTTGGATTATACGAATTAGGTGTGTTTGTATCAGGCAGAGCATATAAAGCCGATCAAAAGCGTGAGATGGAAGAGTGGAGTTAATACATTTTGATGGCAGGCTGCAGTGCAAATGGCATCGCCTGTTGTGTCACTCACTTGTACGTTCTGATCATTGCTTTACAAAGGTTGTTTATTTTTAAAATCTCTTTTATCCAATAAACATTATTATAAGTTTCTTATATGGAAAACATGTTCGATCTCTCCAGGCCTGTTGCCATCGGTTGCGATCATGCTGGCTTTGAATATAAAGAAGCCATCAAAAAATGGTTAAATGAAAAAAAGCTTGTGGTAAAAGATTTTGGCACCAGCTCCCCGGATTCTGTAGACTTTCCTGATTTTGCGCACCCAACCGCATCATTTGTAGAAAGTGGCGAAGCTGCCTTTGGTATTTTGATATGCGGGTCTGCAAACGGAGTGGCAATGACAGCCAATAAACGCCAACATATACGTGCAGGCATTTGCTGGCAAAATGAAGTAGCAAAACTGATACGCCTTCATAATGATGCAAACATGATTTGCATTCCTGCAAGGTTTGTTGCACTGCCACTTGCAACAGATATGATCGAAACTTTTATGACCACTGCATTTGAAGGTGGCCGTCATGGAAGACGTGTGGAGAAGATGGCTTGTATGTAATGCTGGTAAGAAAGACAGTGAGCCGGTAAAGCAAGAAAGTATTTTGTTTTTAGTTTTATTTTCTTTCGGGCTTTTAGTCTTGCTGAATTTTTGGCTAAAAGCACAAGAGTGCGACGCAACAGGCGGTGCTGCAGGCCCTTTAGCCTGGTTCAAAAAATTTATAGTCAACATTTAAAATAAACACATGAGGAAATTCTTTATTGCTGCTGCTTTGCTCAGCACTACAATAACCTATGCACAAAGCACAAGGAAATTACAAAAAGTAGCCGGAACTATTACTGCAAAAGATTTGAAAGCAAAGCTCTCTGTAATTGCAAGCGCAGAAATGGAAGGCCGCGAAACTGCGACAGCGGGGCAAAGGAAAGCAGCCGCTTACATAGAGAATTATTTTAAACAACTTGGTCTGCAAACTGGCAATGGTGATAGTTATCAAATGCAGTTTCCGGTATTGCAGGATTCTGTGACTTCATCTTCCTTCGCTGTGAATGGAAAAAGTTTTGAGCCGTTTAAAGAATATGCACTTAGTCCATTTTCTATGAATACCGGTAATTGGAATACGGATAGTGTGGTGTTTATTTCTTTTGGTATTGTAGATTCAACAAGAAATGATTTTAAAAGTATTGATGTAAAAGATAAATGGGTAATTGTTGCGGAAGGAAAAGCCGAAGATGCCGATAAACCTGCAGGTGCTGTGCAGTATAGTTTTCGTAACCCTGCATCTGTATATGTTAAAATGGTACAAGCCAAAGCCAATGGTGCAAAGGGTTTGATAGTTGTTACAAAAGATTTTCCGAAGAAAGCAACTCCGGTAAAAAGCAATATGTACCTAAAGAAAAATCAAAGTACAAATATTCCAATGGTATATGTTTCTTATAATGTAGCGTCTACTTTATTGGGCAGATCATTACAATCATTTGCCGATCTGAAAAATATAGCTGCTGCTGGTTTTAATGCTTCAGTTGCTTTGTCTGCCACAACTGTTACCAATAATTTGCAAAGCACAAATGTATTGGGAGTATTGCCTGGTACAGATAAAAAAGATGAGTATGTTTTTGTAACGGGTCATTATGATCATCTTGGAAAAAGAGATTCTGTAATTTATTATGGTGCAGATGATGATGGTTCCGGAACAACGAGTGTATTGGAAATTGCAGAAACATTTGCCAAAGCAAAACAAAAAGGCTATGCACCAAGAAGAACAATTGTCTTCATGACTGTATCAGGTGAAGAAAAAGGTTTATGGGGTTCTGAGTATTACACATCGCATCCTGTTTATCCGTTGAATAAAACCACCGTTGACCTGAATATTGATATGGTGGGCCGTATAGACCCTGATAGAAAATATGGAGACTCTTTGAATTATGTTTATACTATTGGTGAAGATAAACTCAGCAGTGATCTTTTTAAGATCAGTGATAGTATCAATAACAAATTTGCAAAGCTTGAATTAGACAGGAAGTATAATGATCCCAAGGATCCCAATCGTTTTTATTACCGTTCAGACCATTACAATTTTGCAAAAAATGGCGTGCCCGTTATCTTTTATTTTAATGGCACACATGCAGATTACCATCAGCCAACAGATACGGTTGACAAAATCAATTTCGATCTTATGGCCAAACGTGTAAAGCTTGTTTTTTATACAGCATGGGCCATGGCCAGCCGCGATGAAATGCTTAAACGCGATATACCATTAAAGTAAGCAACTGCATAAAACCTTCTCAATATATTTTGAAGGTTTTTCAGTATGTTGCAGTAAATGGAACACAGCCCAATAAATAATATTGATCCTCAAAAAATAGCACAGGCTTATAAACACCTGCCGCAGGTAAAATTTGGCGAAACGCCAAATCAAAACTGCAGCAGGTGTTTATATATTAATGAGACCGGTAATAATTTTTGCACTAATTGTGGCTATCCTCTTCATAAAGGAGATATGCAGTTGCTTTACCAGTTTCGGTTAAAGCAACGCAAAGAAATGCTGAAGAAAAATCTCTTATTTATACAGATAGCCCGTGTGTTTTTATATTCGTTATCAGCACTTCTTATAACTGCATGTATTGGTTTTATGTTTGGCAGATTAAGTAACCGCTTTCTTATCGCAATTATAGCTTTAGCCAGCGCTGTTTTATTTCTGTTACTTGCACGCTGGAGCTTATCAAAGCCTTTCACAGCTTTGCTTACAGCATTTGTTATCATACTTACGTTCACTACCATTGCCGTATTCGGTGAGTTCACGAATACATTTACTTCTGTGCGGGGTGTTTACACCATTGCAGGAAGCTTTGCAATATTATTTTTTTTGTTACGGGGTGTACAGGGCGCTTATAAAGCAGATTTAATTAATGAAGAAATGCAGGTAAATTAATGGAACAGCACGAAGACGATATTTATTATTGCAACGATTGCGATAGTAAGGTAAAAGGCTTTCATCGCTTTTGCCATAACTGTGGGGCATATCTTGGTTCAGATGCTGAACAAATAGATGTTTTCAACAACAGGTATTTAAGATCTGCATTTATTTTTTATACGATCTACCTTTTCGTTTGTCTTGCCGTTAAATTCACCAATTGGTTTACTTCTTATGATACATTGTTTTTTGTAGAGATTTTCCTGGCCTTAGTTACTATTTATTTTGCGTGGATAAACCGCAAGACCATAAAGCCAGTGCTAAAGTTCAATAATTTCGATCCTTTTATACTGATTGTTGTAATTGCCGTAGCAATAGTCTTTTCCACTGTTATAAATATTTCTATTAACCAGATCAATATTTCCGTGTTCCGTATAGATACCAGCCTTTTTGAACCCTACAAAATTTACCAGGCGCCCATACTTGTAATGATCTATTCCATTGCGTTAATGCCTGCGTTATTTGAAGAAATTGCTTTCCGTGGTGTCCTGTACAATTACTTTAACTCTTTTCTTGATGAGCGTATGGTGGTGATGATCACAGGTTTCATATTTGCTGCTATACATCTTAATTTCTTTTCGTTGGTATGGCTTGTTCCTTTTGGTATTCTCATCGGTTCACTACGTAGAAAATACAACACCATCTGGTATGGTATAATATTTCATTTTGTATTTAATCTTACTGCTTGTCTCATTGATCTGCACAGGGCAGGAGAGTTGGGGTAATTTTTTTTGCCTGCCGCAGCATTTCATAGCATCGGTTGTTGTGTCACTCACTTTATCGGCTAGTAATGCTATTAAGCTGGAGCTAGACTCTATTTAGAAAATGTATTTAATATGCTGAATAAAGTTAAGAACGTACAAGTGAGTGACACAACAGGTGATGCCACTATAGATAAAAGCTGGTAAAAAAGGTAATTTTCAATGACTTCTTTTTAGCGCAACACCTTTTATGATATTATATAAAGCAGCAACAATAAAAATCAATCCCAGCACCGTTACAATAGATGAGCCTGCGGGAAAATCGTAATGAAATGAAAAGTTTAGACCGAAGAAACCTGCAAGAATACTGATGATAAATGCAATAATAATAACTGCAATTTTATTTTTTGTAAGCATGATTGCAGATACGGCAGGAATAATAAGAAAAGAAAAAACCGGGATTACGCCATTGATCTTTACTGCAAATACAATTGCTAAACCGATTGAGATATAAAAAAGAAAATTCCAGATATTGAAGATGCCTACCAGGTGGTTCTCGCCATTCTCGAATGATTCTGTTAACGTAAAAAATTTCCTGAAAAAAATTAAATGCATTAGTCCAATAGCGCCGAACACAATACCTATTGATGAGATTTGTTCCCAGCTTACTGATAAAATGTTTCCAAACAATACTTCCTGTATATCCGAATCGCCATGTGCTGTTTTTGAAATAAGTAATACTGTAACAGCCGATGCAAAAGCATATAATATTCCAATGATAGCTTCCTGTTTAAGACGTTTATCGCGGATATTAATAAATGACATAAGCAATGCGCCAACCAGTGTAAAAACAAGCGGAATAGTAGTAAGACCTGTTCCAATATAAGCAGCAAACGCAACACCTAACGACGAGATTTGTCCAAGTGCAAGATCAACAAAAACAATTCCTCTCCCTACAACATGAACACCAAGAAAAGACAGTAAGACTCCTGTAATAACAGCCGCTGTAAAAGCCTGCACCATAAACGGCAATTGAAACATTTCAAACATGATCACGACAATTTAATTTTATAAAAATATCTATTATTTCAGTACGGCAATTAATTGGTTTATGTCGTAATCAAATAGGTCGAAATAACTCTTTATGGCAGGAAATGCACCAGTTGAAGTTGCAATCGTTAATTCTTTTACACCTGTTTGTTTTGAAACAACATCTGATGATGAAGTGGTAAAATAAGGCGATGAGATAATGACCTTGATATTATTTGCTTTTACTTCATTGATCACTTTCACTAACTGTGATGGTGTAGGAGGAATGCCAGGCTTCGGTTCCATAAAATCAACGATCTTTAAACCGAAGCGGGTTTCGAAATAAACCCACTCATTATGATATGCAATGATCTTTGATCCTTTGAAAGGCGCCATCTTAGCCTGCCAGTCTTTCATTTTGGCATCAATATTATTATTGAAAGCCTGAAGGTTGTTTTCGTAAGTTGCCTTATTGGATGGATCAACTCTTTCCAATCCGTTTGCAATATTTCTTGCAATTATTTTTCCATTCAAAGGATCGAGCCAGTAATGTGGGTTACCAAAAATATGAATGTCACCCTCACCTCTGTTTGCAGAAGTAGGAACCTGTACTAAACTTACACCTTCAGAGGCATCCACATATCCTGCAGATCCTTTTTGAATCTTTGTATTTCTTGAGCTGGAAAGCAATTGCGGCGACCAGCCTGTTTCAAGATCTAATCCAACTGTTACAAACAAATCAGCATGCGTTAAACTGATAATATAACTTGGTTTCGGATCTACGAAGTGAGGGTTCTGGTAACCGGTTGCAATAGATGAAACGGAAACTTTATCGCCACCAATTAATTGCGCAATGCTTTGCATATCCGTTGTAGTAGTTACAACTTTAACTGTGCCTGCTTTGGCAATTGAAACAATAAGAAGTAGTAAAGAAGTAAATACAATTGATCTTTTTTTCATCATTATAATTTTATACTTGTTAGAAGCAGCATGAGTTAAATATTTTTTGATACCAGCTAAAGCGTTTCATGTCATCTTCGTTGCGTCGAATTCTCGTACAATAAATTTGTAAACAGCAGAAGCACGAACCAATTTTGAAATTCTACCGAATTGCAAAACACCTCATCAACATTTATTGCAGTATTTGTGATAAAAATTATTCTTTTAATTCAGCAACTAATATTGATGCGCTCCATGTGCACCAATTACAAAAATCCAGCGCAGCCACGCCTGGTAAAAACGCGCCTCAGTATTATCATCTGTTGTTTTTCCTTCAAACTCCAGTTTTGAAAATTCAGTGGCATACCAGCCTGCCGTCAATGAATATGCCTGTTCCTTTAGCGATTTATTGTAAGGTTTTTGCGCATAATCATAGCGCCCGGTTAAAAACCATCTTTTTGCTATCTGGTATTCCAGGAATGAATATAATCCAAATGAACTCATTGAAGTGTTCTCTGTATAATTGGCATGACTATAATAAAATTCACTTTGCCAGGTAAGTGAGCGGTAAGTGTTCATTTGAACAGGCTTCCACTTGTAAGTTAAATCAGCTGCTGCCATATTGGTTATACGCGAAGAATCATTAGGGCCCGAAATGCCTGTAAGCCCTAATTCAAGTGTATTATTATCATCAAGCGTAAAGAAATTTTTAAGATGACCAAGATATATAAAATGATTGCCCTCGCTGCGCATAAAACTTGGTGATTCTGAGGCACCCGCTGTAGTTTGAAATACCAACTCCTGATAAAATGCTTTATTAGGTACCAGCCAACTTAGAGACACCCCTTCATCATTCAATCCGCCTTCTCCAAAATAATTTACATAAGCATTCGGCAGGTCAATAAAAGGAAGTGCATGCGGGTGTGTAGGATTTATTCTGCCCACTGCTTCCCTGAATTTTCCTGCTTTCAATTGTAATTGTGCAGGCAAAGAAAGTGTGGTTAAATATCCTTCTTCTATTTCTACTCCATATTTACCGGTTACAGGATCTCTTGCAAAAGACACAAAAAAATCCGCACGTGCATAAGGATCTACTACTGCTTGTAATGAGACCTCGGTTTCATTAAGATAAAGATCAAAGTTCTTCGGTCCTTTGCTGAAATAGGATGCTCCAAAATCACCAATAACACCAATATCAGGGTTAAATGAAAGACTTGAACGTGGCTGTGCAGCAGTAACAGGTTGATTATTGCTTTGCATTTGCTCTTCAATTTGTTTCAGTAGGGCCGAATCTGCCTGGCTTTTGATCGCAGAACTGTCTCCGGGAATTTGTGCAATTGAAGTCTTTGTTATTAAAAGCCCTAAAAAGAAACAAAATGCAGTGGAAAAAAATGTTGGTTGTCGTTTGTAATTCATATTGAATTTTAAACCTTGATAAAAATGCACAGCAGGATTAACTTTTGTAAGCGATTGCAACTACCAGAAATTTTCAATCAAGTAAAAAAGTGATTGTGTTATCAAAATTTGTTACAATGTTGCAAATATAGAAGCAATAGAATATTCTGCATCTTGTTATGAAAGATTTAACAAAATGTATTTTCATCAAAAAAGACAAAACCACCATATTCAGGAAGGATTGATTTTGTGGAAGCGTATTGGTAAAGTACAAGAGTGCGACGCAACAGTTGTTGATTAATATTTACTAATGCCTGGCTCATAAAATATAAATTACTTTTTAGAGCTATTTTTTATGTAGGTGATACAAGTCACAATTTTTTTTTTAGCATTACCTCAAATTTGTGATCTGAACTACAAAAATTTAAAACTTATTATATGAAAGTTGAACAGATCTATACCGGTTGTCTTGCACAGGGAGCTTACTATATTGAAAGCGAAGGCGAAGCTGTAGTGATTGATCCATTGCGTGAAGTAGAGCCTTATATTCAAAGAGCTGAGCGTAATAACGCAAAGATCAAATACGTGTTTGAAACACATTTTCATGCTGACTTTGTCTCCGGGCATCTTGACCTTGCAAAGAAAACGGGGGCCACTATTGTATATGGCCCAACTGCAAAACCAGGCTTTGAAGCGCATGTAGCAAAAGATGGAGAAATTTTTAAAGTAGGGAAGATCAGTTTTAAAGTGTTGCATACGCCGGGCCATACAATGGAAAGCAGTTGTTATTTATTAACTGATGAAAATGGAAAAGAAACAGGCATATTCACCGGGGATACTTTATTCATTGGTGATGTGGGACGTCCTGATCTTGCACAAAAAGTAATTGCAGAATTAACACAGGAAAAACTTGCTGCATATTTATACGATTCTCTGCAAAATAAAATAATGCCGCTGGCAGATGATATTATTGTTTATCCTGCACACGGTGCAGGCAGTGCCTGTGGTAAGAACATGAGTAAAGAAACAACAGATACACTCGGTCATCAGAAAGCTACCAATTATGCATTGCGTCCGGGCTTAACAAAAGAGCAATTCATGAAAGAATTGCTTACCGGTTTAACACCGCCGCCTGCTTATTTCCCATTGAATGTATTGATGAATATAAAAGGGTATGATAGCATTGATGAAGTAATTAAACGTGGCCAGCATGCACTTTCACCAGAAGCATTTGAAGCTGCAGCCAATGAAACAAATGCAGTGATACTCGATACAAGAGACGCGCAGGTTTTTGCAAAAGGGTTTATTCCTAATGCTATAAACATAGGTATTGATGGAAGTTTTGCACCATGGGTTGGTACGATGATACCAGATGTTAAGCAGGAGATATTATTGGTTACCGAACCGGGCCGTGAAGAAGAAGTGATCACACGTTTGGCAAGGGTTGGTTATGATTATACAATTGGTTATTTAGCGGGCGGTTTTGAATCGTGGAAAAAATCCGGTAAAGAAACAGATCACATAAACTCAATTAATGCAAATGAGCTTGCCGATGTAGCTAAGAAGGAAAGCATCAACATACTTGATGTTCGCAAGAAAAGTGAGTACGACAGCGAGCACATGATAGATGCAGAGAATGCACCACTTGATTATATCAACGATAGCATGTTGCAGGTTGATAAAAGCAAAACGTATTATGTGCATTGTGCCGGTGGTTACCGTTCTATGATCTTTGTCTCTACATTAAGAGCAAGAGGCTACCACAATCTTATTGATGTTGCAGGTGGTTTCAAAGCAATAAAAGAAAGTGGCAAATTTAAACTCACAGAATATGTGTGCCCAACTACTTTGTTATAAGAAAATGTTGAACCAGGCTATAGAATAAGTATTTGACTTTTGTTGCGTCGCACTCTTGTGCGTATGAGTATGTGATTCAGCAAACCGGCTATATAGATGTTAGGTATAGGCTGCCATCTGTTGCTGCCATGTTTGTTGCAGCTGAAGGGTGCGACGCAACGAAAGTTTAACAATTAAATAAAAGCTTACTGTAAAAATATATGCAAACACTATTAAAGGGCTGGAATGTAATGCGGGTGCTGCGTTTGGCAATTGGTATTATGGCTATCATACAGGCATATCAGCAAGGTTCATGGGCGCTGGCTATCGCTGGCTTTTTTGTTGTGATACTTGCAATTGCTAACTTGGGTTGTTGCGGTGCAGCCGGCTGTAATGTAAAGAGTAGCCGCCGTGAAGATAATAGCAAAAATGAAATAGTATATGAAGAGTTGGGCAAATAGAAACAGGTTGTATTTAGCAGGTGCATTAGTTGGTGCTCTTGCAGGTTTTTTATATTGGAAATTTGTGGGTTGCGCATCCGGTACCTGCCTGATAAGCAATAAGCCACTGAACAGTACTGTTTATTTTGCGGTTATGGGATCATTATTTTTCGGAATGTTTAAAAAAGAAAAGCAACAAAAACAATCATAATATGCTAAGCACAGAAACTTTTCTTGTAGAGAATATTAAATGCGATGGCTGCATAGTGACCATTACAAACAGCCTTATGCATTTGCGTGAAGTGCAGTCTGTAAATGTATATAAAGATCAACAAAAGGTTTGCGTTACGGGTATAGCTATGGACAGGGATATCATTAAAAGCAGACTTGCATTACTTGGCTATCCTGAAAAAGCATCGAACAATCTCCTTAAAAAAGCTAAATCATTATTGCATTGCGTAATAAGTTAAATAAATGGTTCTTGTTTTTGAATACGCAGCCTCTTTAAAAAGAGGCTGTTTTATTTTATCCAACAAAATATTTTAAGAAAAAATATGCAACGTGATAAATGTCACCACTATTCTTTTTTTATCGGTATAGCTTAGCAATATAAAAACGAATTGTATGCCACTACATCATCAGATCGTAATTGTGGGAGGGGGGAACGCAGGCATTTCAACCGCAGCACAATTATTAGTCAAAGACAAAACACTTGATATTGCTGTTATAGAACCAAGTGATAAACATTATTATCAGCCTGCATGGACATTGGCCGGCGCTGGTGTTTTTGATATAGCGAAGACAGAGCGTGACGAATCTACAGTAATACCCGAGGGTGTTTCATGGATAAAACATAAAGTAACCAGTTTTCATCCTGAAATGAACGAAGTACTGCTGGAAAATAATGATCGTGTACAATATGATTACATGATAGTAGCACCTGGCATACAATTAAACTGGGATGCCATTAAAGGTTTGAAAGAAACATTAGGTAAGAATGGTGTGTGCTCGAATTATAGTTTTAAAACGGCGACGTATACGTATGAGTGTATTAAAAACTTAAAAGGTGGTAAAGCTATTTTTACCAATCCTAACACGCCTGTAAAATGTGGCGGGGCACCACATAAGATCATGTACCTGGCTGCAGATTATTTCAGGAAACATGGACTACTTGATAAAATTGATATTCAATACTGGAGTGGCGGCACAAGATTATTTGCTGTAGAAAAATATGAAAAGACGTTAAAGAAAGTAGTTGAACGTGGACAAATTAAATTAAACTTTTTTGTAAGGCTCGACGAAATTGATGGTACTAATAAGAAAGCAAAATTTATGGGCTTCGGAGAAGCTAACAAGGACAAGGAATATTGGGTTGATTTTGATATGATACATATAACACCGCCTCAGTCAGCGCCTGATTTTATTAAGAATAGTCCGCTGGCAAATGCTGCGGGCTGGGTTGATGTGGATAAAAATACATTGCAGCACATGCGGTACGAAAATATTTTTTCATTGGGTGACGCATCGTCTTTGCCTACATCCAAAACAGGTGCCGCCATCAGGAAACAAGCGCCGGTTGTGGTAAGTAATTTGTTGTCTTTGATTAACAATAAACCAATGACCGCAACTTACGCTGGTTATACATCCTGCCCATTGGTTACCGGTTATGGTAAACTGGTTTTAGCAGAGTTTGATTACAACAACGTGCCGCAGGAAACATTTCCTTTTGATCAAAGCAAAGAAAGATGGAGCATGTATAAATTGAAAAAAAATGTATTACCATGGTTATACTGGAATAAAATTCTCACAGGGAAAATGTAAGTTTTAGGCGTAGTTTGTTTTAGTTTGGAAAAAAGCAGCCTGGTGCTGCTTTTTGATTTCTTAAGAAGCTTTTTGTAATTGGCAAACTGCTTTATTGGCACAATTTTTTTATTGATAATACTGAATCACTATTCGCTCATCACTAAAAAAATTATATGTCACACAATCTTATCGATGCAATTAAAAAAAATCTTGGAGACATTGAACTAAAAAAAATTGACCCCAATACACAGCAACCTATTGCTGATGGTAAGGACGAAGATAAACTTAACCAGGCTGCAATACCGGCCGTACTAATAGTATTATACAAGTTTACACGCACAGATGAAGGAGCACAACAGGTAATGATTGCCAGCCTTACCAATGACTGGCTTAATGCAATGCTTGGCGACGACACTGCTGATGCTATAATAAAAGTTTCAAAATACAGCGATGTATCTGAAGTAAATGCAGCAGAACGAATGGAACTGATAGCAAAACAGGCAGTAGGATTAATAAGGGCGGCAAACCCTTTGTCAGTAAAGGATGTAAAGAATATTGTTGCGGCTGAGCGCAGTAACATATTACTATATCTGCCACCTTCATTGCATATGGGAGATTTGCTGCACGATGATACGCTTGATGATAATATAACAAAAATGGAAGGGCCTGTTTCAAGCATTGTAAATGCTATTGGTAATGTCTTTGCCGGAAGTGAAAAGGGAAAAGATGATTAGTTGTGGGGAAAATGATGCCCATAAGATACAGCGATGATTGTATATGGGACATTGAAAAAACTGGCAACATTTTAGTAATTAAAATAAATACAATAACAATCAATATTCATTTTATGAGCACACAAAAAATTATTACAGGCGTTTTATTAGGTGCGGCAGCTGGCGCTATCCTGGGCGTGTTATTTGCACCAGATAAAGGTTCAAAAACAAGAAAGAAAATAGCAGATAAAAGCGCTGATCTTTCAGAAAGTTTAAAAGCAAAAGCCAATGATCTTTCAGAAGAGATGAGCGAAAAATTTAAATCTGCTAAAGAGGAAATGTCAGAGTTTATTGCAAAAGGAAAAGAAAAGATACAGGGTTTTAAAAGCCAGGCTGGTTCAGGCCTTTCATAGACTATATGTAAGAATTATTGAAAGACACTGACCGGCAGGATAAATGAATCAATTGAAAATATGGAAGACCGAAGAGATGAGTATGTAGTGTAGTTTTGGTATGAAAACCCGGTGCATCGAAAGATGGCCGGGTTTCTTTTATGTACCCGGCTTTCTTACTACTATTCTTTTTCGTTGCGTCGCACACTTTTACTTTCTGTTCACAATGCTGCAAATTAGCAAAGCCCATTTATTTTATTATACACCTATTATGCGTTCAACTGTCCAATAACCTGCAACCAACGCGATCATAATGGATAAAGGATATACAAACTGCTTTTTAAAATTCAACCTTTTTCCAAAAGGTATTATTAGTAATCCAAAAACCAGTAAAATCACTGCTATCTGTCCAAGTTCTACACCAATATTAAATGCGATAATGGACGTATAGAAATTATTTCGCGGCAAACCAACTTCACCTAATGCACTGGCAAACCCTAATCCATGTACCAGGCCAAAGAAAAATACAATTACTACCCGCCAGGGTTTTAACTCATTGAGTAAAATATTTTCTACAGCTACGAAAGCAATAGATAATGCAATAATGGGTTCTACTACCTGGCCCGGTGCTACAATTATATTTTTCATACTTAATGCAATCGTAATAGTATGCGCAACAGTAAAAGCAGAAGCCTGCCATAAAATTGTTTTGATCTTATTGCTCAGTAAACATAAACTTACCACAAACAAAATATGATCGATTCCATTTGGAATAATATGCGTGATACCCATTTTGGTATAAAACCAGAATACTTCATTTGCCGGTGCACGTTCCATTGCTACATTGATAGGGTGCGCCAGCAATGGCATGGCTGCGCAAATGCACAAAAGAAAACATACGATGATTTTTTTTGTGTAGTTATAATGTTGCTGATGTTTCATGACAATGATTGCTTAAAGCTGCCTATTGCACAAACAGTACAAGAGTGCGACGCAAGAAAAGGTTAAACAGAGAATCGGCAGCCGTGTCCAAAAATTTTCTTGCCAGTTTCTTACAATGTTTGTAACGCAGAAGCTCCCTGCATTTTAAGATCGCTGGTGATATTTGCATTCATATTAAGCGCCTGCTGTAGTGTTGCTTTTGCAATTGTTTTATTGCCTGCTTTTGCATAGATCAATCCTGCATGACAAAGCAATGTTGGGTTTTTACAGTTTGTTCTCAATGCCGTTTTTATATAAGGTAATGCCTTTTCGTAATCTCCCATATTGTAGTAAACCCATGCCACACATTCATTCACATCAATATTATCTGGTCTGCGATCATACTCTAGCAATGCATGTTTTAATGCATTGTCATTATCATTTATTTTAAGATATGCATAAGCAAGTTCCTTATCTACATAGTGACCAATTGTTTGATCATTTACCGCACTCTGTGCTTCGCCATTCATTGTCTTGATAATTTCTTTTTCTAATGCATCGGCCTTTGCTGTTTGTCCCATCTCCCGGTATACATCAGCCAGGCCTTCCTTTATAGAAAAATCTGTAACAGTTGTATCGGCTTGTTCATAATAACTGATTGCTTTAGTAAAATCTTTTTTTGCTGCGGCAATCCTTGCCAAACCTGCAAGTGCATATGGATAGCCTGGTCTTGCTTCATTAGATAATGTGTAATACATTTCAGCATTCCTGAGATCTCCGGTGTTTTCATACAAATGACCCAATTGTATTCTTGTCCACTCAGTAGCTTCATCACCGGGAGCGCCAGCTTGTACTGCCATTTTCATTGCTTCAATAGCACCGGGATAATCACCATAAATTTCTCTCAAATAAGATGCACGGGAATAGGAGCGAAGGTCCGGCCGTATAGATAGCATTTTGTCTGCATCTGCAACTGCAGAATCATAATTGCCCATTTCAACATTGCCATCTATTGCAATGCCATATACATAAGCATTGTAAGGATTAATTGATTTTGCTTTTTCAGCTAATGCAAGACCATCTGAAAAATGGTGTTGTGAAAGATATAAGAGCGATTTTAAGATGAGTGCTTCAAAGTTTGCTGTATCTATTGCCAGCGTATTATTCACATAGGTTAGTGCTGCTTTATCATAGTAAGTATAGTTGCCGGTGATCCGGGCTTCACGTATATAAAGCGTAGCAAGTTGTATAAGGGATTTGGTATCGTTTGGATTTGTTTGAATGGACTTTAATAACTGGTATCCCTGTTCTTTTACTTTAATCCACTCAGGAGAGTTTGCTGCAGCTCCTTTGCGGGGAAGAAGTGCATATGTTTTGTTTGCATTATCATTTGGTTTGCTGCTGGTATACTTATAAACAATAGTGCCAACTGACATAACAAAAGCAATAACAAGCAGGGTATAAATAGTATTCTTTTTCATAACAAAATTTTCAGGACGAACCTGCAGGTAACAGAACCCGCAGTTTTATATTTACTGCGGGCCTGCCTGCAATTATGTTGAACAATTATTGTTTGGTAACTTTTATACTTTGTATAAGACGGCCATCAATAGTCGCGTTAATAATATAAAGCCCTCTTGCATTAGAGCCGGTATTCCATTGTACATTGTAAACTCCTGCATCCTGTTTACGGTTTACCAATACAGCAACCTGTTTGCCTCTTGCATCATATACACTTACAGTAACATTTGATGGTTTGGAAACATGATACTTAATAGTGCTTGCGCCATTGGTTACCGGATTTGGATACGCCGATAAAAACACATCTGATGCCGGGGCTTTAATGATATTAGAAACCTGTGGTTGTGCATGTATTATGTCTGTGTTATCATCAGCAGCATCATACGTTGTAGTATTTGTGCTGCAACCACATTTAGCATCTGTTCCGCTCCAGGGCATTTGTACATAAGGAAACTGATCGAGATAGTTGATATCGTTCTTGCTTACACCCGTATGGTACGTCAATACCTTTTCCAATTGGGGAGTTACAAGGCTGGTGCCATTGTAATCATCATAAGGCAAGCCGATGGCGGCTAAAGCAACACCTGCAACTGCCTGCAATTCTATACGTGTTACATCATCTTCAATTCTTCTTCCATTAGGGAAGCCATCCATGTTAGGAATAAATTGTATGTCTGTATTCTTATTGTAATTCGTATCTAATAAACCAAGCACAGCAGCTCTTACAATACCATCGCGGCTAAAGTTTGGATCTTTGCGATTGGTAGGAGGCACAGCCATATTAAGCCTGAGCATATCGCCACCGTTTGGCAAAAAGTTATTGATAAATGGTTTACCTGCAGCCAGCGGATCACCGTTCTTGCCTGTTGCCAACTGGTAAGGAGCAAGATTAGGAACACCTGTATGGAAGATAGGCCAAAGATCAACTGATCTCGGAGAGCCTGCAGCAGGAAGTAGCAATGTTCCGAATATTGCATCATCCAACGCAGTGCCTGCAACGGCTGCCGTACCTTTTAAACTATACAAACCATCCTGTCCATTGCCAAAGCCAAATGAACCCAATGAATTTTTTTGAATACGCAATTTTGATAATGCAGGAATAGCTGCACCAAACTGCGCATCGTCCATGTATAAAGCCAGTTCAGGATTGTAAAAGAAATTACCAAAGGTTGAAAGGTTTGCAAGATCCTGGTAAGGAGTAAGAGAATTCCAAAGGTCTTTATAACCAATAGGCACAACTGCTTCATTGGTTAATGGCATCCCCAGCCTCGAAACCTGCACCCAGTTACCGGAATGTGTTTCAGTACCATTGCCATTTAGCACACGCATACTCTGCCTGCTTGCAGATGCCCACACACCAATTACAAAATCAGGATCGAGAATATTTACTGCCTGACTTACAGATTTATGATCTTTCTGTAAAGAGGAAATTGGAATTTGAATGGCTATTGCAGAAACATTTTTGCATGCAAGACCATCGGATGGCTGACCATTTTGACGTGGTGCGTCACCAAGATCGAAAATGCCACCAAGATCAACATAGAACGGATCATCTACCGGGCCACAGAAAACGGTTTCCCCACTTGAAGCATGCTGTACACCTTTCTTGAAAAGCGAGCCATAACCTGGGGCACCCAGGCCTGTGGTTGAAGTAATAGATCTTGGCCCGATATTATAAGGAGGTACATAACCGTCTGACTTTACTGTTTGAAAAGTAGCACCGCCGTCAGTACTTTTTTCCATCGTAAATGTTGTCTTCAGGTTTTCTTTACCAAGCCTTATGTTGAAGAAGGTTGTAGGGTCTTCGTTCACCTGTTTAAAAGTGAAACGATAAACAATATCATCACCTGCAGTGGTAAGGTTATTGTCTATATGAATTTCATAACGAATGTTCTCGCCAAACTGGTAATAGTTTGGCCCGCCAAAAGGCAATTGCCCCGGAACATAATTGGCAATAATCGTGATCATGTCGGGCTTGTCAGGACTGCGGAATGCATACACATCCGTATTGTCTGCAAGCGGGTCATTGGCAATCAACGGCGCTTCCCTGTGGCTGCTGGACATAAGCAGCACCGCCGTTCCCAATACGGCAGCAACAGGCACAAGACGCCAGGCCTTGAATTTTCTAAGTCGCATGTTTTTTATTTTTTGGTGTTAAGAAACAGACATATGATGTCGGGGGACTGCGGGTACGCCCCTGGCAAGTATTAAGCACTTTAGTTGATATATCTACGGAAACTGTTTAACCTTGGATTTAAGACAAGAATATATTTTTAACAAGCTGTTGAATATATGGCATCGCCTGTTGTGTCACTCACTTGTGCGTTTAGAACTTTCTGCATCTTATATGTTTATTATTTTTTCACGAGGCAACTGTTTTTTATTTTGTGGGGTTTACTTATACAGTACAAGAGTGCGACGCAACAGAAGCTTAATGCTTAATCTAAAGCTGGATTCAAAATATATAAACACTTATTTAAAAAACGAGATCGCAGTTTATTTCAACATCGTCTATAACTGCTCCCAGTTTTTTATAAAATGTTTGTGCATGGGCGTTCCATTTGGAAACCTGCCAGCGCATTTTTTTGCAGTTGTTTTCTTTGGCGAATTCAATAACAGCATTCATTAAAAGGGATCCAATGTTCTGACCACGATAATTTTCTTTTACAAAAAGATCGTCGAGATAAAGAGATTTGCCGCTCCACGAATAATAAATAATAGAGAAGCATGCGTAACCAACAATGTTATTTGACGTTGTATCTTCTGCTATAAAACAATTAAATAAATCTTTATCTGCCTGCATTTGTTCAGGCGTTATAAAGAATTTTTCCGGTGTTTTTTGAAATGTAGAGAACTCCTTAATTAAAAGAAATATAGATGGAATATCTGTTTCGGCAGATTTGCGAATTGTGATCATGATCAAATATAAAAATTTAACCATTGAAATTATTTGTATTGTTTTTGTAGGAGGATTGGTTTGGTATATGGATGGTCAGGACATATTTATAAGGTTTCAATAGACTTTTTTGCCTGTTGTTTTTCATTCATCATATTCTTTGCATTCGGGTAGTGCAATTTTCTAACTTTAATATACGGCACTATCCTTTGTAAAATCACAGCAACACGCTTAAGCATTTATCTGTACCATTTTGATTATTAACTTTAAAACGACACTGTATGCTTAGGCTCAGTAAACTCATTTCCGCGCTATTATTATTGCAATTAAATGTAACTGCACAATGGACAAAAACAGCAGGCCCGCCAGGTATGTCTGTTAATTGTTTTTATGGTGTTGGCAATACACTCTTTGCAGGATGTTCTGCAAAAGCAGTTTTCAGATCAGTTGATAACGGTGTTAACTGGCAGGCTTCAAATACAGGAATAGAAAACCTTTCTGTTTTTTCTTTGATAGCTAAAAGTGGTTTTCTATTTGCCGGAACTACTGATGGTGTATATCGCTCTGCAGATAACGGCGCAACATGGCAGCCTTTTAATACAAACCTGTCAGGAAAATTCGTGCAAACACTCTATGTTTCAAATGGTTTTATCTATGTAGGTACCACAGGCCAGGGATTATTTAAATCTAATGACAATGGCAGTACATGGACTGATGCCAGTGGTGGTGCATTGGGCAGTTCGACAATACATGCTGTTACTTTTTCATCACCAAATCTCGTGGTAGTTGCAGATAATCTTATTTTTTATTCAATTGATAATGGCGATAGCTGGTTCTATGAACCTACTTCTCCGGTTCTGTTAGTAGGAGAATCTTCTTTTCTTACCAACCGCGATTCTATTCTACTTGTGGCAGGAAGAGGCATCTATCGCTCGTTTGATGCAGGCGTACACTGGGGTAATTTTATTCCCGTAATACCTTCAGCAAAGCAAGCCAACATTAATGGCCTTATAAGAGTCAGTAATACCATTGCTGCAGGAAGTAAAGTTGGTATTTTTTACTCCACAGATTTTGGTGTGTCATGGAAAACTATTACTGCAAATGGTTTGCGCAACGGTAGCTGGTTTACGCACCAATTCTATAATTATGGTAATACTTTATTACTCGGTTATGATGAAATTGGCATTGCATATTCGAATGACAAAGGAAAAAACTGGAACTATACGCTTAATGGTTTTACACCAACTGCATCTATTGATAATGCAATGACCTCTTCAGGCAACGCGGTGCTTACAGGTACACACGGAGATGGTGTTTATGCTTCTTCCAATGCAGGCAATTCATGGAGCAGGATAGGAACTGCAAGTAATGCCGATACACTTTCTAATTCAAATGTTTTTGCAACACTTGTTGTTAATGGTAATATACTACTTGCTGGCACCTGTGGCAATGGGTTATACAGGTCAACAAATAACGGCGCTACGTGGACACGAATACGTAATGGCTTGTCTCAAACATCTGGTTTTTTATGTATTCAAAGTCTTGCAAAAACGACTGATAATATTCTTATGGGTACAGACAAGGGTCTTTATTATTCAACCGATCTTGGCCTTAGCTGGAACGCTTCTAATATAACAGGCACTGGTTTTAATATTGAAGGAATTGCTGCTAATGGGGCAGTGGCTTGTGCAGCATCAGAATCTATTATATTAAACAACAAAATTTACAGATCCACAAACAATGGCGTCACATGGACAAGTGTATTTGAAACAAGCGCTTCAGATTTTGCGTGCATGGCTTCTGATGGAGCAAATCATTTCTATGCAGGCACATTAAATTCAGGAAATCTTGTATCAAACAACAATGGTGCATCATGGCAAAATGTTGGCAGCGGAATTCCCAATGGCAGTGGTGGCTTTACAATAGGTGTCTTACGCAATAATGTTTTTATAGGCAATAACACCGGTGTTTATTTTTCAAACAATAATGGTCTTTCTTTTACACAGCAAAATACAGGATTTGATCCTGCGCCAAATAATGTTGTTCAGGGTTTAACATTTACAGCCACTGATGTGTATGCAGGTCTTTTTGGAAACAGCGTATGGCGCAGACCGCTTGCAGATTTTGGTATTTCTACATTGCCAACAACAGAAAATAAAAGTGAATTAAAAATATCAGTTACACCTAATCCTGTCACAGGACAAAGTGTATTAAGATATCATTTAGTAAATGCAGGTAATGTAATCATAAATGTTTACAGGGCTGATGGCAGTCTTGTGCAAAACCTTTTGAATAATATGCAGCAGTCAGGCGATCATGAAACGTATATTTCAAAAAACAAATTACATCCGGGCAATTATTATGTGGTAGTGGTTACGGGTAACAGCCATGCATCTGTAATATTTACGGTAGAGTAAACGAAATATTTGTAACCAGCAGCTGCGCAAATGGCATCGATGGTTGTGTCACTCACTTGTGCGCCTGGAATAATAATTAAACTAATTCAAAAGCAAAAAATCAAAAGCGAAGGCTTTTGATTTTTTGCTTGCCGCGCCTCTTCCAAAAGTACAAGAGTGCGCCACAACGAAAGCTTGTTGTTTATTCTATTACCGCGCTTAAAAAAATAACAACGCTATTTATAATTAGCTATGCGTATAAGCTTGTTCACATCCTGCACAATGATCTTACGGCCTTTTGTTGTTAAAATTTTATCTTCTTTAAATTCTGTTAATACCCTTACTACATTTTCTCTGGCGGTTCCCACAAGATTTGCAAGATCTTCTCTTGACATATTTATTTCAACAGCCATACCCGGGGAAAAATTTACTTTATACTTTTCACGCAGAATTATTAGTTGTAAAGCGAGTCTTTCCCGTACAGATTTTTGCGTAAGGAGAGTTAATGAATTTGCCAGTACAGCAAACTCGTGACTTAATGTTTTTAAAAGCCGTTGATTTAAAACAGTTGATTGGGCAAGCGCTTTTATGAAGTCCTCTTTAGGTATAAAAGTAATAACGCTGTCTTCAAGTGCAGCAGCAGCATCAGGATAACGATCTTCTGAAAGTATGGCGTGATAGCCGATCAGTTCACCTGTGTTGGCAACATAAATAATATGTTCCCTTCCTTCATTATCTACTTTGTATTTTTTTACTTTACCCATATTTATATAAAAGATTCCGGATGGGTAAGCGCCTTCCCTGAAAATGACATCAGCCTTTTTATAGGTGTGTTCGCTTTTGTTGGTCATTAATATTTCGAAATCCTTTTCAGGCAAATCTGCAAGTATTGATTCGCTTTTGAAATCCCATTTATCTATTGGAAAAAATTCCCTGATGCTCATACTATTCTCAAAAATACCATTTTGAAAATTGATAATGATCACTTTTTGCAGTGATAAGAATTACCGCTGCAGGCAGGTATTGCAGGTAGCTTTGCATCATGAAAACTTTTGGCGCTGCTAAGAAAGATTTATACTACACTAATGATCATGAATGGATAAATTTTCAAGGTTCTATCGCGTACATTGGTGTCTGTAACTTTAAACTCAAAGGAATAAGGAATGTTGAGAAAATAATATTTACTGCGGATATGGGTTTCAAAAAGCAAGGAGATGTTGTCGCTGTTATTCATTATGATGATTACAAAATACCCGTGGGTATGCCGGTGGACGGCAAAATAATCAATCTCAATCAATGGCTGCTAAACGGTCAGCATCAAATATTGTTACAGGATGCTGAAAATACAGGTTGGATGGCACTTATTGTTCCTAATCAGCCTTACGAAAGAAAAAACCTGCTTCAGTACACGCAATACAACCTTAAGCTAAAAAGAAAACCCTAGAAAAACTTATGCCAAATACAACAATTCCTGAGCCGGAGGATGCAAAAAAATGGTTTACCTCTGACACGAAATTTAATCATCTTTATCCTGCCTCTATTCAAATGATGGCACGCCGGCATTGGACACCATTGCACACTGCGTATAAAGCTGCCAACTTTCTTGCTGCAGAGAACGGAGTTAAGATACTTGACATAGGAAGTGGTGTTGGCAAATTTTGTTTGGCAGCTGCATGTTACAAACCGTTGTCTTTTTTTTACGGAGTAGAGCAACGTAAACAACTGGTAAATTACGCCAACGAGGCTGCTGAAATACTGTCATTGGAAAATGTATCCTTTATTCACAGCAATTTCACGCAGCTGGATATTAAACCATATGATCATTTCTATTTTTTTAATGCGTTTTATGAAAACCTGGTTGATACAGCCAGGATAGATGAAAGCATTGATTATTCCGGTGAACTGTATAATTATTACAACCGCTATTTATTTAAGCTCCTTGATCAGAAGCCTGCCGGTACAAGACTGGCAACATTCCATAGCCTGGAAGATGAAATACCACGCAGTTATCACGTTGTTGACACCGATGCTGATAATCTTTTAAAATGCTGGATAAAAGTTTAGCAGTTGAAAACTTAAACTGGAGTTTACATTGGTTACAGATCCATGTGAATCTAATAGCGAAACCATATTACTAAAATATAAATACTAACTTCTATGCCACTTGCATTGTTTGACTATCGCAAAAAGCTTATCGGTAAAATCTTGTCGGCATCTTCTCAGGAGGAGGTGAAGCAAATTATTGATAAAGCTATGGATGGCCTGGAAGATCATAAAGCTGTTAAGAATATTGTCTGTAGCTTTTCAGATAATATGCTTAGTGATCTTGAACAGTTTGACCCGATTAATAAAACATCGCAACAATGGGCTAACATAAATATGGCAAGGGTTACTTTTAACCGTATTAAAGCAGCGATAGGTATAAAACTTAATCAATAATGTTTAAACCAAAATTATTCGAGTCGTTAAAGAGTTATAGTCGCAAACAGTTCTCCAAAGATCTGATGGCGGGTGTAATAGTGGGCATTGTAGCGCTGCCGCTTGCTATTGCCTTTGCCATTGCATCAGGCGTCTCTCCTGAGAAAGGTTTGTACACAGCAGTTATTGGTGGGTTTATTATCTCAGCGATGGGTGGCAGTAAAGTGCAGATCGGTGGACCCACCGGTGCTTTTATCGTTATTGTATATGGCATCGTACAACAGTATGGCGTTAATGGTTTGATTATTGCCACGTTTATTGCCGGCGTAATGTTGATTATAATGGGTTTTGCACGATTAGGAGCGGTAATAAAATTTATTCCACATCCGCTGATTGTAGGCTTTACAAGCGGCATAGCGCTCATTATTTTTTCTTCGCAGGTGAAAGATTTTTCAGGATTACAAATGGGCGCCGTTCCGGCAGATTTTATTGATAAATGGAAAAGTTATATCGAGCATTTTAACTCTGCTAATTTGTATGCAATAATCATAGCAACCATTACAGTCGTTATAATTTTTTTATGGCCAAAAGTTACACATAAAATTCCCGGATCATTGATTGCTATACTCGTTACAACAGCGGCGGTGCAACTATTGCATTTGCCTGTAGAAACGATTGGCAGCAGGTTTGGCGTCATTCCTTCATCGCTGCCTAAGCCGGTTATTCCGGATATTGATCTTGCCACAATAAAAAATCTTATGCAGCCTGCTTTTACTATTGCTTTACTGGGTGGTATTGAATCCTTATTATCGGCAGTAGTATCAGATGGTATGATCGGAGGTAACCACAAATCAAATATGGAGCTGGTGGCGCAGGGCACAGCCAATATTTTTTCTTCCATTTTTGGAGGTATTCCTGCAACAGGCGCAATTGCAAGAACAGTAACCAATATTAAGAATGGTGGCCGCACACCTATAGCAGGTATTACACATGCTGTGGTGCTTTTACTCATCATGCTCTTTGTTGGTAAGTGGGCCGCATTAATACCAATGGCAACACTGGCTGGTATATTGGTGGCAATTGCTTACAATATGAGTGAGTGGGAAAATTTTGTTTCCGTTTTAAAAAGCAGCCGCAGCGATATTGCCGTCTTGTTAACTACTTTTTTTCTTACCGTTTTAATAGATCTTACGGTAGCCATAGAAATAGGTATGGTACTCGCTGCTTTTTTATTCATGCGGAAAATGATCAGGATAAGTAATGTAAATATTCTTACCGGTCAGCTTGATGATCATCGTGCAGGTGTTGACAAGGATGCCATTAGTAATTACGTTATTCCAAAGAATGTAGAAGTTTTCGAAATAACCGGCCCGCTGTTTTTTGGCGCTGCTTATAAATTTAAAGATGCCATAAAATTTGCAGAGAAAACACCACGCATATTTATCATACGTATGCGGCAGGTACCTATTATTGATGCAACAGGGGTAAAAACAATTGCCGAAGTAGAAAAAGATCTCAGGCATCGTGGTGCAAAACTTATACTTGCAGAAGTTCATAGCGGGCAGGTAATGCAGGAATTAAAAAATGCACGTTTATTGTTTGCTATTGGTAAAGCAAATGTTACAGAAACGATGGAACAAGCACTGGAAAGAGCCCGTCAATTACTCTTTGAATAAATTGTTTTCGCAGTAATTTATTTAGGTTACCGGCTAAAATTTTCATGGCATCGCCGGTTGTGTCACTCACTTGTACGTTCGGAATAATTATGTTGCAGATCGAAATTTGTAGCAGTTAATTTGTACATGAGCATATCTTTATCTTCAATAGACTCAGTATCTGCATCGAAAATGAAATTGTTTTTCTCCAGCAATTTTACTGAAGCAATATTTTCTTTATGCACTAAAGCAACAATTGATTGCAGATTCATTTGATCAAATCCATATTCAATCACTTTTTCTATTGCTTCCCTGGCTATTCCCTTCCCATGATAGTGCGGTAACAGTTCATAACCAATTTCTGCCTCATTCTTTTCTTTGTTGATGTTCCATAACAAAATTCCTCCTGCTAAAGTACTTTCTGTTTTTAATGTAATTGCCCACCAGATGGATTGATTATTTTCGATAGCATTCAGAATTTTTGTTATGAATTGCTCTGCATCTTCAATGGTTTTTGCTTTAGGTCGGTTAATATATTTGTTGATGGTATCATCAGACCGCAATGCAAAAATTTCATTTGCATCTGATGGCTGCAATGAACGCAACAAAAGCCTTTCCGTTGACAGTTGTGGAAAGTAAGAAAAATTTAATTCCATCATTTATTTTATTTTGGTTGTATTAAGTCCCACAAATTTCCATACAGATCTTTAAATACAGCGACAGTGCCGTATATTTCTTCCGAAGGTTGCCTTACAAATTCAACATTATTCGCGATAAAATTTTCGTAATCCCTTTTAAGATCATCTGTATGCATAAAAAGAAATACACGACCGCCTGTTTGATTACCTATACGACTTCTCTGTTCTTCATTGGCAGCTTTTGCAAGTAAAATATTGCAACCACCTTCACCATTTGGTTTTACAACAACCCATCTTTTTGTTTCACTAAGTGTAGTATCTTCTATTAAAATAAAATTGAGCTTTTTTGTGTAGAAGGCTATCGCTTCATCATAATCATTAACAACAAGTGCTATTTGTGCCAGTCTTTGATTCATTGATTAATTATTTATAATTGTAATCTTAATTTAATTTTACTCAGCAACATTGCAATGCCCATAACTGCAACAGCAAAAAATGCAGACCATAATGCTCCTGGTAACCCGTAAGCCAAGCTATCAGGAAATAAACTTATACCAAGCAATGCTGTTAGAAAATAAATAATATCCGGTATAATGTAAGTCAGTAAAGGGTTTGCAGCGGCTGGTTTAAAGAATGAAGTCCACTTTTCAATATGCTTTTTATCAATAAGCCAATATAAAAAAATAAAAATGATACAACAGAACCCTGCACTATACAATGCCCATGTTGGCGTTGCATGAATTTTTGATATTTTAAAAGCAGGGCGCAAAAAATAACCTGCAACAAATAATGCTGCTGTGAAAATAAACGCATTTAAAAAGCGATTGCTTTCTTTTATTTCTTTATCCATTTTAAAGAACAATAATGATAACACCATTCCGCTTAGAGTAAGCGATGTATGTATTGCATTGCCACTTTGTGCATGCGTCCATTGAAGCCAGCTTATATCTTTTAATGAATCAGTATGGCTTGCAATAAACACACCCATACAAACAGCTATCATTAAGCAAATTCCCAAAACATTTCCTTTGAACAACTGGTAAATAATACAGCTATATAAATAAGCCCAACCGATCAAACCAAGAATGCCCCACCATTCCGGTGTAATGTGTTCGCCTTTTTCACCTTTGTATATAAATGCAAGCGCAGCAAGCAATACAACACCAATTGTTTTTAAGATATACACAAGTGTTTTGTTCTTTGTATAATAAACTTTCCACACTAAAATAACACCAACAAAGAACAGCAATGCCCAAAGATTAATTGACATACCCATGAGTTGTTCATTATATCCTTCTTCTGTGTTTACCAGAAAAACACCAAGCACCAGCAAACCTAATATGCGAAATAAAATATGCAACTGCAGTTGCCAAACACTATCACCTTTCTTCAAACGATTATTAATTGCAAATGGAATAGACATACCAACAATAAAAAGAAATGCGGGAAACACCGCATCTACAAAACTCATCGCATCCTCATCTGCGTGCATGTGTTTTGCCCAGGCAGGAATATCACGAATGCCTGCGAGTTCATTAACAAAGATCATTACAAGAATAGTTATGCCACGAAACGCATCAATAGACAAAATACGCTGGCTGCTTAGTTTGTTGTACTGCATGAAATGTTTTGGTTGTACTAAAGGAATGCAAGAAGCAATTCAAATATAATGATTGTTTTTATTGACCAACTGTTGGTTAATATGGCATCATCTGTTGTGTCACTCGCTTCTACGTTTGGAAGTTGGATGAACTTTTAAAAAAAATTGCTAATATCGTTATAGTACTTACTCTTTGCGAAACTTAAAATGACAAAAATGAGTTTATATATTCTGGCAGGAGCGGTTATCTTAATTGCTCTAACTTTTTTTCTGAGAAAAAAATCTTCGCCTGACGCATCATCTTCTTTAAAAGAAAGTCCTCTCGATCTTGTTGAATCAACAGCTATCGTAAAACAGTTGGAAAGTCTTGGCTATTTTAAATATGCTGATCCAAAAAATATTGATACTCTTAGAGTAAATCTTGTAAGCTCTATTTCAAGTAATTTTATTTCTTCTGTTGATGATGATACGACGTTGTTGCCTCTTGACTACAGATGTTACACTCTTGATGGGGAAACGCTTTTTGAACAGGATGGCTTTACTGATTACTTGAAGGATATGCAGCCATTATTTAATAAAATGAACTTGAAGATAGATATCACAGATCACATTGAAGATTATGATATGACAAATAAATGGGTGAACCATAGAATAACTATAAATAATAAAGAATATATCATTTTTGCAAACTTTGAAGGATATGGCTGGGGCGAAGCTGCTCAACGATTTGCAGAAATATTAAATGATCAATTAGAACTTCAAGGAAAAGATGAGCGGGTATATTTAATTTATGCCGCCAATGATGGCAGATGTGTGTTTTTAACAAATGAACAATTTGCTTTGATAGATAAAAAAATTAAAGACAAAAAAGAGAAGCCACTGCCAGTTAATGAATGGTGTACTTTTTTTAAAGTAGACCCTACAAAGTATAAGAAGAATATGAATCATTGATTACAATAGTTAATTCTAATTGCTGCATAGCATATCCAACCGTACAAGTGAGTGACACAACCAAAGCATCATAGCAGCACTACAGCTTGCTACACAAAAATTTTCCAAAAATCCACTTCAGATTAATTCCCTTTATTTTGCACAACGCTATGCAGGAAGAACAAGAAATATTGCAGGAAGACAACAGTGAAGAGCTTTATGAGCGCAAGGCTTTTCATGTTGATAAGGGACAGGAGCCGATGCGCATTGACAAATGGGTGCAAATGCACATGGAAAATGCTACGCGGAATAAAATTCAGAAGGGCATTGAAGATGGCTTTCTTACCGTGAATGGTAAAATTGTAAAGAGTAATTACAAAGTAAAGCCAGGTGATGATATTTTGTTGCTGAGTCTTGAACATCCTGATGAATCAGATGTAAAACCGGAACCTGTTCCATTGAATATTGTTTACGAAGATGATGCTGTGATGGTGCTGAATAAAAATGCAAACATGGTGGTGCATCCGGGTGTTGGAAATTATACAGGAACATTGCTGAATGGCATTGCATATCATTTGCTGCAACAAAATCCAACGCTTGATGAAGAGAGTTTACCGCGTTATGGTTTGGTGCATCGCATAGATAAAAATACAACAGGCTTACTGGTTGTTGCCAAGACTGCAGAAGCTGCGGCAAATCTTGCGAAGCAATTTTTCAATCATACCGTGTCGAGAAAATATGTGGCGCTTGTGTGGGGAAATGTGGAAGAAGAGGAGGGGAGAATTGAAGCACATATTGGTCGCCATCAGCGTTTCAGAAAAATGTTTGAGGCATATCCTGAAGGTGATCATGGTAAGCATGCAATAACACATTACAAAGTGCTGGAGCGTTTCAATTATGTAACGCTTGTGGAGTGTGTGTTGGAGACTGGTCGCACCCACCAGATACGTGTGCATATGAAACATATTGGTCACACATTGTTTAACGATTTTGAATATGGCGGCGATAAAATTTTGAAAGGAACGATCTATACAAAGTACAAACAGTTTGTAGATAATTGTTTTGAATTATGTCCGCGCTGTGCACTGCATGCAAGAACATTGGGTTTTAAACATCCTGTAACAGGCAAAGAAATATTTTTTGAAAGTGCATTGCCTGATGATATGAATAAGGTGATCGATAAATGGAGAAATTATTCTAAGCCGAAAGAGATGTGAAGAAGTAAAAAGTCAAAATTCAAATGTAAAAACATGCATCCTTTTTTGAATTTTGACTTTTTACTTTTGAATTATATTCATCAGCTGAAGTGTGCGACGCAACAAAGATGCCATGAAAAACTTCGGCTTGTTACATTAATAAAAAAGAGCCGCATAGAAATGCAGCTCGCTTTAGTAGAACTAAAACTCAAACTTAAAAAATACCAAATTCTTAGTGTCCTACACGTAAATATTCTTTGAGTATATCTGTTTTTGGGTTTTCGAATATCTCTGCTGCCGGTCCGTATTCTATGATCTCTCCGTAATACATAAACACAACATAATCTGCCAGGCGCTTTGCCTGTCTTAGCATATGCGTTACAAGAATGATTGTATAATCCTGGCGCAGCTTTGAAAATTCTTCTTCAATAACCCGGCTTGATATTGGGTCGAGCGCTGAAGTTGGTTCATCAGCCAAAATAATTTCAGGCTCAACAGCCAAGCCTCTTGCCAAACATAAACGTTGCTGCTGACCAATAGATAAACGCTGCGCAGATGTTTTTAAACGATCTTTTACTTCATCCCACAATGCCACTTCACGCAAGTGTTTTTCTACTTTTTCAGCCAATATTTTTTTATTCTTTACACCTTTCAATTTCAAACCATAAGTAATGTTGTCTGCGATAGACATCGGCAAAGGAAATGGTCTTTGCATTACCAATCCCATTTTCTGGCGAATCTGTGTGATATCATTTTTCTCACTTAAAATATCCTGCCCATCAATTTCAATTGCACCGTCTAATCTTAGTTCGCTGTACAGGTCGGTAAGCCTGTTCATGCATTTTAATAAAGTTGTTTTACCACATCCTGAAGGACCTAATAATACAGTGATTGCATTCTTGGGAACCTTAAGATTTATATCTCTTAATATATGTGCGTTTTTACTGTAAACATTCAAATGACGAATGTTGAGCACAGGCACTTCAGCAGTTACTGCATGAAGCGTTGGTTCGGCGTTTGCCATTTCTGTTGGTACGATTGCTGTTTTCATAAATTGTGTTTTAATGTTTGAGTTTTGTTTTAGTTGGTATGTTTTTTAAGAAGATTTGTGTTTATTGCGTGATAACAATCTTGCACTAACACTTATCACGAGTACAGTAAACGTAAGTATGATCGCAGCTGCATATGCACGGTTCTGTACTTCAGGTATGGGTGAACCTAACTGGAAATAAATTGCTAATGGTAACGTAGCAGTTGGATCGCTGAAATTCCTTGGGATATAATCTGTATAACCTGCGGTAAACAATACAGAAGCTGCATCACCAATGCCACGACCAAAAGCTAGCAGAATTGCTGTTGCAAAACCTGGCAAAGCCTGGCGAAATAATACTTTATATGCAGTTTCTGTTTTTGTGGAACCGAGCGCATAAGATGCTTCCTGTAAACCGATGGGTGTTGTTTTTAATACTTCATCCATGGCGCGTATCATGATTGGTGAGATCATTGCACCAACTGTAAGAATACCAAAACCGAGTGATGATTTTAACCCAAAATAGATCATGATTGTAAAACCAAATGCACCGTAAACGATTGATGGTATACCCCATAATACATCAAGGAAAAAACGGATGCCGGTTAATGTTCTGCCATATTTAATTAAATAGGTATTCATGAACAATGCAACAGGTAAGCTAACCAAAAACGCAAGTATGGTTGCGCAAATAGCCAGGTAAAAGGAGCCTGCTATAGCATTAAGAATGCCACCTTCTTTACCAAAGTAGAAACCACCCTGTGGCTCTTTACTTATTATATCCCAGGAGAGTGATGAAAAACCTTTTTCAACAATGCTCCATATAATGTGTGCCAGTACAAACACAATAACAAGTGTGAATATGGCAGATAATACGCGGAAGAATTTCTCTTCATATTTTCTTCTTAGTGTCATAGGGCTTCGGATTTATAGATTAGGTAACGGAATAATACATTGATCGTAATGATGATCACAAATAACAATAGTGAACCAAACATCAATGCTGAATCGTATGATGGAATTGACATCATTTCTCCATAGTTGTTGGCAACAAGTGCCGGCAACGGGTAACCCGCATCAAATACAGAAGATGGTATTTGTACAACATTTCCGATCACCATCATTACTGCAATGGTTTCTCCCAATGCTTTTGAAAAACCAAGACCGAATGCAGAAATAATTCCCGTTGCACCTTTGCGCAGGAAGATATGTTTTATCATTTCCCATTTAGTGGAACCCAATGACAGTGAGGCTTCGCCGAGTTCTATAGGAATTTGCCTGAACACTTCAAGCAGCATGTTTAGGATATATGGAATACTCATTACTGCAAGCACCAATGCGCCTGCAAGAATGCTATAACCAAGAGATTCTGTACCAAAGAATGGTGCTATCTTATCACTTACAAGTGGTACAATTACAAGCACTCCCCACACGCCATATACAACAGAAGGAATACCTGCAAGTATATCAATAACAGGACGCATAAAATTCAAAAACCATCTTGGTGCAAACTGTGTAAGATAAATTGATGCGAGTAAACAAAATGGAATTGAAATACTTAATGCCACCACGGTTACCCACAAAGAGCTCAATATAAAAGGCCAGAATCCAAACTTACCTTCAGAGGGCGACCAGTCTGATGAAAAGATCAGAGCGCCGATAGAGCGTCCATCAAATAAGCCCATCGATTTGAAAACAAGTCCTGCTCCTATTGCCAATGGTAAGAGCAAAAAGAAACAGAGACAGACGACCATCCATTTCGAGGATAAGCCATCAATGAATTTGCGTTTAGTCATAGTTCTTATGTTTTAAGTTCTAGTTTAGTTTTTATTGGTACAGGATATTTTATTTTTTACTTAACTGCATTGCTGCTATTAAGCTTTTGTTGTGTCACTCACTTGTACTGTTGAATCACTGCGCAACACATTTGATTTTATTTTAAAAAATGCGCCGCACACTTAGTTGCTTATTACCCCCAATAGCACAAGAGTGCGACGCAAGAGGCGATGCCATGAAATACTTTAGTTTGGAACATATTTATCTTCTTCAGCTTTCATGAGACCGTGAATAGGATTATACCGGCCTTGGAAACATACATCACCTTAAACCCCCAAATCGCCCAGTTAAATATTTTTACTGTTCTAATTTTTTTAATTGTTCATTGATTACGTCTGCAGGCAAAGGCACATAACCAGCTTCTCTCACCATCGTCTGCCCGTCAGTTAACACCCATTTGAAGAATTCAAGAATTGCTTTATTGGATGTTTTTCCTTTTGTAATAAAATAAAGATCTCTTGCTGGCGGCGCAGGAAATTTTCCTGTGTTTACTGCATCAAGAAATGTATTTAAATCGGCATACACATTTTCATCTGCATCTATTTTGCCATTACCATTTACATCGATCGGCACTACTTCAATTCCCGGATTTTTTTTGCCGGAAACATTATCATAAACAAAGAGCGTGTTATTGTAACCAATACCACCTTTATCTTTCTTGACAGCGTCTGCAACACCTGGATCGCCTGATGCACCAATGCCTTTTAAATTCTCCTGTTTCTTGCCAAAGAATGATGCCCATGAATCTGCTGCGCCTGCTGCATCTGCTCTTGTATAAACTGCGATCTTTTGTTTGCTTCCATTCTTAATATTCAATAAACTGTCCCATGTTCTTGGACGCTGATCGATAAAGATGGATTTGAATTCTTCTTTCTTTATGCCTCTGGCTTTAATGCTGTCTATGTAAGGGTTTGATGCATTTAATGTTGGTAAAACGGCATCCTTACAAAGAGATATCCACCATACACCTTTTGCTTTTTCCGCATCAGTAATTCCTCTTGAGAACATGCCAACATCTACCGTGCCTGATAAACAATCCGTCAAACCTTTTCCTGCCCCGCCAGCCTGTATGTTCAGGCGAACATTAGGATGTGTTTTATTATATTCGGATGCCCATTTTTGAGCTAACGGATACAACGCAAAAGCACCGGAAAAAGAAATAGAAATGTTCTCATTATTGCTAGTGGTTTCACTACCGCCGTTTGAACACGAGCCTAACAAAATTGCTGATGTAAAGAGCTGGATTAAAAGGGACCTGATTTTCATAAATTATAGTTTTTGAGTTTTAATTCTATGCCCTACTTTATCTATATATCCTATAAGTAAAGTAGGAATTAAAATTATACCTTTTCAAACTACTACCCAATTTTTATGGCTTAAATTTTTATTACGAAAACCAGGTGCTCCTTAATGAAAACTATACTGCTTGCTTATGAGAACTATTTGCCTAATTTTTTGATCTGATCCTGTACTGTTCCTTTTGGTAAAGCAACATATCCCGCAACGCTTACAAACTGCTGCCCATCTGTTAATACCCATTTAAAGAAATCAAGAATGTCTTTATTGTTTGTTTTGCCTTTGGTAATGAAATACAAATTTCTTGCAGGAGGTGAAGGATATTTTCCATCATTCACTGCTTTTAAAAAGATGCGCAGGTTGTCATAGAAATTTTCATCCGGATCAATAGTACCATTACCATTTACATCAATTGGAACTACATCAATGCCAGGTAATTTTTTTCCTGTTTTTGGATCGTAAACAAATAATGTATTGTTATAACCAATAGCATTAAGGTCTTTGCGTACTGCATCTGCAACACCAGGATCTCCTGATACACCAAGACCTTTTAAATTTTCCTGTTTCTTTCCAAAGAATGCTGCCCATGAATCAGCAGCACCAGCAGCATCTGCTCTTGTGTACACATTTATTTTGTGTGGGCTTTTAGAAGTAGTTCCTAATAATTGCTCCCACGTAGTGATTGTATGATCTGCAAAAATTGAATTGAACTCTGCTCTCTTTACACCACGGATCTGGATGCTCTTTGCATTAGCATTTTTTGCATTATACGTAGGAAGAACTGCATCGCGGCAAAGTGCCAATGTCCATACACCTTTTGCTTTTTCTGCATCAGTTAATTCTCTTGAGAACATCCCTACATCTACTGCACCAGCAAGGCAATCTGTTAAACCTTTACCAGCACCGCCTGCTTGAATATCGAAGCGGATATCGGGATGTGTTTTGTTATATTCTGCTGCCCATGTTTGTACTAATGGATACAAAGCAAAAGCACCTGAGAATGAAATAGAAACTGTTGTTACTGACGGATCAGGATTAGGTGAACCACCAGGCTTTCCTGAAAATGTTGTAACACCAAGTGCTATAGCTGTTAATAAAATAAATATTCTCTGTTTCATAAAGTAATTGTTGTGTTGTTGATTGTTTAAAATTGTTTTAGCGGTTGTATTTCCTGGTTGCATTTTTTTACATCAGTACAAGTGTGCGACGCAACGATGCCGCCATGAAATACTTTTGCCGGGTAACAAAAAATTTACTCGTTTATTTTAGAAAGTGAATTTTCCTATTGTTGGTGTGAACTTCAGACTGAGATAATACCAATATGGAAATGCTTTTGTATCTCCGCTTTTTTTAATTACCGTCATAGATTTTGTAACTACAGCCCAACAGAAACCTGATTCAATTTCGAACATTGGCATAACCTTATAGTTTATGCGCCAGTCGTTTTCAAAACCAAGGTAATGATCAAGATCTCCTTTACCTTTGAATGCTGCATTTGATTGGGAATAAAAGAGATGGTTTTCCATGCGAAGCGTAAGTTTCTTGTTCTGATACTGGAAGAACAAGTAAGGATTTATTAAACCGCCGTTGTTAAGATCTGAAGGGAACGTTGTGAAGAAATCCATATTACCCATGAAACGGTGAGCAACGCCATACAAAGGAACAAAGTTGTTGTCTTTTGAATTAAGCGTATCCTGACCGCTCACATATTCCACACCTAAACGGATAGACAAGTTTTTTATACCGGAATATTTTATTTCTGGTTGTAAGTAATATGCTGATAATTTTTTACCCGAAGAGTCTTTACCAAATTGGTAGTAGCCACTCATAGTAAGGTACCATTTGTAAGATGAGTATTCCAAACGTCCACCGGTAGTGAAACGCATGTAAGTTGTTTTATAGTCAGAGGCAACTGAACTTTGGTAACCATCTGCAGTATTGATGGTAAGAAAATTCCAGGTTTTACTCAGCTTCCAATTAAGATAATCTACTACAAGTGCTTTATAGTTTGAAAAGCCTACAGGCTTATAGTTTGAAGTAAAATTGTTTTCGCCATATTGGTTATATGCAACAGTAAGCTCGTTCGTAAAATTGATCTTGTTGTTGTAGATAAATCTTATCGCATCGTGAGAGTTTCCAGGTAAGCGCCAGTCATTTTCTGCATATAATCTTTGATTGTCATAGATGAGCCTTTGACGACCAATTCTTACAGAGAATTTATCTGAAAAATGTGGCTCTGCATATATTTCAAACATGTACAAAGGATAGGTTGTTGCTTCTGTTGTTGTAACAGCGCCTTGTCCTTCACGCGGGTCTTGCTGACCCCAAACTCTTGTGTCTTGCAGCGATGCATAAAGATCAAATCTCTTTGTTTTAAAATCGAAATTTAACCTTGTACGTTGATTGGTAAAGAAAGCAGCAGTGGTGTCTTGCGTAGGAATTACGCGATAACCATGTCTTATTTCTGTTCGTGTGCGCATGTCTACAGAAATAGTTAACGAATTAGGTTTATTTGCTGCTTTAAGTGAATCATTTTTTGCTGCGATCTTCAAAGAATCCGCAGTGGTAAAGGCTGTTTTCAATGTGTCTGCTGTTTGCGCAGATAAAATATGCGCTATTAAGATCAGAGTTGTTCCCAGGATGAGTTTTGGTGTTAGTTTCAGATTCATATTAGAATTTTTTTCAAATATATAAATCCTATCGAATTAATAGGAATTAAAATCAAAAAAATTTATTTATTATTTTTTAATTTTTGTCTTTTCCAGTTTTTTGGTTCTGGACATAATTTCTGCAAGTGTTGCCTGCTTTAACATATTTACTGTTTCATTTCTTACATCAAAAAACACAGAGCGTATGCCGCAAGTGGCTTCATCTTTACATTCCTCACATCTTTCATAATACATATGTGTAACGCATGGCAGCAATGCTATGGGTCCGTCAAACAAGCGCATTACATCAGCAATATTTATTTCTTCCGGTGTTTTGTGCAAATAATAACCACCTGTTTTTCCTTTGCGGCTGCTAAGCATTCCCGCATTTTTAAGATCTAATAAAATGGCTTCCAGAAATTTGCGTGGTATGTTTTCACTCTCAGATATCTTACTTATCTGTATCGGCTCTGTACCTTTTCCTTCTTTTGCAAGATATACAAGTGCGTTAATGGCGTATTTCGTTTTCTTTGAGATCATAATTCTTCTTTAATATAAATCCGGGTTCAGTAATATTATTATAAGAGTAGTAATAACTTTTATGAGTCCAACTTTTTTGGTACAATTAAACTGCGTTGCGTCGCACTCTTGTACTTTCGTATCATTATTCAGCAATAATAGTAACAATCATTAATAACTATAAACAAAGTAATCCCAAGGTCTCAACTTAAATATTTGCCCACGCTTCAGATCCTCAGCCTGTTTAGAAAATACATTTATAGCTTTTCCTTCGATCATACTATTATTAAGAACACAATCAACAGCTTTATTACTGAGGTTCAAAATTACCAATACTTTTTTTGTTCCCTTTTGTCTCAGGTATGCATATACTGATGCATCATTATTAGTTTTTATTTTCGTAAACGATGCATTACCTGCTAGTGCCGCATTACTGTTTCTTAACTCCAATAAAGTTTTATAAAAATCGGCTCTTCCATATTTGCCAAGTGTAATCGTGTCTTTATAAAAGAAACTAATGCTGTCCAGGAATGGTTCTTCCTGCCCGCTGTATATTAATGGAACAGATCTTTTCATCGTTTGTGTTAATACTGCAAATGGTGCATGAGATGCTCCGGGCATGGTTTTATAATCAGCTTTATTCCAGCTGTTTTCATCATGGTTACTGGTAAAGTAAAGCAATAAGCCATTCTTCGGAAATGCAGAATCCACGTGGTTTACAACGCTATCCAGTGCAAACGCAGGTCTTTCTCCTTTTGCAATCAGTTTCATCATATTAAATTCATCCCATGGGTATGTTGCATCAAAACCATCTAGCTGCTCAGCAGCTTTATTACTTTCTGCAAGCATGAAAATATTTTTCATTGCTCTTAACTGCGGAATACATTTTTTCCAGAAATCATCAGGTACATTCCATGCAACATCGCAACGAAAACCATCAATATCAGAATTGGTAATCCAGTATTTCATGGCATTGATCATAGAATCTTGGAGCACAGGATTTTTATAATCGAGTTGTCTCGTATCACTCCAGTCAAATGGTGATAATGCTTTTCCTGTAGTGCTATCCTTCACAAAAAAATCAGGATGTTGTTCCAGCCAGTAATGATCTCCTCCCGTATGATTTGGTACCCAGTCAATGATCACTTTAAAACCCATGTCATGACATTTCTTTACAAGCGCTTTCCAATCATCCATTGTTCCAAATTCAGGATTGATAGCATCATAATTTGAAACCGCATAATAACTCCCTAATGCACCTTTCCTGTCAACCTTACTGATAGGATTGATCGGCATGAACCACAATGTTTGAACGCCCATATCTTTCAAGCGTTGCAGGTTTGGTTCAAATGCTTTGAATGTTCCTTGCGGTGTGTATTGACGAACATTTACCTCATACACATTTCCCTGCATGATCCATGATGGGTGCCCATCGATCATTGCAGTGTCTTTTGTTACAATTGCAACGTCTTCTTGTTTTTGTATATTGGTCTTGCAGGAAAATATGACAACGGCAAGCGCCAGCAAATAAATAAAACGACCATGTTTATACATAGAGGGAAAATTAGTTGTTCTACTAAAAGCACACAAACTTAATGATAATGTGCGGATATGCAAATGTGCTCCATAAGCAACAAAGCGTACAAGAGTGCGACGCAAGTATGCTTAATTGAAATACTTCAGCCGGGTTCACAAAAAACTCAAACTATAAAACTCAAAGCAGCCTTTTATCTTTGCGCAAAATGCAACACATGGATGGCAAAAAAGCTGTTGAAAGTTTTACGGTAATGAATGAACTGGTACTGCCCAACGATACGAACACGTTTGGCAACCTGATGGGCGGACGGCTGATGTATTGGATGGATATTGCCGCCGGTATTGCTGCGGGCAAGCATTGTAATGCACCGAGCATGACTGCCAGCGTTGATAACCTGAGTTTCAAAAACCCAATCAAACTGGGTAACGTGGTACACATAGAAGCGAAGCTTAGCCGTGCGTTCAACACGTCGATGGAAGTACATTTGCGCGTTTGGGGCGAAGACAATTTGCATCAATACAAGTACGAAAGCAACGAAGCGTATTTTACATTCGTGGCACTTGACCCCAATGGCAACCCACGTAAAGTGCCGCAGCTGATACCTGAAACGGAGGAAGAAAAGAAGTTATTCGATGGGGCATTGCGCCGTCGGCAGTTGCGCTTGATTCTTGCCGGAAAAATGAAACCGGATGATGCAAGTGAATTGAAAGCGTTGTTCTTTGCAAAATGATTTTGCTGACCGGCTTTTGTTTTTCATAGCATCGCCTGTTGTGTCACTCACTTGTACTGTATATCTTTTCTTAACATTTTTTAAAAAAGTAAGTGCAAATAAATTTGAAAACTCCCCTTTAGGGGATGGGGGCTTTCCTTTATCTTGCAAAACTATAAGCAGTACTTACTTCAATTAATATAAGTCAGCATGAAACACTTGCCACTTAATCCGAAGATTTTTATCGGGAACCGCAAAAGGTTCATCAAAGAAATGAAACCCAACAGCATTGCTATTTTCAACAGCAATGATGAAGTGCCTTCTAACGGAGATGCATTATACCGTTTTCAGCAAAACAGTGACCTGTATTGGCTTTGCGGCATTGAACAGGAAGACACAATGGTTATTTTATTTCCTGATAATCCGGACCCGAAATACAGAGAAGTGTTGGTGCTTGTGCGTCCCAATGAACTCAAAGAAAAATGGGATGGCAAAAGATTAAGAGCAAAAGAAGCAACTGAGTTGACAGGCATTGAAACAATCATATGGCTGGATAGTTTGGACGTTCTGTTACAACCATGGATACATCTTGCAGATAATATTTACCTCAACACCAATGAGAATGACCGCAAAGGCAATCCGCTTGAAACAAGAGATTACCGTTATGCAAAAGAAATGATGCAGAAATATCCTTTGCATAAATATGAGCGGTCTGCCAAGATCATGCGCAACCTGCGTGCAATAAAATCTGCAATGGAAATTGAAGTAGTGCAAACTGCCATTGACATAACGGAAAAAGCATTTCGCAGATTATTGCAATTTATAAAACCCGGAGTATTTGAGCATGAAATAGAGGCAGAACTTGTGCATGAATTTCTTCGCAACCGTGCAAAAGGAGAGGCTTATGGCAGCATTATAGCAAGCGGCGACAGAGCAAGAACATTGCATTATATTTCTAATAATTCAGAATGTAAAGACGGCGAATTGATTCTTATGGATTTTGGCGCAAACTATGGCGGGTATACTGCGGATCTTACCAGGACGGTGCCTGTAAATGGCAAATTCACCAAACGGCAAAAAGAAATTTACAATGCGTGTTTACATTTGCACAACTATGCAAAAAGTTTATTGAAACCTGGTATTACAATTCTCGCGTATCACGATAAAGTTGGTGACGAAGCAACACAAACATTCTTAAAGGCTGGCTTGCTTAATAAAACTGATGTAAAGAATGAAGACAAGAATAACAGGGCTTATAGAAAATATTTGTATCATGGTATATCTCACCATCTTGGTATAGACGTGCATGATCTTGGCACAAAAACAGAGCCTTTAAAACAAGGCATGTTACTTACAGTAGAGCCGGGTATTTATATTGAAGAAGAAAAAATGGGTGTGCGTATTGAAAATAATGTTTGGATAACAAAGAACGGCAACCAGGATCTTATGAAAAAGATTCCAATAACAGCAGAAGAGATAGAACAACTAATGAAGAAGACGACAGTCAACAGCTAACAGACGACAGAAAATTAACTAACAATCAACCATGCCTTTTAAATTTGAAAAATTAAAAATCTGGCAAATTGCACTTGAACTTGCGGGAGAAATTTCTGATATGGTTAAAGCGTTCCCAAAAGATGAATTATTTATTCTTACTTTTCAAATAAAAAGAGCAAGTGATTCTGTCGTTCTAAATATTACAGAAGGCTCTACTTTGCAATCAGATAAAGAATTTTCAAGATTTCTTGTTATGGCAAACAGGTCTGCAATGGAAGTAATAGGTTGCTTATATCTTGCCAAACAAAGAAAGTACATTGACCAAACTGTTTTTACAGAAAAATATACCAAGTACGAAAATCTTATAATTAAAATTCAATCCCTCATTAATTCTTTAAATAAATGAAAGAAAAGGAGCAAGCTCAATCGCCTGAAAGCCGTGGACTGTCGTCTGTCGTCCCAAACCTTTTCACCTTACTCAATCTTGTCTTTGGCTGTCTTGCTATTGTATGCATTTTGCAGAACGGATTGTCTTTTACTGTTAATGAAAATGCCGAAGCATTTGTAATAATGCCGGAAAAAATATTTATGGCTTCAGTGTTTATTGGTTGTGCTGCGATAATAGATTTTTTAGATGGATTTGTAGCAAGGCTTTTAAAAGCTTCCTCAGAAATGGGCAAACAATTAGATTCATTGGCCGATGTTGTAAGCTTTGGCGTTGCGCCAGGGTTGATCATTTACCAATTTCTTCGTTTAAGTTTTGCACAACAGGAGGCTGGTTTGGACGTGAGTACATTGTGGTTATTGCCGGCATTTCTTATTCCATGTGCCGGAGCTTATCGTTTAGCAAGGTTCAATATCGATACCACTCAATCACATGGCTTCAAAGGTGTTCCTATTCCCGCCGCAGGATTATTGATCGCCTCATTTCCATTGATCTATTGGTTTAGTAATACAGAAATGATCATTACACTTTTTACCAACCAGTGGTTTTGGTATGCAGTAATTTTTGTAGTAAGCTATTTAATGATCTCGACTTTACCCATGATGGCGTTAAAGTTCAGTGGTGTAACCATTAAGAAATTAATGCCATTCATTATAATCGGGGCAATTGCGATTATATCTGCAATTTTCCTGGGCTGGCTTGCAGTACCAATTTCCTTTGTTGCTTATGTTATTTTATCTTTGCTTGCAAAACAAAAAGAATCATGACCTATAACGTTCAGATAAAAGTAATGCCATTGAAAGATTTGCTTGACCCACAGGGAAAAGCAGTAATGGGTGGATTAAAAAATCTTGGTATTAATTCAGTTGAAGACGTACGCATTGGAAAACATATTACGCTTCAAATAGATGCTGATTCTGAAGATGCAGCCAAAGCCCTTGCAGATGAAGCCAGCAAAAAGTTACTCGCCAATCCTGTAATGGAATTTTACGAAATTGAAATGATCAATTAATAATGTGCAAATGTGCAGGTGTGAAAATGTGCAAATGATTTAATGCATTCATCCGCACATCTGCATGCTCACACATCTGCACATGCTCTACCTCGTTCCTACGCCTCTTGGTAATTTAAAAGATATAACATTACGTGCACTTGAAGTGTTGCAACAGGTTGATGTAATTCTTTGTGAAGACACACGCACATCTTCAAAGCTTTTGCAGCACTACAATATTCATAAACCACTCTCGCCTTATCACCAGCACAATGAGCACAAAATATTTTCACACATTGCAGATCAGTTAGAATCTGGCAAACCAATGGCACTCATTACAGATGCAGGTACACCGGGCATTTCAGACCCTGCATTTTTATTGGTAAGAGAGTGCGTAAAGCGAAATATTAAAGTAGAATGCTTACCTGGTGCTACTGCATTTGTTCCCGCACTTGTAAACAGCGGGCTTCCTATAAACCGTTTTATTTTCGAAGGTTTCCTGCCCTTAAAAAAAGGAAGACATACACTCTTCACACAACTTGCAACAGAAGAAAGAACAATGGTGCTCTATGAAAGCCCTGTGAGGTTGTTAAAAACATTAGAGGATCTTATTGAATACTTTGGTGCCGAAAGACAATGCTGTATCAGCCGCGAGTTAACAAAAATGTTTGAGGAGAATTTTCGGGGCACATTGCAGGAAGCGCATACACATTTTTCTTCGAAGACAATCAAAGGAGAAATTGTAATGGTTGTGCAGGGTAAAGAAAAATATGTGAACCCGTCTGTGGAATAAACATTAAGCTTTCGTTGCGTCGCACACTTGTGCTGTTTGTTCTTCTGTCGACAGTCGGCCGTCAACTGTTGACGGTTTATCCGAACGTACAAGTGAGTGACACAACAGGCGATGCTCTAAGAATCTGATGCCGGTTTCAAAATGATCTCTATTGTTAGCGCACAGTTAAACAATGTGCTGTTTGTTTTTAACAGTAGTTATTTGTACGAAATTTGCAAACTGTTATCACTAAAATAATACGGCATGAAATTCAATTTGACATTACTTCTTTTATTATTGATCACAGTTTCTTTAAATGCACAGATACGTAAAATACCTGCTGATGTTACGGATGCATTTAAAGCACGATATCCGCATGCAGAAAGAGTTTCATGGAAGGATAACCTGAGTTCTTTTGAAGCGCAGTTTATATTGAATAACTATGAAATGAGCGCCAGTTTTAACAGTGATGGGGATTGGCTGCACAGCGAAAGAAAGCTAAAATATGAAGAATTGCCCGAAGAAGTGAAAGATGGTTTTGGAAAAAGCAAATTTACAGATTGGGAAAAAGGGTCTGTATTTGAAATAACAAAAAATACAGAGCCGCTGCAATACCGCATTCTTGTAAAGAAAAGCGGTGTTCAAAAAAAATACCTTTTTTTTGATGTAGACGGGAAATTAAACCGCGAAAGTTTTACACTCTGATCTTTTTATAATATTTATTATACCCTGCCTGTGTAAATGATGCATGCGCAGGGTATATTTTTTATATCTTCATCGCATTTAAAATTTTTAGCATGAGGAAATATTTATTGTTTGTTCTGTTGTTTATTGCTGTTGTATCAGTTCATGCTCAAACTGACAGATGGCAGCAAAAAATAAAATATCTTATTAATGTAAACATGAATGTGCAAACCAACAGGTTTACAGGTTCAGAGAAAATTGATTACTGGAATAATTCTCCGGACACATTGAACCGCATCTTTTTTCATTTGTACTGGAATGCATTTCAACCCGGCAGTATGATGGATGTGCGCAGCCGTGAACTTGGCAAAATATTATTGGGCACAAACAAGAAAGGGGAAAATGTTTACGATTGGGATGATCGTGTTAAAGATAGGATCAGCAAACTACAACCCGATGAACTTGGTTTCGACAGTGTAAAAACGATTAAGATCAATAGCGTTTCTCAAAAACTTATTTACCACGAAACTATTCTTGAAGTTGATCTTGATAAGCCAATTCTTCCACACACTAAGATAAGCATGGATGTAGCATTTGAATCACAGGTGCCGTTGCAGATACGCCGCAGCGGAAGAGACAATGCAGAAGGTGTACGTTACAGTATGAGTCAATGGTATCCCAAAGTTGTTGAGTATGATTACCAGGGCTGGAATGCCAATCCATACATTGCACGTGAGTTCTATGGTGTGTGGGGAGATTATGATGTAAACATAACTATCGATAAAACATATCTCGTCGCAGCAAGCGGAACTATTCAAAATCCAAATGAAGTTGGTTTTGGTTACCAGGCAGACAATGTAAAAATAAAAGCACCTGTTGGTAACACAATTACCTGGAAATTCAGCGCCCAAAATATACACGATTTTGTATGGGCAGCAGACCCCGGTTACGTGATGCAAAAGAGACAGATCAAAAACGGGCCACTGATATATGTAATATATAAGCAGGTAGATTCTCTTGAAGCAAAATGGACAGGTGTGGCAGATAGTGCTGTTGCGGCTTATCCTTTTATAGCAAAAACTTTTGGAGCATACCCTTATAAAAATTATTCTTTTATACAGGGTGGAGATGGGGGTATGGAATATCCCATGGCTACACTTATAAAAAATGCAAGTATTGGCACTGCTATACATGAGTGGATGCACAGCTGGTACCAGGGTATGATGGGCACTAACGAAAGCCTGTTTGCATGGATGGATGAAGGATTCACTACTTATGCAGAATTAAGAACAACGGCATGGTTAAAGAAGAATGATACCGGCTTTGCTTATAAAGAAGCTTACAACTCGTATTTGCGTTTGGTTAAGAGTGGCCGCGAAGAACCCATGACTACACATTCGGATCACTTCAATACAAACATGGCTTATTCAGCCGCAGCTTATTCAAAAGGTTCTATTTTTCTTTCTCAGCTTGGCTATATAGTTGGCGATAATGTGCTCGATAAAATCTTATTGGAATATTATAATGAATGGCGCTTTAAACATCCTAATGCAAATGATTTTGTCCGCGTTGCAGAAAAAGTAAGTGGCATGGAACTCGACTGGTATAAAGAATATTGGATTTATAGCACCAAGACTATTGATTATGCAGTGGGTGATGTAACAGATGATAATGGTAAAGCAAAGATCACTATAAAACGTATAGGCCTTATGCCAATGCCTGTTGATGTGCTTATCACTTACAAAGACGGTACAAAAGAAATGCATTATATTCCATTGAACATGATGTACGGTGCAAAACCTGCAGAAGACAATACACCACGCATCATACACAACGAATGGAAATGGGTAGACCCTGAGTATAATTTTACGCTAAGCAAAGGCGTAGGTGAAATAAAGCAAATAGAAATAGATCCAAGCATGCGTTTGGCAGATGTAAACAGAATCAATAATAAAATTGTCGTGCCTTAAATTTTTTTTTGAGCCTGGCTGTAGCAATACTATTAAACTTTCGTTGCGTCGCACTCTTGTACGGCAAACCTTTCTTGTACAATACATATGATAAAATACAAAACCACCAATATGGTGGTTTTGCTTTTTCACGATCCATCCATGCAACTATACCTTAGGATAAGCAGAAATAAATGCGCCATCTGCAGTATAATTGGCTTCCCATTTTTGAGTACCTAAATGAAAACTTGCAGTATATACAGGAGTGCCGTAATAAACTGGCTTGTATTCCCACTCAACTTGTGTAGCAGTTGGGTACATATTCCTGAAATTTCGTTTTACTGGCTTTGGTACCTGGCTGGCAGGAATGCTGTTTGTACTGCCGCCTGATCTCGCATAGGAGGATTCAGGCACTAAAGTAAATGTTGCAGTTGCTGCAGTAAGAAGAAGTACCGCGAGGAGTAATTTTTTCATGACCTTTTTTTTGGTTGTTAATATTATGTATAGCCAATGAATACTTTATTTGCTTTATCTTGTTTTCACTGGATTATATATTAGTGGAAGCACTTAAAAGAAATGTAACCGCTATCTGTAAATTATTTTCATTTTATTTAAAAACTTCCTTCCTGCTTATTCGTAGCTTAGCTTGTATGAAAAAATGTTTATTTGTAGTTCTGTTGTTTGTGTTTTTCAAACCAATGTTTGCGCAACAGCTGGTAAGCAATACATTGTTTTCCCCGGTAACTACAAAACAGGCAAGGGCAGAACGTTACAAATACCTTGTTGATACTACCATAAAACAATACCTCGCAGAACCTTTGAATGACGATAATGAAGGTTTATGGAACGAAGCGCTTTGGTCAATAGAATTGATACAGTATAAAAATGCATATACCAAACAAAAATTAACTGTTGCGTGGAGTAAAGCAGCACAACTATCAGAATATTTTCAAAAAAATTTACTGGAAGCAACATATTCATTATACAAAACAGAATTTAAAACACAGGTATCGCAATTAATGCATAGCACTAATTCTGTTCCTGTATTTATACGATGTGCAGAATATGTTTTAAGAGCTGACTCCATCAATAACAAAACACCTATTACATCTTTGATCAAATCAAAATTTCCTTCTGATACAAGTGTTGGGTTAAAGATATTGCAAAGCCGGTTATCAACTAAAAAGCATACAACACTTCCACCGCTGATAGATATTTTTAGCAGGGAGTTTTTAAAAAATCAAACGGTAGTTTATAGCTTGCAAAGAAGCAACCGCGATTATGCAGGCCTTGTTATAATTCGCAAACCAGATGGAAGCTTTGTAAAAGATTCTGACGGTAATTATTTTCATGCAGCGCAATTAGCAAGAGCAATTACAGCTTATCCATTTTATATTACCAACGGAAATTCACCGCAGGGTATTTTAAGATGGACAGGTTTTGGGCACTCAAGATTGTTATATATTGGCCCTACTACAAACCTGCAAATGGTTATGCCATATGAATCTAAGCCTGCTGTATTTTTTGCAGACAGCACTATGCCCGATATACCCTGGCAAAAAGAAATGTATGCATCTATGCTTCCGGAGACGTGGAAAAATTACAATGGCATTTATGAAAGTTTTTTTGCAGGCGCTATGGGCCGTTACGACGTAATTATGCATGGCACTACAATTGACCCCTCATTTTATAAAGGGCAAAAATATTTCCCACAAACGCCATCGCTTGGTTGTTTGTGCAGTTATGAAGAATGGGACACTACAGGTTATCGCGTAAACAGTAATCAGCAACAAATAGCAGATGCTTTAAGTGGCATCGGTAGTAATAATGGTTATGTAGTTATAATTGATATCGATAATAAAAATACACCTGTTACAATTGATGAAATAGAAAAGTATATCAGCATAGCGCAGAATATTGAATAAGGTTGTTTGCTTGTTGCATACAGATCAGAACGTACAAGTGAGTGACACAACCAAAATTTAATAGTAGCAATAAAGCGTAGTTCATAATCTCTCTCTTGGTTATTATTTCATTTCGTAGTTTTATAATTATGGCTAATACTCCTCTGGCAGAACGTATGCGCCCAAACACTTTGGATGAATTGGTAGGGCAGGAGCATCTTATCAGTAAAGGAAGTATTCTGCGCACTGCTATTGAGCATGGTAATATTCCTTCCATGATTTTTTGGGGACCGCCAGGCGTTGGCAAAACAACTATTGCAAATATTATTGCGCATACATTGAATGTTCCTTTCTATCAGCTAAGCGCCATCAGTAGTGGCGTTAAGGATGTGCGTGAAGTAATTGAACAGGCAAAGCAACAGTCAAAAGCAATTTTATTTATTGATGAAATTCACCGGTTCAACAAAGGACAACAAGATGCATTGCTTGGAGCTGTTGAAAAAGGAATTATTACGCTGATCGGCGCTACTACAGAAAACCCGTCATTTGAAGTCAACTCCGCATTGCTTAGCCGCTGCCAGGTATATGTTTTAAAACCATTGGATGAACAACATCTTGTGCAGCTATTACATGATGCACTAACGAAAGACGAAATACTTAAACAGTATAAAGTTGACTTGAAGGAAACTACTGCACTTATAAATATCTCCGGTGGTGACGCAAGAAAATTATTAAACCTTTTGGAACTTGTAATTACTGCATCAGACAAAAAAGAAATAACGATCACAGATAATTATGTGATGGATGTTGCGCAAAAAAGAATTGCGATCTATGACAAGCAGGGTGAGCAACATTATGATATCATTTCCGCATTTATCAAAAGCATGCGTGGCAGCGATCCCAATGCTGCTGTGTATTGGCTGGCACGTATGTTAGAAGCCGGCGAGGATGTAAAATTTATTGCACGACGAATGCTGATACTTGCCAGTGAAGATATCGGCAATGCAAATCCCAATGCTTTGTTATTGGCTAATGCTACGTTTGATGCGGTTAATAAAATTGGTTATCCTGAATCATCGCTGATACTTTCTCAATGCGCTATTTATCTTGCTTCCAGTCCGAAGAGTAATGCTTCAACTGTTGCAATCGGTGCTGCGATGAGCGCAGTCTCGCAGCATGGTGATCTTCCAGTGCCTTTGCATATACGCAATGCGCCTACAAAACTCATGAAGGATCTTGGTTATAATAAAGACTATGAATACAGCCATAGTTTTGAAGGAAATTTTTCACCACAGGAATATTTACCGGAGAAAGTTGCGGGCACAAAATTTTTTGATCCCGGAAAAAATGCACGTGAAGAAGAACTGCGTAAATTTTTAAAGGGGTTGTGGAAAGCGAAGTATAATTATTAAGCAAACTTAAGTGTTGCTATTAAGCTTTGGTTGTGTCACTCACTTGTACGTTCTGTACTTTATTCGACTGAGTTACGAGTCTGTTTTAACTTTAATGAAATTATTCATCAGCCAGCTTAGTAATACAACCGCAAGCGCACCTACAACATTCAACCATAAAAAGCTAAAACCTATTACACCGGATTTATCCAATATATATAAAGCTATCACAAGTAGTTCACCTATTATAGCGCTATAAAAAACAGGGTTGCCATTTATCTTTTTCATATAAAAGGCCACAAGAAAAATTCCAAGAATAACGCCGTAGAACAAAGATCCATATTCATTCACCGCTTGTATCAAACTGCCCATGTTGGTAGAAAATTCAGCTATTATAATACAAAACACGCCCCATCCAAATGTGAACCATTTTGAAAGATTGTATTGCCTTAGTTCTGCAATATCACTTTGTTTCACGTGTGTCTGGTGTTTTTTAAACCGGCAATAAAAATCAATCATGGTGCAGGATGCCAATGAGTTCAATGCTGCAGCAATAGAACCCCATGACGCAAGGAATATAACTGCTATCAGCAAACCAACCAGGCCTGCAGGCAATGTATCTACCACAAAACGAATAAAAATATAGTTAGTATCATTGGTGTCAATGGATGGATCAGCTTTTTGAAGCACGGTTTTATAATTGTTACGGAGATCATTTACCTCCGTATTTATTTTCGTAAGGCTGTCTTTTAAAACAGCAGCGCTCGTTGCTTCATCATTTGTTGCCTGCAGGTATGCAGCAGAAATATTTGACTGGGTTTTATTTAGTAAATTAAATTCATTCTCCAGCATTTTCAAACTATCGCCATATTTGGTTTCATAAACTTTTTCATTAACAGCCGAATTAAAAAAGATCGGCCCACTGTTAAACTGGTAATACGTAAACAGTAAAGCGCCCAGCAACAATATCAGAAACTGCATGGGTACTTTTACCAAACCGTTCATCAATAAACCCAGTTTACTTTCTGTATTGTTTTTTGCAGTAAGATAGCGCCCCACCTGGCTTTGATCAGTGCCAAAATAAGATAAGGACAGAAAGAATCCGCCAATCAAACCACTTATGATATTGTACTTGTCTTTCCATGCAAAACCATTTGCATCAACGCCTGTTGTTATAACATTTAATTTACCGGAAGCTCCACTCACTTTCAATGCATCTGTAAAACTTACACTGGCTGGCATGTCATGCACAATGTAATAACCTGCAATAAACATAGCCGTAAAGATGATGATCATTTGCAACTGTTGCGTATATGCCACCGCTTTTGCACCACCACTCACCGTATAAATAATGAGTATGCCTCCCATTATAATATTGGTCCAGAAAATGTCCCAGCCAAGCAATGATGAAAGAATAATAGAAGGTGCATACACACTAATACCTGTACTAAAACCTCTCGACAGTAAAAACATAGCTGAGGTAAAAGTCCTTGTCTTTATATCAAAACGTTGTTCGAGAAATTCATACGCTGTAAAAACTTTTAGTTTATTAAAGATGGGTACAAAACTTATGCTCACAACAATCATGGCGAGTGGCAAACCAAAATAATACTGCACAAAACGCATCCCATCAGTAAATGCCTGTCCCGGTGCTGAAAGAAAAGTAACAGCGCTTGCCTGTGTGCCCATGATGCTCAGCAATACCAGCCACCAGGGCATACTGCGGTTACTCAAAAAATAGCCTTCCAGGTTTTTGCTGGTACGGCTTTTATACAAGCCATACAGTACAATGCCCGTCAGTGTAAGCACCAGAACAATCCAGTCGAAACTCTTCATGAAAAATGTTTAGTGAACCAGCTAAAGAAAATAATTAAAGCAATCAGCACTGCGATTAATAGTATATACCATTGTCGCCATGATTTTAATAGGGGTATCTTTTTTTTTTGCTGCATGTTTATGGCAAGTTTTTTTGTTACAAGCTTTTAGTTCTTTATTGATCGTCCGTTGTGTCACTCACTTGTACGTTCAGAAATTAATGGACTATTAAAACACGAATTATTATTCACGAATTACACAAATTGTCTTTGTGGTTTTTATTGCTTCATAAAGAATTAACAGTACAAGAGTGCGACGCAACGAAAGCTAAATTTATATTCTATAGCTGGCTCATAAAAGTCTTCTTTAATAATTCATTTAGGGGCTGGGGCTCTCTATCTTCTTCCCGCCAAACTTCCCGCAAGCAAGCCAACCATAAGTCCTATGATCAAACCAACTTCTACATTTTTTATTATAAAGCCAATTGCCACACCGAGTATAACAAGGAACCAGATACTTACTTTCCTTCTTTGTGTTTTTTCTTTTTCAACCATGCTATTTGTTTTGTGGCAATGCAATTAGATTAGCCATAAGCCTGTAGGCACCGGGCACGCCTGCAGGCAATTCGCGGAAGAACACAAGACCGGTATACACAAAATTTCCTTTGCCATATTTTGTAAGAATAAGGCTGCCATTGCTTTCCGGCTCATTGGCATCGTGCATGGCAAGCGGCGTTTTGTAATGGCTGTCTGGTTGTTCTGCCTGGTATATACTTCGTTCCTGTATCCAGTTGTTGAAATCTGCTTGTGTTATTTTATTTGGATAATTGAGTACGGTACTGTTGGGTTGTAAAATTTTTACTTCTGCATTTTCATCTGTAACTCTTGTGCGGCTAACCGTAAAAGGGTATGGCCCGATTTTATTGGAAACGCTGCTTATAAAATTTGATGTGTTGTATTGCACAATATAGTTACCGCCGTTTTGTATATAACGCATCAGTACATCGTATTTGCTGTATAACCAATCCTGTGTGTTGTATGCACGCACACCCGCAATAACGGCGTCAAATTTTTTCAGATTATCATCGGTAATAGTCGCTTCGTTTAACAGTGTTACATTGTAACCCATTTGCTGCAAAGCCTGCGGCACTTTGTCTCCGGCTCCGATAATATAGCCAATGTTTTTACCTTCTACAACAACATCGATCTTTTCAACTTTTGCAGTTAATGGTTTGTAGTAAAGAATAGGTGGAATATGTTCGTAAACGATGCTATGCTCTTCCTGCAATGGTTGCGTGTATGAATTATTTTGATCATCAGTAATATTGTTAATAGCAACAGAAAGATTTGTAATACTGCCTGCTGTTCCTTTACTTACAACAGCATTTGTTTCTTCTGTAGTATTTTTTTGAAGCGCTTTGTTGAATGTGCCGCCGGTTACAGTCCATTGGTCCCCTGCAGAAAGTTTAACATCAACCTTGTTGAAAGTTTTCTTTGTTTTAAGATCGAGTGCAACTTGTTTTTGTTTTGCCCCATCCAGTACATACAAAGGCTGATCGAACTTTCCTGTAATGGCCGGCACTATAAGTAAAGGTTGATATACTTCTCCTTTTACGGGATCAGTAAATTTATATTGCACTGCACGATCTACTGAAAAGTCAACACCATTGATAGTAAAAATAAATCTGGCAATATATGCGGCATCATTTTGTGCTTTGCCGATCAGCGTTTGATCACTTACATCAAAGCTGCCTGATTGCAAAGGCTTCTCTAACCAATATGGCTGAGAAATTTTTGCATCAACAGGAACGGTAAATGCTTTTGTAAAACTAAGGTTTTGATTATTTCCTAATACTTTACCTACAGTTGAATCATAAGATAATAGCTGAACTTCTTTCAAATTAACATTAGCATTGTTTCTCTTGTTGAAGAAGAATTGTACATGAATACTATCACCCTGCACTGCATGTTCGTTGCTAGAAGCCGCTTCTGCAAATAAGCCGGTACATGCAATAATTAATTGTTGAACTTCTGCAAGTTTTTTTGTTTTCCAATAACTATCCGGCAACTGCTGAATAGATTTATAAAGATCAACCAATGGAGCGGTCGAGTATTCCGGGTACTCAAAATTGTATTGCGAAATAATTCCGTTGATTTTATCGTGAACAGTTGATGCTTTTATCCTATCCCAAGTATTATCCACTCCATCCATCAAATCATTCTTAGGCGCATCACCACCTGTTGTAAGAAAATATTCGAAGGCCTGACCTCTTTGTCTTGGTACGCCAAAACCCTGGCTCTTGTGCTGGCTGCGGCTTTCGCTGGCAATCTCTCCATAACTTTTACCAATCAGGCTATTGTACACACCAACATCTATTTTAAATTGTGTACTATCAGTTGTATTAACAGAACCAAAATTAAAGGTGTTCCACAAAATTCGTTTTGCCTGCCAGGGGTGTACACCATATTTAAATTGTTCGGGAAACATGTTAGGGTCAGCAGCCGCTTTAAATGCTTCATTGGCTAACAAAGAAGATGCCTGGTGGTGCCCGTGCCCGGCTCTTTCATCTCCGGGGAATCTTGTGATAATAACATCCGGTTGAAACTTGCGTATTACCCAAACAACATCGCTCAATATTTTATCATGTCCCCATGTTTCCATGGCTTCCTTTGCCGTTTTGCAAAAACCAAAATCATAAGCACGGCTAAAGAATTGCTCTGCACCATCTATTCTTCTGGCAGCCAATAATTCCTGTGTTCTTATCAGTCCAAGTTCAATACCCTGCTCATCACCAATCAAATTCTGACCACCATCGCCACGGGTTAGACTCATATAACCGGTACGGTATTGTTTTTCTTTTGAGAGGTATGCCAGCAACCTTGTGTTTTCGTCATCCGGGTGTGCGGCTATATACAAAACACTTCCCAGTACATTCAGTTTTTTTAGTTGCAGATAAATATCAGCGCTGTTGTAAGTAGGCGGCGTTTGCGCATGAATAATCGAAAAGGGGAAGATAAAAAGTAAAAGGAGAACGAGACGTAAAGATTGCTTCATAATCAATATTGCTGGTTTGTGCATAGCGAAGATAAGTGTAAGATAATTTTTTTATCTCCCATTTATAAAAACAAGTAAACCTGCTTACTTTTTTAACGGATAATATAGATTTTGTACTTAGCGGTAGTGCTGCTATTAAGCTTGGGTTGTGTCACTCACTTGTACGTTCCGAACCAAAGGCGGAACGATGAAAGGATTGCGACGCAAGAGGCGATGCCATAAAAAACTGTTGCCGGTATCATAATTCACTAAACTGTAAACAGATTTACTTTTATCGAAAGTGGGTTTTGCTAACAGAAAGTTTTAAGCCGTAATTTTGCTGATTAAACTTTTTGTATGCTCGATACCATTGAAAGTGCGATTGAAGATATAAAGCAGGGTAAACTGGTAATTGTAGTGGATGATGAAGACCGCGAAAACGAAGGCGATTTTGTAACTTCTGCAGAGAATGCTACGCCGGAGGTGATCAATTTTATGAGTAAATATGGCCGTGGCCTGATCTGTGCCCCCATTACGCAGCAACGTGCCGATGAACTGCAGCTTGAATTAATGGTAAACAACAATACCGCCATTCATGAAACACCTTTTACGGTAAGCGTTGACCTGTTAGGTTTTGGCTGCACCACAGGTATAAGCGCTCATGACAGGTCTGCAACCGTAAAGGCATTGATAGATCCTTCTAAACGCCCGGCTGATTTTGGCAGGCCGGGACATATATTTCCACTGCGTGCAAAAGATGGCGGTGTGCTGCGCCGCACCGGGCATACAGAAGCTACTATTGATCTTGCACGGCTTGCGGGTATGGGACCCGCAGGTGTTTTGGTAGAGATCATGAACGAAGATGGTACAATGGCCAGGTTACCGGAGTTGCTCGAAATAGCCAGGCGGTTCGACCTGAAAGTTGTTAGCATAAAAGATCTTATTGAATACAGGCTTAAAACAGATTCGCTGATAGAAGAAATTGTGCGTGTAAATATGCCAACTAAATTCGGCACTTTTAAACTTGTTGCTTTCAAAGAAAAATTAACCGGTGGAGAGCATCTTGCGTTGATAAAGGGAGAATGGAAAGAAGGAGAGGCTGTGCTTACCCGCGTTCATTCCAGTTGCTTTACGGGTGATATACTGGGTAGTTTTCGTTGTGACTGTGGTGAACAATTGCATAAAGCCATGCAAATGGTGGAAGATGAGGGTAAGGGTGCTATTCTTTACATGAACCAGGAAGGTCGTGGCATTGGCCTCATGAATAAATTGCGTGCATACAAATTGCAGGAAGAAGGACTTGATACAGTGGAAGCAAACCTGCAACTGGGTTTTGGAATGGACGAGCGTGACTATGGAGTTGGAGCCCAAATATTGCGGAAGCTCGGCATAACCAAACTGCGGTTGATGAGTAATAATCCTAAGAAGCGGGCAGGTTTAAGGGGTTATGGGCTGGAGATAGTGGATATAGTTCCTATGCATATAACACCCAATCCACACAACGAAAAATACCTGCAGACAAAGAGAGATAAACTTGGTCATGAAATTCTTTCAGGTGATACCCATTTATAGTTTTTGGTAGTCAGCAACCAAGCAGGTGGCATCGCCTGTTGTGTCACTCACTTGTACGTTCCGAACTTTTATTAGCAGTTAAAGATATAAGCCTGGCAGGTTTTTAAAACCCGACAGGCTTTTTATTATAATTTGCATACTGTACATAAATTATCAGCATGAATTATATTATAAAGAATACATCTATTGTAAATGAAGGTGCTGTTACAAACGGAGATGTATTGATAAAAAACGGCAGAATAGAAAAGATTGCCAACAACATCGATGTAAAATTTGCTGCCACAGAAATCGATGCAGCCGGAAAATATTTGCTGCCTGGTGTAATAGACGACCAGGTTCATTTTCGTGAACCGGGGCTTACACATAAAGCAACGATTTATACAGAAGCAAAAGCAGCCGTGGCAGGTGGCGTTACCAGTTTCATGGAAATGCCCAACACCCAACCGCCAGCATTTACACAGGAACTGCTGGAAGATAAATATGCTATTGCATCCAGAACATCTATGGCTAATTATTCATTCTTTATGGGCACCTCAAACGATAATATTGAAGAAGTGCTAAAAACAAACAATAAGAAACAGGATGTATGCGGAGTAAAAATTTTCATGGGCTCTTCTACCGGTAATCTTCTTGTAGATAATGCCCTAGTGTTAGATAAAATATTTGGTGGCACAGAATTACTCATCGCCACACATTGCGAAGATGAGCAGATCATCAAAGCCAATCTTGCACGATTAAAAGCAATAAAGGCTATATTGGAACCATCTGATCATCCCATCATAAGGAATGAAGAAAATTGTTTTGAATCTTCTTTTAAAGCAATTCAGTTTGCAAAAAAACATGGTAGCCGTTTGCACATTCTGCACATAAGTACAGAAAAGGAATTACAGTTGTTCACCAATATGATTCCATTAGAGGATAAACGTATTACAGCAGAAGTATGCGTACATCATTTACATTTTACCAGTGATGATTATGCTGCATTGGGCAATAAAATAAAATGCAACCCTGCTATAAAGGCACCGAACAACAGAGCTGCTTTATGGCAGGCTCTGTTAGACGATCGTTTGGACGTTATTGCCACAGACCATGCACCGCATACCTGGGAAGAAAAAAATGAGCCTTATGAAAAAGCCCACGCTGGTTTACCATTGGTACAGCATTCTTTATCACTTATGTTGCATTATGTAAAAGAAGGGAAAATAAGTTTGGAAAAAGTAGTAGAAAAAATGAGCCATGCAGTAGCTAAATGCTTCCATGTAAAAGAACGTGGCTATATAAGAGAAGGATATTTTGCAGATCTTGTATTAGTCGATTTAGATAAATCATACACCGTGAGTAAAGAAAACATTCTTTATAAATGTGGCTGGAGCCCATTGGAAGGGTTTACTTTTCCCTCCTCAATCATGAATACTTTTGTAAACGGCCATATGGTTTATGGAAATAATGTGTTTGATGAATCTCATAGGGGCATGCGCATGAAATTTGAGCGATAATCTTTTATCTATCTATTTATTTTTCATTATTACATATCAACCTAGCTGATGAACGTTGACAATACCACGCTAAACGATCTGTCCATCTTTGCCCACGAAGAAGAGCTTTCTGTTTTTCATCGCCTAGATTTTGCCAGGACCATTGGTGGCCGTGCTTGGTTGCGTTATTATATCGATCAGCCACTCAACAGTATTAAACTGATTAACGACAGGCAGCAATTATTGCAGCGTATTATCAATGTACTTGACCAGTGGCCGGTTACCATTAATAATGGAACCATTATGGTAATTGAGCGGTATTTTGAATCAGCAGTTGATAACATTCCTAAAGCACCCGGCGTAATAAATGCACTTTCTTACAAATTACTCAGCGGCCCCGATTATTCTTTAATATCTTACACAGTTGGTCATTTCGCAAGTTTTATAAGAGGTATGCACCAGGTAAAAGAATTACTATGGGCCAATGATAATGCACCTGAACTTGCTATCATACTTGAACGTATCAATGCATTACTCAAAAGGCCCTTGCTGCAAAATATACTTCAACGCGACGCTACTAAAAAGTTTTCAGCTTCAGATAATTTAAATATCGGTCATTTTCTGCGATATGATTTTAAGACACAGTGCCAGGACATGATCGAGCTTTACTCCAAGCTTGATGCATTTTACAGTATGGCCACAGCATGCAAAAAATATGATTTTTCATTTCCTGCATTTACAGATGCTGAGCGGCCGCAATTATCCGCAGAACAATTGTATCATCCGCTTTTGCCTGTTCCTGTTGCTTATGACATTGAATTAACACCTCAGCAAAATTTTCTTTTCCTTACCGGTGCAAACATGGCTGGCAAAAGTACCTTTATCAAAGCCGTTGGTGTATCTGTTTATCTGGCACATCTTGGTATGGGCGTACCTGCAAAAAACATGCAGCTAAGTTATTTTGATGGCTTGCTGAGTAATATACAGGTGGTTGATAATATCATTAAAGGGGAGAGTTATTTTTTTAATGAAGTGCAGCGCATACACAACACTCTGGAAAAAATAACAGATGGTAAAAAATGGCTGATACTTATTGATGAACTGTTCAAGGGTACTAATGTACAGGATGCCATGAAATGCAGCACAGTTGTCATACAGGGCCTGCGCAAAATGAAAAACACTTTGTTTATTCTTTCCACGCATCTTTACGAAATAGGCGAGGAGTTAAAACAATATCCCAACATCCAGTTCCGCTATTTCGAAACCGAAGTGCAGGATGATCAGCTATTGTTCAGTTACCAGTTAAAAAACGGTATCAGTAATGACAGGCTCGGATACCTCATTTTAAAAAGAGAAGGTGTTGTAGATATGCTGGAGAAGTTGTAATTTTTTTCTTTTGATACAAGCAAATCTTTTCATAGCATCACCTGTTGCGTCGCAAGCACTTTACCTTTCTGCTCTTTATTCAATTTCAGTCTCTATTTCTTTCATCTTCTTATTTTCATTATTTCTTTATAGTAACAGTAGTCATTTTAGACACCACATTTTAATAGCATTTTACTAATTATTAGAGCTGTCAAATGTTAAATTTTTTAAAATCAGGTATGCCTGGCGCAACAATCTACGAATCACATCGTATTTTTATACGAACAAATTCGTAAAATGAATTCCCACATTATAAAATCAAAAAAATGAGAAATGTATTCAAGAATCCCAAAGGCCTTATATTGGCTGGTTTGTCTGTCATTGTTATTACTGCTGCTGCCTGGCAGACAGATGATAAAGACAAAAAAAATGACTCAACACGCAGGCAGTCAACAGGAGATACCATTGTACCAAAGCAACGCAATAATGATAAGAATGAATTTAGAATGAAGCAACTGGATGAAGCAATGAAAGAACTGGATCTGCACCTGAAAGACCTTGATATAGAAATTTCAAAAAACGTAAAAGAAGCCCTTGCCCAGGTTGATTTTGAAAAAATAAGTAAAGATGTACAAGCACAATTAAAGCAGGTAGATTTTGATAAAATAAATAAAGAAGTGCAGGAAGAACTGAAGAAAGTTGATTTTAATAAAATAAATATCGAAGTACAACAATCCCTTAAAGAAGCACAGGAGGAAATTAAAAAAGTTGACATGCAAAAACTTCAAAACGAAATGAAAGAGATGCAACTGAAACTAAACAGCACCCAATTCAAACAGCAAATTGAGAACGCCATGCAAGGCGCAAAAAAGGAAATTGAAAAAGCAAAGCAGGAACTGCAGGATTTGAAAGATTTTACCAATGCTTTGGAAAAAGATGGATTGATAGATAAAAAGAAAGGCTACACAGTAGAATGGACAAAAGATGGAGATCTTATTATCAATGGTAAAACACAGCCAAAAGATATTGCTGATAAATACAGCAGGTATTATAAAAAAGATGGCTACAAAATAAAAATAAGACCTGACGATGACCACCTTGAAATTGATGATCTGTAAAGAAAAATATTGATCTTAGAAACGCTTTATTGCTGCCTATTGGTTTAAAGTACAAGAGTGCGACGCAAGAAAAGATGCTATGAAAAATTTTTGAAGGGCCAATATAATTACTACTCTACATATATCAATTCCGTTTAAAAAATATCCCGGAATGTTCCGGGATATTTTTTTAAAAACCTACTGTTGGACATTTTAAATTTTTTCCACCTGGACTAAAGAAACCGCTTTTCACAATCGACAATTCGTAGGCACCACGTGTTTGGTTATAACTGCCAAGTGTAGAACTGGTGGCATCATAACTTACCGTAACGGCAAGTGTGTTCCATTGATAGCCGAACATAGGAATAAATGAGTCTTTAAGACGTAAGTATATGCCGCCAATCAATTGAGAGCTTCCATCGCCACTAAGATTATAGTGCGCATTAAGACCTGCAACGGTTTCCCACACATTCCCCATTTTACTTACATATACATTTGGGTTTACTATCCACTGATTATTTACTTTATAGCTACCATTCATAAATACAGTAAAACGTGGGTCAACACGAACATCTGTTATGTTATTTGCAAAGAATGATTCTTTCGGCCTGTTAATGTGCATTACGCTGAAGCCTGCGTTGAAATAAGCATTATCGCTAGGGAAATATGCATAGTTTAAACCGAGCTGCAGATCAAGATAAGTAACAGATTTATATGCAAAAGATTCACCGCTTGGAATGGTCACATCAAAGAATTTATTGTTCCACTGGTTGTCAAACGTAAGTTTACCAAGATCAATTCTTTTATTTATAAAACCCACATTAAAGCCACCACTTAAAAGACTGTTTTGTCCAAGTAACTGGTGATAAGCAATGGAACCAAAACCTTTAGTGCTGACAAGCCCGCCACTGCCTGCCTGATCACGCAACAATGAGCCCCCTAAACCAACCCAGCCATTATCAAAACGATTGTTGAATAACTGTACATCGCCCCATGCACTCATTGTTTTATAGGGATTGGGTGTAATACTTGCCCATTGGTTACGATAGTTGATGCCCACCCTGTAATCTACATCCGGGGCAAATCCTGTATTGGCAGGGTTTATTAGTAATGGAGAATTAAAATATTGGGAAAAGTGCAGGTCTTGTGCATGCAACTTAGCTATGCAAAAGCAAGCTGTTATTGCAAGTAATACTTTCAGGTATTTATTCTTCTTCGTCCTCATAAAACTATTTCTATCTCAGTAGGGTAATATCACCCGTTTTTCTGTATTTGGTCCCATCAGAAAATGTTACATCCAGTACGTACACATATACTTCCTGTGGCTGTATTGTTCCATTATAACGGCCATCCCAGGTTTCTTTTAGAGTGGTACTGTGAAATATCATAGTACCCCAGCGGTTATAAATTCGCCAATCCATCTTTTCAATGCCAAACCCCCGCACTCTTACAAAATCGTTTGTTCCATCCCCATTTGGTGTAAATGCATTTGGAACATCAACCAGAGGGACAATAATGGCACTTATAGGTGTACAAACAGTGCTGTCACAACCAAACTCATTATAAGCTGTAAGGCAAACATTAAAAGTTGCGGTAGCATTAAAAGTATGTTTTATGGTTGTGTCAATTTTAGTAGTAATGATTGTGTCACCATCACCAAAATCCCATTTATATAAAACCGCCGCTCTTGAAAAATTGGTAAAGGTATATTCCTGGTTCTCTTTAGGCACCTGCGGTGAATAAGTAAATGCTGCAGTTGGAGAGGCACTGACAATTATTGTTTGCTGTGCACTATCGATCTTGTTACAGGTGTTCGGATCTGTAGCCACCATTTTTACTGTGTAAGTTCCGGGCGTAGCATATAGATGCGTAGGACTTTCATCAGTTGAAGTAGTGCCATCACCGAAATTCCAGGTAAATTGAGATCCACCTATCGAAATATTATTGAATGCTGCTGTGTATGGAACACAACCGGATGCAGGTGTTTCAAACAATGCATCAACATTGTCTGCAACCCTTAATGCAAGTGTTGCAGAATCCGGGTAATTGCAATAGCCTGTATCAATTAAACGCAATGCTACATTATAGGTACCTGGTGCTGCATAACTATGGGTAACAGAAGGGGCATTGCTTACAAGTGTATTACCGTCTCCAAAACTCCATTCAAAGCTTCCTGCACTAAAAGGAAGTGCCGGCGGAGCAACGGATGTATTATTAAACTGGTAGAGCAATGCTTCGCAAGGGTCTAATTTTAAAGCACTAAGGCTTACAGAAGCTTTATTATCGCCTACTTTTATATTCAGGTAAGATGTATCGGCAATATTACACGTAGCTGAATCAATAGATACCAATCTTACGTGAAACCTGCCAACACTATTAAAGGTATGACTTGCGGAAGCGGTGGTTGTATTGGTATCAGGTGTTCCGTCACCAAAATTCCATATATATTTTTTACCGTTTGCAATGGTATCTGTAAAATCAACCGTAAGTGGTACACAACCGGAAGTATCTCTTGGAACACCAGCAATAGCAGAGCGAATTCCAGAACCAACCCCGGCAAATTCAAAAGCAATTTTAAGCATAGCCTCGTTGCATTGGGCACCTGTTTGAGCAGGGTTAGAAGGGCCCCAAACGCCGGGAGGTGAAGTTGGAAATGTTCCTACGGTACCACAGTTAGCACAAAGAGCTTCATAAATAATACCTTCACTGTCATAACGACTGGTGCCCCCATCAACATGGTCTCCAACATCAGCAGTGAGATCTATGTTACCATAGAAAGTGCCATATAGCTGGCTCAATGCATTTTTTTCCAGTATAAAAAAATAAAAGTCACTTCCATCAGAAGTAGGGCGTATGGCATTAGCTGTTGTTCTTAAACCTAACGTACCTGCATTAGGATATCCTGAACCTTTATTAATTCCCCCACCCCAGCCTGCAACATATACGTTCTCACACCTGTCTACCAGGAAAGCAGTTGGCGAAATATCAGGAACGCTGTACCCTGATTTACCAAAATTGGTAGAGTATATAATGCCATTTAGAAGAGGTTGCATCTTGGTGATAAATTGCTTGCCTGTAGCCTGCGTATTAAAGGCAGGATTGCCTACGAGCGGGAAAGGTACTGTAGTAGTACCCATTATATAAGGGAAACCTTTGCGGTCGAAATCAATGCCATATATTAGGTCGTCACTATTATCGGCCCCTGATGAAACATAAGTAGTTCTTGTTAATATGGTACCGGTATTATTTATTAGAGAAATAAAACCATCGCATACCCCTCCCTTAAATGAGTTGAAGAGGATAGGGCCATTAAAATTACTCGTCCCTGCTAAATCATTACTGGTCGTAGCCCCGGCTATATAAATATTGTTATTGGTAGGATTTAGTGCCAATACAAAGGCGGCGTCATCACCAGTGCCACCAAGAAAAGAACTCAGGAGAATATTAGAAAGGTCATTACTCGCTTTGATAACTACTCCATCCTGCTGACCTCCAAAACTGCCCTGGAAAGCACCTGCTGTTGTGGGATAATCTGATGATTGTGTACAAGAAGCCAGGTATATGTTATTATTGCCGTCAACAATTACTTCACTTCTTGCATCATCACCATAATTTCGGGTAATACTTAAAGGCCCGCCAATTTCTTTTGACCTGATATTAACACCATCATCCTTGCTGCCACCTATTTTTCTTGAACCAATCAAAGCTGTACCGGCAGAATTCATTACAGTAATAAAAATGTCAAATCCACCACCGCTGCCGAAGGTGGCAGTCTTTATTGGAAAATTACCTGAATTGGTACGGCCTGCTATAACCAGGTTACCAGAATGATCTACCACAAGACTATGTGGTTGCTCATTACCACTGCCACCTAGATAAGTGCCATATAACCTGCTGGTACCATTCGGGCTTAATTTTATCAAAGCAATGTCATACCCACCAGTTAGAGGCCCATCATTAACGCCTCCTCCAAATGTTTGCTGAAAAGCTCCAATGCTTGTTGGATAACCATTTGCAAATGCAATGCCTCCCGCATAAAAATTACCGGAACCATCATAAGTGGCAGTATAACCCCAGTTATCACTTATGCTGGCAGTGAAACTTGCAAAGATCAAAGTGGGATCTATGATTAGTGTAGAAGATTTAGAATAATTGTTGATCTTAAAGCGAACCGTATTTCCATCAATAACATATTTTGCATCTACATCTGCTCTTCCTTTTCCATCAAGCTGGTAGCAATAAGGGCGTAACTCAGAAACTTCTCCTATCGAAGTTTTTACAATAAGGTTTCCATTCTTTACTGCAAGACCATCCACCCCATCAAAACGCAATGCTATTTTATTAATGTCTGCATTTGGGCTTACAATAAGATCATATTTAAGATTGCCCTTATCTGAATAATATCTTGCATCAATACCTGGATAAATATCCTTGTAAGTCACGCCCTGAAAAATGCGACAGCCGGATGCCCATTTACTGGAATCAGTTCCGTAGAAATAATTGTTATAGGTATCTACTGGTTTATCGGGGATGGCAAGCGCAGTTGGAGAAGAGCCAACAAAATTTACTTCATAAGCATGTGAGTGTACCACTACAGGCTGCCCGGCGGCCGACAACGCCATTTTTGTGGCAACGCTGCTGGTGCCTTCATTGTTATGAAAATGCCCGGAATATTTCGCCGCTAATTTTTGGAGATCTTCTTTATTATTCAGCATTACTTTATAACCATGCTGCTGTAAATAAAAAGCACTGCCACCCATATCACTTTTAAACTTCACTTTACTATCCCACTGACCTTTGTTTTCTACAAACTCCATGGACTGGGCTAAGGTAGTTTTGTGTATGACAAGCAATAAAACAAGACAAGTGCAGAATCTGGTCATCAAGTTCAATTGAATTTATTTATAAAAGTTACGAATTATATTTTATCAACGTTTTAATACTGCGTTTATAATTTATTAATTTTTATGGGCCTTGCTTTTGTGTTTCTATATGGCTGTTGTTGCGTCGCACTCTTGTGCGTTTGGTCGGGAAGTCAGCAAGACCGAATGTCCGAAAGACAATGCTGATTAAACGATGTTCTTTCCTTCTTTCTGACTTTATTGACTTTCAGACTTGTTCAATAAAGTTCTGAACGTACAAGTGAGTGACACAACCAAAGCTTAATAGTAAATAAAATGCCGGTATCAAAAGGATATTGGAGGGAATAAATTAATAACGCCGCTGCTATTTATTTGTTGTCTATGATATAAGGCTCCACGCTGTTTTTCCCTTTTGCGATAACAGGAATTGTTTTAACGGGGCATTCTTTTCATGAACAAGTTCCTCATCTGCATTCAGCACCTCAAGCGCATAATGTTTTGCCACATCTAACAAAGCTTTATCATTGACTATACTTGCGAGTTTAAAGTTTAACACACCGCTTTGCCGTGTACCTTCAATATCGCCGGGTCCACGTAGCTCCAGATCTTTTTCGGCAATGGCAAAACCATCATTGGTGGCGCACATGATCTTTATACGTTCCCGCGCATCCTGGCTTACTTTGCTGCCTGTTAAAAGAATGCAATAGCTTTTTTCACTGCCACGGCCAACACGGCCACGTAACTGGTGCAATTGTGATAAACCGAACTTCTCTGCGCTTTCGATTACCATTACGCTGGCATTGGGCACATTTACACCTACTTCAATTACGGTAGTACTTACCATTATGTTGGTGTCATGGCTGATGAAACGCTGCATATTAACATCTTTTTGATCTGCAGGCATGCGGCCATGCACCATACTTATTTTATAGCGAGGTTCCGGAAAATAACTTTTCACCTGTTCATAACCCTGCATCAGGTCTTCGTAACTTAGCTTTTCACTTTCTTCTATAAGTGGATAGATGATGTAAGCCTGTCTTCCTTTTTCAATTTCTGTTTTTATAAAATCCATGACGGCAGCACGTTGCATTTCGTTGCGATGCACTGTCTGTATGGGTTTTCGGCCGGGTGGTAATTCATCCATTACACTGTAATCAAGATCTCCGTAGGCTGTCATGGCTAATGTGCGTGGAATGGGTGTTGCCGTCATTACTAAAATATGAGGAGGGATGGTTGCTTTTTTCCAAAGCTGCGCTCTTTGCGCCACACCAAAACGATGTTGTTCATCAACAATGGCAAAACCGAGATTTTGAAATTGTACAACATCTTCTATCACCGCATGCGTACCTACCAAAAAGTGAATAGTTCCATCTAATAAGCCTGCCAGCACTTTTTTCCTTTCAGCAGATTTGGTGCTGCCCGTTAATATGCGAATCTGTACAGGCATATCTTTCAGCAATTCTTTTAAGCCATTGTAATGTTGTTGTGCAAGAATTTCTGTAGGTGCCATCATGCAGCTTTGAAAACCATTATCCGCAGCGAGCAACATACAAAGCAAAGCCACGATAGTTTTTCCACTGCCAACATCACCTTGCAATAACCGGTTCATCTGGTGTCCTTGTGCAGTATCGGCACGTATTTCTTTGATCACCCTTTTTTGTGCACCGGTTAATTCAAAAGGAAGGTACTGACTATAAAAAGTATTGAAGAGTTCTCCTACTTTTTCAAATACAACACCTTTGCTGCTGCGGTGACGACGCAATCTCGTTAACTGCAATCTTATTTGTGCAAGAAAAAATTCTTCAAACTTTAAACGGTTTACAGCAGCTTCATAATCTTCCATATTGCGTGGAATATGAATATCGCAAAAGGCTTTATAACGCCCAGTAAGTTTTAGCTTTTCAACAATGTATGCTGGAATATTTTCAGGAATATCACGTTCTGAAATTTGTGGTAATAAAGCAGCTGTAAGTTTACCGATCTGTCTTCCGTTTAATGCCCTTGCTTTTAATTTTTCTGTACTGGAATAAATGGGCTCCAAATAATTTTTTCCATCTGCAATGCCTGCAGTTCGTAATTCAATTTCAGGGTGACTCATTTGCGGCTTACCATTAAAAAAACTTACCCGCCCGTAAACGAGATAATCACTGCCGATCTGTAAAATTTTTTCAACCCAGTTAATACCCTGGAACCAAACCAATTCAAGATAACCGGTATTGTCTTTTATTTCTGCCACAAGGCGCTTGCCTCTTTTTTCACCAATTAATTCAATACTGGTTATAGTGCCGGCTACCTGTATAAAATCTGTTTGAGGGTTTATCTCCGCAATTTTATTTACAATGGTTTTATCGATATGCCGCAGCGGAAAATGTTCCAGCAGATCACGAAAAGTAAATATGCCCAGTTCTTTTTTGAGCATGTCTCCACGCAACGGCCCAACGCCTTTGAGGTATTCTATTGGTGAGTCAAGTATGGATGGTCTTGTTTCTATGATCCGTGTTTATGCTGGTAAAAATAGGGAAAGAGTAAATAAGGTATGTAAAGTATATAGGGTAGATAAAATTGCTCAGTATTACCCGGAACGTACAAGTGAGTGACACAACAACAGATGCCGCAAAGCACTATAGCTTGTAACAAAAAAATTTTCTATTAAACAAAAATAGGTTTGCATTTTGCAAACCCATTTTCAAAAATTGTATTGAAATATTTTTTAGAAAATATATCTCAAGCCTACCTGCAACTGCCAACGGGAAATAAGATCCGGGCTGGCAATAAATGTTTGTTTCAAAGAAGGATCGAACTGGTAAGTGGGCGCATTGTTATTGTATGAAACAGACAATGGCTGAAAGTAACCTGATGTAGTTGCATACTTGCGTACACCCCATTCGCTGTTGAGCAGGTTGCCTACATTTACAATATCAAAACTTACCTGTACTGTTTGTGTTTTGTTCTTGCCTTTGAAATTAAAGTCCTGCAATATGCGCATATCAACCTGGCTGAACCATGGTGTTTCGCCGCCATATTTTTCTGTGTACTGTCCGCGTAAACCATTGAGATAATCATCCTGCCCTATGAATTGTTTAAAGGCATTGCGCTGTGTGGCCTGGTCCTGCACATTACCATTTGCATCTGTAAGTGGCGTAAAGGTCATGTTGTCTATTTCAGCATCTGTTGGCACGTATAAAAGATCATTGCTGCTGGTGCCATCGTTGTTGATGTCTCCACCATATACATAAGCGAAGCGATTGCCTGACGTCCAGTTAGCGAATAGTGAAATAGTAGTAGCATACATCTTGTCTTTGCCATAATCAAACTTCTTATAAACTGCTGCGAGTATCCTGTGCTTATTTCCATAGAGCGACGGTGTAAGTCTTGCTTCATTTGCATTGTTAAGAATCGGGTTGCGATCGAATGCATCGCTGGAAATTTCTGCAGAGATGGAACTTGCGTCTTTTGCTACAAGAAAATTATAACCGATCATTGCATACAAACCCTTCTTAAATGTTTGCTGTGCCTGGAAACTAAAGTTGAATTGATAACCAACTTTTGTGTTGGTAAATACATACGTGTTTGCTGTGCCCTGATCATTAGCAGTATAAATTTTCCTGTCATCTCCTGTGCCTGAGTTAAGTGTGCCGGTTGGTGTACCTAATTTATAGTTGCGTACCATCATGGCATTTACATCTTTTGTATATGCTACATCAAATGTGTAAATGGTTCCGAATTTGCTTTTTACATCTGTTCCAATATTGCTGCGCCAAACCTGTGGCCATTTAAAATTCCTGTCTGTGGCATTGTAAAAGAAACTAAATGGATTGCCAATATGATTGCCGATCCACACAAAAGGAAAGCGACCGGTAAATAAACCTGAACCACCACGTACCTGTAAAGTTTTATCACCTTTTACATCCCAGTTAAAACCAACACGCGGAGAAAGTAATGGCGTTGATTTTGGCAATTTAGTATTGTCCAGGTCTTTACCAACACCATTGGTAACAGGATTGCCGTTTGCATCAAATAAAGTAAGATCATCGTTATTAGGAACAGTTGGGTCGCCTGTTGTATAACTGCCAGTAAAAGTTCCATCGCTATTAAGATTGGGTGTTGAATAACTTGAGTTAAAATAAAAAGGAACATCCATTCTTAAACCATATGTCAGCCTGAAGCGTTCACTGGTTTGCCATTCATCCTGTACATATAATGAACCCTGGGCAACAGTTAAATAATACCAAGTCCACACATCTGCAGCAGCATGATTTTTTGCATAGTTTACATCTACATCCAACGGATAAGCACCAAATACAAGAGCTCCGCCAACAGGAACAGAATCTTTAAATGTTTGTATGTCTGAATCCCAGAATAAAGTAGGGCCGTAACCTGTAAGATTAAAGGAGTTGGCAAACTTGAATGATTCATAAGATGCCCCGATTGTTATATTATGGTTCTTCGCAAATATGTTGAAATTATTAGTAGCCTGGAATGCATCCTGGTTAAGACGATTATTGATAGAGAAAGGTTCATGACCTGCAACAATATAACGGGTATTATATTTATCAATGTTTACAACAGGGAAAGGTTCTGAGAATGGATTACGTTTATCGCGGAATGTTGTATAAACCAGTCTTAATTTATTTGCATAATTGCTACTGAAATTTGATTTCAATTCTGCACCAAAAGAGTTGAGTTTATTTACAATCTCATAGCCAGAGTTTTGAAATTGTAATGTGGTATAATCAGGACCTCTTCTTCCAATAGCACTGGGATGTGCTGGTTTGTCTTTACTTGCATCAAGACCATTGTAGGTAAAAGAAAGTTTATGTACACTGTTAATGTTCCAGTCGATCTTCGCTAGCCACTTGTAATTTTTCTGATCGAGTGTGAAATTTTGATAAGGCCCTGTTTCGTAGCCAAATCTTGTTTTCAAAATATTACTTACATCAATAAGATCCTGCTCTAATACACGTGATGTAGTTGGCTTGCCAACATTGTTGCTATTTTGCGCTACATACGCAGAAGCAGCATCTGTTCTTTGTTCTGTTTCGAAACTGAGGAAATAGAATAGCTTATTTTTTATGATAGGACCGCCTAATGCAACGCCGGCCTGTAACTGGCTGAGGTTAGGTATTTCAAAAGTCTCCTTATCAACTTTTTTCCCTGTCATGCCTTCATTTCTATAAAATCCATACATCGTACCGGTAAATTTATTACTCCCACTTTTTGTAACTGTATTCACACCTGCACCTGTAAAGCCCGCCTGCGTTACATCGTAGGGTGCAAGGTTTACCTGTATCTGATCAATGGCGTCCAGTGAAATTGGTTGAGCACTTGTTTGTCCGCCGGGTGTTGGCGCATCCAAACCAAATGGATTATTGAACACAGCTCCATCCAAAGAAAAATTATTATACTGTCCATTTCTGCCTGCAAAAGACAATCCATTATATGTTGCAGATGCAGATGGTGCTAATCTTAAATAATCATCAGACGAACGGGAAATAGTCGGTAATGTTTTTATGATGTTGTTGCTGATATTCGTAGAGGCTCCTGTTCTTTTATTGTCAAAAACTTTAGAACGTGATGAAACGGTTACAGCTTCCAGTTCCTTCTTTCTTTCTTCCAAAACAAATTCGAGCGAGTTGTTCAAACCAAGTTCAAGGAAAATATCAGAAGACACAGCTTCCTGGTAGCTTACATGTGTAATTGAAACTTTATAAGGCCCGCCCACTCTTAGGTTTGGCACAGTAAAACGGCCATCAGATTTTGTAATTACTGTTTGTCGTATTCCGGCATCAACATATTCTATCACAACAGTAGCGCCTGTTAAAGGCTGGCCCTTGGGGTCTTTTACAATTCCATTAATGGTGGCGGTAGTTACCTGTGCATTCGCACATAAAATGGAAATAACAAATAATAAGAGGCATGTAAAACGCCGCAGAAATTGAGCATATTTCATAAGCAGTAGTTTAAGATGCAAAGGAAAAAAAGGTTCTTAACAAAACGATATTATATTTTTCATACTTTGATAATATGTTTATAATAAGGGGAGAAGTTTTTTGAACCGGGTTTTGGATTTTTAATTTGGCTTTCGTTGCGTCGCACACCTGTACTGTCGTGCATTATGCATCTAAGAATGTATTGACTATCGATAATGTTGATTTCAAGATTTTGTTTCTGTGTTTTTTCTTTTCCACGCCGGCAATAGAATATTATTTTTTCGCTTAGCCAGCCATAAAAATAATAAGCTTACTGCAGCACATAATAACAGCGACTGAATGGAGTTTTGTGGTCCTGTTTGCCCGCCGGTTATAAAGACAGGACCGGTAATTTCATTGGTAAATAAACTTTGTTCAATTGAGTTACCTGGATTGATTGCGCCAAAAATTCCCGGCTCAGCAAAGTCCCATGCAAAATGAAGGAATATAGGTACCCAGAGATTGCGACTAAAAATAAAAGCAGCAGAAAGTAAAACACCTGCCTGCATGGAAGTGGCACAAACAGAAAGAAAGGTTGCGTGGTTACTGCCAGAATGTATTACGGCAAAAAGTATTGTAGTAATAAGCAACGTATTTATAGTGCCTAGCTTTTCTTCTGCTAAGCGAAAAAAGATTCCTCTTATCAATATTTCTGCAACAAAACCGGCTGCAAGTGCTGTTAAAAAAGAAGGAAACAAAAATGAGAATGGATTAACCCGTATGATTTTATAACCGCCTGCAAAATAAATGACCAGGATAAAAAGTGTTTGTAAAAAAAGACCCGTTAGAAAACCAATGATTGCATTTTTAGTAAATGTTGGTAATTGTAATTCTTTGATCTCCCTTTTTTCATAAAAGCGAAAAAGAAAAATATAGCTCAATAAGGCAATGACGCAAAATGGTATCGTAATGATCAAATTTTTAATATCATCAGGCGTCCCTGTTTTGTCAAATATGAAATTGAATAGTTCTCCTGATAAAACAACTGATCCTCCAACTATAAAAATACCAATGATGATCTTTATTAAAAAGAAATGCAGGATATTATATAAATTGATTTGTTTGCTCATTTATTAATTAATGAAGATATAATAAAAGCTGAATGATAACAGAAAGTACAAGAGTGCGACGCAATAGTTGATGCCACACATTACAAAAGCCGGTAACAAAAAAATCTGTACTTATCTTTACAAAAAAATATTTTGACACCGGTTAAGTTTGATATACATAAAGAAGAGTTTTGGCTTTCGCCCGGGAAAATGATCTGGTATCCTGCCAATAAAACTTTGATCATTGCTGATCTGCATTTTGGAAAGACAGGTCATTTCAGAAAATCCGGTATACCTGTGCCGCAGGATATTTTTAAACAGGATCTGCACCAACTTTTTGCTGGCATACAATTTTATAAACCGGAAAGATTATTGATCGTTGGCGATATGTTTCACAGCAAAGCTAATAAAGAGCTTGATCTTTTTTTTAAATGGCGTAATGATCTTTCTCATTTGCATATTCATTTAATAAAAGGTAATCACGATATACTCAATGACCAGTATTATACTGATACGGCTATACAGGTGGATCCACACCTTACTGCGGGCAGATTTTCTTTTATACATGATATAGCGGAAATAACTGTGGATGAAAATGATGAACAATTTTATTTCAGCGGGCATCTGCATCCTGGAATTTCTCTTAACGGTGGCAGCAGGCAATCTTTACATTTTCCCTGTTTTTATTTCACCAAAAAATATGCTGTATTGCCAGCATTCAGTGCATTCAGCGGTCATTGTATGATAAGACCCCGGAAAGGTGAAAATGTTTTTGCGATTGTAAATAATTCAATCGTGCAGATCCAATGATAAAGATTGCGTACGATGCAATATATGCACACCCTTTGCCTGAAGGTCATCGTTTTCCTATGCTTAAATATGAATTGATACCTGAACAGTTGTTGCATGAAGGAACAATTACTACAGAGAATATTTTTGCACCGCAACCATGCAAGGAAGAAGTTGTTTTACTAACACATGATAAAACTTATTTTGACAAACTCATTCATCAAACACTTACTGCCAGCGAACAAAGAAAGATAGGTTTCCCGCAGTCGCCGCAACTTACACAACGTGAACTGATCATTACACAAGGCACTATAGATTGTTGTATGCATGCCATGCAATATGGTGTAGCATTGAATGTGGCAGGCGGCACACATCATGCATTTGCAGACAGGGGAGAAGGTTTTTGTTTACTGAATGACATGGCGGTTGCTTCAAATTATTTGCTGCAAAAAAAGCATGCACATAAAATTCTTATCATCGATCTTGATGTGCATCAGGGTAATGGCACTGCAAAAATTTTTGAATATGAACCGCATGTATTCACTTTTAGTATGCACGGTGCGCATAATTATCCTTTTCATAAGGAGAAAAGTGATCTTGATATTCCGTTGAAAGATGGTACGGATGATGAAACCTATCTTTCATTGTTGAAAGAAACATTACCTGCATTGATAAAAAAAATTAAACCTGATTTTGCTTTTTTTCTTGCCGGTGTAGATATACTCTCAACAGATAAATATGGTAAATTACAAGTGACTATTACTGGTTGCAAACAAAGAGATGAATTTGTTTTTATGGTGTTGAAGAAAAATAATATCCCTGTGACTGTTGCAATGGGCGGTGGTTACTCGCCGGATGTAAGAACAATTGTGGAGGCGCATTGCAATACATTCAGAGCTGCTGTTGATGTTTACGGATGAAGTTGACATGCCTAATTTAGTTACGTGTTTTCTTCATTGCTGAATAATGGTTTGGCGTACAAGTGAGTGACACAACGATGTTGCTATGAGATAGCATTGCCGATAATCTAAAATATTTACTCTTTTTTCTTAATAAATTTTTGTGCATCGATATAATACACAAATTTTATGCTGATCTCATTGCTGTGTGGCACATTGAATAATTCTTTAAAGTTGTTGCCGTATTTTGTATTGCTGTATCCATCAACAATCGCATCCGGGCCAAGTGCATTTTTGTACGCAATGATCAAACGGCTACCCAACCGAAAATCCCAGGTAAAAAACATGTCTATATTAAAGGCATTAAAATTCTCATCCTGATCATCGATGAAAGGCCGCTCTGTTCTGTTGCCATCAAGGTCCACATCGTAGAATGTATTGTAGTGCACTTTACTCCAATAGTGCCTTACTCTTGCGCTAAGATTCATGCGTGCTTTGAAATTATAAGTGGCATTGATCAAAGTAGAAAACTGTGTTACTTCACGTAAACCTGCAATAGGCTCGCCTGTAATAGGCTCGTCTAATGCCCACCCAATATTACCTTTGTCGAATTGCCTTTCGCCTTCAACAGATAAACTGAATTTAGGGTTGAACCTGTAACGCAAACCGAGGTTATATAATGTAAAGGGATCGTCTTTCTGTGGCGAGAAATTTGCATAACCTACAAAATAACTGGCAAATATTTTTTTACGGCTATCAGTGCTTCCACGAATACCTGCAAATGCAAACGGAACTGTCTTTAATACGCGGCCTGGCTTTCTTAAGTTATAATAATCATTATCCCAAAAAGGGTGTACAAAAGCAACCAATGATGCGTCCCAGAAATTTTTAAATACATGCAGGAAGTCGCCGTTTATTTCGAGAGATGAATAAGAGAAAGGCTGTAGCCTGTTGATGTAGTCGATACTTATTTCGTAGTTTCTGAAATTAAAAGTTTTGTTGGGTGTGAATTGTTTGTAAGAGAGTTTTGCAATGCTTTCCATTTCATTGTTACGAAAGAGAATACCCAGATCATTGGGATCGTATTGTTTTGATTTTATAAGATTAGATGCTTCCCACTGCCACTTGCCACTTACTTTTCCAAAGCTTGTGTATGTTCTGAAACCATTGTGCGGATCATCTCCTGTTACATAACTATAGGCGCCTTTTGCCTGGAAATTATAAGTATTTGATTTATCAAATAATGAAAGATCAAGTGCACTTACATTTCCATCTCTTGCATGGCTGTTGCGGATTACATTGGTATTGGTGAATGTAATAAATGAACGATTCTTTAAAGATTGGTCTATAACAAATACATTATAATTGGTAAGCGGCTCTGTTTCTACGCTGAATATTTCGCCACTCTTTTTTTCAAACTCTGCATGCATAGGTGCTGTAACTGCATTAAAGATGCCTATACCCAACCCATCCTTTGTGCGGCCGGAAAATTTTGTTGCATTGTATAACTGTGTAGCAGAGGGATTTTTAAGAATAGTATAGCCGCTGTCTGATGCCAGTTGCAACGCATCATAATAACCACCCGGAGTAGCCCCTACACGCCTTGAATAAAAAATGCCTGCTTTATTAAACAGTTCTGTTCCTTCCGTAAAGAAAGGGCGGTTTTCTGCAAACTGTTGTTCAAAGGGTGTAAGATTAAGAATAATATTATCGCTCTGTACCTGGCCAAAATCAGGCACTAATGTCATATCCATTGTAAAGCTTTCATTGATGCCATACTTTACATCCATGCCACCATTATGTAAAAATGTATTGATGCTTCCTTCATTGGTAGGCACTGTTCTGTAACCTGTAGAAATATAGGGCAACAATGAAAGACGCAATGGTGGTTTTATATCTTTCAAACCACTAAGCACTCCAAATTGGTTTACAAAACCATTTTCTTTTGGGTTTACTGGATTCCAGTAAGATGTTTCATTCAAGCGCCTGATATATCTGGAGAAATTTACACCCCATTGCTGTACTTCTTCTTTTGAAAAGCGGATGGCGGAATAAGGAATTTTTATTTCGGCTATCCATCCGTCAGAAACAATAGTTGTACGGCTATCCCACACTGCATCCCAGTTATAATCAAAGCCTCCATTATCGTTGCCATCATCTGCCCCTGATTGTACGGTTGCAGATATACGCACATCGCTTTGTACATTGGCAGATGTAACAATAAACTGAAATGCATTTTGTTTATCACTGTATGTATCGAATGCAACACCAAAATTATCTGCGTCCTGGAATTCCTGTTTATCTCTTTGTGTTAATTGCCTTCTTATAAGTTTGGGGTCATCATGCATGTAAGCGCCAATGTAGATCGCTTCATCATCATATACCACTTTTACATCTGTTGTTTGCGTAGATGCTTTGCCAAAATCGGGAAAGTTGATAATAAATGAATTTGCATCCGCAGCATTTTGCCATACTGCATCATCTAATATGCCATCCAATTTTGGGGGCTGTTCAACTTTTATTACAGGTAATGATTTTACCTGCGCATTCAGGCAAACAGAAACAGAAAAAAGAATAAGCAGTAAGGTTATGTGCCTTAGCATTAAGGTTGGTTTGGCGCAAAAATAGATTGCTGCGCATGCAAACGGTTCATAAAATTGACGAGTGGTAATATAGATAAATCAGGTAGAAGAGATGTTAACCTGTTAATATTTTATTTATAACATTTTTATAAAATATTTTTACACCAGCCGTAGTTGTTGTGGCATCACCGGTTGTGTCACTCACTTGTACGTTCGGAACAATATTGTGAAAGGTGGGATGTGAAAAGTAAAAGTATTTCTGCATTTTTTCTTTTCACTGATGCGATCAGTATATGAGTATAAGTGTGCGACGCAACGATGTTTAATAGAATATCTGTAGTATGGTGCAAAAAAATATTGATGCTCTTAAGAAGCTGTTTTTAAATATTGCATCAGTTTATTGCGGAATGATTCGGGTTCGAACGGTTTTACAACAATATCATTGGCGCCACACGCAATTACTTTTTTATTTTCATCTGCATAAATACTTGCAGTAAGCGCAATGATGGGCACTTTAGCCCCTTGTTTTCGCAATTGTATCGTTGCATCACGGCCATCCATTACCGGCATATGAAGATCCATCAGGATCAGTTTATGTTTTTCTTCATCAAATTTATCAATAGCTTCCTGGCCATTTTGTGCCACATCAATTTCGGCACCCCATGCCTGCAGGAATCTTGTGGCTACAATTATATTAAACTCGCTGTCTTCAACCAGCAAAATGTGAATGCCGAGAAACGGTTTATTATTATCAACTGTTACGGGTTTAATTACCGCTTCAATTTTTTTACAAACAGGAAATGACTGCACAAAAAAGAATTCAGTTCCTTTATTTTCTTCACTTTGCAATTGCATTCTGCAGCCTTGTTTTTCAAGAATGCTTTTACAAATAGAAAGCCCTAACCCTGTACCGCCAAAACTTCTCGATGTAGAAGAGTCTGCCTGTGTAAACTGATCGAATATAATGCGTTGTTTTTCCGGTGGGATGCCTATGCCTGTATCTTTTACACTGAATAATATGCTAATAACAGAGTTGTTTCTTTCCTCAACTTTACAGGATATGGTTACCGATCCTTTTGAAGTAAACTTAATGGCATTGTGTACAAGGTTGGTCAATACCTGGCTGGTTCGTGTAGGATCCGCCAATACGGTAACATCAAGACTTTTATCTGGTTCCACAATAAGGTTGATACCCTTTTCATCTGCATAGGTTTTAAAACCACCGGCAATATTTTTAATGATATCATGCACATTTGTTTCAATGCACTCAAAATGAATTTTTCCCGCTTCTATTTTATTGAAATCAAGAATATCATTTACAATCGACAAAAGATTATTTGCCGAGAAAAGCATGATCTTTAGTTCATCTTCCTGGTCTTTGCGTGGTTCATTCTTTAACATGAGATGTGTAAGACCAATCACTGCATTTAACGGTGTTCTTATCTCATGCGACATGGTGGAAAGGAACTGCGATTTTGCCAGTGATGCATCTTCTGCTTTTTGGCGCGCCACTTTGAGATTATCTGCAAAACGGAATGTAAGGATAAGCGACTGCAGGATAAAGAACAACAGGTAGCCCGACAATATCCAGGCATCCGGTGATGGGATAATGCCAAAGTAGTTCAGGTCGAGTACTGTAAATACTGATAGGCTTATAGCTATGCCTATTAAAGAATATACAGAGCCCTTTCTTTTATTTTTTGCTGCAATTATAAAGACATAAAAAATGTACACCATGTAAAGAAGTATGATAACAAGAAAAGGTGCCAGTAATGTTGTGAAAAATGATATGGGCGTACATATAACAGTAAACAGGAATAGCAAAGAGATTGCTGTCATAATCCTGGTTAGTTTCTTATGAGTGTCTTCAGGGTACAGATATCTTATATATAAAACAAAAAAACAAACACAGAGATACAATGAAATGTAATCTGCATGCATGGTAAACCAGTATGGTATAGAAGGAAACACTGAGTTAAGTAAATAAGGCGGTGACCCTATTACGCGATAGCTGTATAAAACAGAGAATAGTGAAAAATAAAGTATTACTTTATCCTGTTGCCCGAAGAGGTATAATCCAAAGAAAAAAAGCCCGCAAATAAATATACAACCGGCTAACAAAAAATTTGAAGCAAGTTCTTTCTCCCTGTCGGCAGAAAGTTTTGCATTGTCTCCTAGATATATCTTCCTGTTAAAGCCACCTTTTGAATGTGTAAAATTAGCAACCTGTAAAACCAGTTTAAGCGTGTCTGTTTCAACGGGAAGTTTTCTTGTTATTTGTTCAAATGCCGGAACTGTTGTCTCGGCATTAGTCGAAGGATTACCATTTTCTGCAAACAGAACTCCATTAACAAACAATCTGTACGAGGAATAAAAATCTTCGATCTTCAATGCCAGTGGATCTCTTTTAGCCGGCAGCAGGATCGTGAGCGCATAGGTGGCATACCCTTGTGCCGGAAGCTGTTTACCGTTAATTTTAGTATTGTTCCATAATGCGGGAAAAACTGTATAAAGCGGTTTTGCCGAAGGCAATGAATCGGGTGTGAGTAGTTGGTGCCAGTAGAAGCCCCATTCTCCCTGTGGGACAATATTTTTTTCTTTAAAATTATAACTTCTTAAATCGAGTATTCCCTTATGGGCATAAGAAACAGCAGACGAATCAGCGGCAAAACAAGATACCGTGCAGTATGATAAACATACTAAAAACAGAAAGCGATACAGGCTCTTCAAAACGATTATTGGATTTGGACAATAAAAGTATAACAATTACACACTGTAATAACATTGCAGGGAAGGATTTTATTGTATCCGTTTAATATTAAGCTGCTGATTAATAAAGGATAAAAAGATATATATGTTCTGCGGGGTAGTGCTTTGAGCTTGCCGAATAAAGCTGTGAACGATGAAGTGAGTGACACAACAGACGGCGCCATAAAAAACAAAAGCTGGTTCAATAATGACCGGCTCTTATTATATCTTATGAATATTCTACTTGCTCAAATACATACTCTTTTCTTTATACAGTTGCCTGAAATATGGATCACGCAGATCTTTTATAAATCGGATTGCTTCGCCTGTACTCTTCATTTCAGGACCCAGTTCTTTGTTTACGTTCGGGAATTTATTAAAACTAAACACAGGTTCTTTTATAGCAAAACCTTTTAGCTTCTTCTCGTAAGTAAAGTCCTTAAGTTTTGCTGCACCTATCATTACTTTGGTGGCAATATTAAGATAAGGAATCTGGTAAGCTTTTGCGATGAAAGGCGTGGTACGACTGGCTCTTGGGTTTGCTTCGATCACAAACACTTTATCATTCTTTATCGCAAACTGTATGTTAATGAGCCCACGTATATTCAATGCCCTTGCAATTTTTTCAGCATAATATTCCATCGTTGTTATAACGAGTGGTGTAAGGTTGAAAGCCGGTAACACCGCATTACTGTCGCCACTGTGGATACCTGCAGGTTCTATATGCTCCATCACGCCCATCACATGAAAATCTTCGCCGTCAAATATGCCATCGATCTCAGCTTCCTGGCAACGATCCAGGAAATGGTCGATCAGTATCTTGTTGTTAGGAATATGTTTCAGCAAACTGATCACCGCTTTTTCTACCTCATCATCATTGATCACGATGCGCATTCTTTGCCCGCCCAACACATAGCTTGGCCGCACCAGCACGGGGTAGCCAACATTATTGGCCACTTCAATCGCTTCATCAGCTGTATAAGCGGTTCCATATGCCGGGTAAGGAATATCGAGGTCTTTCAGCAGGTCACTAAAACGGCCACGATCTTCGGCAATATCCATACTGTCGAAGGAAGTGCCAATGATCTTAATACCTTTCTGTGTAAGCTTCTTTGCCAGTTTTAAAGCTGTTTGCCCGCCAAGCTGCACAATAACACCCTCTGGTTTTTCCAGTTCAATAATTTCCCAGAGATGTTCCCAATAAACCGGCTCGAAATATAATTTATCGGCCATGTCAAAATCGGTGCTCACTGTTTCGGGGTTGCAATTGATCATGATCGCTTCATAACCACATTCTTTTATTGCCAGCAGACCATGCACACAGCAATAGTCAAACTCGATTCCCTGGCCAATCCTGTTGGGACCGCTGCCTAAAACAATAATTTTCTTTTTCTGCGATGGAATAGACTCGTTGGAGGAAATTGTATGATTCATTTCTTGAAAGATTGCGCAAAATTAAGGGTATGCAACCTTATTAAAACATAAAATTACCCGGCATGTATAAAGTGTGGATATGATTGTATTTGAAAGGGGTTTTTATGAGCCTGGCTTTAATAAAACTATTGAGCGTTCGTTGCGTCGCACTCTTGTACGTTTGATATACTATTGAGCAAATAAAAACCGCAGAGACAGGGAGTGGCAAAAGAAGGAAAAATCTCTTTGAGCCTTAGCGCCTTTGCGTTGAATACTATTTCTCCAGGTTATCCATCAGCGAGCCGGGGCTGTTCAACAGATCTTCCATATTTCTGTCGTTGTCAATTTTGCCTTTCATTTCCAGCATGCGCATGTCTTTTGCATCCTGCAAAAATTCTGACGCAAAAATGAACTTGTTCAGTTTATCACTCTTGCTGAAGATGATCTCTTTGTTAGAGCCTTCCCATTCTTTTTTGCCCTGGTATAAATAAACAATATGATCGCCGATTTCCATTACACTGTTCATATCGTGCGTAACAACAATAGTAGTGGTATTAAACTCATTGGTAAGCTCCTTGATAAGCTTATCTATTACCAAAGATGTTTGCGGATCAAGACCGGAGTTGGGCTCATCGCAGAACAAATATTTTGGATTGAGTACGATAGAACGTGCTATACCCACACGCTTTTTCATACCGCCACTTATTTCTGCAGGGAATTTCTTATGTGCATCTTTCAGTTCTACACGTGCCAGTACCTCATCTACTCTTTTCTTTCTTGTTTTATAATTATCTCTTGAAAACATTTCCAGCGGAAACATTACGTTCTGTTCTACTGTCATGGAATCAAACAATGCAGAGCCCTGGAAGAGCATGCCAATCTGCTGGCGCAGCATTTTGCGGTGCTCATCGTCCATAGCGCCAAAACTTTCGCCGCTGTATAAAATTTCGCCGCTGTCGGGATGAAACAAACCTACCATACATTTGGTGAGCACGGTTTTGCCGCTACCACTGGCGCCAATGATAAGATTGCATTTCCCGGCTTCCATTACAGCGCTTATATCATCAATGATGATCTTATCGCCGAAGGACTTTTTTATATTTTTTATTTCGATCATGCCCTAATCCCTAAAGGGGAATATTTTATTTCCAGATTTCTTTTATTGCTCAATCTATGATTGAAAGATGAAAGGATTGCGACGCAACGAAGATGCCATAAAATACAAAAGCTGGTATCATCATTTTCTTTAATTTTCACATTTGCATATTCGCACATCTGCACATTTTCTTACAACACTTCTACCTGGTTCTTCAGCAGATCAGCAAACTCATCACGCTTTCTTATTAAATAAGCCTTGCCATCTTTTATCAATACTTCTGCGGGTTTGAGGCGACTATTAAAATTACTGCTCATTTCAAAACCATAAGCGCCGGCATTGTAAAACACAAGAAAATCACCTTCACGTACTTCACGCAGTTTGCGATCCCATGCAAAAGTATCTGTCTCACAAATATTACCTACAACGGTGTAAATACGTTCAGGGCCATTTGGGTTGCTGATGTTTTCAATGCGGTGGTACGCTTCATAAAACATAGGGCGTATCAAATGATTAAAGCCACTGTTTACGCCAACAAAAACAGTAGCTGTTGTTTGTTTGATCACATTTGCCTTTACTACAAAATAACCAGATTCACTTACCAGAAATTTTCCCGGCTCAAACCAGATTTCTAATTTACGACCATTCTCTTTTTCATACACTGCAAATGCCTCAGCAACTTTTTTGCCAAGCGACGCAACATCTGTTTTTACATCATCATCCTGGTAGGGCACTTTAAAACCACTGCCGAGATCAATGAATTCGAGTTTTGGAAAATGGCGCGCCATATCAAACATTACTTCCAAACCCTGCAGGAATACATTTACATCTTTTATCTCGCTACCCGTATGCATATGCAGTCCTGCAACGTGTATGTTGGTTGTTTTTACAATACGTTCTATGTGGCGCATCTGGTGAATGGAAATACCAAACTTACTGTCGATATGGCCCGTAGAAATTTTAAAATTCCCACCCGCCATTATATGTGGATTTAAACGAATGCAAACAGGATAAGTATGCCCGTATTTATTACCAAACCTTTCAAGTAAAGAAATGTTGTCAATATTTACATTAACGCCTAATGCAATACCTGCTTCGATCTCTTCAAAGTCAACACAGTTTGGTGTAAATAAAATTTGTTTTGGTGCAAAGCCGGCTTTTAAACCAAGATTCACTTCATTAATGCTTACGCAATCAAGGTTGGCACCGTACTGCTTTATAAGTTTTAAAATATTGATATTGGTCAGCGACTTGCAGGCATAAAAAAACTTTGCATTACAATCTTTGAACGCATTGGTTAGTTCATTAAGCTGCTCTTCTATTTTTTCTGCGTGATAAACATATACCGGTGTACCATACTCATTAGCTACACTGATCAGTTGTTCTTTTGTTAGTTGCTGCGACATAATTTCGAAGATACGATATGAGTGGGGATTGATTTAATAAATGGATTATAAAAATAAAGCCCTTCATTGAAGGGCCGTTATATTAGTCTTTTGAATTTTCATTATCATCGGCTACTTCATCATCGCTTTCGTTTAGATCTTTCTTATTCTTTTCTTCGTCAGGTTCATCTGAAGTACCGGCTGTTTCAACATCTTCATCCAATGTTATCTCAATTGTTTCTTCTATAATAATTGCTTCGTCATCTTCTGCATGCAATACCAGGTCTCCGTTACTATCTACAGAAAGCAATGGTATTTCTGCAGGTATTTCTTCTTCTGATAAATTTTCTGCGCTTACAATAGTGGGTTCAACCATTTGCTCAGCAAGCACCTCTTTTATTTTAGGCAGATCATCGGTTGAGTTCAAACCAAAATAATCCATGAAGTTTTTAGAAGTAGCGTAGACCAATGGTTTGCCCGGTGCGGTTTCATTACGGCCACTTATGAGTATTAATTCTTTTTCCAACAATTTTTGAATACTGTAATCGCTGTTTACACCACGGATACCTTCAATCTCACCCTTGGTGATCGGTTGTTTATAAGCAATAATAGCCAATGTTTCCAACGCTGCTGTGGATAAGCGTTTCAGGAATTTCTCACCATTCAGTTGAGCCAATGTTTTATGAAAATCTTTCTTTGTAAGAAACTGCCAGCCACCGCCACTTTCTCTTACTTCAAATGGGTAAAACTCACTCTGGTATTTTTCTTTGATACCTTCTATACAACTCTCCACCTGGTCGGGCATAATACGCTCTTCCATAAAACCAAAAGCATTGTTGATGAGTTCAACGATCTCAAGGCTTGTCAATGGTTTTTCACTGGCAAAGATCAATGCTTCTATATGAGGTATTATCTGGGAAAGTTCCATGTGGTGAATTTGAAAATTTGAAAACAATGCAGAATATTTTCTGCTAAAACATTTTCAAATCTTTATATTTTCAAATTGTATAATTAGCCTTGCAGAGCTGCTGCGCCGCTTACTATTTCTGTCAGCTCAGTTGTAATGGCTGCCTGGCGTGCACGGTTGTAAGAGATTTTTAGTGCTTTAAGCAATTCATTGGCATTTTCGCTTGCCTTATCCATTGCCGTCATACGTGCGCCATGTTCACTTGCATTCGCATCTAATACAGCTTTGTATAACTGTGTGTTTAGAATCTTTGGCATTAACTCTGCAATGAGTTGTTCTTTGTTAGGCTCGAAAATAAAATCGGCCTTTTTAGCACCTGCTTTCTTTTCTACTTTAGGAATGGGAAGAAATGGCTCGCTCTGGAAACGTTGTGTAGCTGCATTTTTAAATTCGCTATACACGATCTCTACTGCATCAAATTCTTTATTCTCAAAAGCTTTCATCGCAGCAACAGATGCAGCCTGTACATTTTCAAATGTAAGGTTCAAAAAAATATCTTTATAAGCAGCATCAGTCTTGTAACCGCTTTTGCTTAAACTTTCAAACCCTTTTTTCCCAATATTCCAGATGGTTACATTTCCTTTTTTGAACTGTGCAGCATATTTTTCTTCAATGGTTAGCTTGGCAGTTTTTATAATATTGGTGTTATAAGCTCCTGCAAGACCACGGTCGCTGGTAATAACTATAAATAGAACCTTTTCAACTGGTCTTTCTTCTGCAAGTTTTATACTTACATCGCCATCAGAATTGCTTACTATATTGCTCAATACTTCCTGCAGTTTCTGTGCATAAGGCCTCATCTGTATAATGGCATCCTGAGCGCGGCGCAGTTTGGCGGCACTTACCATCTTCATAGCCTTGGTTATTTGCTGTGTGCTTTGTACTGATTTTATGCGGTTGCGAACTTCTTTTAACTGACCAGCCATTGTTGTAAAGTTTTAAGATTCAGCCATTTACGAATACTTAAATCTATTCGTAAACAAAAGGAACCTGAAATCGGCGGCAAAGTTAACGGAAACAGGTGAAATTATTAAGCGTGTTTTCAACTATGTGGATTTTTATAAACTTAGCTACAATGGTACTATAAAGCTTTGGTTGTGTCACTCACTTGTGCGTCTTGTTTTTTGTTCAGCAAATTTCGGAACGTACAAGTGAGTGACACAACTGCCGATGCCATAAAGCTCAACAGCCGGCTTCTAAAAAATTGTTTTAAGAGAACTTATCTGTAAATATTGCTTTTTTATGATTATTTATTTGGGTAGTAATTACTAACTTTAATTATCTGCTATAATTTCTGCAACTATTTTCTAACGAAACCATTGCATTGTGCAAAAGAAAAAAAACCGGGTAAGAATAATTCTGATTGTTTGCTTTGTAGCTTTTTTACTTACAACTAATAATGGTATGGCACAAGAGCCTGTTGCAAAAACAACAACAGGCGCAGAGTTGAAACATTTATGGAAAAAGAATGAAGTGCTTATTGGGGTTGGAACCGCCATGCTACTTACACTGATTGTATATGCGTTATGGCGCAGGAAAAAATCTAATACCAGCAATATAGACTCTATAACGTAGTTTTTGTTTTGCTATTATCATCTTTCAATTCAACCTATATTCTTTCAAGGTCATTTATAGTAATCATTCTGCCTTTTGGAAAAACCATTACTCTTTTTCACCCATCGAAATGCTTACTACATATTTGTCATCGGCATTTTTAAAAAGCGTAAGCCATATTTTGAAATAAATAAAACTGTCTGAACCAGATGGTAAAGAAAATTCTGTTTCGGTCTTGTCGTTTGAATTATTAGGTGCAGTTACAGTGCCTTGTAGCTTAACTTTAGTTGGGTAATATGAATTAGCAATAACAAGATTCTGCAATTGACCAGCCAGGTCTTTATACTTAGCAGTAGCCTTAGCCGCATCATCGGTTTCTAACATTTTTGCGTAATAATAAGTAACAAGATCAAAATCCGTCGCAATGATATTTTTTTCTACACTACCCGGCACCTGAAACAAGGTATAAGAATAATCAAGGTAAGAAGAAGTATCCTGATCCTCAAACTGATCTAGCAAATCATAATCATCAACAATATCGCCTGCAATGTCATCATAATAATTAGTGGGATAATCTTTAATGATATTGTTTATTGCTTCTGCTAATGTTTTGGGGGAACCTGTTATAACATCTCCCTTAGAAGTAATAAGGGTATTAAGGTTAATTACTTTACCATCACTCCACGTTCCTGAAGTATATTTACCAGAAGTTTCCAGGCGGTAGCCATTGCCTGAAAACCTTCCTTTTACGTAATCGCCGGAATACATGCTTCCACTTTCATTAAAGAAATATGCCTTTCCGGTGAATTCACCTTGTATTGCATTGCCATAATAAGCAGATTTCTTTTCGAGATCAATATCAACAATCTCACCATTTAGGTAATCGTCTGTATAGGTTCCTTCGGAATAGTATTTTCCAAATTTGAAATCATAAGAATAGCCATTTGCACCTTTGGTGCCTAATGGACCATAAAAACGTGTGCTGTCGTCTCTAATAATAAGTCCGTTCCTCATGTGTCCATTTTCATAAAAGCCAAAATATCTTTTATGTGCGTTCTGATCATAATAATATGAAGTATCTACTAAATATTGGTTCGAATTGACAGGCCCCATTAAAACATGGTCCGTGGTATTTTCACCAATAAAAGAAGCCGACTTTAAAAAGCTACTAAAATTTGGGGTAGTTGCCTGAACCCACTTGTCATCTCTCCACTCACCTTCATATAATTTTTTTACTTTGGCTTCATATTGATAACCGGTGCCGTTTCTTTTATCATCAGCATAAATAATATCGCTTATAATCGTGCCATCCGTCCATAGGTTAATACAACGGCCATTCATTTTATCGTTTTTATAATTGCCTTTAACAAAACTGTTGTCTTTGTAAATAAGTAAACCCTGACCGTTTTTAAGTCCATCTGCAAAGTCACCAATATAGAGACTTCCGTCACCATTTAAGTTTGCCCCTTTGCCATTGAGCTTTCCATTTTTCCAGGTGCCGGTAAGAAATGCTCCACCATCAAAGAACATGGTGCCTTTACCGTTGTAAGTACCATTCATAAAACTCCCTACATACCTCAGCACATTTCCTGATGCATATTTTGCAACACCCATACCATTTGCTTTACCGTTTACAACTTCACCAGTATAGGTATACAACAGACCCCAGGCATCTTTCTGATTGGTTAAAATACCCGTTTTTTGCGCATTTAACCCGAGACTGATGGCAAACACTACGGAGATAAACAAAAACTTTTTCATGCTGCAGAGATTTGGTTGATATTGAAATTTTTTGGTTAATCTTTTTGAAACAGCCTTTTACAGTGCTATAATACTTATGTTTCGTCGCACTCTCGCTCTTACCATTCTTCTTTGACGAGTCATTATAGAACGTACAAGTGAGTGACACAACCAACGATGCCCATTGCACCAGGTGCTTAGATCAAATTCAACTTCATTAAGACCCGGAAGCCTGTATACAAATCCCGGTTACATAAGTCTGTTCAGAATAAACTCATAAACGCATCTTTGGTTAATTATTGTCTAAACTGTGCATACTGTTTCACTTTTAGCTACACTCCGGGCAAATTGTTTACCTTTGGCGCCTTAAAATAAGACCTGCTGCCATTTTGACCATAAGCGCTTGATAGCATGATTTTTGGCAATGTGAAGGTCTTAATAAAACATACTATTATCAATACCCAATAACACGGATATGTTGAAGTTTATTTCGAAACTTATAGGCGGTAACAAAAGCGAGAAAGATGTAAAACAACTTGAGCCTATTGTGGCTAAGATCAACCAATACTTTCAGCAATACCAATCTCTTTCAAATGATGCACTGAGGCAAAAGACTCAGGAATTTAAACAGCGCATAGCACAGCATATCAAAGAAATTGATGATGTTATTGAAGGCAGAAAGAACACGGCAGAGTCTTTACCTGAATCTGACATACAGTCAAAAGACGAGATCTATACGGAAGTGGACGCGCTTAAAAAGGACCGCGATAAAAAGATTGAAGAAGCACTGGAGGAAATTCTTCCTGAAGCATTTGCAGTTGTAAAAGAAACGGCCCGCAGGTTTAAAGAAAATACACAACTGGAAGCAACAGCTACAGAACTGGACCGTGAGCTTAGTGTAAAAAAAGACTACATAAAGATTGAAGGTGATAAATCTTTTTTTAGTAATACATGGACCGCCGCAGGCGGACAGGTAACCTGGAACATGGTGCATTATGGTGTTCAGTTGATCGGTGGTATAGTATTGCACCAGGGAAAGATTTCTGAAATGGCAACGGGTGAAGGTAAAACACTGGTTTCCACATTACCTGCTTACCTGAATGCATTGGCTGGTGAGGGTGTTCATATTGTAACGGTGAACGATTACCTGGCGCGTCGTGACTCGGAGTGGAATGGAACAATTTATGAGTGGTTAGGATTAACAGTAGACTGTATAGATAAACATCAACCTAATACACAACAACGTCGCAATGCTTATCTCGCAGATATAACCTATGGTACCAACAACGAATTTGGTTTTGATTATCTCCGCGATAACATGGTGCATAATCCTGATGAAATGGTGCAACGTAAACATCATTTTGCGATGGTGGATGAGGTTGACTCGGTGTTGATTGACGATGCAAGAACGCCGCTGATTATTTCTGGTCCTGTTGGACACAGTGATAATACACAGCAATTTTTTGATCTTAAACCAAGAATTGAAAAATTGGTAGATGCTCAAAAGCGGGCTACCAATCAATTCCTGAATGAAGCAAAGAAAAAAATTGCAGAAGGTAATGATGACCCCAAAGATGGTGGCCTGGCATTATTCCGTGCACACCGTGGCTTGCCAAAAAGCAGTGCATTGATCAAGTTTTTGAGTGAGCCGGGTATTCGTCAGAAATTGCAGCGTACAGAAAATTATTATCTCGCAGATCAGCAAAAAGAAATGCCCAAGGCCGATGAAGAATTATATTTCTACATTGATGAAAAAAATAATTCTGTTGAGTTAACTGACAGAGGCATTCAGCTTATTACAGGTGCCGGTGAAGACCCTCATTTCTTTATTATTCCTGATATTGGTGTTGATCTTGCTTCTATAGATACAAATGCAGCATTGCCTCAGGAAGAGAAGATGAAGCAGAAGGAAGTATTACTAAATGAATATGGTGTTAAGAGCGATCGTATTCATACTGTGCAGCAATTACTAAAAGCATATACTTTATTTGATAAAGATGTTGAATATGTTGTTTTAGATGGCGCTGTAAAGATCGTTGATGAACAGACAGGTCGTATTCTTGATGGCCGCCGGTACAGCGATGGCTTGCACCAGGCACTCGAAGCAAAAGAAAATGTAAAGATCGAAGCTACTACGCAGACCTATGCCACCGTTACGCTGCAGAATTATTTTCGTATGTACCATAAATTGTGTGGTATGACTGGTACTGCGGAAACGGAAGCAGGTGAATTTTGGAGCATTTATAAATTAGATGTTGTAACCATTCCTACTAACGTTCCTGCAATCCGCACAGATGAACAAGATCTTGTGTATAAAACCAAACGTGAGAAATATAAATCTGTTATTGAAAAAATAGAAGAACTGCGTAATGCTGGGCGCCCGGTGCTGGTTGGCACTACTTCGGTCGAAGTAAGTGAATTGCTCAGCCGTATGCTGAAGCAAAAGCAAATTCCACACAATGTGCTTAACGCAAAGCAGCACGCAAGAGAAGCACAGGTAGTTGCAGAAGCTGGTTTAGCAGGTGCCATTACTATTGCCACTAACATGGCAGGTCGTGGTACCGATATTAAACTCGGGCCCGGTGTAAAAGAAGCTGGAGGCCTTGCTATTATCGGAACAGAGCGCCATGAAAGTCGTCGTGTAGACAGGCAGTTGCGTGGCCGTTCAGGGCGCCAGGGAGATCCTGGTTCAACTCAATTCTATGTATCATTGGAAGATGACCTGATGCGTATGTTTGGCAGTGAACGTATTGCTAAGGTGATGGATTTTGCCGGTTATAAAGAAGGCGAAGTTATCCAGCACAGTATGATCACCAAGAGCATTGAAAGGGCACAAAAGAAAGTGGAAGAAAACAACTTTGGTATTCGTAAACGTTTGCTTGAATATGATGATGTAATGAATAAGCAACGTACCGTTGTTTATACAAAACGTAACCACGCATTATTTGGAGAACGTCTTGCGCTTGACCTTGATAATGCATTTTACGATGTGGCCGAAGGACTGGTAAATACTTTTAAAGAGAACAATGATTTTGAAGGCTTCCGTCTTGAAGTAATCGTGAATTTTGGAATGGACACTGCTATAACTGCAGAGGAATTTAATAAAGAAAGCAGCACCAGCCTTTCAGATAAACTATACAACGAAGCATCCACAAATTACCAGCATAAACGCCAGGATATAGCTAAACGTGTGTTGCCTGTGTTTGCAAACATAAGACAAGGTCAGGGTGCACATATACAAAATGTGGTGGTACCATTTACAGATGGCAGAAGAGGTTTACAGGTACTCGCCAATCTTGATAAGACTTTATCTTCACAAGGTGCAGAAATGGTTAATGCGGTTGAAAAAACGATTACGCTTTCTTTTATTGATGATGCATGGAAAGAACATTTGCGCGCAATGGACGATCTTAAGCAAAGTGTACAAACTGCATACTATGAACAAAAAGATCCATTGGTTATTTATAAAGGCGAAGCGTACATGCTCTTTAAACAAATGGATAGCGGTGTAAATAAAGACATCGTAAATTTCCTTTGTCACGCAGATATTCCTGTAGAACAACGCCCTGCAGATATAAAAGAAGGTCGCGAACAAAAAACAGACATGAGCCGTATGCGCTCTAACAAAGCAGAAGTTGAAGCTGCCGGAGAAGATTATGCTGCCAATGAGCGAGATCAATATCACGATCCATCGCCGGTAAAACAGGAGCCTGTAAAGGTTGGTCCTAAAATCGGAAGAAATGATCCTTGTCCGTGTGGTAGTGGAAAGAAATATAAGAACTGTCATGGCCGCGAAGTATAGATGAAAAATTAATTGTTGTATAAAAGCCTTCTCAAATAACAGAGAAGGTTTTTCTTTTATGAGCCAGGCTTTATTACCGCTATTAAGGTTTCGTTGCGTCGCACACTTTTACATTCTGTTCTTTGTTGAGCAAGGATAAACAGTACAAGAGTGCGACGCAACAAAGAAACCATGAAATACAGTTGCCTAGCTCATGAAAAATCTCAGAAAAAATATTTTGACAAACTAAAAAAATTAGTAACTTGCGCTAAATGCATTAGCTATGAGTTATGCCGGAAAAAATCTCCGTTACCTGCGCAAGCTGCGTGGATGGACTCAGGAAGAGTTTGCGAACAAACTTAAGATCAAGCGTTCTCTTATTGGCGCTTATGAAGAAGAACGCGCCGAACCAAGGCTGGATGTTTTGGAAAATCTGTGCAATATTTTTAAACTAAGCCTCGATGAGCTTTTGCTGAAAGATCTTACAGCCTCAAAGGGCTCCGGTTCTTATTTAGACAAACGCCGCCAGTTAAAAATGGCTGCTGAAACCCAGGTCATACAATTTGTTCCTGTGAAAGCAGCCGCAGGGTATCTTGCCGGTTATGCAGACCCTGAGTTTATAGATGAACTCAATACGTTTACACTTCCCATGCTCGGCTCTGGTAATTTCCGGGCCTTTGAAATTGTAGGAGACAGTATGCTGCCTACGCCAAGCGGTAGTGTTATTGTAGGCGAAAAAATAGAAGATGTGGAAGATGTAAAAGCCAATAATACTTATATAGTGGTATCAAAGGGCGAAGGCATCGTTTACAAACGCATCATGAAGAATAATCGCCTGAAAAATAAATTAACTCTTGTAAGCGATAATCCTCAGTACTCGCCTTATAATGTAAATACCGAGGACATTATGGAAGTATGGAGAGCACAGATGGTTATTACCAAAGCCAATACTATGCAGCGTTGGGATGTAAACCAACTTGCGGGTTTGGTAAGTAATTTACAGGAACAGGTAAGCACACTTAAAAGAAAAATGAATTAAGTACAATCTTATTGTAAAAGATTTAATAATAAATAAAGAAGGTGATGCACTTGCATCACCTTCTTTATTTTATAATTACTTTACTTGTCACTAAACTAAGGTGCAACCAACCTGAATCCATTACCATGAATATTTACGATCTCGATCTGTTCATCATCTTTTAGATACTTGCGCAATTTGGCAATATAAACGTCCATACTGCGGCCATTAAAATATGTATCGCTGCCCCATATTTTTTTCAATGCTCTTTCTCTTGGTAGAAGATCATTCTTATGCTCCGCAAGCATTTTCAGCAATTCATTTTCTTTGGGAGAAAGTGTTTGAGTTTTACCATCATGTATCAGTTCACGAAGCTTTGGATTAAAATGATAACGCCCAAGATCAAATTGCATGTTCTCACTTTCCCTGTTCAGTTCTTCGTTGCGTTTTAGAATTGCTTTTATTTTTAAAAGCAACACTTCGCTGTCAAAAGGTTTGGTGATATAATCATCAGCACCAAGTTTATAACCCTGAATGATATCTTCCTTCATTGTTTTAGCACTCAAAAAGAACAAAGGAACTTCCGGATCTATGTCACGAATTTCTTCTGCCAATGTAAAGCCATCCATATTTGGCATCATTACATCAAGCAGGCATATATCAAACTTTTCACGCTGAAATGCAGCCAGGCCAAGACGCCCATCCCTTTCAAGTGTTACATCATAATCGCTCAGTTCAAGATAATTTTTCAATACCATGCCAAGGTTCTGATCATCTTCACACAACAAAATTTTGTATTTACTTCCTTCCATAATTGTATAATTTTTTCAATTAAATATAATGCTTTTAAAAAGCCGGAACAAACATCGGGCATTTTTTTGTTAAAGCATTTCCAATTATTAAAAGTTTTTTGCATGTTTTATGTTAGCAATTGTTTAAACCTTGTGTTTATTTTTGCAAAACAAATACGCAATATGTTGTTAACACACGATAATAAACTTAAGAAGCTCATAGTAATAGGAGATCGTTTGCTGATAAGGCCTTCAAAACCAAATGAGCAAACAGCGAGTGGTCTGTATCTGCCACCAGGCGTACAGGAAAAAGAAAAAGTACAACAGGGTTACGTTATTAAAACAGGCCCGGGTTATGCCATTCCTATGCCTATAGAAAATGAATCATGGAAAGGTGAAGAAGAGCAGGTGAAATATGTTCCACTGCAGGCAAAGGAAGGAGATCTTGCTATTTTTTTAGTAAGTGGCGCCACTGAAGTAATTTACGAAGGCGAGAAGTATTTTATAGTGCCGCAGGGAGCTATACTTATGTTAGAACGGGAAGAAGATTTATAATAATTTTATGTACCGGGTGTAGGGCACATATATTAAGCTTCTCTTGCGTCGCACTCTTGTACTTGTTGTGCATGTATCAGCAGGTGGTATCGTACAACAAGACAAATAGAAATAATAATTCAAATGCTCTAACATCATACAACCAACTGCTATGCAATTAAAAGAGCATTATACAAACATGTGGAATGAAGCATTTCATCATTTCGAAAGGAATATGTTTGAGTATGATACTTTAATTGATTCGGTTAAAGATTACAGGTTTGGTGTAACGCTGATAGCAAAGCCTTCAATCGAAACCCAGCTGGAAATAACAAAAATGCTGAATGATCTCAGGCAAACAGAGCCTGACCAATATTATTATCCTCTTGATGATGTACATGTAACTATACTATCAATTATCTCTTGTTACGACGGATTTAAACTAAGCAATATAAATACTGATGCTTATATAGATGTTATACGTAAGTCCCTAAAAAACATTCATTCCTTCCCCATAATGTTTGAAGGTATAACTGCATCTCCAGCCTGCATTATGATACAGGGTTATGCCGGTGATGAGATCGAAAAAATAAGAAATAACCTGCGGGATAATTTTAAGAATTGCAACCTTGAAACTTCCATAGACAAACGCTACCAGATACATACTGCACATTCTACAGTTGTACGATTCAGGCATCCCATAAAAAACTCAAATGCTTTTCTGGAAAAAATAAAACAATACAGGCATCATTATTTTGGCACTACTGAGGTACAGGAACTGGAATTTGTTTTTAATGACTGGTATCAAAGGCACCTGGATGAACATATACTTGCAAGGTTTAAGTTGCCACTTTACTATTAAACTTTACGGCTTTATTTGAACAATCTACAAACCTGTTGCTCAATGTTCAGAACGTACAAGAGTGCGACGCAACAGGCTATGCCACAGTGCATTATAGCCCAGCTACAAAAAAATCCTTCCTTTCCTGTAACATTCAAAACGCTGGCACGTATAACAGGTGTACTTTTAATGCACCAACAAGGAAACACTGTTTATGACGGAACGGGAATACAACGAATGTGTACATCAATATGCGGATAATGTTTTTCGCTTCATCGTAAAAAATTTACGACATGAAGAGGACGCGAAGGACGTGGTGCAGAGTGCTTTTGAAAAACTTTGGCGCAACAGGGATGCAGTAGAGACAAGCAAGAGTAAATCTTATTTGTTTACGGTGGCATACAACCAGATGATTGACCATTTAAGAAAGGCAAAAAGAATTCACCTGCAGGAAGAATTTTCGGCAGAAGCCAAAGTAGCGCACCAACCCGTACATAATATGAAAAAAGCATTGCATGAAGCACTGAACCGTTTAAATGAAGTACAAAAAAGCCTGGTAATGCTGAAAGATTATGAAGGTTACAGTTATGATGAAATTGCGCAAATAACAGGATTAAATGAAGGCCAGGTTAAAGTATATTTACACAGGGCAAGACTGGCATTAAGGAATTATTTGGTGAGCCCGGAAAATGTGATGTAAGAAATGAAATTACCTTAACCATTGAATGTAGAAAAATGATTATCACCCGACATAACTACGAAGAGCTTTTTCTAATGTATGTTGACAATGAGTTGACAACAGAGGAGCGTGCGGCAGTGGAATTGTTTGCAAAGCAAAACCCTGATCTTGCACCTGAGCTCGATATACTGTTGCAGACAAAACTTGCTACAGATGATGTGTTGCCATTTATGTATAAAAATACATTGCTGCAAAATGCTGATACAATAAGCATAGATAATTACGAAGAACAATTTCTGCTGTATATAGATAAAGAGCTTGATAAGGACAAGGAAGAATCTGTTGAGAAGTTTGTATTGCAGCATCCTCAGTTTCAGGATGAATTTATCTTACTAAAACAAACAGTACTGGAACCTGAAGTTGTGGTTTTTGAAGACAAGGCATCCTTGCTAAGAAGAGAAGAAAGAAGAGTTATACCATTGTTCCTTCGCTTTGCTGCGGCTGCAGCAATAATAGGTATTGCTGTGATGGTATGGTGGATTCAGTCTGATAAAAACACCATTGCAACACCTGTTGTTGAGGTTAAGAAAGTTGATTCTGCAAAAGACAATACAGCTTCTGTAAACGCAAATGAAGAGAAGAAAGTCGTACCGGAAACAATAACAAAGCAAGAACAAAATCAGCATAAAGAAGAAGTGGTTGCTACTATAAAACCAGGAACAATAAAAGAAAAAAAGAATACTGTAACAGTTAAAGGCAAAGAGGTAAATACAACACAAGATATTGTTGTTATTCCTCCTGTTGTGAAGAATGATAATACAGTTGCCATTAATAATCCTGATGTAATACCTGTGCATAATAATGTATCAATAATCGGCGCAACTGCAACACAGAATAATAATACTACAGATTATTCAGTTGCTTTAGATAAAGAGCAGCATGCTAATGACAATGGTGTTCGTTTTGCCAATAATCCGGATGCAGGTGATAAGAACAACTTCGCAAAAAATGCAGTCTATAAAGAACTAAATACAGATGAAGACGAAGAACGTAATTCCCTATACCTCGGTTCCATGCAGATCAATAAAAACAAGGTCCGTGGATTTGTGAAGAAAGTAGGTGGCCTCTTTGCGGGAAGATCCAAAGAAGCATCTGCCAATAAAGATGGCAAACTGCAGATTGCCAATCTTGAATTAAATACCAATTAATACAAATTTTTAATCAAAGAATGATATGAAGAGCGTTATTTACACAGCAGCATTTTTACTGCTGGCATTCCAGAGTTTTGCCCAGGCGGATACAACAAGACCCAATGAACCAGATACCATTAAGGTTGGCAATTTTATCATCATAAAAAAGAATAAATCTAAAAATGCCCCCGATACTTTGCCGCAAAAAAAATATTCTATCGATATAACTATTGGTGAAGATAATGGGTCATCATCTTCAAACTACAACGGTCATTCATGGCACCGTTCAAACATAAGCACCAACTGGTTAATTTTCGATCTTGGCTTTGCCAACTGGAGAGATAAAACAGTGTACGGTTCACCTGAAGCAAATGCATATTTACATGCAGCACCGGGCGAAGAAGATTTTACCGGCGGAGACCTTGATCTTAGAAACACTAAATCTTCCAATGTTAACATCTGGTTATTCATGCAAAAGCTGAATATTACGAAGCATGTGGTAAACCTTAAGTATGGTATAGGTCTTGAAATGTATAACTATAAATATTCCACCAATATAACTTACAAGAAAAGCCCCGATGCTTATATATTCAGAGATACCATCAGCTTCTCTAAAAATAAACTGATGACTGGTTATGTTACTGTGCCGGTGATGCTGAATATTGATCCTTTTCCAAACAGGCGGCGCGGACTTAGTTTTAGTGTTGGTGTAAGTGCAGGCTACCTTTATAACAGCCATACCAAACAAATAAGCAATGAGCGCGGCAAACAAAAGATAAGAGGAGATATTGGTATTGATCCCTGGCGCATAGCATACATAGCAGAGGCAGGCCTTGGCCCCATAAGATTATATGGAAGCTACAGCACTAATCCGCTGCACGAAAATGGCCTTAAGCAATATCCATATGCCATTGGCTTAAGGTTTAGTAACTGGTAATTAATTTATATAAATTTTGTTTTCTCGTTTGTGCATTAAGAAGGGTTCCGGTTCTCCGGGCCCCTTTTTTTATTAACCGCAAAGACGCAGAGGCAGAGAGTATTTATTTTGAACCAGGCAAAAGAATTTATGGCATCGTTTCTTGCGTCGCACTGTTGTACTGTTTATTCATTTATCCACAGTCGACCGCCAAGTGTCGACGGCTTTTCCAAACGTACAAGTGAGTGACACAACAACCGATGCCACTGTTAACTGCAGCTGGTAATAAAAAAATAATTACTGTTAGTTTTAGACATTAAAAGTGTTATTGCTATAATAACAGGGCCATTTTACCGTTACCACACTAATTATTTATTTGCGCACCAAGCAGAATGATTACATAATTTTGCGGCGCATAAATTTATTTGTTAACCCTGCAGAAACTAAATGAAAAAGAACTTATGAGAAGAGTTGTAATAACCGGCATGGGCGCTATAACGCCGCTTGGTAATAATGTAAATGATTATTGGAATGGTCTTGTAAATGGTGTAAGTGGCGCCGGTCCAATAACACGTTTCGATGCTTCAAAATTCAAAACAAGGTTTGCCTGCGAAGTAAAAGGTTTTGATCCGCTGAATTATGTAGAAAAACAGGAAGCAAGAAAATACGATCTCTATACACAGTTTTCCATTGCAGCATCAGACGAAGCTATTAAGCAAGCCAATATTGATTTTGATACAGTAAATAAAGACCGCATTGGTGTTATCTGGGGTTCTGGTAATGGCGGTATTCAAACTTACCAGGACCAGATAATTGAATTTGCAAAAGGAGATGGTACGCCACGTTTCAATCCTTTTCTTATTCCCAAGATGTTGATGAATATTGCTTCAGGTATTATCTCTATTCGTTATGGTTTGCGGGGTATAAATTATGTTACCGCTACAGCATGTGCTTCATCCAATACAGCAATTGTAGATGCCTTATATCATATCCGTTGGGGTAAAGCAGATATGGTTGTAACAGGTGGTGCAGAGAACCCCATAATTCTGGGATGTGTTGGAGGATTTAGTGTAATGAAAGCTTTATCGAATCTTAATGATAATCCACAACTGGCTTCCCGTCCGTTCGATATAAACCGGGATGGTTTTGTAATAGGTGAAGGAGCTGGTGCAATGGTGCTGGAAAGTCTTGATCATGCATTGGCACGCGGTGCAAATATTATAGCAGAAGTTGCCGGTGGTGGTATGGCATCAGACGCCTATCATATGACAGGCACACATCCTGATGGCACAGGTGCATATTTGGGTATGATGGCTGCATTGGATGATGCAGGTCTTAAACCATCTGATGTTGATTACATGAATGCACATGCAACCTCTACACCTGTTGGTGACATCAGCGAATTGAAGGCCATTCAACGTGTATTTGGCGATGAGGCTAAACTTAATATAAGTGCTACCAAATCTATGACGGGCCATTTACTTGGTGCAGCAGGCGCTATAGAAGGCATTGCTTCTGTAAAAGCAATTACTGATGGTATAATTCCACCAACCATTAATTCAAAAGACATAGAGCCTGAGTTTGCAGGTAAATTTGATCTTACGCTGGGCACTGCTGTTAAACGGGATGTGCGATGTGCCATGAGTAATACTTTTGGTTTTGGTGGTCATATTGCAACAGTGATATTTAAAAAATACGAATCATAGATATTATTCCAGTTGTATAAAATAAAAGCCGGGATTTTTGTGGTCCCGGCTTTTGTATTGTATGGCATCGGTTGTTGCGTCGCACTCTTGTACGTTCATATCTATAATGATCTTAAACAACAAAAAAATTATTCCTGCTCTCTTATCTTTACCGCTTTAAATTGCCTGCTATGATAAAAGAAAAAATTTTAGTGATTGGCGCATCGGGACAAATTGGTGTGGAGCTTACATTGGCGCTACGAAAAATTTACGGTAATGCAAATGTTGTTGCCAGCGATCTTCGTGAAGAAAACGACCTGCTGAAAGGCACAGGACCTTATGTATCGCTTGATGTGATGAACAAAGAAATGCTGCATGTACAGGTGATACGCCAAAATATTACACAGATCTATTTATTGGCTGCTATACTTTCTGCAACAGGAGAGAAGAACCCCAATCTTGCATGGAGCCTGAATATGCAAAGCCTGCTGAATGTTTTGGATATTGCACGTGAAGAAAAGCTGACTAAAGTTTACTGGCCCAGCAGTATCGCGGTGTTTGGGCCAACATCACCCAAACAAAATTGCCCGCAACAAACCATCATTGAACCCATAACAGTGTATGGCATTAGCAAGTATGCGGGTGAATTCTGGTGCAATTATTTTTTCAAACGTTATGGTGTTGATGTAAGAAGTTTGCGTTATCCCGGCTTGATAAGCTACAAATCGGCGCCCGGCGGTGGTACTACAGATTATGCAGTGGAAATTTTTCATGAAGCACTCGAAGAAAAAAAATACGAATGTTTTTTAAAAGAAGAAACTTACCTGCCCATGATGTATATGCCTGATGCCATACGTGCAACCATCGAATTAATGGAAGCGCCAGCAAATAAAATTTCTGTTCGTACTTCTTACAATATCGCAGGTATCAGTTTTTCACCTGAAGAAATAAGTAGTGAAATAAAAAAACATATCCCTGAATTTAAAGTAAGCTATAAACCCGATTACCGGCAAGCTATTGCTGACAGCTGGCCCGGAAGCATTGATGATTCAGTTGCAAGAAATGATTGGGGTTGGCATCATGAATATGATCTGCCGAAGATGACGGAAGATATGTTAAAAAACCTGCAAACCTCATCCTAAATCCTTCTCCTTAAGGAGAAGGACTTTGAAAGCAGGATAAGCTATTATACCTTTCCTCTAATTATTACTGATCACTATGCAAAAGCTACTTTACAGTATTATTTTCCTTCTCATTTTTTCTGTTGCATTTTCGCAGGATGATGAAATTCCAAACTACAGAAGCAAGCGTGAAAATTTTTTGAAGATGACAGAGAAAGACCTGCGTGCAGATCTTGCTACATTTACATTAGGCGGACTTGATGAAGCATCAGGTAAAGAGCCGCTGCCTTATATACCGGTTGTTGCGTTTGGCAACGATTCTGTATTGTTTCAAAAAGATAATATTAAGATCGTTATCAAAGCAGGAACTTTCGATAAAGCAAAACATAAAATATTACTCTACGATGAAAAGTATGTAACCAAGATCGATAACAAACCTTATTATGGTACTATCGGCAAAATGCCAAAGACCACTATACAATATTTGCTTATTACTGTGGGCAGAGATACCATTACCATTCCTGCCGCGGCTTACACAGATCTTTATGATCCTGCTTTTTGTCATCCCGGCGCCAATGCAAAAACAAAATGCAATACGGGTGTTTATCTTTCAAGGGACAATCATCGCATGTATATTTACATGCTCAACGGCAACGGCCGCGAGGGTTATGAGGTAACCTGGATCATACAGGACAAACAATATTTGCGCCGCGTTATAGATTGGGATTTTCAATAACTACAAGCGCAGTTAAAAAATTATGAACCCAACTTTTAAATAGGCATGTAGCTTTCGTTGCGTCGCACTCTTGTACATTATATTTCTATTGAACATGTTCAAACAAAAAAGGCAACTGTATTCAGTTGCCTTTTGTTTTGTAAATCACACTGATCACTAATCCACGTTAATTTCCTGTGCAGGTCTTTGTGCTTCCGCTGTTTTTGGCAGCGTTACAATTAATACACCATTTTCCTGTCTTGCTTTAATACCTGAACTATCTACCTGCATGTTTAAGGAAATAATTCTTTCAAAAGATTTTACAGGGAATTCCTGTTTGGTAAAATTTGGTTTGTTGTTTTCATCAATAGTTCTTGTACCTGTTATATACAATACATCATCTACAACAGACAGTTTGATATTCTCTTTGTCAAAGCCTGTTGCGTACACGGTTAACTCATAGTGATCTTCCTTCTCTTCAATGTTTACAGGTACATTATATTTTGGACGCCTGTAACCTCCAAATCCATAGTGGTCAAAGTGATGACCCATTCTTCTGTGTGCAGGCCCGTAACCTGCTCCATTGCATCTTCCGTACATAGTTGTTTTGTTTTTATTTTAATAGATTGTTTTTTGCTGAATCGCTTTGTGTATGCGTGCTCTGCTCCTTATGCCAGCAGTTATGATTTCGTTTTCCATATGCATAATATGGTTTTGCAAATACAGTAAGTGTGGCAAATGTTATCACTGCTGTTATTAAACCAATAAGCAAGCCTGATCTTCGTTGCATAGTGTTTTATTTAATCAATTGAAATGATGTTGGGATCGCTTTCATTTTTTCTGCGTAAATGAATAACGGTATCGTTATACATATTTGTTGGACGCATATGCTGATATGCAGAAAACCTGCTATAACCGCGTCTCCATCTTCTCCATACAAAAAAGCGGATGATAGCACTGATAATAAAAAAGAATAGCAATACCCTTAATACAAAGAAGCCAAAAAAGAATAAAGCAGCACCTGCAAGTATTCCTATTAATATTGGTTTGAAAATTGAACGTATCATGTTTTTAAATTTTATTAATAATTGTATATAAAGGAAGACGTGCAACCGGAAGAATTACTTTAAAATCTTTGAAATAAAAAAACCGCAGTTTTAAACTGCGGCTTATAAATGTTTTTTGTTTACCCTTTTCGTTGCTCACAACGCTTTTTCCATTCTTCCCGGAACCTGGTTTTTTCTTCATCGCTCATGCCACTCCATTTATCTTTCCAGTAAGGTTTTTTAAAAGGTGTCCCACCACTATGACGACGTGTTCCAAAACTACCGAATAGAATTTTGCATAGTACCAGTAACCCAACAGCCTGCCAGTATGTAATGGCATTTATATTTAATAACGAAGGCAGTATTGCATTCCATAATAACATAACAACCGCGCCCATTATCAAAGCTGCTGCAATAATAAATAGAGGGAATAGCAGGAATTTTTTCGGACTACGTTTATAATTATTCTGCATCATTGCTAAGTTATTTAATAGTTGATTAAATCGTTGTAAAGATGTTGTAGTCTTTTACGTAAGTGCTGCACGGCATAGCGTTTCCTGCTGATAATGGTCTTAAGATTTTCGCCGCTTTCGTTTGCTATTTCCTGTAGGGTCTTGTCTTCCAGTTCATTCTGCACAAATACGTTGCGCTGATTTTCGGGTAGTTCATCAAGGGCCACAAAAAGTTCTTCCCAGAATATATTCCTTATGTGCTCTGTTTCAGGATTATTTGTGTCTGTAAGTAAGATATCTGTAAAATGCAGCTCACCATCTTCGTCTTCATAGCTTAGATCGTCGATAAGTTGGGGTTGCTTTTTGCGGTAGCGGTCTGTAATTTTATTTCTTGCAACGGCAAACAACCAGCCGCTTACCTGTTCTATCGTTTCAGTTGCTGAAGTGTTGGAGAACTGGTACCATACATCCTGTAAAATATCTTCTGCATCTTCGTCTGTGTTCACTCTTCCGCGGATAAATCCAAACAGCTTTCTGCCATAATCTCTTACGGCCTGTACAACATTCTGTTTTGGTTTATCTGCCATGATTGTATGTGCTGGTTCATCATCCATTGCTGATGAAGACGAATGAAGATTGAAATTACTTTAAAGATTATTAGTAGCAGAAATGACAACGTTATTACTTCCTTGTTCAAATATGGTTAAGGTGCATAAGTGTGCGACGCAACGAAGTTTAATAGTAATAATGTAGCCCGGCTCATAAAATTACATGTCAGCAATATCGGCCACGGTTTTCTTTTCAAGTATGGCAAGGTTTGCATCCCGTACTTCTATCATTACCCGGTTAAGACCGCAATTCTTTTCATCGCAGTTGCTGCATTTTTGATAGAAATGAAGGCTTACGCAAGGCAGTAATGCAATGGGGCCATCAACCAAGCGAAGTACATCGGCCAATAAAATATTATGCGGATCTTTTGCAAGAAAATAACCACCGCCTTTTCCTTTCTTGCTTTCGAGTATACCTGCTTTTTTTAATTCGAGTAAAATATTCTCCAAAAATTTTAACGGTACTTTCTTCTTTCGGGCTATGTCTGCAATAAGCACAGGACCTTTATCGTACTCATGGGAGAGATACATCAGGGCCTTAAATGCATAGAGCGTTTTTTTAGAAAGCATGTGGCAGGTTTATTGCAAGATAAATATTTTGTATGTTGCAATAATTAATTTCATTTTCTAAATACCTTGATATGACACCATTTGCAAAAAAGCAATTACTGATCCTGCTGGCTGGTTGTTTTGCATGTTTTGTTCCGGGTAAACTGCGGGCTCAAAAACTTTTCTTTTTATATGCACATGGCTTGTATGCCAACCCGGTTGATAAAAATTTTAAAGACAATAATAAATACGGTGTTGGTGTGGAAGGCGGTGCCGCTGTTGGCTGGGGTAAAACATTTATTGTGGGTACTGTTGGCTACACTTCTTTTTCTAACAGTGATAAAAACACAGCCGGTAAAACAAGTTATGTTCCATTGAAAGTGGGGTTACGTCAGTATGTTTTTTCAAAATTCATTTACTTACATGGCGATGTTGGCGCAGGCAAAATAAAAAATGATCTGTATGATTATTCGGCGTTTAGCGGTGATATAGGCGTGGGTATAAAACTCACCGCATTTGAAGTGCAGCTTGATTATGATGGATTCACCAGGAAAAGCCCGGAACCTTCCGGTTATGCGTCATGGATCGGTATAAAAGCTGGCTTTAATCTGGGGCTATAAAAATTATATCAGCTTATGCTCATACGAATATTTTACCAGGCCAATAACACTATTGGTTTTTGTTTTTCTGAAAATATTCTTGCGGTGTGTTTCTACAGTTCGTTCGCTGATGAATAATGTATCGGCAATTTCTTTGTTTGACATTTCTTTTTCTATCAGCCGTATAATCTCAACTTCTCTTTGCGTAAGATGCGCCTCATCATTTTGTTTGCGCATATTACTGTAGCGGTTCAGTTCTTCCAGAACCTTTTCATCAAAATAAATACCGCCACCTGCAATTTTCAAAATAGCGGCAGAGAGTTCTTCTTTGCTGATATTCTTCAGCAGGTAACCGGCAATGTCAGAATCGTTGATCATTTCACTAACAATATCACCTTCGCCACTCATGCTAAGTGCAAGAATTTTTATAGCCGGAAATAACTTGCGCACTTCCTTTGCAAGTTGTTGCCCGTTCATCTCAGGCATCATAATATCGGTAAGTAAAATATCAACAGGCTGCTGTTTTAGTATGTCAAGCATTTTCTTTGCAGAATCAGAGCAGGCAATAATGTTGAATGATGGATGATCTTCCAGCAAAGATCTTATGCCATCAATCACTAACCTGTGGTCGTCAACAATAGCAATTTTGATTTTATTTTTTTCCATGTATAAAGAAGCACAGGTTTTCTATTGATAAATAATGAGTATGCTTTTGAACCCAACTGTTGAATTACTATTAAGCTTTTCTTGCGTCGCACGCTTGTACTTTCTGTTTTCTTTTCAGCTAAACCCGTCCTATCAATGCCTGCATTATAACTATAGTATAAAATTCTGTAATTTTTAAACCTTGTGACATGAACAATATCAGTATCAAAGTTTTTAATCAACTTTTATACAGGAATATGCATGGCTACCAATGTACCACCTCCCGGCGCACTGTTCCATTCAATCGTTCCTTTCAAAAAATCTATGCGGCTTTTGATATTCTTCAGCCCAATACCTTCAAACTCTGTAATGCCTGATGTGTCAAATCCTTTTCCGTTGTCTTCAATGGTTACACTAATACCATCATTGTCTTTTATCAGCGAAATATCCAGCAGGCTTGCATTAGCGTGTTTAATAACATTGTTCACGCACTCCTGCACAACACGGTAAAGTACCGTTTCTATGTTGCTGTCAATACGTTCGTTTAAACCTTCTGTATAAAGATTTATTTTAATCACGTGTTTATCTATCTTATCAATGAAAGTTCTTACTGCAGCAGCCAGCCCCGCTTTCAACAATGCGTTGGGCATCATGTTGTGAGAGACTGTTCTAACTTCCAGGCAACTCTCATCGATCAGGCTTTCTATTTTTTCAAAATTATTTTTCTGATCCGCAGATGCAAATGGAAGATTACTTTTCATAGCAGAGAGATTCATTTTTGCGGCGCTCATCATTTGTCCAACGCCATCATGCAATTCTCCCGCAATACGTTTGCGTTCTTTTTCTTCTGCTTCAATTACTGCTTTGGTAGCCTGGTCCTGCTGCTTCATGATCTCTGCCTGCAAATGTGCCTGCTGTTTTAGTTTGTATCGGTGATAATTAGAATACCCAAGCAAACTGCCCAGCAACAATAAAACGCTTATGGCAATGATCCAGTAGTTGCGCTGTTTTATTTCAAACTGCTGTTGCTGTATTTGCTTTTCTTTTTCTGCGGTTTCAAATTTTACAGAGAGTTCTTCAACTTCTTTTGCAGTTTCTGTTTTGTAAATAGAGTCTTTTAAAACAGCAGCCTGTTTAAAATAATCAAGTGATTTTTTATAATCACCTTTCGATGCTTCAATAGCAGAAAGTTCATTAAAATTATTTCGCAGCAGGTCAATATAACCCAGCGCCTGTGCAACTTCATTTGCTTTAAGAATATTTTCTTCCGCTTTGTCAAACTTACCTTCTGCATTGTAAATGCTGCCAAAGTCTGTATAAGTAAGTGCAATGGCAAAGGAGTCTTTCATTTGTTCACGAATGCGCAACGATTGTGCATTGTAGTCTTCAGCTTCTTTAAATTTTCTCATTTGTGCATAAGCACCCGCAATAAAATTCAGTGAGTAAGCAATGCCTTGCTGGTTATTCATTTCTTTACAGATATCCAGCGATGCCTTATAGCTTTTAATGGCTTCTTCAAAATTGCCTTCATATTCATCAAGCACGCCAGATTCATTGTAGATAGTGGAAATACCACCCTTGTCATTGAGTTGCCGGTAGAGGCTCATTGCTTTGTTATAAAATTCATGAGACCTGCTGTAAGGGCCGATCTTTCGATATAATTGTGCAAGGTTGTTGTAAACAGAGGCAAGGCCCGCAAGTTCATTTTTCGATTCAAGTATGGCTGCACTTTTATAATAGTAGTTTGCAGCACTGTCATACCTTCCTTTTAAGTAATAATCCGTACCAATGTTGTGCAGGAAATTTGCAATGCTTACAGAATCATTTTTTGCTTTTGCTATGCTTAAACCTCTAAAGCCGTAGACAAGATTTTCATCAAAATTTTTTAAATTATATTCTGCAGACAAACTCATACAGGCGTGCATAACAGCATTGCTGTCTTTTGCATTTTTTATCACAGCACGCAGACTGTCTATTTTACCAGGCTGTGCAAAAAAAGAAGCAGGAAGAATAAAAAGAATAAATGAGATGGCAGCAGTTAGAAATTTCATATCAGAGGTTCAAAACATCTTTCATGGTAAAAATACCTTTTTTGCCACATAGAAATTCTGCAGCCATTACAGCGCCGGAAGCAAAACCCTGCCTGTTATGTGCTGTGTGAATGATCTCAATATCATCAATAGCAGAACTATATTTTATTTTATGTGTGCCGGGCGCAGGATCAATTCTTTCGCTGATGATCTCCAGCTCCTCTTCATTATCGCTGATATGATTTACCCAAACTTTCTTTGTTTTTATTTTTTGCATTACCTGCTCCGCTAGGGTAATAGCCGTACCGCTTGGCGCATCTCTCTTTTGCGTATGGTGTGTCTCTTCAAGCGCTACATGATAGTTCTCATGTTTGCTCATTAATTCAGCAAGAAAGCTGTTGAGTTCAAAGAACAGGTTTACGCCAATGCTAAAATTGCTTGCATAGATCAGTGCACCCTCTTTATACGTTACGTAATCTTTTACATCGTTCCAATGCTGCAGCCAGCCTGTAGAGCCGCTAACAACAGCAACACCTGCATCAATGCATTTTCTGATGTTGTGTACAGCGCTGTGTGGCGAAGTAAATTCAATGGCCACATCTGCCCTGGCTACGTTTTCCAATGTAAAATCTTCGAGGTTCTCTATACCAATGCGCAGTACAATTTCATGGCCTTTTGCTGTTGCGATCTGTTCAATGGCCTGGCCCATTTTGCCATAACCGATAAGTGCAATTTTCATCTTTTGATAATCTGTGGTTGGTTGCTAATGATTACCACAAAAATAAATGAATAATTTTATTGAACCGGCAACAGAATATGCATGATGCTTTGGTTGTGTCACTCACTTGTGCGTTCGGGAATTAATGGAGTTTTAAACATTATTATAAGATAAATTGCCCCTCTAATACGGTTACCGCTTCCCCTAAAATGTAAACTTTGTCTTCTAAAAGTTCTGTACTCATTGTTCCTGTTCTTAATGAAGACTGGTAAGCATTCAATTTTGTTTTATTTAATTTGATTGCCCAATATTTTGTCAAAAAAGTTTGAATGCCACCTGTTACAGGGTCTTCATTAGTTCCAGCCCAGGGCCAAAAATACCTGTAATGAAAATCAAAATTTTCACTATCAGAAATGGCTGTTACTAACACACCATTTATTCCTGTGTATGAATTTATCAATGCCGGAAAATCAGGTTTCAAATTTGCCAGCTCAGGTGCACTTTTAATTTCAATTAAAACTATTTTATTTTTAGGACTGTATCTTTTATCTGCCATTTCAGAAATTCCAAGTGCATCTAACATCTTTCGGGGAACTTCGATTTCTTCTGTGTCGTAAACAGGAAATTGCATTTTGATTTTACTACCTACTTTCTCAATAAACAATTCAACATTGTTACAGTTGATGAATTTTATACTGTCAAATGAGTTTGTATCGAAAATAATTTTTGATGAAGCCAATGTAGCGTGTCCACATAATGGAATTTCAATCTTTGGCGTAAAAAATCTTATGCCATAAGTGTTGCCTGTGATTTGTTTTATAAAAGCAGTTTCAGAAAAGCCAATTTCTGTTGCAATGCTTTGCATAGTTGTACTGCTCAAATCGCTTTCTGCAATACAAACTGCAGCAGGATTTCCTTTGAATTTTTGATTAGTAAAAGAGTCAACAAAATATGTCTTCATTTTTCTGATTTTCTATTAGTTTAGAGTTTCGTCAAAATAGTATGCAACATTTATTTTGTATTGTCGTCGGGACAAACCACTTTTTTATAGCTCAATTTCTTTCCCGACTCAAGTGTGCGACGCAGCCACCCATTTTGCCATAGCCTATAAGTGCAATTTTCATCTTTTGATGATCTGTGGTTGGTTGCAAATGATTAAAACAAAAATAAATGAATAATTTTATTGAGCCGGCAACAGAATATGCATGATGCTTTGGTTGTGTCACTCACTTGTACGTTCGGTTCTTTATTGAGCTACGTGTAAAACGGACAATTGTTTATTTCGATAACTATAATGCAAGGTTAATTTGTATTAATTTGTATTTTGGTTTTTATGAAACTATATGACAAAAGCTCGGTAAGTATGAAATTTAGTTTAGTAATCCCTTTTAAATGCACAAATCCGTTAGAAATTGGTTTGTTTGAATAAAAAGAGATAGCGGTACCAGAAATTTTAAATGTGTTCTTCGATTGTGCAAATGTCTCAGACATAAAAAGTGTCAAGCAATATATTATTGAGAGTTTAAGCATGGTCGCATTATGATGCCCCATAACGCCTGTATAGGCGTTATGCCACGCAATATAAATATTTTTCCTACTCATGAAAATTAGTCCATTAACATTATACATTTTGTATTATCAGTAGGATAATCCACTTTTTTATAGCTCAATTTATTTCCCTTAGTACAAGTGTGCGACGCAACAACCGATGCCATAAAACACTACAGCCCGTAAACAAATTATTTTTTCCTTACACAACGAACCATTGATCTGCAAAGGGTTTTAGCAGATCATCGGCTGCTTTGGGGCCAGATGTACCGGCTTTGTAATACAGCAATTGTTTTGACGGATTTTTCTTCCATGCATCTACAATGGGCATTACTACTTTCCAGGCGGTCTCTACCTGGTCTGCACGCATAAACAATGTGGCATCGCCATTCAATACATCAAGCAACAATGCTTCATATGCTTCGGGTATAGCTTCGGTGTAAGATTGGTTGTAAGTGAAATCCATTTCAACGGGCTTTAATTTCATATGCAGACCGGGCACTTTGCTTTCGAAGAGTAAACTTATTTCAAGATCGGGTTGTATGCTTATAACAAGGCGATTGGGTACAATATCGTCTTTAAAAATCCTGTTGGGCGAATCTTTGAATTGCAATACGATCATGGATGTTTGTTTGGGCATGCATTTGCCGGTGCGCAAATAGAAAGGCACATTTTTCCATCTTTCATTGTCTATAAAAAGTCTTGCCGCCACATATGTTTCGGTGGTAGAATTTTTTGCCACATGTTCTTCTTTACGATAAGCATGTTGCGGAATATTATTAATGCTTCCTTCTTTGTATTGTGCACGTACCACATTGGTGAACACCTGTGATTCTTTATAAATGCGCACCTGCTTAAGCACATTTACTTTTGCGTTGCGTATGGCTTCAGCCTCGTACTTTGGAGGGCTGTCCATGGCAATAACACAGAGCAGTTGCAACAGGTGGTTCTGGATCATATCACGCAGTGCACCGCTGCCATCGTAGTAGCCGCCGCGTTTACCAACGCTTACCTGTTCGCAAACATTGATCTGTACATGATCAATATAATTCCTGTTCCACAAAGGTTCAAACACATAGTTGGCAAACCTGAATGCAAGAATATTTTGCACGGTTTCCTTGCCGAGGTAATGGTCTATTCGGTAGATCTGTTTTTCTTCGAAACGTTTGCGTAAATACCGGTTGAGCTTTTGTGCAGATTGAAGGTCTGTACCAAACGGTTTCTCTACTACGATCCTGTCTTTGGTAAGTTGGTTGGCAATTTGGTGCGTATATAAACCTTCTGCAATAACTTCTATAAATTTTGGTGATACTGCAAAGTAGAACATGCGTGTACTACGTTGTTTATTTTTTACATCAAATACATCCAGCTTTGCTTTTAGATTAATGAAGGTTTCTTCATTTAAAAAGTCACCTTGTATGTATTGAATTTTATTGGCAAATGCACTCCATGTTGGTGGATCTGCTTTTCCGCTGCGTGAAAATTCATTTACACCAAGTAAGAGGTCGTTCTTAAATTCATTTTCATCAACTGTCATAAAATCAACACAAATAATTGTGCAAATAGCAGGCAGGTGATTGCCAATAAATAAATTATATAAAGCGGGTATTAGTTTGCGGCGTGTAAGATCTCCTTTTGCGCCAAAGATGGTGATGGCAGCAGTATTTGTTGTTGTTTGTTTCATATCTAATGGAAAGGCATTTGAAAATAAAAATAAGACAAATGCAAACGACTATTTTGTATCTTTTCTTTTATAGCATGAATTGCTCAATGCTGCCATAATAACGAACGTACAAGTGAGTGACACAACAACTGATGCTATAAAAAACTAAAGCTGGCAAATAAAAAATTAAAATGCAGGCAATACTTTCCGTTGTGGGTTTTTTAAATTGAAAGCAACTCCTAATCCCGGTGTTTTGGTAGAAAAATTATAAGTGGGTTTTATGTGCATGCTAAGATCGTCGCTTACATCAAAGTCTTTGAGGTGCCCGAAAACAGTGGCGTCTACCACATTTAATCCCCACGCAAGCAGGAAAAATAAAACAGAATAATCGCGGTTTTTTCTGAAATCATTACGGTAAAACTGGAGGCTTTGCGGATAATCTACCAACCCTTTAAGCTTTGGGTCTATCTGGTCATAGTTAGCAGTATCACCATTGATTACGATGCTGTATGCATCCCTTGTTCTTTTATACCATTTATCATTATAAACATAGGTGCCTGCTGTAATACCGAGCGCAGCATATACCAGGGGTATCTTCCAGTACTGCCTGTTATAGGCCTGGCCCCAACCCGGTATAATTGCCGAGCGGCGTGTAGCTTTTGCAGGATCGTGTTTTTTTTTGAGGAGCGTATCTTTTACGGGAACAGAATCTTTTGCTACAATTGCAGTATCTGTTTTGATCTTTATACTTGTGTCCATGATGGACGTAGATGCTAATTGTTGCTTATCATTCTGTGCATACAGACTGGTAACAATAAAGCTTATAAAAAACGGTATGATAATTTTTTTCAGCAGCATTAAGATCAGCTTACCTGAATACTCATCTGTTCCAGGATCTTATTTAATTCTTCGAGTGAATAATATTCCAATGTAATACTACCATAACCTTTATTGTTATGATTGAGTTTTACTTTGGTTCCAAAATGAGACGCTAAATTATCTTCTATTCTTTTGTAAGCAGGCGGTAAGGAGGATTTTGAAGAAGATTTAACAGCACCTGGTTTTTCATTCTTATACAGGTTGCGCACCAATTCTTCTGTTTGTCTTACGCTTAAGCCTTTATTTTTTATTTCAGCGTAAACGAAGAGTTGTTTGTCAATCGTATCAATATTGATCAATGCTCTTGCGTGGCCCATACTTAAATTACCGCTGCGTACAGCAAGTTGTATATCGGGTGGTAATTTTAATAAACGTATATAATTGGTAACCGTGCTTCTTTCTTTGCCCATGCGCTCTGCCACTTGTTCCTGCGTATGGTTAAGTTCTTCCATCATGCGTTTATAACTGAGACCGATCTCAATTGCGTTCAGGTCTTCACGCTGCAGATTTTCGAGTAAAGCAAGTTCTAACAATTCAGCATCATTGGCCTGGCGTATATAAGCAGGTATATCTTTTAGCCCTGCCATTTTAGCTGCACGAAAGCGGCGCTCACCGGCAATCAATTGATATTTGCCTGAGGCAAGTTTTGAAACAGTGACAGGCTGAATAATATCGTGCAGCTTTATTGAAGCTGCCAGTTCATTCAATGCTGTTTCATCAAAATCGTGACGTGGATTTCTTGGATTGGTTTGTATTTGCTCAAGTGCAATGCGGCTGCTGGCTGTAGCGGTTTCTACCACAGTACTTTTTAAATTACCTGTTGTGGTCTTAAGATCAGTGTCAATATTTTGTAGAAGGGATCTTATTCCCTTACCCAATAGATCTTTATTCTGTTTTGGAGTGGTCATGAAACGTTATAAGTTTTAAATGGTAAGTTGTAAGTAATTCGGCGTTTTACTTTGTACGTATAACTTATTACTTACAACCTATTCAATAATTCTTTCTTCATTGGTCATCTTCGTCATACCATTTTTCTGCAGCACTTCTTTTGCAAGGTTCAGGTAATTGATAGAACCTTTGCTGTCTGCATCATATAATATTACCGGTTTGCCTACACTGGGCGCTTCGCTTAATCTTGTATTGCGGTGAATGATGGTGCTGAAAACCATTTCATCAAAATGCCTCCGCACTTCACTTACTACCTGGTTGCAGAGACGCAACCTGCCGTCATACATGGTCATTAATATACCTTCTATCTGTAATTCTGTGTTCAGCCTGCTTTGAACAATTTTTATGGTATTTAGTAATTTACCTAAACCTTCGAGTGCAAAGAATTCGCATTGCACAGGCACTATCACACTATCTGCAGCTGTAAGTGCATTTACAGTTATCAGGCCCAATGAAGGTGAGCAATCAATTACTATAAAATCATAGTTAGCTCTTAATGGTTCAAGAATGCCTTTCAATACCAACTCTCTGTTCGGGTAATTGATCATTTCAATTTCAGCACCCACCAAATCAATATGAGAAGGTATCAGGTCAAGATTTGGTATCTCACTCTTCAATATTACATCAGCGCCAGGCACATTATTTACCATACAGTCGTAAAGGCTGTTGGTAACATTATGCAGGTCAAAACCCACGCCTGTAGTGCTGTTTGCCTGCGGGTCTGCATCCACCAGCAATGTTCTGAACTCCAGCACAGCAAGGCTGGCTGCCAGGTTAATGGCTGTAGTGGTTTTGCCTACACCGCCTTTTTGATTTGCTACTCCAATTATTCTTGCCATAAGCCCCCATCTCCCAAAGGGGAGTATTTGTTTTTATGTTACCAGCTATATTGCTACTATTTAACTTCGTTGCGTCGCACTCTTGTACCTGTTATTCTATATTCAACAAACTACAGTTACGATAAACCAGAAACCACAAACATTAAACTTCTACTGTTTCTCCAATACCCGGCAGTAATAATTTTTTTCCTTTAGCAGCAAAATCGGCTTTTGCTTTTTCTGTATCTATTACTATCGGTGGAAATGTATTGTAATGAACACCTACAATTGTATTGCATTGCACAAAGTCTGATGCTTTTATGGCATCGTTTACATCCATGGTAAAGTTGCTGCCAATTGGCAATACAGCAAAATCAAGTTTTGCCCATACCGGTATAAGCTGCATATCCAGTGTTAAAGCTGTATCGCCGCTGTAATAAAAATTGCCCTGTGCAGTTGTAAAAACAAAACCTAACGGATTACCGCCATAAGTGCCGTCCGGTAACGAAGATGAATGTATAGCGCTAACACCCCTTGCTGTTCCAAAATCAAAAGGAATAGGCCCGCCATGGTTCATGGAATGAACTTTTTGTAATCCTTGTTTTTGCAACCAGCCCGCTACTTCGGCTGCGGCAACACAGGTAGCATTGGTGTTTTTAGCAATGGCTACAGCGTCTGCCACATGGTCTCCGTGGCCGTGGGACAGGAAAATATAATCTGCTTTGAGGTTGTTTATATCAATATGCTTTGCCTGCGGATTCGGGCTTATAAAAGGATCAAATAAGATCGTTTTATTTTCAACCTGCACGGCAAAGCTGGCATGACCATAAAATGTAAGCTTCATAAACCGGTTTTTATATTATGCGGAAAAGGCAGCAAAAATAAATTTTCAGATTCAATTTTCTGTTATTAATAAAATGATCTTTTGCCTATTCTTAAAGCGGAATGATACATTTTTGGTGAATTGATGCTATAAATACTTTTGTACAAGAGTGCGACGCAACAGGCGACGACATGAAATACAACGGCCGGGCACATTAATATTTAAAAACCCATTAATATGATTAAGGATAAAATAACATTATTGATAACCACGTTCTTTTAACATAAAATTTTATCTTGCCGACTTGATGAAAAACACTATCATTAACCGTAAAAACAATAAATGAAAAACTTTATTCATGTATCCGTGCTGGCAGCCATTGAGGCAGGCAAACAAATTTTAGAAGTATATAATCAGGATTTTGCAGTAGAAATCAAGAGTGATAATTCTCCTCTTACCATTGCAGATAAGAAGTCTCATGAAGTAATAAAAGCTGCTTTAGCCGGTACAGGTTTCCCTTTATTGAGTGAGGAAGGTAAACAGTTGTCTTATGATGAAAGAAAAGACTGGACTACCTTTTGGCTGGTTGACCCATTAGATGGGACGAAGGAATTTATTAAGAAAAATGGTGAGTTTACCGTAAATATTGCACTTGTTAAAGATAATAAGCCTGTGCTGGGTGTAGTATATGTTCCTGTAACACGAGTTTTATATTTCGGTGCAGAAGGTGTAGGCAGTTATGCGGTAACTATACAGGAAGAAGTAAACGCTGACAATATTGAAGGTATTTTAAGTGTTGCTACCACATTGCCCGGGGCGGAACAACCAAAAGTTTATACAGTGGTGGCAAGCCGCTCTCATAATACCCCAGAAACAGAAGCCTTTATAGAAGAAAAAAGAAAGGAACATGGCGAGGTGGATATGGTAAGCTCGGGTAGTTCCATAAAACTTTGTTTAGTAGCAGAAGGGAAGGCGCAGGTTTATCCGCGTCTTGCACCAACAATGGAGTGGGATACCGCTGCAGGTCATGGTGTGGCTAAGTTTGCAGGCTGTAGTGTATATAATTACGAAACCAAAAATGAAGTTGTTTATAATAAAGAAAACCTGCTGAATCCCTGGTTTGTGGTAGAACGCAGTAATTAACTGATTTTATTATTCAATTATCGGAAGAGACCATTCAGAACTGCCTATGCCACCAAATAAAATTAAAGTCGGGTTTTTAATTGATAGCTTTTTTGTGCCTGCCTGGGTGCATGAGACGTTTAAAAGAATTACTGAAAGCAATTATGCGTTTGCAGTTGTTGTTATAAAAAAAGAAGGTGGGGTATCAACATTCAAAGGATTTAATTACATAGCCTACAATCTGTACGGCAAAATAAGCAGGAAATATACCAAGATAAGACCCAAAGCATTTTTAAAAAAGAACGCTACAGAGTTTTTTAAAGATGTGCCCGTTTTAGAAGTAAAAACATCTTTGCAAAACGGCGCTTCACATTTACAGGAGCATGATATTAATACCATAAAAGGTTACGGCCTTGATGTGTTGATAAAATTTGGCTTTAATAAACTGGGAGGTGGCGTACTTAGTGCGGCTGCCTGTGGTGTGTGGACATTTGACAATGAAAAGATCTATGGAAGTGCAGGTACAAATGCAGGTGTGTGGGAAGTTGTAAAAGGCAGTTGCGCTACACCAATTACACTAAGAATACTTGCTGATACTGAACCTGAAAAAGTTTTGTACCAATCTTTTTCCACTACGGGAATTTCAATAAGTAAATGCCAGGGGCTTGCCTGTTGGAAAGCCGTTTCATTTATTCCTAGGAGGTTGAAAGAATTGTATGAGTTCGGTACAGAAGCTTTTTTACAAAATATAAGAGATTATAGCAAGTCAATAAATTTAAAAGGACAACCTGCAAATCCACCTGCAAATGGAAAATTTATTACTTACCTGTTTAGCCGGTACAGCAAATGGATAGGTAGGAAAATATGGGGCTTGAATAACCAGGAACAATGGCTGCTACTGTATCATTTTAACGATCAGAATAAGCTTCCTGATCTGTCTGTAACTGATTTTAAGTACAAAGAAATTATTCCGCCTTCCAGTAAATTCTGGGCAGACCCATGTGTTTTTAAAAATTCTGATGGCAAATATTTTATTTTCTTTGAGGAGTATGTTTACAAGAGAAAGAAAGCACATCTTTCGGTATTGGAAATTGACAAAGATGGTACCATTTCCAAACCACAAATAGTATTAGAAAAGCCTTATCATTTGTCTTATCCTTTTATTCTGACAGAAGGCAATGATATTTACATGATACCTGAAACAAGCGAAAATAAAACTATTGAGATCTATAAATGTGTATCATTCCCCGATAAGTGGGAGTTCCAGATGAACCTGATGGAAAATATTCATGCAGTAGATACCACTATACATTTTTACAACAATAAATACTGGCTTTTTGTAAACATCAAAGAAAACAAGGGTGGTTCTGCATGGGATGAATTGTTTTTATTTTCTGCAGACACTTTGCTTACACAGAATTGGAGGCCGCATCCGCAAAATCCTATCATTTCAGATGTAAGACAGTCAAGACCTGCCGGGCATTTGATTGAACATGAAGGGAAATTATACCGCCCATCGCAGGATTGTTCCTGCAGTTATGGCTATGCAACCAATATGAACGAGATTATTACGTTAAATGAAAAGGAATACAAAGAGAAGACTGTAACAAAGCTTTTACCTAAATGGAATAAAAAGGCAATGGCGGTTCATACTTTATCAAGTAGGGATGGATTAGCAGTGCTTGATGCCCGATATAAAAGCAAAAAATAACTGATAATATAACCAATATTTATGAACCTTTTTTACAAAACCATTCTCCGCCATGTATAAGATCGTTCAAATGCTGCCGGCATTAGGCTGGGGAGGTGCCCAGGTGTTTTGCATACAGCTTAGTAACGAACTGGCAAAAAATCCTGATTATGATGTTACGTTGGTTTCATTGTACGATCACACCAGCAATCATATGCCTGTTGACAGGATTGATAAGAAAGTCAAGTTTATAACACTTGGCAAAAAGAACGGATTAGATATTGACATTTATAAAAAAGTATACGCGCTTTTAAAAAAGTTGCAGCCAGATGTTGTGCATACACATTTGCACGCAGGTTATTATGTAATGTGGGCTTACCTGCGCATGAAAAATAATTTTGCTAAGGTGCATACTTTTCATTCGCTTGTTACAAAAGATGCACCGTGGCATGGAAGGCAAATGAATAAATATTTTTTCAGGAAAGCTGTGATGCATCCTGTAAGTATATCAGATGAAGTTTTAAAAGGTGCGATAAAAGAATACGGAAAAAATACAAAGACGCTTATATACAATGGCTCAGATACTGCAAAAGCTACAAACAAATTACAGGAAGTAACCAATGCAATCACTGCCTTAAAAAAGAATGCAAATACAAAAGTGCTGATAAGTGTGGGCCGCATTTACGATGTAAAAAATCATCGCCTCATTATTGAAGCAATGAAAGTGCTTGCAGCAGAAGGAGCGAATGTTATTGCATTAATTGTCGGCGGTCATTTACCACAAGACCAGGCTTTATATGATGAACTTATAAAAGACAAGCCAGCATGTGTGCATTTCCTCGGCAAAGCAAATAATGTTGGTGATTATCTTTTGAATGCCGATGCGTTTCTGATGCCTTCATTGTATGAAGGTTTGCCCATTAGTTTGCTTGAGGCAATGTCTGTTGGTCTTGTGCCTATATGCACGCCGGTAGGAGGTTTGCTCGATATTATAAAACCAGGCACAGGTTATCTTTCAAAAGATCTTAGCACAGAAAGTTATGTTGCTGCAATCAAAAAATTTTTGAATCTTGAACCAACTGAATTGCAATCGTTGAAACAAAATATCAAAACTGTTTTTCAAAATGAATATAGCATGGAGAGTTGCGCAAAAAAGTATGACGCATTATACCATAGCTTATAAGAGAAATTTATTTTTGTGCCCGGCTGAAGAATAAGTATTAAGCTTTGATTGCGTCGCACTCTTGTACGGTTAAAACTATATTCAGCAATAAACGTGGATAAGGAGCATATTTAAAATATAAAATGAACAATAAGCCCACGATAATTTATATCATGTCAGACAACAGGTCTGGTTCTACTTTGCTGGAAAATATTTTATCAAAATCTGATGAATGTTTTTCGGTAGGAGAGCTTGCCATGTTGAAAGGGCACCTGCTAAAAAATGGTCCGGGTGAAAAATGGAATTGGACCTGTGCATGTGGCAGTGCTTTAACTGATTGTGTTTTCTGGTCGTCTATAATAAAACAAACCTACCAGGCAGATCCGGAAAATTTTGCCAGTGCGCTTACCTGGAATTTTAAATCGAAAGCACTTGCACTAAATGCAATGGCTCCTTTTATGTTCAAAAAGAAATTTTTGAAAGTTATTAATCAGCCGGTGAATGTAAAAGTAACCAATACGCTGAATAAATTATTTCAATTAGTACACGAAAAGAGTGGCAAAAATTTCATTGTGGATTCTTCTAAAAATCCTTTGCAGGCACTTGCTATTTATAAAAAAGTTACTGGCTTTGATGTAAAAATAATCTGGCTAAAAAGAGATTTGAGAGCAATTGTAACTTCCAAAACCAAATGGAAAAGCCTGAATAAAAAGAAGGAAAAATCTATGCAGAAACTCCTGCTTGATGTTTTTTATTATCGCAGGCTTTGTTATACTGTTTCTACTTTAGTAAAGCCTGAAGATATTATTGAGCTTGATTATAAAACTTTGGCAACAAATACGCACGAAGAATTACAGAAAATATTTAATGCTTTTGGTATGAAGGCTTTTCCTACACCAGAGTATATGGAATTGGTAGAAGATCATACCATTGGCGGTACACCAGGAAGATTTTCAAAGAAGCCAATTCAGTATGATGATAGCTGGAAAGAACAATACAATGACAATAAGCTCGCTTATTTTACAGGTGGTGTATTGAATAAAATATAGTAGCACTTTGTTCCACCATATAACAAAGCGCTGAAGAGTGCGACGCAACGAAAGCTTAATAGCAGCAAAATATGATGGGTTTATAAAAGTATGCAACTCATATTAAAATTTGCTATAAAATAATAGGTTCATTCCGGGCGTTATTACGACATAAAAATTATCTTGTCCGTACGTGTATATCAATGCCAGCGGAAGTTTTGAAATAAATAGAGCTTACATTTTTCAAGGTATAAAAGCGATCTATGAGCAGGGCCATATTGCCAAATACATTTATAATAGGTGTTCAAAAAGCCGGCACCACTACGCTGGATGGCTGGCTTAGCCAGCATCCGCAGATCTATTGCTATGAATCTTTGAAAGATGTGATGCTTTTTTTTCGCTTTAAATCTATAGAAGAGATACTGCAACGAATGGAAAAAGAACCGGTGCCGTATAAAGGGCAGCCTGTGGTTCTGCAATCAGCAGTTAATTACATTTTCTACCCGCAATATTTGGAGAAGCTTGGGCAAATGAGTCCTGCTGCGAAACTGATTCTTATACTAAGAAACCCTGTTGACAGGGCGGTTTCTTCTTACGGCTATTTTACAAAAATGCTTCGCGAAAAAAGACGCATGCAGGGAGCCGTAATATATGAACCAAAAGACAGCACTGAATTTTCTAAGGACAATAGTGATTTTACTTATATAGAACACGGTTTCTATGCAAAGCAAATAAAAAGTTGTTTAAAATATTTTTCAAGGGAGCAATTGCTGATATTGGATTATGATGATCTTGCAAGCAATCCTTCAAAACTTTTGAAACAGGTATTTTCATTTTTGAATATTGACGAAAACTTTCAACCTGATCTTGCGCCAAAAAATGTAACAGGTTCTGTGAAAAATCAATATCTGCAAGAGAGTTTGATTCATCGCGGCAAATTTCGTAAATGGGTTGTTGATAAAATAGTTGATCCTATTTTTCCTGTTGGAAAAAGAAAAATGTTGAAGCGTAAATTATTTGAATTAAATACCGGTAAGAAAAAAACCGAAGTGCCTGTTGTTGCCGATAAAGAAACCATAGCATCCATCAAAAAGCAATTGCAGCCTTATTTTTTGGAAGACACAAAGGAACTGGATGTAATGCTGGGAACAGATTTTTATAACAAATGGTTTGAGAAAAAAATGGTTAGTGAACCAGGTAATTAAGTTACGCAGGTAAGAAAATTGCGAATGACTTAATTTTGCGACTTAATAAATGAATGAAATAATAGTAGTAAAAAGGAATAGATAAAACTATATTTTAAAAAGACCATGCAGCAAAAGATACCTAATTTTTTAGTATGCGGACCGCCCAAATGCGCTTCTACATCTATATATTTTTACTTAAAACAACATCCCGAAATTTACATGTCCCCTGAAAAACAAATACGGTTTTTCAGTGTATATTATGATAAAGGAGCAGACTTTTATATCAATACTTATTTCTCCGGTATTACTACAGAAAAAATGGCTGGGGAAGCTACACCTACCTATTCCTTATTACCATTTGTAGCAAAACGTATCTATGATTATAACCCAGAAATGAAACTTGTTTTTTGTTTGCGTAATCCTGTTGAAAGAACATTTTCAGGATATACCATGCGTGCAAACAACGGAACAGAACATCTTTCATTTCGCGAGGCAATAACAGAAAATCTGAAGCAAAGAGAAACGGTGAAATTCGAAAGTGAAAAAGATGCTGCAGACTGGGCAGCTGATATGATCCGCGGAGACAGGCTCGAAGAAACAGGCTTCAGAACTTACCTTGAAGGAAGTTTGTATGCAACCAATCTTCGTCATTACTTAAAATATTTTTCACTTTCACAGATCAAAGTTGTTTTTCTTGATAACCTGCAAAAAGACCTGCATGGAACACTAAAAGAAATCTATACTTTTCTTGGTGTGGACCCTAATTACGTAATTGAAAAAACAGAGCAAAAGAACACATACAAGAAATCAAAACTCAAGTTCCTGGAACCAATACTCGGAAAGAATAAACCACTTTCTAAAATGCTGGCTCGTATTATGCCGGGTGGAATAAAGAAGAAGATTCTTGATACTATGTATGTTGAAGGCAGTAAGAAAAAGTTAACACCGGAAGACCGGAAGTTTGCTTATGAAATATTGAAAAATGAAATTGATGATCTGGAAAAATTACTAAGTATTGATCTTTCACACTGGAAATTATCTTAAACTGAGTCCAATATAAATTCTATCAGAAATAAAATTAAAGCTATCACATGAAAATCGTTGTTGTTGGTACTGGTTATGTTGGCCTTGTTACAGGCGCCTGTCTTTCTGAAGTAGGTATAGAAGTTATTTGTGTGGACGTAAATATTCAGAAGATCGAAAACCTGCAAAAAGGAATTCTGCCTATTTATGAACCAGGCCTTGAAGATATTGTGGAACGCAATTTCAAAAATGGTCGTTTGCAATTCAGCACCAACCTGGCAGAAGCTATCATTGGTGCTCAGGTTGTATTTATAGCAGTTGGTACACCTCCGGGTGAAGATGGTAGTGCGGATCTGCAATATGTATTAAAAGTTGCAGATACGGTGGGCACATATATGAACGGTTATCTTGTTGTTGTTACAAAGAGCACTGTGCCCGTTGGTACAGCTGCTAAAGTAAAAAGCGCTATCTCAAATGCATTAAAAAATCGTAGTGCTTATATAGATTTTGATGTAGCTTCTAATCCGGAATTCTTGAAAGAAGGCGCAGCTATTGATGACTTCTTAAAACCAGATCGTATTGTAATTGGTGTGGAAAGTGAGAGAGCGAAAGCAACATTACACCAGTTGTATGATCCGTTTGTTTTAAATGGACATCCTATTCTTTTCATGGATATTCCTTCTGCGGAGATGACCAAATATGCTGCAAATGCAATGCTGGCAACCAAAATATCTTTCATGAATGATATTGCCAATCTCTGTGATATTGTTGGCGCCAACGTAAATGAGGTGCGTAAAGGAATCGGCTCTGATGCACGCATTGGTAACAAATTTATTTATGCAGGCATTGGTTATGGCGGTTCATGTTTTCCAAAAGATGTAAAAGCGCTTATACAAACTGCTGAACAAAACAATTATAAACTTCGCATATTAAAAGCTGTTGATGAAGTAAATAATGATCAGAAGAAAGTAATACTTCAAAAGATCATGAAACATTATAACGATGATGTGGCAGGTAAAACATTTGCAGTCTGGGGGCTTGCATTCAAGCCTAAGACAGATGATATGCGTGAAGCACCATCGTTGGTGATCATCGAAGCGTTACTCAAAGCAGGTGCTAACGTACAGGCTTACGACCCTGTTTCTATGAACGAAGCAGAGCATATGCTTGATGCAAAAGTGGTACTTACAAAAGATGCTATCAACGCAACCAAAGGTGCGGATGCGTTAATACTTGTAACAGAGTGGCCAGAATTTCGCTTGCCCAACTGGGATAAGATCAGCGGTAATATGAAAGATCATGTGATCTTTGATGGCCGCAATATTTATAATGGCGATGAAATGAGAGCAAAGGGCTTTGATTATTATGGAATAGGTATTAAATAATATTTCGATAATTATTGGCCCGGCTGTAAAATAAAAATTTAGCTTTTGTTGCGTCGCACCCTTGTGCATTCTGTTCAATATTCTGCAAAACTGCTGCATGGAAAAGATAAAAGTCTTACATATAACCCAGTCTGTCGGTGGTGTAGAAACCTATCTGCGACAGGTTATTCAGAATATTGACCGCAGTAAGTTCGATCTCAGCATTGCATCCTGCGAACCTTCTCTTGAGAAGATGTGCGCTACATACGAGATTCCTTATCATCACATTAATATGTCAAGGGGGTTTAATCCTTTTACAGACCTGGTATCCATTTTCAAAATCCGGACATTAATTAAAAAGCAAAAACCAGCACTAGTACACCTGCACAGTTCCAAAGCAGGTTTTGTAGGAAGAATAGCGGCAAAGTTTGCAGGCTGTAAATCATTATTTACACCGCATGGGGTTTCTTATTTATCATTTACTGGGTTTAAGCGTGTACTTTTTTTTATGCTTGAATTGGTAGGAAAAAAATTCACGTATAAAGTACTGGCCATCTCTCAGTCAGAAGCAAACAGGTGTATTTATGAAATAGGGCATAAAGAAGAAAATATTTATGTAATTCCTAACTCTATGACGATACCTGTTGTGCCAATACTTGTACCGGATAAATTAGGGCAACTGGAAGGTGAAATAAAAATTGGAACAATAGGCAGATTAACTCCACAGAAAAACCCACTGCAATTTGTTGATATTGCTAACGGTGTTATCAAAGGAAACAATAAAGTACACTTTCATTTTCTTGGTGCAGGCTTTCATGATCACCTGGGTAAGGAAGTAAGAGAAAGTGTAGCGCATCACGGCATTGCTGATAATTTTCATTTGATTGAAAAGGGTGACAGTATCATTGCGTTGAATTTTCTACGCCAGTTAGACATTTTTATTCTGCCTTCTATATTTGAAGGTTTGCCTTATGCTTTACTCGAAGCTATGCTGGAAGCTGTACCCTGTGTGGTAAGTAAATGTGATGGCAACAATGATGTAATTGATAACAACGATAATGGCTATGCCTGTTTAATTACAGATGAATTTGTAAGCGTTATATCAAAACTTATTGCTGATAAAGAGAAAGCAATAGCGATTGGGGAAGCTGGTAAACAATACGTAAAAGACAGGCATGATATAAGCAATAACATAAAAGCGTTGGAAAAAATCTATTCAGAATTGTAGCCGCACTGTTGCATAATAATGAGTCGTACAAGTGAGTGACACAACGGGGATGCCATGAAATTCTGTTGTAGGCATCCACAAAATAAAAAAACCACCGGATTCCGGTGGTTAATATAATAGTTCAAAAGTCAGTTAAACTTTAAAGTGGGAGAAAGCTTTGTTTGCTTCTGCCATACGGTGTGTATCTTCTTTCTTTTTGAAAGCGGCACCTTCACCTTTACTTGCTGCTATTACTTCATTGGCAAGTTTATCAGCCATTGTTTTACCATTGCGTTCGCGGCTGTAACGGATTAACCACTTCATACTCAAAGATATTTTTCTATCCTGGCGCACTTCTGTTGGGATTTGGAAAGTAGCACCACCAATTCTGCGGCTGCGCACTTCAACAGCAGGAGTTACATTGCCTAATGCTTTTCTCCAAACTTCATATCCATCTTCACCTGTGATCTTTGATATTTTATCTACAGCATCATAAAAGATGTTAATGGCTACACTTTTTTTACCCTGCCACATCAGGTTATTGATAAAACGGGTAACCAGTTTATCATTATAACGAGCATCTGGTGCTAAAGGTAATTTCTTGGCTTGCGACTTACGCATATCTTAAAGATTACGTTGATTTAATTATTTTTTCTTTGCTTTTTCTTTCTTGGTACCGTATTTAGAACGGCTCTTTTTGCGGTCTTTTACACCGGCAGTATCAAGACTACCACGTACAATGTGGTAACGTACACCTGGTAAATCCTTTACACGACCACCGCGGATCAACACGATAGAGTGTTCCTGGAGATTGTGACCTTCACCTGGAATGTATGCGATAACCTCTACTTTATTGGTCAAACGCACCTTTGCTACTTTACGCAAAGCTGAGTTTGGTTTTTTAGGTGTAGTCGTATAAACCCTGGTGCAAACACCGCGACGCTGAGGGCAGGAATCAAGTGCCCTTGATTTACTCTTCGCCCTGATGATCTCACGGCCTTTTCTTACTAACTGTTGTATTGTAGGCATTCTGTACCAATTATTTTGGGACGGCAAAGGTATAAGCCTTACTGTGAAATTCCAAATCAGCACGATGTTTTTTTACACTTAATGTGTATTTCCTTTAGATTAAGGATCAAAACTGGCTTATTTTAAAACATTTACAGACTGCATTTCATAAAAAAGCAGCCTGAAAGGCTGCCTTAATATTTAGCATAGTCGCTTTATATTTTATATAACCATCCATATTTATCTTCAATCCTTCCTTCCTTTATATTGTTCATCTTTTCCCTAAGCTCAATAGCAACCTTAAACTTACTGGTATCAAAATGCATGATCTCATCCCTGTATTTTAATTCCTGGATCATAGCAATAGTTGCTGCAGTACCCGTACCAAAAACTTCCTGTAAGTGACCTTTGCGATAAGCTTCAGTCAACTCATCAATACTTATTTTCCTTTCATCAACGGTATATCCCATTTCTTTTAGTAAAGTAATAGCACTGTCTCTTGTAACTCCGGCCAATATCGTTCCTTCTTCAAGGGAAGGTGTTACCACCAGCCCATTGATGATAAAGAATACGTTCATCATACCTACTTCCTGTAACCATTTGTGCTCAAAAGCATCGGTCCACAAAACCTGGTCGTAGCCTTGCTTTTTAGCCTCTGTGGCAGCACGCATGCTGCCACCATAATTACCTGCATTCTTTGAAAACCCAACGCCACCGGGAGCTGCACGGGTATATTTTTCTTCAACAGCTATTTTCATAGGTGCTGCATAGTATGGTCCAGTGGGACTTAAGAGAATCAAAAATTTATAACTGTCAGAAGGCTTTACACCCAGCATAGTGTCCGTAGCAAACATCACAGGCCTTATATATAAAGAGTGGTCTTTACGTGCAGGTATCCAGTTCTTATCCAGTTCAATCAACTGACGCATACCTTCAATAAATATTTCTTCAGGTACTTCCGGCATATTCATGCGTTCAGCAGAAATATTAAACCTGCGGAAATTATCATAAGGTCTGAAAATAAACGCCTCTCTATTATCACTCCGGTAAGCCTTAATACCTTCAAAAATGGCCTGGCCATAATGCAGCGCAGATAATGAGGGTTCCAGCAATAATGGTTGGTAAGGCTTAATTTCTACATTTTTCCATTCGCCATTTTCATAATCGGCTTCCAGCATATGGTCGCTGAAATATTTGCCAAAAGGAATGTTTTCGAGGTTCAAATCGTTTAATTTGCTACGCTCAGCTTTGATAACATTGATGTCAAGTGCTTCTGTCATATCACTAAATTTGTTGCAAAGAAAAGAAAAAAAGAAAACTAACAAGCGTTAACAACTATATTAAAATGTCAACTCAATTGCCAGGTTTTATTATTGCAGGTCTCTATAAAGATTCGCTGGTCCTTGTAGAAGAAACTACGGAACAAATAATACCTGCAAAAAAACAAGTGCAAAATACTAACAAATCGCCTAATCATGAAGTCACTCCGCCACCGCAACCAAAAAAATGGTTCCTGGGTGACAATAAAAAAAATATAACCATTTTATTGAAAGACCCCGATGCTGTTCATATTAATGATGAATGGCTCGGAACATTAAGCAAATTGCTAGCTGCCTGCAAGCTTAACCTTGCGGATGTCGCTATTGTTAATTTGAAAGAGAATCACTCTTTTGCTGATATAAAACAGCAATTGCAGCCGCAATATGTTTTAATGTTTGATGTAAGCGCCAACGATTTGTCGTTGCCATTCAGTATTCCAAATTATCAGCTGCAGCAATATGGAGGCTGTGCTTTTATGACAGCACCCGCTGTTACATTATCGGCAGATAAAACAACCGAAGCTATTAAAACAGAGAAAAGAAATCTTTGGGAAAAACTCAAGGTTATATTTAATGTTTAATTTTTTGGAGCCCAACTTTTGAAAAGTTATTAAACTTCCGTTGCGTCGCACTCTTCAGGTTTCAGTTCATTATTCAACAAATCACAAATGGATAGATCAACACTTATATTCGCTACCAACAACCAGCATAAAGTTGATGAAATAAAAACAGTGATAGGCAACAAGCTACACATTATAACCATGAAAGAGGCCGGTATTGAAATTGATATTCCTGAACCACACGATACACTTGAAGCAAACGCAACAGAAAAATCTTCTACTATTCACAGGCTTACAAAACGAAATTGTTTTAGCGAAGATACAGGACTTGAAGTGGAAGCATTGAATGGGGAGCCTGGTGTAAAAAGTGCACGCTATGCAGGCGATGGGAGAAATTTCCAGGCAAATATTGACAAGCTGCTTTTTAAACTGGAAGGAAAAAATAATCGCAAAGCAAGATTCAGAACGGTGATCTCATTAATCTGGAACAAAATGGAATATTTGTTTGAAGGCGTTTGCGATGGAAGCATAATAGAAGATCAGAAAGGCAACCAGGGTTTTGGGTATGATCCTGTTTTTATTCCTGATGGCGCTGAAAAAACATTTGGCGAAATGAGCAGGGAAGAAAAAAATAAATATAGCCATAGGAGAAAAGCTACTGATAAACTTATTACATTTTTACAAAATCAGCAGTAATGGAAAGAGTAAAAATAAAACTGCCTGCAAATTTTACATTTTCAACAATTGTAAGAATACGCATAACAGATTTGAATCTTGGCGGTCATGTTGGTAATGATACTTTCTTATCGTTGCTGCATGAAGCAAGACACGAATTTTTAAAGCAACATGGATACGGCGAAACTTCTTTTGAAAATGCCGGATTGATAATGGCAGACGCAGCTATTGAATACAAAAAAGAATTGGTGCAAGGTGATGAAGTAAAAATATCTGTTGCTGCAGATGGCTTTGATAAATTTGGGTTTGATCTTTTCTATAAAATGGAAGTAGTAACAGCAACAGAAAATATTTTAGCAGGAAAAGCTAAAACCGGAATGTTGTGTTTCGATTATACAATAAAGAAAATTGCACCACTACCTGAAAAAGCGAGATTAAAATTACAGGGTACCTGACATATATGCTGCATACGGGATAAAGCGTACAAGAGTGCGACGCAACCAAAGCTTAATGTTTGTATAACTGCCTGCTCAAAACAGTTCCAAAAACAATCGAGCGTGATTACATACCAAATAATGTTCTGTTGCCGGAAACAGATAAGATTTTATGAATGATTTTTATAACAGAAATATCTGTATCAGATAATTCAATATTTCTGAAGTTGCGGTCTTTTTGAAGATATTCCGAAATACTTTCCGATATAGTAACGATTATAGATCTTTTATTTTCAATTTCTACGATGCAGGTGTCTTCGTCTGCGTCTGGTCTTACAGCGTGAAGATCGTCTTTGATCTTTTCAACAGGCAGATGTGTTTTGAAATATTTCATAAATCTTTGGGGTATGCTTTGAGATAATAGCAAAAAAAGAGCCACATTTAAAGTTAAGATATTATTTTTTGGAATCCAACGTGAAATTAAAACCAAGTGCTTTTATATATCCCTCATTAGGTATACAGTTCTTAAACGCACAGTTTTCAAGGAAGCCATTTAATGCAGCTTCTATTTCTTCAATATTTTTGGGCCTGTTACTACGGATGTCTTCGAAACTTCTTCTTGTTGTATCAGCAAATTGTATAACCTGATCATAATACTGAGGTACTTTAAAAGTTATAATGCCTTTCGTGTTATCCATTTTTTTGTATGGCCAGTAATGCCAGCCAATGTTGTTTTCATCTAATGTTTTTCTGAATGCTTCAACCCATGCATCATCATTTTCGCCAGTCTCTCCACAGTACAATGGCACATTATATTTATTGCTGAAATCAATATAATCCTGGATCACTTCTTTTGTAGGTGCTGTCCAGTATTTATGAAATGTGTACACCAGTTTGCTATCGAACGGAGCACCAAATGGCTGAAAGTTAGAATCCCATTGAGCGCCACCAAGAAAGAGCAAGTGATTTTTATCAACCATCCTTATTGCAATTGTTATTTTTTTATACATAGGTTCCAGCAATGGATTCAATTTGTCTTTATCAAAGTAATGCGCAATAGGTTCATTTAGCAGATCATAACCAATTACAGTAGGTTCGTTTGCATAATGTGCTGCAATTTTTTTCCAGATGTTTACACATTGCTGCTGGCTTTCTTCATTTTCAAAAAGAAAAGGATAGCCGGAACCATCATCAATATTATCACCCGTTTGCCCGCCGGGTGCACAATGCATATCAAGCAGTACATATAAACCTTCTGCTTTGCACCATTTAATTACACGGTTAAGCATTGTAAAACCACGTGTGGAATCATTATCACCCATATAATTTTCATTCGTAAACAGGCGATAATTAAACGGCACACGAATAGAATTCATACCAATCCGCTTGAGATAATGAATGTCTTCCTGTGTAATATAAACATCCAGGTATTTTTTCCAGAATGCTTTTGTGGCGTCTGGTCCGATCAATTCTGTAAAAGCCTGGTTGATGAGTCTTGGGGAATTGGTATTGCTGAACCTGAACATATAACCTTCGGGTACTAACCAGTTACCAAGGTTAGTGCCCTTCATCAGGAAGGGTTTGCCATCAACACCTATAATGTTTTTGCCTTTTGTAGTGATAAATTTTTGAGCGTTTGCTTGTATACCTAAAGTTATAAGGCAACAGAAAGAAAAAATTTTGAGTTTCATATAGCTGACTAAAGAATGGAGATTTTTAATTGCCGAATAAAGATATGCAGTACAAGTGAGTGACACAACAAAAGCTCACAGGTAGTTATTAAGCTAAGTGCATAATTATGCATATTACTTATGTTTGCAGAAACATCATTTCATGATACTGCGATTAAACCGGTCTTCATTTGGAGATGCTGCAAATAAGGGAAATGCACTTTCAAAAGAAGATGCTGAAGCACTATTTTATGGTTGGGTATTGAACCCAAAACTGCAATTGCATATGAAACAGGTAGGTTATTTGATGAAATGCTGGGCAGCAGAAAAGGAAATGCTTGATGAAATTGATCAGTGGCGTTGGGAATTGGCGGGCCTGCTGCATGATGCAGACTGGGATCAATGGCCGGAACTGCATTGCAAAAAAATAATTGAAGAACTGGAAGCAAGAAATGTTGACCCTGAAATTATGCATGCTATTGCATCTCATGGCCCCGCACATTTTGGAGTAGAGCCGGAAACAAAAATGGATAAGATGTTATACGCCTTTGATGAATTAAGCGGACTGGTACATGCTTATTCATTAATGCGTCCAAACGGTTATGATGCGATGGATGTAAAAGGTGTAAAGAAACGTTTGAAAGAAAAATCTTTTGCTGCAAACGTTTCAAGAGAAGATATTAATGACGCCTGCAGCCGTGCAGGCATTGCATTAGACGAACTGATCGCTTTTATTATTGCCAGGCAACCTGTTGTGCAATAAAATCCCCAAAATAAGTTATTGATTTACGATCTGCCATTACAAATAGTACTGGCAGTTTTTTTGTTGCGTTAAACTGGTAAACCAATCTATTAAATTCAAAATTATTTTTATGGCAAAGTATTCAAAAAAGGCGCAAACAAAAGTTAAGCGTGCAATGGAAGAAATGAAAGAAGGCAAATTGAAAAGTGGACGCAGTAACAAGAAAGTTACTAACCCAAAACAGGCCGTAGCAATTGGATTATCTGAAGCAAGGGCAGAGGGTGCAAAGGTTCCAAAAAAGGCTGCTTCTAAGAAAAGTACAAAGAAGGCAGCATCTAAAAAAGCAGCCTCTAAAAAATCTGCAAGGAAAACCGCTCCAAAGAAAGCTGCAAAGAAAGCTGTATCAAAAAAATCAGCACGTAAATAAATCTTGATTTCGGTATAGTGAAATATAACTGTCACTTAAAAATACAGGCCTCTAAGGCCTTTATCTTTTATGCAACTGTTGTATCAATAATATTGATGACCTGCGCTACATCATCATATTCTATTGCACGAATTGTTTGCAAGAGATAATGACTTAATATTCCCGGCGATTCAATACCAGTACCCAGTCTTTGCACCACTATATCCATTTGCTGAACATAAACCTGCTGTTGTTCAGCCGTCATGCCTGCAAGCAATAATGCGCTGGCCCACGAAGCATCTCTTGCTTTATCAATGCTGAAATTCAGTACTGCTTCCTGCCTGCCATTGGCAATTTTTGTTATCATACGCATGGGCCACCAAACACGGCATAAACTTTCCTGCACATCATCTACCAATGAATTGATCACATCATTGATCTTATTAAAATCATGCTGCAATGCATTGATGGAATTACCAGGACAGGTAAGTGCTGCTGCAACAGCAAGATCAAGATTAATGTGCGTATTAATGCCAAGCAGTAAATGTTGTATCACTGTAAGATTGTTATTATTGCAACAATCAAATACAAGTTTCCACGAGGAAGAACAGGGCTTGCCGCTATAATAAGCATCGTAAGCATCTGTGTAACGTTTTGCAAAAATAACATCCAGCCTTTCCATACGCGGCCCATCTTCAAATGCATGTTGTTGTATGCCTTCCGCAACTGCAGCAGTCATGCGTTTATACAAGGCAGCAAAATAACCTGCACGGTTTTTTGTATGGATACATTGCTGCACTGTTGCGTCCAGCCGTATAACAACATCATTAATGGTTTGCATCTAGGAAAAATAATGTGTTTAAAGCAACTTTACAAGTGGTATTTTTAGATGCAAGCTTATGTTTATATAGCATCGCAGGTTGTGTCACTCACTTGTGCGTTCTGCACTTTATTTAGCAGTTTATCTGCCCTTTAATGAACTTTTAACGCCATGTAGCGCAGCTATTCATTTTCAAAATAATATTTTTTGTTTTTTGGGCGTTATACTCAGTACGGCCGTCAATTCCGCCAACATCCGGAAACTGGTTACCGCTAAAAATTTCTTCCAATATCTTAAAACTATTATTTATGCCTGTTGCAACCATCCGTTTCGCGGATTCTCCAACTAAAGCCTGGTTGCAAAACAACAAACAATATCCTTCCACAAAATAAAACCAAACCGTATGATCAAGATTTTTTCGCTCGACTTCGAATTTAAAAAACTTACCTGTTTTGCCATTATCCGTGTGAGCCGTAAAACCGGTAACACAGAATATCATGTAAGGGTTATGAACAGCCGCCTCGACAATTTACTTTGTGGCTTCAACACTTTCAAAGAAGTAAATGGCAGGCTCATTAATGAAATGCCTGCAGATGGCAGCCGTGAATTAAGATTCAGAACACTGATATTCCAGCGTTTGAATGTATACCTCCAAAACAATCCAAACAGCAACAGGAATTTGCAAACTGCATTCTCTTTATAAAAGTTTGCGCATTGGTTACAAATCAATTAAATCTTTGACTTTGTAAACAGCTGAAACTTTTTTAACAGTAAAAGAGTGCGACGCAAGTAAAGCCCATAATAATTCCAATTGCCGGCTACAAAATAATTAATCGCCATTTTTGACCTGTAAAGTGGTTGATTAATTAGATTTGTTCCATGCGATTGGTTTTTGCTTTTATAATACTCAGTGCATTTTTATTTTTTAAACCGATAGATGAAAAACCTGTAAAGGAAATTATTATCAACGGCCTTGCTCAAGGTACTACGTACCATATTATTTATTTTGCCGCAGACAGCATAATCAGGAAAGCGCAAATTGATAGTGTGCTTGACAAGATCGATAGCTCTCTTTCTATTTATAAGCCTTATTCTTTAATCAGCCGGTTTAATCAATCAAACGAAGGCATTACTGTTGACCAGCATTTTATAAATGTTATCAACTCTTCACTTACTACTTACAAAGCTACGGGTGGACTGTTTGATATAACTGTAGAGCCGCTTGTGGAAGCATGGGGCTTTGCAACAAAACATATTACCGAAATTCCAACCGCCACAAAAATTGATTCACTGCTTAAATGCATAGGGTCGAACAATCTTTCACTCAAAAAAAATTTCCTGCACAAATCAAAGCCTTGCATAAAGATTGATGTAAATGGTATTGCCCAGGGTTATACTGTAGATGTGCTGGCAAATTTTTTTGAACTGCAAGGCATACACAATTACCTTGTAGAGCTTGGCGGAGAAATAAGATTGAAAGGAAAAAAAATACCAGGCAATGAGAAAATGAAAGTGGGTATTGAATCGCCACCCGATGATGATATGGATGATGAAATTATGCAGCAGGTGCTTAAGCTTGACAGTGGCGCTATTACTACCTCTGGTAACTACAGGAAATATTATGAAAGCAATGGAAAGAAGATTTCACATCTTATCGATCCACGCACAGGTTACTCTATACAAAATGAAATGATCAGTGCAACCGTATATGCAAAAGATGCAACAACAGCAGATGCATTCGACAATGCATTAATGGTTATGGGACTTGACAGCGCTATGCATTTTGTGGAAAAAAGAAAAGACCTTGCAGCTTATTTTATTTATAAGAGAAAAGATGGAACGGTTGCTGATACAGCTACAACAAAGTTTTATAGACTGATGCATCCATAAAAAATAGTAGATTTAATTTTTTTAAAATTTCCAATATGAAACATCCCACATTTTTAATGATTGCTTTTATATGCTGCTTTACAGTACAGGCACAGAAAAATACCAGTGGCTTTGTAAATCTTTTTGACGGTAAAACATTTAATGGCTGGAAAAAAATAACGGGCAATGCTGATTATAAAATTGAAGGTGGGATGATCGTTGGCACAACAGTGCTTTCATCGCCTAATACTTTTCTTGTCACTGAAAAGGAGTATGGTGATTTTGTTCTGGAACTTGAAGTAAAGATCGACGATACAACAGCTAACTCAGGCATACAGTTAAGAAGCCATTTTGATGCGCAGGCAAATGATGGGAAAGGAAAAGTTTACGGTTACCAGTATGAGCTTGATCCATCCAGCCGCAAATGGACAGCAGGTTTATATGATGAAGGAAGAAGGGATTGGTTATACCCATTATCATTAAACCCTGCTGCGCAGAACGCTTTTAAACCCGGTGCATTTAATAAGATACACGTGGAATGTGTTGGTCATGAAATAAAAACCTGGATAAATGATGTGCCTGCCGCATACGTGGTAGATACAATGGATAGTAAAGGTTTCATCGCATTGCAGGTACACAGCATTGGCGATAATGCAAAACTCGTTGGCGAAAAAATTTACTGGAAAAACATCCACATCAAAACAACCAATATTACACCCACAACTTTTCCTCCTAATATTTATGTGCTTAATAATATCCCCAATACATTAACCGATTACGAGAAAAAGAATGGCTGGAAATTATTATTCGATGGTGTAACCAGTAAAGGATGGCGTGGTGCATATAAAGATGATTTTCCAAAAGAAGAATGGACAGTAAAAAATGGAGAGATCACGGTCTTATCTTCAGAAGGTAAAGAAGGTGGCAACGCCGGTGACATAGTTACGCTGGATCAATACAGCGCATTCGATCTTTCTTTCGAATTTAAACTTACACCCGGCGCTAACAGTGGTGTAAAATATTTTGTAACGCTTACAGAAAACAATACTGGTTCCGCAATCGGTTTAGAATACCAGGTGCTTGATGATGCATTGCACCCCGATGCAAAGCTTGGTCGTGATGGCAACAGAACGCTGGCTTCTTTATACGATCTGATCGCTGCACCAAAACAGCCACGCTTTGTTCATAAAGTCGGGGAGTGGAATACCGGCCGCATCATCGTGTATCCCAACAATCATGTGGAGCATTATCTCAATGGCATTAAAGTGCTGGAGTATGAACGTGGTTCGCAGGCCTTCCGCGATCTTGTTGCCATCAGCAAATATAAAGTGTGGCCAAACTTTGGCGAAGCAAAACAGGGACATATTCTTTTACAGGATCACGGCAACGAAGTACACTACAGAAGCATTAAGATAAAAGAGTTGAAGTAATTTTTTGATACCAGCTTTTGTATTTTATGGCGTCGCCTGTTGTGTCACTCACTTGTACTATTGTCCATTATTCATCAGGCTTGTTTATTTCTACTAGCGGATAGAACTTTTCTACTGTTGTTATTTTTTTAGCCTTGGTTTTATAAACCAGAATCTCAAACCATTCATCAAACAAAAAATCTGAGTAAGACATAATATAAAAAGGTACGATTATTCTTTTTTGATTTTTGTCTGTAAAACGGAAATACCTGTAAGAACCATAAGGAGATCTTAGACTGTAGATACCTTTAGGCATGCATTAGTTAAGGGCAATGATTTTATTTCTGTAATCAATAAATAGCTGCCTAACGATTTGAATGTACAAGTGAGTGACACAACAGGCGATGACCAAAGAACCAAAGCCCGTAACCCTAAAATTATTTTATGCTTGTTGTTTTTCTTTCAATGCGTTTTGCATAATTACTACCTTTAAAGATGCGGTGCACATATACACCGGCCACATGTATTTCGTCGGGGTTTAGCGCGCCGGGCTCTACCAGTTCTTCTACTTCTGCAATGGTAATATCGCCGGCCTTTGCCATTGACGTAGAAAAATTGCGGGTAGTTTTTCTAAACACCAGGTTGCCCATTGTATCGCCCTTCCATGCTTTTACCAACGCAAACCTTGCATGCAATGCATGCTCCATTAAATGCATCTTACCCTTGAATTCGCGAACCTCTTTGCCTATGGCTATTTCTGTTCCATAACCTGCGGGTGTAAAAAAAGCAGGGATGCCCATGCCTGCCATTTGTATGCGGGTGGCCAACGTGCCTTGCGGTATAAGATCAACTTCAAGCTCGCCGCTGAGCAATTGTCTTTCAAACTCTGCATTCTCGCCCACATAACTGCTGATCATTTTTTTGATCTGTTTTGTTTTTAATAAAAGCCCAAGACCAAAATCATCCACACCTGCATTATTGGAAATGCAGGTAAGGTTTGTAGCGCCTTTGCGCACCAGGGCAGCTATACAATTTTCGGGAATACCACAAAGTCCGAATCCACCAAGCATAATGGTGTCGCCGTTTTGCAGGTCGTGTATGGCATCATCAGCATTTGCAAATACTTTGTTCATGGCAGGCGTGTTGTAGTGAAGCAAATTTATTTTTAAGCATGGTAAATGAGCAAAATAATTACTCTTCATGTAGCTTTTTAAAAAGATCTATTCTTTGCCTGTTGGCATAAGCTGCTACTGAATCGAGTAATATTTTATGTTTATCAGGATGTTCAAGATAATATTGATAACTGTGATAGAATGCATCTTTAGTAGTGCCGTGTATATCAAATACTTTTTGATAATTGGCTACGGCTTCTTTTTTTTGAGTTGCCGTATCCAGCCTGAATTGATTTTGTACAAGCATTCCTGCACGCATCATATCCCAGACGATTGGTTTCATTTGTTCGATATTCATTACATCCTCCGGCATTTTATCAGGAGAAGTGCATGCAAAAGCGCAGCATACCAATATTGTTACAAACAATTTTTTCATGCTCTATTTTAATTCTGTTCTGTACCTGGAAGTATTTGCAACATCGATCTTTGAAAGCAACTCAACCGCTTTTGCCTTGGTAAGCGGGTCGGCTTTCTTAAAAATGCCGATCAGTTCATCGCTCCTGTTTTGCAGAAAGAACTGTACGATCATGGTATTAGGATTTTGCTGTACAAAATCCATAAGATTACCAAGTGTAGAAAGGGTACTGTTACGTGCTGCCACCTGGTCCTGATAAAGGTTGTCAAGGCCAGAACGAAAATAGGAGTAAAGTATATCGTGTATCTGGTTGTACTTGCTGGTGGTAAGATTATTGCTTAACCAATAACGGTTACGATTGCCATCAAAAGCCTTCCATCCGCTGATGTCTCTTGATTCAGGTGCATTGGTTACAATGTTCTGTGCTTTTTGAAAATATGGGTCGCCACCTTTTGCTTCAAAAGAATCATAATCAAGACCAAGTATGATATAGACATAATAAGCAAATATGGCTGTAAGATTTCCGGCAAGCGGATCATTACCGCCTACCCTCGTTTCATTGAATTCTACGGGCTGGTATTCTATATATTTAAAAGTAAAATCAACATCCTGGAAATTTACCAGGGGGCTTTGATAAGTAGCATTGTACACTGGTCTTGCAGCCTGTATAGTCAATGATGCCTTGTATACATTATCGTCTGCAACGCTTGAAATATTCAACAAAAAATTGCATTGTATTTTTTCCTGTGTTTGAAAAACATCTTTTGTCCACTTACGGCTATTGATCATATTCGTAAGCTGGTTCTGCATTGTTACAAATATGTTTTTATTTACTGAAGTGCCTAATTGCTGTGCAAGTACAGTAACCTTTGCCTGCATTTCCTGTGCCCCGGCATAAAATGTTACAGCGGTAAGTAAGACTAAAAGACAAATTTTCTTAGGCATTGATCTTTTGTATAATAATGTTTACAATGTCGGTTGCAATATTTTGTTTCGATGCAAGGTCTAAAGCAAATTCATTGCCTTCTTTATCAAAGATGGTTACTTTGTTGGTGTCATGACCAAAGCCTGCATTTTTATCGCGCAATGAATTAAGCACGATCATATCTGTGTTCTTTGTTTGCATTTTCTTTAATGCATATTCTCTTTCATTATTTGTTTCCAGCGCAAAACCAACCAATAACTGACCTTTCTTTTTTTGCTCACCCAAAGATTTTAAAATATCCTTTGTTTTGGAAAGACGTATTGTTAAATCTTCGGTTGTTTTTTTTATTTTTTCCGGGGCAACTTCTATTGGTTTGTAGTCTGCAACTGCGGCGCTCATTACTGCAATGTGCGCAGAAGGAAAAATTATACTGCACTTCTCATACATTTGTTCAGCACTGGAAACTTTTGTAACATTTATTCCAGAATAGTTTGTTTGCAGTTGGGTTGGCCCTGTTACCAAATCTACTGATGCACCATTTAAATAAAATGCTTCAGCTAAAGCAAAACCCATTTTACCAGATGAATGATTGCCAATAAAACGAACAGGATCCAGAGCCTCGTATGTTGGCCCCGCTGTTATCAAAACTTTTTTACCACTTAGTGCTAAGCCTCTGAAAAAATGTTCTGTAAGATATTGCACAATTGTTTCGGGTTCAGCCATACGTCCTTCCCCGATTAAACCGCTGGCAAGCTCTCCTTTCTCCACATCAATAATGCTATTGCCATAAGATTGGAGTAGCTCAATATTTCTTTTGGTAGACGGATGGTGCCACATGTCTTCGTCCATGGCAGGCGAAACAACCACAGGACAGGTGGCTGATAAATAAACAGCAAGTAATAAATTATCGCATTGGCCATTGGCCATTTTAGCCAGTGTATTACAACTAAGTGGAGCAATTAACATTACATCTGCCCAGCGGCCAAGCATAACATGATTGGCCCAGGTATCCTCGTCAAAAAGATCAACTAAAACTTCATTATTAGAAAGTGTAGACAGTACCAGCGGCGATACAAAGCTTTTTGCAGATTCCGTAATAACAACTTTTACTTCTGCACCCGCTTTTACAAGAAGCCTTACAAGCAAAATAGTTTTATATGCAGCGATGCTGCCTGTAATACCGAGTAGAATTTTTTTCCCTTTAAGCATATTTACTTGTATAAGGAATGATTTGGTTACCGGCTTTTTTTTCTTTTGGTCATCGCCTGTTGTGTCACTCACTTGTGCGTTTGGAACAGGTATCAGCTATCAGGTTTCTGCATTGAGTAAGCAATGCATATTTATTTTAAACCTGATTGCTCATTGCTTAGACCTATTCATTGTAGAAGTGTGCGACGCAACAAAAGTTTAATAGTTATTCTTAAGCCCGGTTCATAAAAATTATAACTAAGTTAATAACCTGTAATCATAAATAAACCTCTAAAATAACAAAAACGACAGTGTGTACTGTCGTTTTGCTGATAATATCAAAAGAATAACGTGTTATCTAAACAGGTCATCGTCATTATTGCGGTAGTAAACTTTACCTTCCAGGAATTCCTGTGTTGCAAGAATAGCAGGGTTTGGCATTTTTTCGTAAGCTCTTGAGATCTCTATCTGCTCTTTATTTTCGTGAATCTCTTCAAGACTGTCTGTATGGCTGGCAAATTCTTCCAGCTTATTGTGCAGCTCTTCTTTCAATGAAATATTGATCTGATTAGCCCTTTTTGCAATGATGGCTATAGATTCGTAAAGGTTGCCGGTGGGCGCCTTTATCTCCATGAGGTTTTTTGCTTCTACAACATTGGTTGTATTGGCGCTCATATGCTTCCTTAGTTTATTCATTTTGTGATATTTTTTATATTGTTTTCTGCTAATGCTTTATAAGAATCTACTTCTGCAGCATGTTTACTGTCAGTAAATCTATCTTTAAAATCTGAACATTCGGAAATTACCTTTTCAAAACGTTCCTGTTGTTTATCAATAACACTTAGCTCTGCATATTTATAATATGCTTTAATGGCCATTAGTTTGTATTCGTCGCTTTTATCAGAATCGGGATAGTCGTCCATTAAAGTAGAAAAAGCGATGGCTGCGGCCCTATAGTTATATCCGCCCATGTCATAATACAATTGGGCTGCTTTAAATTCTTTCAATTCAAGCTTTGCCCTGCAAATATCCATTATCTCGGTGGCATCTTTTATTCTGGATGATTGCGGATGCGTATTTATAAACGCCTGCATCAAAGAAATAGTCTTTGAAGTAGCTGTCTGGTCAAGTTCAACTTTGGGAGATTGCTTGTAGTAACAGTAACACCGCATGTATTCACATTCTTCCAGCCTGGTACTGTTGGGAAAATTTTCTGTATAAGTTTTGAAAAGGCTTTCCGCATTCAGGTAATCTTTTTGATTATAAGCACAATAAGCATATTTATAAAACATGTCTTCATACTTATCACTACCCCTGAAATATGGCATTATATCTTCAAAGACCTGTTGTGCCTGAACGTATTTTTTCTGTGCATAGTATTGCTCAGCCATTTTCAATTTATACTCATTGTCCTTGCTTTTCAACACTTTACCAAGTTTTGAAGCACAAGAGGTCAGTAACACAGAAGCCATTAAAATGCTCAGGAAAAATTTCATAAAGTGTGCAAAATTATATTATTCCGGCAAATTATCGTTTAGAAAATTCTTAAGCAAAGCTAAATCAGTTAATAAATACATAAATCCCGGTTTAGTGTCTCATTGTGTCATAACAGGCAATAAAATTGATTTATAGTGATATATTAAAAAAAGAACATTAAGAAGGACAAATTAAACGTCTATTTTTGCAAACCCAAAAAAGAAGGAAATGAAAAAAGTTTATCTATTGCTTTTACTAATTATTGGTTTTAATGGAATTGCTAATGCACAAAATGACCCTAATGCTAAGAAAGTGCTGGATGAGGTGAGCGCAAAACTTAAAACGTTGAAAGGTGTAATAGCAAATTTTTCTTATACCACCAAAGACAGGAATAAAGCATTAAAAGGTTCCGCCAAGGGTATTATTAACATTAAAGGACAGAAATATTACCTAAAACAAGGTGCTACTGAAATTTTCTGCGATGGTGTCAAAGTTTGGAATTACAACGGAGAGGATGAAGTAACTGTAGCTGATGTTGATAATGAAGACACAAAAATGCTTACGCCTCAAAAATTACTTTCCAATTTTTATGACCAGGATTTTACCTATAAACTGATATCAAGTGCAGGCCCGTCTCATGAAATTGTTATGTATCCAACTGATAAACGTAAAAACTTTAAACAGGTTACCGTATATGTTGATAAAACAAAGAAGATGATCCTAAAAGCACAGGTTATTGATAAGAGTGATAATATTATTGAATTCAGCCTAACCAACGTAAGTACTACCGCGGCACTCGCAGACAGCAAATTTGTATTTGATGCAGCAAAACATCCAGGTGTGGAAGTTGTTACACAATAAAGTAGTAAAAGTAATATTCTTGATAATGCCTCGTTTATACGGGGCTTTTCTTTGAACAACGGTTTTTTTTTATCATTTTTACCCCCTCATGAAAAAGATCATTGTTACTATTGATGGTTATTCGTCTTGTGGCAAAAGCACACTTGCCAGACAATTAGCCAGTGAACTGGGATATACTTTTATTGACAGTGGCGCTATGTACCGTGCTATTACTTTATATTTTTTGCGCAACCATATAAACTGGAAAGACAAGAAGAAGGCAGAAACAGCGCTTCAGAATATTAGCCTCGGATTTGTATTCAATAATAGCACTGGTAAAAGTGACATTTACCTGAATGATGAAAATGTAGAAGCACTTATAAGGGATATGCTGGTAAGCGAAAGTGTAAGTGATGTTTCCACTATAAAAGAAGTGCGTGATTTTGCAGTGGCACAGCAACGCAAAATGGGAAAACAAAAAGGTATTGTAATGGACGGCCGGGATATTGGTACCACGGTGTTTCCAAAAGCTGAACTAAAAATTTTTATGATTGCTGATACCGCCATACGTGTTGAGCGTCGTTATAAAGAATTATTTGCAAAAGATCCCAATATCACAATAGAGGAAGTGATTAATAACCTGGCCATGCGTGATTATATCGACAGTAACCGTGAAGTAAGCCCACTACGTAAAGCAGAAGATGCAATCGTATTAGATAATTCAAAACTAACTATGGAAGAACAGTTGAAAATAGCTTTAAAATGGGTAAAAGAAAAAGTTACATAATTTTTTATGAACCCGGCCACATTCTTTCATAGCATCGCCTGTTGCGTCGCACACTTGTACTTTAAAAAGTATACATCAACAAAGGGCTATTGATTTTTAGTTTTACCTGTGTTGCTGAATAATGTTTTGGACGTAAAAGTGAGTGACACAACCAAAGCTTCATCTTTTATTTTGCCGCCACTTACAAAAATTTTTACGCCTGAAGGAAAAAATTACACACTTAATTATTTTACTACTGTATTGTATTAGACAAATAAAGCATTTGTTCATTGTTTATGTTAAAGAAGTACCGCGTAGCAATTTTTTTATCCTGCACCCGTAGTAATCACAAGCATAAAAGTGTATCTTTATTTTTCACCCGGTTTTAATTTACAGACGTCAGCACAATTATTAATTACATAATGGACCTTGGTATTTTGGGCATAACTTTTGACTTATTTTAGCACCGGGTGTTTTCTATCATACCCCTTGAAAATCTGTTATATAGCATTTTATTTAAACCATGAGATACGCTTATGCTAACTATTATTATTCCTGCACTTAATGAAGAAAATACTATTGCGAATGTTGTAAGTTTTTGCAGGCTTAATAAACTGGTGAGTGAAGTAATAGTTGTTGATGATAAATCAGATGACAATACGGTGGAACTGGCAGAAACTGCAGGTGCAAAGGTTGTGATAAGCGGCGTGCGTGGTAAAGGCATTTCAATGAAAGATGGTATTGATAATGCCACTAATGAAATTATTATTTTTCTTGATGCGGATATTGACCCTTATCCTGAAGAGACCATTGCGAAACTTGCCCAGCCATTATTGATTGATGAAGCAGATTTTGTAAAAGGAACATTTGCACGTAATGCGGGCAGGGTTACAGAACTTGTTGCCAAACCATTGCTCAACATTTTTTATCCCGGACTTGCAGATTTTTCCCAGCCATTAAGCGGCATGATCGCGGGCAAGAAAAGTTATTTTAAACGCATTACATTTTTTAATGATTACGGTGTTGATATCGGCATTCTTTTAGATATGTACCTGATGAAAGCACGCATTAAAGAAGTGAATATTGGGTATATAGAAAATAAAAGTAAACCATGGCAGGCGCTCGGAAAAATGAGCCACGAAGTCTCGAAGGCTATTATTTCAAAAGCGCAGCAGCAGAACCCCGGCGAACAAATGGAAGAAGCTGTAGAATCAATAGAAGAAATAAACAGGCAGATGCATGATGTACTCAAAGAAAATCTTGGTGTGCATCACAGGATGGCCATTTTTGATATGGATGATACTATATTGAAAGGAAGGTTTATAGAAGCCTGCGCAAATAAATTTGGCTTTACTGCAAAACTGCACGACCTGCGTGAAGAAGAAACAGATGCCATGATATTAAGCAAACGAATTGGTCTTTTGCTAAAAGGAAGAACTATTGATGAGCTGCTTGATATTGTGCATAACATTCCAATGGTGGAAGATATAAAAGAAGTAGTTGCAGGGCTTAAACAAAAGGGGTATAAAGTTGGTATCATTAGTAATAGTTATACGCTTATAACAAATTATGTGGTAAAAAATATTGATGCAGATTTTTCGTATGGTATACAACTGGAAATAATTGAAGGTAAAGCAACCGGTGAAGTAAACATGCCTTCTTATTTCTTTGCATCACCTGACAGCATTTGCGGCCATTCATTTTGTAAAACGAATGCTATGCAATTTGCTTGTGAAAAATTCAATGTGCAATTCAGGAACTGTATAGTTGTGGGCGACAGCAAAGATGATCGTTGTATGGTTGGTCATGCAGGTAAAGGGTTTGCTTTTTGCACAAAAGATGAGTTACTTAAAAAAATTGCAGCAAAAGAAATAAAAGAACCCAGCTTCCTTTCGTTGCTGGAATATGCATAATTAATAAACAAATTTTTTAACCAGGAAAACAATTTACTATGCAGAACAACTTATACAATATTCTTGTTCCGGTTGATTTTACACAAAAAGATAAATGGGCAACTGCCAAGGCAATAGAATTAGCCAATGCACTGCATTGTAATATTCACCTGGTGCATGTGGTTTCAAAAAATATATTTCCTCTGTTAACAGTAGAAGCCGCCCATTTTTATCCTTACGATTATACTGCAGATCTAAAAAATGCACAGGATCGTTTGCACGAAATGAAAGAAGCATACAGCCAGCATCTTTGTGGTAAAGGACAGATAGAAATAAGTGTATTGCATGGAAACGAGCAGGAAGAGCTGGCTAAATATGCACGTCTTTACCAGATGGATATGTTTGTAAAAGGGTTATCTAAATTCAATTTGCTGCATCGGATTATTTCAACAGTTAGTATAAGTAATCTCGCAAAAAAAACATTTATACCGGTGCTTGCTGTAAGGGCAAGTGGCTTGGTAAGTCATTTTAAAAAGATCGTATTGCCGTTGCATGATGATCATGTGCCTATGCGTCGTATAAGACTGGCAGCTATGCTTGGCCGCTATTTCAAATCAACCATTTTTGTAGTATCGTTAAGAAAAGAAAACAATGAACCGGGGGTGCCCATACTTTCACAGACAATGGAAGTGATACAAAGCCTTACTACTATACCGGTGCAGTCTATTATATTGGAAGGTAAAAATCTTGCCACAACAACATTGAACTTTTCCAAAAAGATCAATGCAGATCTTATAATGATAAATAACAAACATGAATATTATCTGCCTGGTTTATGGAACAGGGTTACCAAAAGATTACTATCCTACAATTCCAGTATTCCTGTAATTACTTTGGAAAAAGAATACGAATAAAAATATAAACTCCTGTGTAAAGACCACCACATTCAGGCAAATCACTATTGTGTGATTTGCTTTTTTTATTGTGTATGATCGTTCAGTCCTTTATTGAACTTCCGTTGCGTCGCACACTTGTACAATTAGATCATGTATGGGCTGATGCATGATCCAAAAGATGCAGTGTGCGACGCAAGTAAAGATGCTCAATGCCCAGGAAGCTTGTAACAAAAAATTTCTCATCATATGCAACTGCACATAACCATTCATAGTTGCTATTATACATTTATCCCAGACTTCCTTATATTTAAAAAAAATCGCAATGTTATGCAGCTTTAAACTGTAGCTTTAAAAAAATAAATATTTCGTATGAAAAAAATAATTTTTATTGCCTTTATTGCTTTTATAAGTGTTTCGGCAAACGCACAACTTACCAATTCAAAATGGAAGGGCACACTACAATTGGATAGCCCAACCGATATAGTTTTTGATTTTAGAACCGATACATTAGAAGCTATTGTAGCAGCAGACAATTCGAGTCTTGAATTAATGAAATATAGTATTAAAGACAGTATCTTGTCTATTCAAAAGATAAGCGGCCAGAGCGATTGTGATGACAGTGCCATTGCAAAATATAAATTTGAAATAAACAGTGAAGGTTTATTATTAACTGTAATTGAGGATGGTTGTATTAACCGTTCCGGTGTGCTTGATAACACTAAATGGGTAAAGGAATAAAAAATAAAAATTTTTTTAAGCCGGCAACTGCCGGCTTTTTTTATACTGTCTTTTAATTTAAAAATGCGATCAGTTTTTCTTCGAGACTGTGGATTTTGCTGATAATATCTTTAAGCTCAGACAAACTTTTGCCACGGTGAAACCCAAGTGCAAGATTTTTTTTAAGCTGCTTCAATTCTCTTTCTATCCGCGCAGGCGCGGGGGTTTTAATATTGCTTTCCATAACCAAACGAATTTCTTTTTTCACTATTGAAATTAATAATTGTCAGTAAACAAATAATTTCAGGCATACCAAACCGGCATTTTAATTGACTGAACCGGCTTTTTGTTAAACTAACATATAGCATGTATGCAGATAACAACTTTAATAAGGAATTGGTTACCTGACGGCAAAAAAAATGTTCGATACATATCATGCATCAAACACTTTTAAAACTACAAACCTCGTAAGCCGGATTCTGTTTTTACACTATCATTTATCTGCGATAAACATTGCTGTTTACCTGTTGCTGCCTACCCTGGTTCGTGTCCACTCACCGGTGGAATCGAAAGCGGGCCGCTTTCAGACGAACCTATACGTGGCATTACAGCCCCCAAGGTTTACCCATATGTTGCATCGCTGCAATACATCGTAAGCTCTTACCTTACGTTTTCACCCTTACCCTAAGGCGGTTATTTTCTGTGGCACTGTCTGTTGCTTCAAAAGAAACACCCGGCTCTTCACCGGTGGGTTGCCCTATGCTGTCCGGACTTTCCTCCCTGCTTGCACAAGGCGATAGTTCGGGATTGTAGTAAATACAAAAATAACAATAACTAATGAGAGAATTTTTTTGATACCGGCTGCATTTTTTCATAGCATCGTCCCTTGCGTCGCAATCACTTCATCTGTAAATCTTTTGGCATCAATAAATCTTCTTGGTTTTTTTAAGTCATCCACCGGGAGATTTAGGGGGCTTTAATACTGAAAGAATATTTCCGTAGCGCCATACCCATATTGCGGATGATATTGGTTGATAAAATACCGCACTTCTTTTTTTGTTTTTAGTATATCATGTATCTCACCCCTTAATTTGCCACTGCCTACACCATGTATCACAATCAGGTTTGGCTGATGATGTGCAACAGCAAGCTCATACCATTTTTCAAACTCTTTTAGTTGCATGGTAAGAATTTCAAAGTTGCTCATATGTTTCCAGTCATCACTCAGCTTTTCCATGTGCAGGTCTATTACACTGCGCGGCGCCGGAAGATTTTGCCTGGCTTTCTTTGCTTCATATACAGCAAACTGGTTAGAGATCTTTGAGGTTACTTCAGGTTTATCTTCTATTGCTTTATCAGGATATTTTTCAAACAATTGAAAGCTGATGGTGGGCTCATTCTTTTTTTTCATTTCTTCCACCCGCTGAAACAGTTGCTTAGCTTTTATTTTAATAGTTGCTTCATAAAATTCTGCTTTCTTTTTATCAGGTGTTATCAGTGAAAACTCAAATGCAAACGATGGGTTATCATTGAAATCTGCAAAAGAAAGATCGTGTAAATAAAAATCATGGTAAGCAGTTACTTCATTGGTAAGGTCAAATGCAGGATTACCAAAAAAATGTTGCTTGTAAATGAATTTATAGCCTGTATCAGTTCTGTTTACCAGATGAATTTTAAAAAGCTCCACTATTTCATCACCAAATTCATCGGTTGTAAATTTTGGAAGCAACGAAAGCCAGACGCCTGTGGTAGCTTTAATTTCAGCAGGTTTTGATTTTTCTTTTGGAATATCATCCACAAACTTTTTTTCTTTCTTTTGTTGAAAGATGGGTTTCTTTTCGGTAAAGCGTTTGAAATAAGGAAAATCGATCTGGTCCATGTACGATGGAAATTTTACACCACGCACTTCCACCATCACCATCTTATTATTAATGATCTCTACAACCTTACCCTCCTCATTAGTATGCAGCACCACAATATCATCACCAACCTGGTATTTCATAAACGCGATTGTTTATTTTATGAACTGCAAAATTAAGTGAGATTTTTTTATGAGCCGGACTGAAGTGTTTTCATGGTGTCGCCTGTTGCGTCGCACTCTTGTACAGTTTCATTTTACGGCAGCGGATTGAAGCGTATAAGGAAAGACCTGTTAGGTTTTTTAAAATCTAACAGGTCTGGTAACTATTTTTATTGCTCAAACACCTGTTTTAAATGGTGCTCCATATGGTCTACGTAATCATCAATAATGAATTGAAGTGTAAAATCAGTCTCGCCTAAAGTAACTATATGCTGCAGTTTTGTTTTATCTATCTTTTCAAATATATAAGCAATATGCTCATTGTATAATTGCCAGAAAGCAAGAATAGCAGACCACTCTTTATCCTGCCAGTGCTGTACGGCTACCCATTCATTCTGCCTGTACTTGGGCAGCTTTACATGATCTTCTATTTGCAGCCTTACAAATCGCTGGTGATTGTTTGATGCAGAGTCTATCAAATGCCCCATTATCTCTTTCCTGCTCCATTTATTGGGAGAAGGTTTTATAGCAGCATCTTCGTTTGGAATACTGCTGAGCCTTTCAGGAACCGTAGCAAGAATATTTTTTAATCTTGTAAATGCATGCAACATATAATGTAAATTATAAAAGATGAATATAGATAAGAACGTACAAGTGAGTGACACAACCAAAGCTTAATAACAGCACTAATGTTCAGTACAAAAAATCATAAAATAGTTTGTGCAAGCCTGCTTTTTTTATAACCGTAAGAAAAATAAAATATTAAACCAAGTGCAAGCCAGGAACCAAACCATGCCCAGTTTGCACCAGTCATACCCGTTAATAAATATAAGCAGCTGGATAGGCCCAGCAACGGAATAAGTGAAAAAGATTTTACATAACTGAACACGGCAAGTATGATCAATACTATCCACAAAATAATAGTGGAAATATTTAATGAGGCATTGTCTTCTGTAACATTAAACAGTGCACTGAAATAATCTTTGTTGGCCAGTTTAATAATAACAACAGCACACATAATCAGCAAGGGGAAAATATATTTTGAATTAACATAAGGCATATTGAATTTCCCTGCTACTTTTTCTTTTTTAGGAATGAGTAAAATACCGCCGCACACCAGCACAAAAGCAAATAAAGTAGCAATACTGGTAAAGTCAAGTACAAAAGTTTTATCTGTAAATAAAATAGGTACACCTACCAATAAACCTGTAATAATAGTTGCGAAAGATGGTGTTTGATATTTGGGGTGTATACGTTGGAAGGCAGGTGGCAAAAGGCCGTCGCGGCTCATGCTCATCCATATTCTTGGTTGCCCCATTTGAAAAACAAGTAATACACTCGTCATGGCAATTACTGCAGCCACAGAAACAAATGCCTGCATCCAGCCAACATTTTTTACCTCAAATATTTTTGCCAGTGGATCACCTACACCTTCAAACATTCTATAATTGAGTACGCCGGTTAATACCAACGTGAGCAGTATATAAACAACAGTGCAAATAACCAGTGAAAGAATCATACTCCTTGGCAGATCCCTTTGCGGATTCTTACTTTCTTCTGCCATTACACTGATAGCATCAAAACCAATATAGGCAAAGAATACACCACTCACAGCCGTCATTACGCCAGCAAAACCATTGGGCATAAAAGAAGCAACACCTGCATCATTTACGGGCAACCAGTTACCGGGATCAACATAATATGCGCCTACGCCAATTACCAATGCAACAATAATAAGCTTTAGTATCACCATTACATTGCTGAAGTTCCTGGATTCTTTTACACCTTTATAAACAAGTATAGTGATAAACAAATTGATCATTAATGCAGGCAGGTCGAAAATAATTTTAAAACTGCCAACAGTTGGTGCATAATTCCATGCTCCTGTTAATTCTGCGTTGCTGGAGTTATTCATGAAAGCTTTTTTAGCTTCCATATAGCTGCAGGTAAGATAATCGGGAATATGAATATTTATTTTGTGAAGGAAAGAAGTAAAATAGTCGCTCCATGAAAATGCCACATAAATATTACCAATGGAATATTCCATGATTAGCGCCCAGCCAATGATCCACGCAAACAACTCTCCAAAAGATGCATAAGCATAGGTGTAAGCGCTGCCCGCAACTGGTATGCGGCTTGCAAATTCTGCATAGCACATAGCGGTAAATCCGCAGGCTATGGCACATATAATAAAAAGAAAAACCACACCCGGGCCACCTTTAAAAACTGCTTCACCCAAACTGCTGAAACTTCCTGCGCCAATAATAGCGGCAATACCAAAAAATGTAAGGTCCCGCAGCGTCAACACTCTTTTCAAGCCACCGCTGCCATGTGCATTTTCTTCGTTGGTAGCAGCATCTCTCAGTATCTTATCAATATTCTTGGTACGGAACAGCGAGTTGGACATACTATGAGTATTTTTTTAATAGGTTAAAGTAAGCAAAGCATAGTAAGTGATAAAATATTTTTTATGAAGCCGTGCCAAATGCAAATGAAGCGGCTTTTGTTGCGTCGCACACTTGTACTTTCAGTTCATTGCGCAGCTTCAGTTTCAGTGTGCTGTCTTTTATTATTTAGGCTAGAGCAGTTCTATGCAACAACATAGCAACACTGTTTCTGTGATGCTCCACGTGAAGGATATTAAAATAGAGCATTTCTCTCAATGTAAGTTTACCTAATAGCGGATGCGGCAGAATATAACTTTCCAATTCTTCTTCTGCGCAGCTATTTACTTTTTTACAAAGCGCGTCATTTACTAAAAGAATTTCATTGCAAATTTTTTCTTTAGCGTTAAACGCTACAGGTTGTGGTATAAATCTTCCTGATGCACGGCCACCAGCCGCTAATTTTTCTTTATACCTGTCTAATAACTGTTCATAAGTTCTCGATGGCCTGTTGGCCTTACCAAAAAATAACTTCAAAAAAAATTTAGGGAGCGTGAAGGCAAGTTTTACAGGTTTAATAGCGCGGAGTATATGTTCTGCCTGCTGGCCCGCTGTCCATTTATTATCTGTCGTAAACAGGAAATCTTCTTCTCTCAGTGATCTGATATAATCAGCAAAATCATGATGATTTTTTTGCAGCCGGGAGATGATTTGTTGCTTATTCATGATCTGTAATTGATATTTAAATGTTCAGTTTTCATTCAACAGTACAAGAGTGCGACGCAACGAAGATGCTATTTGCACTATAGTTGGTTACCAAAAATAGAAATGCTTTTAAAAGTGCAACCACTACTTCTTTTGGGGTTGGGGTATATCAATGCTCTCTTTGCACCAAAAAATTCGCCAATTCCATCAATGACTTTTTCCTGGAAGAAACCACAGCCACCGCATCAAGATGCTGCATTGCTTTGTCCATGTATTGCTGTTTCAGTTGCCAGGCCCATTCATCTACATTACATGCTTTAAATATTTCCAATACACGTTGCACTTTATCAGCAGGGTTTTCTTCCATCAGTTGCAGTAATGTTTTTTTCTGTGCTGAGTTTGCAGCTTCTAATACATGAATTAACAGAAAGGTTTTTTTATTCTGGCGAATATCGCCGCCTACATCTTTACCAAATTTTTGAGGGTCGCCAAATGCATCTAAATAATCGTCCTGTATTTGAAAAGCAATCCCCAGGTTTCTGCCGAATTCATAAATATGCTGGCGGTTTCCTTCGCTGGCACCGCCAAGAATGGCACCCAATTGCAAACTTGCTGCAAGTAAAACAGAAGTCTTTAGTTCTATCATTCGTATGTAATCATCCAGGCTTATGCTTTGTTGTTTTTCATAATCCATATCCAGTTGCTGTCCTTCACAAACCTCTCTTGCTGTTTTATTGAACAAGGCAATCACTTTATGCAAATATGTATTGTTGATCTTATTCAGGTAATCATAAGCCACCACCAGCATTACATCACCGCCAAGCAATGCCGTATTATTGCCAAACTTTGTATGCACCGTTTGCATACCACGGCGCAGTGGCGCTGCATCCATAATATCATCATGCATCAATGTAAAATTGTGAAAGAGTTCTATTGCAGTTGCCACGTACCACGCATCAGGATTGATCTCGTCAAACAGTTCATTCCCCATCAGGCACATCACCGGCCTTACTCTCTTGCCACCAATAGAAAGAAAATAATCGCAGGACTCGTAAAGACTCTGCGGCGTTGCAGGGAAATGTTTTGTTTCAAATCTCTTCTTAAATAAATCTGCTAATTGTTCAAATGAATGCATAATGCTGTTTAAGTATATCCGCTAAAGTACCAAGAAAATCAAAAGCCTGCTGTAAAGATGTTTGATTTGTGTTTTTGTTATTTATGCCAGGCATGAAAACTGCTTTTTATATTTGCCGAAAAGCTGGAAATATGAATAAGCACAATCGTGTTGTTGCAACGCTTGCCTGTTGCATAATATTTATACAAACATTTGCGCAAAATAAGATCGTTGTTTTTCAAACAGATTTTGGCTTGAAAGATGGTGCCGTTTCTGCTATGAAAGGAGTAGCCATGGGCGTTTCCGCCGATCTTAAACTTTTCGATCTTACTCATGAAATTCCTGCTTACAATATTTGGGAAGCCGGCTATCGTTTAAAACAAACCGCGCAATACTGGCCCGCCGGTACGGTGTTTGTTTCCGTTATTGATCCCGGTGTGGGCAGTGCAAGAAAATCTGTTGTGTTAAAAACAAAGAGCGGTCACTTTTTTGTGACACCAGACAACGGAACACTTACTTTGGTTGCTGAAAGCCTTGGTATAGATTCTATAAGAGAGATCGATGAAACAAAGAACCGTTTAAAAGGTTCGGGTGATTCTTATACTTTTCATGGCCGCGATGTATATGCATATACCGGTGCAAGATTGGCAGATGGTGTAATAAAATTTTCCGGAGTGGGCCCTTTGCTTCCTCCTAAAGTGGTGACCATCGATTATCAAAAGCCTGTCTTTGAAAACAATATCATCAAAGGCAATATTCCCATTCTTGATATTCAGTATGGCAATGTCTGGACAAATATTGATAAAGCAACATTCAGCAAATTAAACATGCAGACAGGAGATCAGATACATGTAACTGTTTTCCATAACAACGATAAAGTGTATGAAGGTACCATGCCTTATGCAACTACGTTTTCAGCAGTTGCAGAAGGAAAGGCTTTGTGTTATCTCAACAGCTTACTCAATATTTCCTTTGCATTAAATATGGATAATTTCTCTGCAAAAAATAAAGTGTATAGCGGAGCGGATTGGAGTGTGGAGATTAAAAAGGAGTAATTTTTATGAGCCCGGCAATTGAATATACATGAAGCTGCTGTTGCGTCGCACACTTGTACGTTCTGTTATTACTACTCTCCGGTATATGGATCTGAAATTTTTCTTTCCTCATATAATATATCAGAAAAAGTAACGGTGCAGCTTGTGCCTGTTGGTGATTGTGCAAGAAAGCCTACTTCAAATTCCGGCCTGGCATCAAATTGAAAATGACGAACAAGAAACCATCTTTTTCCTTCTAAAGAATAATACAACGTAATTACATTATCAGCTTTTGCTATTTTATAAAATACTTTATTGCCCGCTATTTCAACTGAATTGCAATCATCGGAGATATCTTTTGTTACCACGCTTACTACTCTTTTCCCTCCTGCATAGTCTTTTTCAAAACAAAATTTTACCCAGTTCAGGCTATCACTTTTTAAAATAATGGCGCCACCATCCCATTTGTTTGCAAACGCATGCTGAATAGAAGCTGTTAATACAAAATTGTCTGCGGGTTTAAATAAAAGCTTTGGAGCATTGTCTGTGTTATAGGTAACATTTGGATCGCGGAACATATCTGTTTTCTTGCCAGCAACCATTGTTATGGTATTGCCTTTTACCGAAGAATGTAATGGCTGAATATCACAATGCAACGGATAAGGAATTCCCGGAACAGTAATCGTTTGAGCATTTGTAATTGTTGCAAACCAAACGGCAAACAGTAAACTTATAATAGATTTTATTTTTTTCATGAAAGCTACTTTAAATTTTAAATTCTACCCGAATATAAACAATGCATTTTTGATGTGATAGTATTAACTTCATTCTTAAAAGCTGCATAAATTTAGCTTGTCTTTTATAATGTTTTCAAAGTTGCCGTTAGCTGAAGCGTTGAAAGGATTGCGACGCAACGAAGACGCCATAAAAAACCACAGTTCGTATCATAAAATATTTTCAAAAATCAATAAACATTTTGCTATGAGTTCACGCCGCGACTTCTTACAAAAAATCTCTTTATCTGCTGCAGTAATTCCATTTCTCAGTGCGAAAAGTGTTGCTGCAACAAAAGATGACAAGCCTTATGATGGACCAATTTTGCGTGTAGCTATTTTAGGTTTGGGCAGTTATGGTACACGTGTGGCAGATGCCATGCAAAGTTGTAAAAAGGCAAAGTTGGTGGGTGCTATAAGTGGCACGCCTTCTAAGCTAACAGCCTGGCAAAGCAAGTACGGCATTCCTGAAAAGAATTGTTATAACTATGAAACATACGATGCGATAAAAAACAATCCTGATATTGATGCCGTGTACATTATTACACCGAATGCATTACATAAAGAAGCGGCAATGCGGGTGGCAAAAGCGGGCAAACATGTGATTTCTGAAAAACCAATGTCAATCAATGCAAAAGACGCACAGGAAATGGTGGATGCATGCAAAAAGGCCGGTGTAAAATTATTGGTTGGTTACCGTATGCACTACGAACCAAAAACGCTTGAAGTAATTCGTATGCGCAATGCAGGCGAGTTTGGCAAAGTATTATTCTTCCAGGGGTTGAGCGGCTTTATTATTGGTGATCCAACACAATGGCGTTTGAATAAAGCATTATCCGGCGGCGGCGCCATGATGGACATTGGCATTTATTCTGTTAATGGTGCACGCTACATGATCGGTGAAGAACCTATTTGGGTCACGGCACAGGAAGTAAAAACAAATCCTGAAAAATTCAAAGAAGGTATTGATGAAACTATTACGTTTCAACTGGGCTTCCCTGGTGGTGCCGTGGCTTCCTGTTTATCAACGTATAGTTTAAATAACCTTGATAAATTTTTTCTTGATGGCGATAAGGGTTTTGCCGAAATGCAGCCTTCAACCGGTTATGGACCCATTCAAGGTCACACACACAAAGGAGAATTAACGCAGCCACACATCACGCATCAAACATTGCAAATGGATGGTATGTCAGAACTGATCTTTGAAGGCATACAACCTGTGGTGCCTGTGGATGGCGAAGAAGCGGTAAAAGACCTGAAGATCATTGATGCCATTTTTGAAGCTATTAAAACAGGAAAGAAAGTTGCGCTGAAGTTGTAAGTTTTTTTTGGAGCCAGGCAAACGAATAAATATGTAGCATTTGTTGCGTCGCACACTTGTACTGTATAAATAATATAAGCAATGATGTTTGAAAATAGCAGCCCATAATGAAAGCACATGAGCATATAAAATTTAATGGTGCATTGCTGGATAATTTTCTTGCCCAGGGCTGTTATAGAATGCGACAGGATATTTTTACAACTAATCTAATTTGGGATAAAGGAAATATTTACCATGTGTTTTGGTTGCGCTATCCCCTTGCTGATTTTTACTTTGATAACAAACCGCAGAAACTTCTTACAGCCAATAGTTTTTTTGAAATTGGCAACAGGGATTTTTTTATACACACAGAGATAGAAGAACTTTACAAGCTATATCTTGATAAAGTAAATTTTGACGCGCCACCCACAATGCAGGATTTCTTATTTGGGGAAGCATTTACTGCAGGATTTCATCATAATTTATTTGATTCAGCGATCATTGAAATAAGAGACGGTGCTAAATTAATCGCAGCCGGTATTTATGATAAAGGGTCGGAAGCTATTGCAGGCATTATGAACTTTTACGATCCTGCATACAGGAAATATAGTTTAGGAAAATACCTTATGCTGCTGAAGATGCAATATGCCATAGAAAATCAACTGCAGTTTTATTATCCCGGTTATATTGCTTATGGGTATAATAAGTTTGATTATAAATTATTTCCTAATCCGCATCTTGCGCAAATATTTGATGTAAAGAAAAAAGTGTGGCTGCCATACAGCAAACAGTTGCTTGCCCAACTGGTGGATGAATTTGAAGAGTAATTTTTATTCTGCTAATTATTTTTCCCTGCCATCCGTACCTCCCAAACCCTTTGGGTAAGGTTCATTTTTCGATAGCATCTAAAAAACAGCAACAAATAAAAATGCGGGATAATTTTTTAGCTTTGAAACCTTCTGGATAATAAATGTAAGAGATAAGAACGTAAAAAAATTTAACCAGGTATGAACAACGATAATAATAGCATTTTTGAAAGAATGCTTGCAGGAGGATTAATTCCTGATAATGACCCACAATTGCCGGAGATGTGGAAAGTTGTTCAGCGAACCATTGAATTATCTGCCGCACTTAATACTTCTGCCAGCGTTGATCAAATACGGGAACGTTTGAGTGAGATCACCGGAAAAGAAATCGATAAAAGCACTACCATATTTATGCCATTTTATACAAACTTTGGGAAGCATATAAACATTGGTAAAAGAGTATTTATAAATCATGCCTGTTCTTTTCTTGACCTGGGCGGCATAACTATTGAAGATGATGTACTGATAGGCCCTAAGGTTAATCTTATTACAGAAAACCATCCTTTAGATCCATCAAATAGAAAGTCACTTGATCTTAAATCTATTCTCCTAAAAAGAAATGCATGGATAGGCGCAGGGTCAACTATATTGCCCGGTATAACTGTCGGCGAAAATTCAGTTGTTGCGGCGGGTGCAGTAGTAAATAAAGATGTTCCTGACAATACAATCGTTGGTGGCATTCCTGCTAAAATCATCAGGACGATTGACTGATCTTTTTCGGCAACCGAAAGAAAATTAAAGTTAAGTTTTATAACTAAATATTACTAACTATGGCAAAACAAGTATTTATCAATTTAGCAGTAAAAGATGTGGAAAGATCAATGAGCTTTTACACTGCATTGGGCTTCACCAACAATCCTCAGTTTTCTGACGACTCAGGTAAATGCATGGTATGGAGTGATAACATTTTTGTTATGATACTATCGCACGAAAAGTTTGCATCATTCGCAACAAAACCTATTGCAGACACCAAAACCAATCTTGCAGCACTTTATTCTTTATCACTAGACAGTATAGATGAAGTAAATGAATTAATGACAGCCGGACTTGATGCAGGTGGAATTGAACCACATGAAATGAGAGACTATGGGTTTATGCAACAGCGAACCATAGAAGACTTTGACGGTCACAGTTGGGAAGTTTTCTTTATGGATATGAGTAAATTTCCAACAGAACAGCAAAAAGGATAAACTAATTATTGCTTCTTACTTCTATCGGTCGATGGTCCTCACCGACCGAAATGTTTTTAGTTGATAAATTTTCAACAAGCCGAATGAACAAATGGAAAAAAGTAGACTGGAAATCGACTGTGCTCATGGAAAAGGAATTGCTTCAATAGTTTGTTGCCATCTTTTAAATTCTGTTGACTCTGTTGGCTTTATTGAAAATAACTCAGACCCAGATAATCTACAAGCATGGTGCTACGCCTGCGAGTTTTTCTTTCAGCAAGAAGAGGAAATGAGCGAAGAATTCAAAAATTTCAATAATGCAAAAGTGGTATGTGAAAAGTGTTATGAAGAATTGAAAAACACTCACTCGATTAAATAACTTTCTTCACCCCACATGGCTTTGTACAAATCTATTCATGTGGCTTTTAATGACGATAGAAGTGACGCCGCACAAGTGTGCGACGCAACAAAAGTTTAATAGATATTAAAAGCTTAGTACAAAAAAATTCTTTCAATCCACAACAAGTGCTTTACTTCGTAGCAAACTTTTTTTTATGGCAATAAAAGTATTGGTAGTCGGGTGCGGAAACATGGGCGCATCGCATGCAATGGCATATCATATAACAGATGACTTTGAAATTTGCGGCATAGTGGCAAGAGGCAAAAGCAAAGAAACATTGAATGAAAAACTTGGCGGGGGTTATGCGTTGTTCAATGATTATGCAACTGCGCTTGAGGCTACAAACCCCGATGCGGTATGTATTTCAACGTATCCTGATACGCATGAGCAATACGCCATCATGGCTTTTGAAAAAGGTTGTCATGTGTTTATAGAAAAGCCATTGGCAGATACAGTAAAGGGCTCACAGCGTGTTGCAGATGCCGCAAAGAAAGCGGGAAAGAAACTGGTGATCGGCTATATTCTTCGCCATCATCCATCGTGGGAGAAGTTTATTGAAATAGCGCACACGCTTGGTAAACCATTGGTAATGCGCATGAATTTGAACCAGCAGAGTCATGGTTATATGTGGGATGTGCATCGCAATTTGATGAAGAGCCTGAGCCCGATCGTAGATTGTGGTGTGCATTATATTGATGTGATGTGCCAGATGACACGCAGCAAACCGGTGCAGGTAAACGCAATAGGAGCAAGACTTACAGAAGATATACCCGAAGGCAACTACAATTATGGACAGTTACAGATTCGTTTTGAAGATGGCAGTGTTGGCTGGTACGAAGCAGGCTGGGGACCCATGATCAGTGAGACCGCATTCTTTGTGAAAGATGTGATTGGTCCGAAAGGTTGTGTGTCGATTGTTGCTGAGAATGCAGGGGGCAAAGGCAAGTCAGATTCTGTTGAATCTCATACCAAGACAGAAGCCATACGTGTGCATCGCGCAGAAATAGATATTAGTAATGAATTTCAATTTCCCGATGAATGGATTCATCTGGAAGATGAACCTGACCACCAGGAATTGTGCAACAGAGAGCAGCGGTATTTTTTAAAAGCTATAACAGAAGATGTTGATCTTACAGATCATGTAGAAGATGCAGTAAATAGTTTGCGTATTGCATTTGCGTGTGATGAAAGTGTAAGAACAGGGCAGGTGGTTAAGTTATAAAAAAAGGCATTGAGACAATGAGTATTTTATGAGCCGGACTTCTATGTTTCATGGCATCTCCTGTTGCGTCGCACACTTTTACTGTATAACGGTATTCAACTTATAATGCAGGATGATAATGCTATCTTTACGGCATATATTTTTTTCATGATACAGGTTGGTGTTTATAATACGCTCAAAGTTTCCCGCAAAGTAGATTTCGGTTTTTATCTTGATGATGGTAAAGAAGGTATTCTGTTGCCTGTAAGATTTGCACCAAAAGATCTGCGTATTGGTGATGAAATAAAAGTATTTCTCTATCATGATTCTGATAACCGTTTAATCGCTACAACACAGGAGCCCAAAGGTATTGTTGGTGATATTGTAAAACTCAAATGTGTAAGTACAACAGAGCACGGCGCATTCCTGGACTGGGGATTGATGAAAGATATTTTTGTAGCCAAGTCCCAGCAGCTTGCACGTATGAAAGTTGGTGGCGAATACGTTGTAAAAATTTATATTGATGAACAAACGGGGCGTATCGCGGCAACAGAAAAAATTGAAAAGCAGATCAGTAATGAGGAGCTGACTGTAAAAGAAGGCGAAGAAGCTGATCTGTATGTTCAGCGTATAAGCGATCTTGGCTATGTAATGCTCATCAACGGAAAACACAATGGCCTGCTGCATTTCAATGATGTGTTTCGTGATATTCATGTTGGAGACAGGTTGAAAGGTTTTATTAAGACCATTCGCGCCGATAATAAGATAGATATTATTCTTGACAGGCCTGGTTATAGTAAAGTGGAAAATGAAACGGAGAAAATATTACGCTTATTAAAGGATAATAATGGTTACCTGCCTTATCATGATAAAAGTACACCTGAAGATATTTACAGCTTCTTTGGTATGAGCAAGAAAACTTTTAAGATGAGTACCGGTGCATTATACAAACAACATAAAATAGATTTTGCTAAGAACGGGATCGTATTGGTAGAGTAATAAGTTTAATACTGTTCACTATTGTTTTAAGCGTACAAGTGAGTGACACAATGAAGATGCCATGAAAAACTACAGCACGTAACAAAAATCTATTTCTCTTTCTTGGGCTTCCTAACCGTTCCTTTGCTCTTCTCTTTTTTGACTCTTGATTTTTCAGTTTTCACTTCGCTTTCTTCATCAGGTTTCAGCACCCATTCATAATCGAGTTGTCGTTTATCAAGATTGGCTGCAACCACGCGAATAAAAACTTTATCACCCATGCGGAATGCTCTGCCACTTCTTCTGCCCACCAACGCATAATCGCTTTCTATGTGGCGGAAGTCATCATAATCGCTAAGGCTTGTTATGTTCACCAGACCTTCGCATTTGTGTGCAACAGTCTCCACCCAAAAACCGAAAGATGAAACACCACTTACAACGCCTTCAAACACTTCACCAAGATGATCTTTCAAAAACTCAACCTGTTTGTATTTATTAGAGGCGCGTTCGCAATCCATTGCAGCACGTTCACGTTCGCTGGTGTGCTTGCATTTCTCATCCATCTTTTTGTCGATGATGGGCCTGCCCTGTAAACATGATTCCAGTACGCGATGCACCAGCACATCGGGATAACGGCGGATAGGTGATGTAAAATGACAATAATCTTCAAAGCCTAAACCGTAATGACCGATATTCTCCGTGTTATAAGAAGCCTTTGCCATGGTACGTATGCCAAGCTGTTCAAGCACATGCTGCTCAGGCTTTCCGTTTACATCTGCAAGCATAGCGTTGAAGCTTTCTGCAATGCGTTCAGGAGAGCTTATATCAAACTTGTGACCGTACTTTTTTGCAAACTCAATAAACGGTAAAAGCTTTTGTTCATCTGGTGTATCATGTACACGGTAGGGGAAAGGAACAGGCTTCTTGTTTACTTTTATTTTACCAATATATTCTGCAACCGTTCTGTTTGCCAGCAACATAAACTCTTCAATCAATTGATGCGCTTCTTTACTTTCTTTAATTACAATGCCAATGGGTTTTCCTTTTTCATCTAACTTAAAACGCACTTCCTGTGAAGAAAAATTAATAGCGCCTTTATCAAATCTTACCTTTCGCAGGCTGCGTGCAATGCGGTTGAGTAAAATAATCTCTTCACTGAATTTACCTTCTCCTTTTTCAATTATTTCCTGTACATCTTCGTATGTGAAACGATGATCTGAATGTATCGCTGTTCTGCCGATCCAGTGATTTTTTACTTTGCCATGTACATCCATTTGAAAAACGGCAGAGAAAGTAAGCTTGTCTTCATTTGGTCTTAATGAACATAATTCATTCGAAATCCTTTCCGGCAACATGGGGTTTACACGATCAGGCAAATACACTGATGTTGCACGTTTATAAGCTTCTTCATCAAGTTTTGTTTCGGGCTCTACATAATGACTAACATCTGCAATGTGAACACCTATCTCGTACAAACCAGAATTCAATATGCGGATAGATAATGCATCATCAAAATCTTTTGCATCAACCGGGTCTATTGTAAAAGTCAATACATCACGAAAATCTTTTCGTTTATCGATCTCACTCTTACTTATTATATCAGGTAAACGTTCACTTTCTTCCAGCACATCATCACTAAACGACAAAGGGAATCCGCCTTCTGTAAGAATTTCTTTCATCGCCATGTCATTCGCATCTTCAGGCTTCATCACACTCACAACTTCGCCCACAGGATTTTTATCTGCACTTTCCCATTGCAGCATGCGCACCACAACCTTGTCTTTATTTTTTGCACCATGCACATTTTGCAGCGGAATAAAAATATCAGGCATTGGTTTATCACTGTCTGCAACAAAAAATGCATAGTTGGTAGCAAGTTGTAAGGTGCCCACAAATTCTGTTTGCTTACGCGACACAATTTCCGTAATGCGCCCTTCCCGCCTGCCATTCAGCGGATTCATTTTGGTAACTTTTACACGCACAGTATCTCCATGCAGCGCATTATTAAAACTTCCCGGTCTTACCAGCACATCGCCGGTTCCGTCACTTATTACCACGTATCCAATTCCGGAACGTGTTATCTCTAAATTGCCTTTCAATGCCTGTGCATCATGACCTTTGTTGTGTTTGTTCTTATTTTTTTTAGCCATGGTTTTTTATTTCTTTTTTGGTCCAGGGGTTCTGTTATTAATTAAGCCTTAGTTGCGTCGCACTCTTGTGCGTTCAGTTCATGAATGGTCAATGATATGTACACCGGATTTTATTGACCATTCGCTATTCACCAGTACAAGTGTGCGACGCAACAGTTGATGCTATGAAATGCTGCAGCTAATAGCAAAATAACTGCTGCAGCATTCACAACGTAAATACAACTGCATGGCTCATAATTTTTTTATTCTTCAACTACTTCTTCTCTCATTTTAAAGTTGCGGATAAAATTCACAACCAGCTCATCAAATTCACTGCCCGCATTAAATAAAAATTTGTGCCGGATGGGCAACACATACAAATGCATATCACGCAATTCTTCTGTGAATTTTATTAAACGCACTGCATCTTTCTCTGTGGTTATGATCATTTTTTTATCTGCAGTAATGCCCTCATATTTTTTACGGATATCCTTAAGGTCATCAATCCTGAAAATATGGTGATCGCTGTAGTCCATTTGATAATAAGTTGCAGCATTGTCAAAGATATAATCTTTTAAAGGCTTTGGATTGGCAATACCACATACCAGCAGCACTTCATCTTCATTTGAAATTTTTCTGAAGCTGTGATTGCTGATATGATAGGGAACACCATATTCAATTGCGGTAAAGAAAATCTTCTGATGCGCCAATGGTTCAATTTCATTGATGATCTCTTTGCGTGCATCATCTGTAATTGTAGCAGGACATTTTGTTACAATAATTACATCAGCTCTTTGGTAAGAAGCTTTTTGATCTCGTAAATCTCCTGTCGGAAGAAAAAAATCGTTGGTAAAAAGATCATCATATTGTGTAAGCAAAATATTAAGCCCCGCTCTTACTTCACGATGTTGAAATGCATCATCTAAAATAATGGCTTGTGTATCTGGTTTATCGTGCAATAACTGGGGAATGGCTACAATTCTTTCTTCACCAACAGCAACAGCTATGTCAGGAAAATTGATATGGAATTGCATGGGCTCATCGCCAATTTCCAATGCAGTGGTGTTGTCTTTTGCCAGCACATAGCCTTTAGTTTTGCGTTTATAACCGCGGCTTACAGTGGCAACTTTAAAATGTGGACGCAGCAACTGGATAAGGTATTCCACCATCGGCGATTTGCCCGTGCCACCAACAGAAAGATTGCCCACGCATATCAAAGGAAAATTGAACTCTGATGAACGCAGGATTTTCTTATCGTACAAAATATTCCTGATGATGACAATAACCCCGTATAGCAAAGCAAACGGCAGCAACAATAAGCGAAATGATTTGAGGAAAAGCGAGTTAAAATTCATAAACACTTTCTGGCGTAATACAATAATCTAAAGGTATATCAAAGTCATTCTTATCGTCTATTTTTTCAACGGGGTCAAAATAACTAAAGCCGATCTTTATTATATCCCGGCGACATCTTGTAAGATATCGATCATAAAACCCCTTACCATAGCCCACACGGTAGCCATTATTATCACAAACAAGCAAAGGCACAAAAACAAGATCAATTTCTGCAGGCTCAATAATGATGCCTTCTTTTGGTTCGGTTATGCCATATTGATTGCTGTAATATACAGTATCTTCATTTACCTGCAAGGCTTCCATGCTGTAGTTGTTGAGATCACATTTTGGATAGGCAAGCTGCAAACCAGGAATGCTATGTCTTAAAAAGCCGGAGAATAAATGTGTGTTGGGCTCCTGCGCATCTGTTTTTGCCCAATAGGTAAGCAATACGGCAACATCTTCAAAATACAATCGCTGAAAATTGATGAGCAGGACATCATCTAACTTCAGTTTCTCTTTTGAAGGAATAGCTGCACGTTTTTCTTTATAAATTTTTCTTAGCTCTTTTTTTGTCATAATGCTGCCAGTAAAGACGCACTGATCTTTTCTGCTTCTCTTCTGATAAAATTTTTATCTATAGTCGAATTGAAAGATACGGAACCTAATTTTTTATATCCCGACCATTGCACAATTTCTTCTTCATATTGCATATATTGATCATTGAATATCCACCCGGGAACATTAATGTTATGTTGTTTACAAACCATTGCTGTAAGTAATGAATGATTGATGCTGCCCAAATAATTCCTGCTTACTAAAATAACCTTTGCATCAAGTTTCCTGATAAGATCGAGCATGAATTCATTATCGTTTAAAGGAACGAGTAAACCGCCTGCACCTTCTATAATAAGTTGCCTTTTAACTGTTGCCAGTTGCCGGTATTTATCAGCGATCAGGTCAAGATCAATTTTAATATTTTCTTCTCTTGCAGCAATGTGAGGAGATGCTGCCAGTTTGAGTTTGTAAACCTCAGGGTAAATGATTGAATCTTTGTTTAAAATAAGTTCACTGATCAATAAGGCATCAGTCCCATCATCAAAACCTGCCTGTACAGGTTTCCAATAATCTGCCTGCAATGCTTCTGTTACAATTGCTGAAACAATTGTTTTACCGATGCCCGTTCCAATGCCTGTGATGAAAATTGGTTGCATTAAAATATTTGCTGTAGGGTAGAAATAAAAAATGAAAAAAGTGTGGTGCCGTAATTCCTCACAAAACTAAACCCGTTAAAACTTTCGTAACTATTTCTGGGCGTATGTTCTAACACAAAAAAGCCATCTTTCGCAATAAGATTTTTTGAAACAATGATCTTTGGCAATTCATCAATACTGCCCAAAGCATAAGGCGGGCCGGCAAAAATAAAATCAAACTGCTCGTTGCAATTCGTAAGAAAATTGAAAACATCCATCTTCAGCACTTTGCAATTCTCTATACCAAGCATTTCAACGTTTTTTTTAATGAATGAATGCATGGCACTATCTTTTTCAATGATCGTTAAGTTGCCGGCGCCCCTGGAAGCAAGCTCATAACTGATACTTCCTGTACCCCCAAAAAGATCCAGTGTTTTAATGTCTTCGAAATGTATCCTGTTCTGAAGAATATTGAACAAGCCTTCCTTTGCTATGTCTGTTGTAGGTCTTGTATGCGGCATATTTGCCGGCGGATTAATACGCCGTCCACCAAACTTTCCGGAAATAATTCTCATACATCGTGTTGACAGAATGATAAAAAATAATGCAGCGGGTATTCATGAAAACCTTCAGCGGCAAAAAGCGATTTGTCAGGTATTTCAAAAGAAAAATCTCCGAGGTAAGAAAGTAATGTACTGTATAACGGCGATGAATTATCTATCATCCCGCTACAGCGGATATTTACTTCTGCAACAGGCAACCGGTATGTTTTACAAATATTGAGTATATGGTACAATACATCTTCTGCCGTTTTATAAATAAAGCGTTGTATCAGTTGTAGAGCGCCCTTTTTATATGCAGAAATGATAACGTCATTGTTATAAAAAACGAGATGCAGTTTATCCTCTTCATCCGTTGGTTTTTGAATTTTGAGTAACGAATAATATTTATGCATATTAGCTGTAATGCGGTAATGCCTGCTATACACATCCCATGCATCTTCATTAATGGCTGTTGATATTACACAATCGCCCAGCGTATTTTCAATCACACTTCTCTGTTCAATTGCAGCGCCAAACATAAGCTCCATTGCAGATGCTGCCATACCACGCGAATACAATTCATTAGGTGCACAGATGCTGGTTTCATGCCCCCATATGCAATACACATTGTTGAAATGCGTAGTAAGCAAACGCGAATGCAATTGCACATCTGTGAACAATTTTTCAAAGCTCGTATAAGCGTTAACGTCAAAACCAAATTGTTCAAATGCTTTTACAGTTCCTGCCGCTTTATCCTTACACCAGCAGGCAATGTAATCACTTCCTGTCTCGATCATAAAATCGCAACCGGAAAGATCATCACTGTATATTCCAAAATTTTTATTCACCATGCCATACGCATTAATCTGCAATGTTAGGAATTAATGCGGAAATGTGGCAAATGTGATGAATGCGGGAAATTATGAACCCGGCAACAGAATAAATATTTGGCTTTCGTTGCGTCGCACTCTTGTGCTTTAGAAAATAAATGAACTAAGAACAACGTAGAGTGAAAAATAATGCAAAACTTTTTGCTTGCTGCCTTTTCTTCCAACGCACAAGTGAGTGACACAACAGTCGATGCCACATGCACAACAGTTTGTAACACAAAAATAACCGCACATATATTCCCTGCTTTGCTTATTGCAAATACTCATAGTACATTTGCAACCCTTTATGGATGCGGTTACTACAAATAAAAGTTTACAGGTTGAAATCAACAACAGGCAGATCCTGAAAATTGCCATGCCTATTGCTGTGTCTATTCTTGTGCCGCAGATAAATTTTATTACCAACAATATTTTTCTGGGCGGGCTTGGTGAGCAGCCACTTGCAGTTGCAGGTATTACCGGCGTATATTACCTCATTTTTGCAGTGATGGGTTTTGGGCTCAATAATGGTTTACAAGCATTGATTGCAAGACGTGCCGGCGAGAACAGGCTGCATGAAATTGGCAACCTTTTTAATCACGGTATTCGCATTACATTGGTTATTTCTGCATTTAGTATAATAGTTACTTATTTGCTGGCACCGGTCATTTTCAGTTTTGCATTGCACGATGAAACAAATGTGCAGATGGCAATACATTTTTTGTATATACGCATTTGGGGTTTGCCATTTTTATACCTCTATCAAATGCGCAATGCATTGCTGGTTGGCACCAATCAAAGTAAATGGCTTATATGGGGCACACTCGCTGAAACCCTTACCAATATTATACTTGACTACGCTTTGATCTATGGGCAATTTGGTTTGCCTCAAATGGGTTTCAACGGAGCAGCAGTTGCATCTATCATTGCAGAAGCTACCGGGTTGCTTGTTATGTTTTTTGTGATCCACAAAAAAGGTGTGGCAGATGGCTTTAATATTTTTGGCAAACATGCATATGATGGCGCTACCATAAAATTAATATTAAATCAATCTTTACCGCTGATAATGCAATATGTAATAAGCGTCGGAAGCTGGGAATTTTTTTACATTCTTGTAGAGCATCATGGTGAAAGAAATCTTGCAATTTCAAATACCATGCGCAACATCTTTGGTTTATTTGGCTGCGTTACATGGGCATTTGCAGCGGCATCTACAACAATGGTAAGCAATATTATTGGGCAGGGTTTGCAGCATCGTGTTATCGAACTGGTGACAAAAATTACCAGGCTAAGCGTATCATTTGCTTTGATCATTTTTTTATTGCTGAATATTGCACCCGCACTCTTATTACAGGTGTATGGGCAAAGCGAAGATTTTATTGTTGCTGCAGTTCCGGTTGTAAGAGTTGTATCAGTTGCGTTGATCATGATGTCTTTTGGCACTGTTTGGCTAAATGCTGTTATTGGCACAGGCAACACAAGAATAAACCTGGCAATTGAATTTGCAGCCATTACTGTTTACAGCATCTACGCATACATTATACTTGAAAGATTATTTTTATCCATTACCATCGGCTGGACGGCTGAATGGGTATATTGGTTCTGTATGTTCACACCTGCATTCTTCTATTTAAAGAGCGGAAAATGGAAGAACAAAAAGATATAATTTTTGTGCCGGCCTGCATTACTACTATAATGCTATACTTGCGTCGCACTCTTGTACATTCCCATCTTTAATTGAGCACATTTATTAAATTGTATAAGCGCTTAAATATTTTTTCTTTCCCCCAACAAATACAAAATGTTTTTCGTACAGCATTTTTAACAAAAACATAAAGAAAAACTATGAAGGCTAATCTACTAATGACAATGCTATGTGCATGTGCTGTGAGTGTATGTTCTGCCCAATGGGTGCAACAAACAACTCCAACGCAAAACAACTTAAAAGCAATTAGTTTTTACAACAATCGAATTGGTTTTGCAGTTGGAGACGGAGGAACAGTTTTACGTACAAAAAACGGGGGACAAACCTGGCAACAAATGACCGCACCATCTAAAGACAATCTTACTTCTGTAACACTATTGGATAGTGGTATTGTGATTGTAACAACTGCTACATGGGAAAGCAGTCCATTAGTCTACAGGTCTGAAGATGCCGGTGCTACATGGCTAAAATCGGTAAGTGATACACGAAATTTTTATGCGGCAAAAACTCCTGCACAGCGTTTGTTCTCTGTTAGTGATCATATTTACGAAAGCGATGATGCAGGAAAGCAATGGGCGCCACAACACGATCTTAACAACACAAGCACCTATACATACATTGGTTTTGCTGATGAAAATACAGGCATGGTTGCGGGAAATGTTTCAGGTGCATTTACCTATTCTGCAGAATTTGTTAGATCTGCAGACGGAGGAAAAAACTGGTACAATTCTTTTGTATATAATTTCCCTAATGCAAATGGTTTCAGCACCATGGATTTCGTAAACACTGATACTGTTTTTATGTTCACCAATTTTTACAACAGGTATAGCCCCGGAGATTCATGCCAACTGATAATGCTGTATCATTTTCGGTTGCGCCCCGGCATCAGCAATCTTGAATGGTATTTCAAAACAAAAACGCTGGTACCCGGTTTTCGTGACAGGTTGAATGCTTGTAAATTCTTTGCTAATGGAACTGCATATACTGTTGGGGACAATGGTATTATTTATAATTCTTCAAACTATGGTAAAAGCTGGAAGCCGGAATATACAGGAAAATCAATTTTACACGGCATATATATGATAAGTGAGTCAACTGGTTATGTAGTTGGCGATGGCGGCCTGATCATGAAACGAGACAGCGTTGTAAAAAATACACCGATAAGGCAAATGTTGCCTGTGAAATTATACCCTAATCCTGCGCATGATAAAGCAACAGTAAGTTTCAATTTGGAGAAGCAATCAAAGATTTCTGTACAGGTTACAGATGCCAGCGGAAACATTGTAACAACCAGACCTGCGATTATTTTAGAAAAAGGAACACAGCAAATTATTTTACCCGTTGCCAGTTTGCAACGTGGTATTTACCAGGTCAATTTAATTTCAGAAGGAGTCGTTGTTGGTAATTCAAGACTAATTATTGTTCGCTGATGCATGCATTTCTGTACAAGTGTGCGACGCAAGAAAGGCTTAGTATTTATTCAACAGCCCGGCTCATAAATCTAAAAGCAACAGTCAAAATCTGTTGCTTTTTTATTGAAATGCTGCTTCGGCTAACAATCATTCATTTGTGATATTTAAATAAAAATCTGTGCGTTGCATTATATTCCCCCATTTTTTGCGAAATTTGCGCTGCCTGCCTTTACATATTCTCTACTAACGTTTTAAAAAAGATTGCAAAAAATGAGCAAATCTGCCAGCACCCTTTTCGATAAAGTGTGGGATTCCCATGTGGTGCGCAAAATTGAAGATGGCCCCGATGTGTTTTTTATCGACCGTCATTTTATTCATGAAGTCACCAGCCCTGTTGCGTTTCTTGGTTTGGAGCAAAGAGGTTTAAAAGTGATATTCCCTGAAAGAACTTTTGCTACTGCAGACCATAACACACCGACCATTAACCAGGATAAGCCGGTAAAAGATCCTTTGTCTGCCAATCAGTTGGCTGCTTTGGAACGTAACTCTGCCAAATATGGTATCTCACACTGGGGTTTGGGTAATCCAAAAAACGGTATTGTGCATGTGGTGGGGCCGGAAAATGGTATTACACTTCCGGGCATGACCATCGTTTGCGGGGACTCGCATACTTCAACACATGGCGCATTTGGTGCCATTGCTTTTGGTATTGGTACATCTGAAGTTGAGATGGTATTAACCTCTCAATGCATTATGCAGCCAAAGCCAAAGAAAATGCGCATAAATGTAAATGGCAAATTGCAAAAAGGCGTACTTCCTAAAGATGTGGTTTTGTATATTATTGCTAAACTAACTGCTGCCGGTGCAACAGGTTATTTTGTAGAATATGCAGGGGATGTTTTCCGCAACATGAGCATGGAAGGCAGGATGACTGTTTGTAACATGAGCATTGAAATGGGTGCACGTGGCGGTATGGTTGCTCCTGACGAAACTACTTTCGAATATATAAAAGGAAAAGACAAAGCGCCAAAAGGTGAAGCATGGGATAAAGCTCTTGCTTACTGGAAAACATTGAAAACAGATGAAGGTGCAACCTTTGATCTTGAATATAATTTCGATGCAGCTGATATTGAACCAATGATCACTTACGGAACAAATCCGGGAATGGGTATTGGCATCAGCAAACATATTCCAACTGCTGCTGAAGTTGGTGGTGGTAAATCTACTTACGAAAAATCGCTTGGCTATATGGGCTTCCATGAAGACGATGCGATGATCGGTAAAAAAGTGGATTATGTTTTTATTGGTAGTTGCACCAATGGCCGCATAGAAGATTTTCGTGCATTCGCTTCTATTATTAAAGGAAGAAAGAAAGCAGATAATGTTACGGCATGGATCGTTCCGGGTTCGCACATTGTTGAACAACAAATAAAAGATGAAGGTATTCTTGATATACTTACTGAAGCAGGTTTTCAACTGCGTCAGCCAGGCTGCTCTGCATGTCTTGCAATGAATGATGATAAAATTCCTGCGGGCAAATATGCAGTAAGCACAAGTAACAGGAACTTCGAAGGCAGACAAGGCCCCGGTGCAAGAACATTACTTGCCAGTCCGCTGGTTGCAGCAGCAGCAGCAGTTACCGGCGTTGTAACAGATCCAAGAGAGTTGTTGCAGGAAGCATAGAAAGAAACAAGATTCAAGAAAACAAGATTTAAAAAATCAAAAGCTAGCGGCTCACAGCTAGCAGCTAATAGCTCAAGATATGGCTTACGATAAATTCACCGTATTAAGAAGTACAGCAGTTCCAATGCCAATTGAGAATGTTGATACAGACCAGATAATTCCCGCACGTTTCCTGAAAGCCACGGAACGTAAGGGTTTTGGCGATAACCTTTTCCGTGACTGGCGCTACAACAATGATGATTCTCCTAAACAGGATTTCGTGTTAAACAATCCGATTTATTCAGGAAAGATTCTTGTTGCAGGTAAAAACTTTGGTAGTGGCAGCAGCCGCGAACATGCAGCATGGGCTATTTATGATTATGGTTTTCGTTGTGTAGTATCAAGCTTTTTTGCAGACATTTTCAAAGGCAATTCTTTAAACATTGGCATTCTTCCGGTAACGGTTAGCCCCGAGTTTCTGGAGAAAATTTTCACCGCAATTGAGGCTGATCCAAAAACAGAACTGGAAGTAAATCTGCCAGAACAAAAGATTACCATTCTTGCATCCGGCGAAAATGAATCTTTCGCAATTAATGGTTACAAGAAACATAATATGATAAATGGTTTTGACGATATCGATTACCTGCAGGCAATGAAAGCCGAGATCAAAACATTTGCAGATGCAAGTATGTATTAAATTTTTTTGAACCAGGCAATGGAATAAATATTAAACATCCGTTGCGTCGCACTCTTCAACGCTTTGATCAATGTTGAACTGAACGTACAAGTGAGTGACGCAACAGGCGATGCCATAACGATTACAGCTTGTAACATAAATAAAATATCAGCGATTGAGCATTGCATGAATTAAGTGAACATGACAACAACACAACCTACGATGGATACAGCTCTTTCAAGAGATGTACACAAAAGCCACAAGCAGCGGCACATTGAAATAATGGATACAACGCTGCGTGATGGCGAACAAACAAGTGGCGTATCTTTTTCTGCATCAGAAAAGTTGACGATTGCGCAACTGTTACTTACAGAACTTAAAGTTGACCGTATTGAAATTGCATCTGCACGTGTATCTGAAGGTGAGTTCCAGGCTGTAAAAAAAATTACAGAATGGGCCACTGCAAATGGTTTTATTGATAAAGTTGAAGTCCTCACATTTGTTGATGGTGAAGTGTCTATTAACTGGATGTTGGAAGCTGGTGCAAAAGTGATGAACCTGTTAACGAAAGGCTCATTGAATCATTTAACGCATCAGTTAAAGAAAGCTCCCGAGCAACATTTTAATGAGGTGGGAGCGGTGATTGCGTTAGCAAATAAAAAAGGGATTGAATGCAATGTATATCTCGAAGACTGGAGCAATGGTATGCGTCACTCAAAAGATTACGTTTTTGCTTATCTGGATTTTCTTGCAGAGCAACCTGTAAAAAGAGTTTTATTGCCCGATACACTTGGTGTATTAATTCCTTCTGAGACATATGAATACCTGCATGAAATTGTAAACAGGTACCCCCATGTGCATTTTGATTTTCATGCACACAATGATTATGATCTTGCTACAGCCAATGTGTTGGAAGCAGTGAAAGCCGGTGTGCATGGTTTGCATCTTACCATAAATGGTATGGGTGAACGGGCAGGCAATGCACCCCTTGCAAGTGCTATTGCCGTGTTGAATGATTACATGAAAGATGTGAAAACATCTGTTGAAGAACAGGAATTATATAAGGTAAGTAAACTGGTAGAAACATTTTCAGGTTTCAGAATACCGGTTAATAAACCTGTTGTTGGTGAAAATGTTTTTACTCAAACTGCGGGCATACACGCTGATGGCGATAAGAAAAATAATCTTTATTACAACGATCTTTTACCTGAACGTTTTGGCAGAAAACGAAAATATGCTTTAGGTAAAACAAGCGGTAAAGCCAATATTGAAAACAATCTTCAGCAATTAGGAATTCAACTGTCTGATGAAGATTTGAAGAAAGTTACGCAACGTATTATTGAACTTGGTGACAGAAAAGAAGCGGTAACACAGGCGGATCTTCCCTATATTATTTCTGATGTTCTTGATAGCAGTGCGATAGAAGAAAAAGTGCAGATAGAAAACTATGTGCTTAGTCATTCAAAAAATCTTAGACCTTCTGCTACGATCCGTGTAAACTTTAATGGCGAAATTTTTGAAGAACATGCACAAGGTGATGGTCAATATGATGCATTTATGAATGCCTTGAAAAAAGTGTATGTAAAGAAAGATATAGAGCTTCCTTTATTAACGGACTATGCAGTTCGTATCCCTCCTGGTGGTAAAACAGATGCGCTTTGCGAAACCATTATTACATGGATGCATAAAGGCAGAGAATTTAAAACACGTGGTTTAGACAGCGACCAAACTGTTTCGGCAATACAGGCAACACAAAAGATGCTGAATATAATTTAAACAAGCAAGGAGGCAATAGGCAAAGAGGCAATAGAAAAAATATGTCGCAAATAAAAAGTTATAGAGATTTAATTGTTTGGCAAAAGTCTATTGAGCTTGTGAAAAATATTTATCTGTTTACACAATCCTTTCCTAAGGAAGAACAATATGGCTTAACAAATCAAATGAGACGTTGTGCCGTTTCAATTCCAAGTAACATTGCTGAAGGATATGGAAGAAATGCAACTGGCGATTACAAAAGATTTTTACAAATTGCAGTTGGCTCATTGTATGAACTGCAAACCCAATTAGAGATTTCATTTCATTTAAAATATTTAGACGAAAATAATTTTATATCTATCATAGCTTTATGCACAGAGATAGATAAAATGTTATACTCATTAATCCAAAAAGTAAAATAGCCAAAGAACAATATGCGGCCAAGCAATTAGAAAACTCTTTGCCTCCTTGCCTATTGCCTATTTGCCTCAAGAAAAAATGAACAAACACATTCTAATAGTTCCGGGAGACGGAATAGGACAAGAAGTAACAGCAGTAGGTAAAAAAGTTTTAGACAAAATAGCTGCAAAATTTGGACACACATTTACATACGATGAAGCATTGATCGGTCATGTGGCTATTGAAGCAACAGGCAATCCCTTGCCCGATGAATCATTGGAGAAAATGCGTAAGTCAGATGCTGTATTATTTGGCGCAGTTGGTCATCCAAAATATGATAATGATCCTTCTGCCAAAGTAAGACCAGAACAGGGTTTGCTGAAGATGCGCAAAGAACTAGGCTTGTATGCTAATCTTCGTCCAATAAAATTATTTGATGAATTACTGGAAGCATCCAGTATAAAACCTGAGATTTTAAAAGATGCAGATATACTTTTCTTCCGCGAATTAACAGGTGATATTTATTTTGGTGAAAAAGGCCGCAAGAATAATGGCGATACTGCTTATGATGTAGCAGAATACAGTCGCTATGAAGTAGAGCGTATTGCACGCAAAGCATTTGATGCTGCCAGAACCCGCAGAAAAAAATTATGTTCTGTAGATAAAGCAAACGTGCTTGAAACAAGCCGCTTGTGGAGAGAAGTAGTGCAGAAAGTTGCACTGGAATATCCCGATGTGGAAGTGGAGCACCAGTTTGTTGATGCAACAGCAATGTTGCTGATCAAAGATCCACGCAGGTTTGATGTGGTTGTTACAGCAAATCTTTTTGGTGACATTCTTACGGATGAAGCCTCGCAAATTGCAGGTTCTATGGGTATGCTGGCCTCTGCTTCCATTGGTGATGGCACAGGTGTGTATGAGCCTATTCATGGCTCTGCGCATGATATTACGGGCAGAGGTGTTGCCAATCCCCTGGCTTCCATTTTATCTGCAGCGCTGCTGCTGGATATTTCTTTTGGTATGAAAGAAGAATCGGAACTGGTGATAAGCGCCGTAGATAAAGTATTGAAAGAAGGTTATCGCACAAGAGATATTGCCGACGCAAAAATACCAGCAGATAAAATTTTAGGCACGGATGCTATGGGTGCGGAAGTTTTGAAATTTATTTAATTGAGTAAATATTTGAATAACAAAGCCACGTTATCGTGGCTTTGTTATTCAAATATAATTGTTGATTTTTATTGCTGCGAAAAGATCAAAACGTACAAGTGAGTGACACAACTAAAGCATCATAGCAGTACTGTAGCTAAGTACATTATTTTTTCTCCCACAATTGAAAACTGTAGTCGTAAGCATGCTTTTCATCTGCAAAAAAATCCTGGTTAGAAATCAATTTCCATTTGCGTTCATCTATTTCGGGAAAAAATGCATCCGCATCTTCAAACAGAGCATGCACACGGGTTATGTAAATTTTGTCAGCTATATCAATTGATTGTTTATAAATTTCGCCACCTCCAAGAATCATCAGTTCTTTATAATCATGTTGCTGCGCAACAAAAATGGCATCGTTAATATTGTTTACAACAACGCAACCATCTGCTTTAAAATCTTTATTCCTGGTTATGATGATATTGAATCTTCCGTTCAAAGGTTTATTGCCTAATGATTCAAAAGATTTTCTACCCATGGCAACTGGCATTGCCCATGTAACATTTTTGAAAAATTTCAGATCGTTTGGTAAATGCCAAAGCAATTGATTGTCTTTGCCAATGGCATTGTTTGTGGATGCGGCTACTACTTGTGAAAGAATCATAAAAAGCCCCTAACCCCTAAAGGGGAGTTATTAAAGTTAATAAAGTAAGAATCTGCATAAAGATAATTAATCCCCCTTTAGGGGATAGAGGCTAAACCGCAACCGGCGCTTTTATCGCAGGATGTGACTGATAATTTTCCAGCATAAAATCTTCGTAAGTAAAATCAAAAATATTTTTTACCGAAGGGTTCAATTTCATTGTTGGCAATGGATATGGTGTTCTGCTTAATTGCAAATTCACTTGCTCTACGTGATTGCTGTAAATATGCACATCGCCGAATGTATGTATAAAATCTCCAGGCTTAAGATCGCAAACCTGCGCCATCATTAATGTTAGCAATGCATACGATGCAATGTTGAAAGGTACGCCAAGAAAAACATCTGCACTGCGTTGATACAACTGGCAACTCAATTTTCCATCTGCAACATAGAATTGAAAAATGGTATGGCAAGGCATCAGCGCCATCTTTGGCAGATCAGCAACATTCCATGCACTCACAATAATGCGCCTGCTGTCAGGATTATTTTTTATTTGTTTTATCGCATCACTAATCTGGTCAATCACCACACCATCTTTACCTTCCCAGCTACGCCATTGTTTGCCGTAGACAGGTCCGAGTTCACCATTCTCATCAGCCCAATCATCCCAGATCTTTACATTATGTTCTTTTAAGTATTTAATATTCGTCTCACCTTTTAAGAACCAAAGCAGTTCATAGATAATGCTTTTCATATGAACTTTCTTTGTTGTAACCAGTGGAAAACCTTCCTGTAAATTAAAACGCATCTGGTAGCCAAAACAACTGGTGGTGCCGGTTCCCGTACGGTCAGTTTTTGTGCTGCCGGTATCAAGAATATGTTTTAGTAAATCGAGGTATTGTTGCATGGGTGCAAGGTAAGAAAAACGGCAAACGTGAAAAGTGAAAGGTAAAAGGGTGTGGGCAATGTGTGGATTTGAATTTTTTATGAGCCCGACTTTTGTTTTTTATGGCATCGGTTGTTGCGTCGCACACTTGTGCAACAAAATTTTATTGGTCAGTATTCTTTATTGATCCATTTCCGTTTATTGCCTTGTACTTATTAGAACAACCTTCAATACAGCTTACCGGAGATATAATTAATGTAGTTCCATTGTCCTGTATTTGGTAGTAGCACTCATGTGTTGAAGGTATTTGTGTTGGCAGTATAAACTCGAGCCGATTACTGTCTATTATATTAAAACCTATTGCATTTTGATAAGCACTGTCGCTGCTTATGAAAGAATTGTCATTTCTGAATTCTATTGTGTGCTGCGTTGGAGTATCTGCAGGATACCACGACCCACCATTGCCGGGGCTTATATAATATTCTGTAAGCTGCCACTTACCCCGGAGCCTCGTATTTTGATAAAGTGAAGCAGATTTATTACAGGCAAAAAAAGCAGCAAAAATTGCAAATAAAAATATCTTTTTCACAATGAAGATTTCGTACCTGACATCAGGTTAAACGTACCCGTTGCATGAAAAAATAAATTATTATTTTATTTGATCAAAAGGGCAGTGGTGTACAAGAGTGCGACGCAACAAAAATTTCACAAAGTTTCTGCTGGCGGGTACCAAAGAAAAATATACATTTTCATTTCTTGTAAATTTGCAGCGAGGAATTTTTGTTATGCATGAGATTGAACCATTTTACAACTGGCGCCATTTATATACAGCGGAAGAAGATCCGCGGTCTCCTTTTTTTGGACGTTTATACAATGAGTTTGAATACTCGCAGGTGATATATAATTATTATATACATCCGCAGTGGGATGAGTTTGGCAGCCGTACCTTATATATGAAAATTTTGTATGCAGATTATGAGCACCAGTTCGTGATTATTGAACTGATCGGCGAATGGAACGATGCAATTGAAAATGATATTATGACTCTGAAACGGGACGTGGTTGATAAATTATTTGCAGAGGGCATTACAAAATTTATTTTGATAACAGAGAACGTTTTGAACTTTCATAGCAGTGATCGTGAATATTACCAGGAATGGTTTGATGAAGTAACAGATGAAGGAGGCTGGATCGTTGCCCTCGATATGCCCGAAGCCACCCAGTATGATTTCCGCAAGAAGAAACTCAACTATTATATAGAACTGATGGATATTGCTAACTGGCGTGTGTATAAACCCGAACATTTGTTTACCCGAATCAATGATGTTTTTACCAAAAGATTGAACGGCTAGGATTTCCAGTTTTTTTAAGCTTAAAAGTCTTGTTTATTTTTGTTAATGTGTATTTTTTACACATATATTTGCCTGCTCACTCGCTAAATCAAAAAAAATTGCTGTATGAAAAAAATGCTACTCCTGCTATTTCTATTTATAGCGCTCATTGCTCAGAGTCAGTTACTTTCCTGGACACCTGATTTTATTAAAGAAAGTTCCACACCTGTTGTAATAACAATGGATGCAAACTATGGCAACAAAGGCTTGCTGAATTACACACCTACAACTGATGTGTATGTGCATATTGGTGTAATTACCAACAAGAGTACTTCTTCCAGTGACTGGAAGCATGTGCCTTTTACATGGGGCACGACAACTGTTGCAGCGCAATGCACCTATCTGGGCAGCAACAAATGGAAGTTTACTATTACCGGAGGTTTGAGAACATTCTTTAATGTTACAGATGGTACAGAGACCATTCAAAAGATCGCTATTCTTTTCAGAAGCGGCAATGGAAATAAGAAACAGGCAAATGCAGATGGTTCTGATATGTACATACCCGTTTATGATAATGGTGTGTATGCAAGAGTTGATGATCCGTTTAAACAGCCAACGTATGTTCCGATCATTGAACCAATATCAAAAAGTGTAGGTGATGCATTAAACATTACTGCAAAACAAAATACTGCAGGTACATTGAAAATTTATTTCAATGGCAGTTTGTTGAACAGCACTACTGCAGCATCATTAACAGTGAATACAACCATTGCTGTTTCAGGCGATCAACAGATCGTTGCAGAATCAAACAATGGAACAACTACAAAAAGTGATACGGTGAAGTTTGTAGTTGCACCCTCTAATACTGTTGCCGATCTGCCTGCAGGCACACAGGATGGAATTAATTATGAAGCAGGAAACACTTCAGTTGTTTTAGTGTTATATGCGCCCGGCAAAAAGAATGTTTTTGCTATTGGTGATTTTAATAACTGGTCGGCCACTGCAAGTAGTTTAATGAATATTACACCAGACTCAAAACGTTTCTGGATAAGGATATCGGGCTTAACGGCAGGAACAGAATATGCTTACCAATATTTAATTGACGGCAATTTAAAAGTTGCAGATGCTTATGCAGAAAAAGTGCTTGATCCCGATAATGACCAATATATACCTGCCGCAACTTACCCAAATCTAAAAGCATATCCAACAGGTAAAACAACAGGCATCGTAAGTATTTTGCAAACAGCAAAACCTGCATACAACTGGCAGGTTACCAACTTTACAAAGCCTAATAAGAGTAATCTTGTTATTTACGAATTATTGGTAAGAGATTTTGTTGCAGCACACAACTGGCAAACTTTAAAAGACACCTTATCTTATTTAAAACGTCTTGGTGTAAATGCAATTGAAGTAATGCCATTCAACGAATTTGAAGGCAACAGCAGCTGGGGGTATAATCCCAGTTTCTATTTTGCGCCGGATAAATATTATGGAACAGAAACAGCATTGAAACAATTCATTGATGAATGTCATAAGCAAGGCATGGCAATTATTATGGATATTGTATTAAACCATACATTCAATCAATCTCCTTTAGCACAAATGTACTGGGATGCTGCTAACAACAGACCTGCTGCCGATAACCCATGGTACAATGCAGTTGCACCAACTGCTTTTGGGTTTGGGAATGACTTCAACCACGAAAGCACGGCAACAAAATATTTCTTCAACCGCGTATTACAACATTGGCTGAACAATTATAAAATTGATGGATATCGTTTTGATTTCTCAAAAGGCCTTACACAAAAAGTTTCGGCAAGCGATGCAACTTTCTCTGCGTATGATGCAAGCCGTATAGCAATTATAGAAGGCTATCAAACTACAATTAAAACAGCATCGCCAAATGCTTATCTTATACTGGAACATTTCTGCGATAACTCAGAAGAAAAAGAATTGGCAAACAATGGTATGATGCCATGGGGCAATGGTAATTATAATTACAACCAGGCAACAATGGGTTATGCAACGGATTGGGATTTTACTTACAGCAGTATTTATAATGCTGCTTCGAGAGGGTGGACACAACCCAATCTTCTCGGCTACATGGAAAGTCATGATGAAGAACGCCTGATGTATAAGAATGAAAAATACGGCAATGTAAACGGTTCTTACAATGTAAAAGATACAGCAACCGGATTAAAGAGAAATGGTATGGCTGCTGCCTTCTGGTCAATGATACCTGGTCCGAAAATGATGTGGGAATTTGGCGAACTTGGGTACGATTATTCAAGGTGTTATTTATCTACAAATGGCGAAGGTGGTGATTGCAATAAAAAGCTCGATCCAAAACCAATACGCTGGGATTATTACAATAATACAAACCGAAAAGCTTTATACAATGTGTATGCAAATCTTATCAAGCTAAGAACAACGCCTGCATATCTTTCAACATTTACAACCGGCGCCATTACTTCAAATCTTAGCGGTGCTATTAAATGGCTCAACGTTTCTGATAATGCATTAAAGGTTGTTGTGTATGGAAACTTTGGCGTAACCAGTACAACTGCCACTGTTACTTTCCCGTCAACAGGCACGTGGTATAGTTACCTGAATGATTCTGTTGCAGCCATTAATTCAACAAGTGTAAGTGTTACGTTGCCGCCGGGTGCTTATTATGTATTCACCAGCAAAGACATTGTGTTGCCGATAAACCTGTTAAGCTTCACCGCAGAAAAAAGTGGTAAACAAGCGGTGCAATTAAAATGGAGTACATCAAACGAGATCAACAATCAATATTTTGAAATTCAGCGCAGCAGTAACGGAACAAACTTTACAACCATCGGTAAATTGAATGCGCTCATCAATTCATCTTCAGTTAAGCAATACAATTTTACAGATGCAAAAGCCGGCAACATAAATTACTATCGCCTCAAACAGGTTGATATAAATGGCCAGGCGCATTACTCTGCAATCATACGTGTAAGTTTCAATGGCAATGTACATTGGCAGGTTTATCCAAACCCCGCAAATGCAGGCACAGCCTTGTATGTACAGGATGATGTTACAAACCTGCAGTTGACTTTATCAGATGCTTCCGGTAAAATTCTTTATCGGAATACGCTTAAAACCGCGGGTGCAGGTCAGCAGGTTCCTTTGCCTGTAACAACGCTTGCAAAAGGAATGTATTTGTTGAAAGTGCAAAGTGATAAAGGCAGCAGTACAGAAAAAATTATCTTGCAATAAAATATAACAGCTAAAAATTTTCAATCCCGTTTCATTTTAGAAGCGGGATTTTTTTTGTGAACCCAACAGAAATTTTTCATGGCATCGGTTGTTGCGTCGCACACTTGTGCTTTGGAACTGAAAACTGAATAAAGTTTTGCTGTCGATTGTTTCAGCGTCCAAACCCACTTGCAGGAATATTTTTGTTGGAAGAAGTATTAATAGTATTTGTTTGTGTTTGATAATTTCAAATCGAATGGGTCTAGTATTGGATTTGAAACTTTTGCATTTTCTGATAATGGATGACCTAGTAATGTGACCTTTTCTACTTCATCATATTTCCATTTCACTGCAATGGGAAGTGTGTTCAAGCTTTTATAAATTTTTAGCATTTGTGGCGCACCTCCGATGTCCAAATAATCAGCAGATTTTTGTCCTTCAACTAACATGTCTCTTAGAACTTCAAATGGCTCCATTTCAAAATCACCACTCTGCAACTTGCCATTTGCTTTTAATTTTTCAATTAATCTTTTTTTAGCGTCAGCAATATAGTCGCCAATGAAAGTTATTTTTCTTTCACCTTTTACGCCTTTCCAGAAATCAATAGAATGTTGAGTGAATTTTTTTATGCCCTTTTGATACTTTAAATTCCAAAGCAAAAATTCTTGTCGATGCCAACAATAACCACCAAATATGAAACTTACTGCTGGCAATTCATAATCGCTTTTGTATTCAAGCATTTCATTTAGAATATTGAGAACAATTCCTTTGAACACTTCCAGTCGTTGATGTCTACTTTTAATTTTAGGATTAGCATCAATTGTGTTCTTAAGCTGTATCATCATTGGATATGCAAAAGCCGTATCTCCAGCGAAACACATAGCACAGTCGGTTCTGGAAAAAGTAAATATTTTGGGATTACAGTCCCAAGAACCAAATGACCGAAGCCTGCTATCGGTAGCCATTATTAATTCTTCAGCTCGTTTATTTTTCCGTGTCCATGCTATACAAAGTGTCATAAAAGTATTTCGCACAACGTCTGTATTGACGCTATCATACACAATCTAATATTTTTCTGGTATTAAAAACCAACTCTTTAATCGTTATACATTTTGTATTATCGTTAGAACAATCCACTTTACCATTTTTCCGCTTCAATAAAAGTTCCTTCATCTTCCTTCCGCACAAGTGTGCGACGCAACGGCAGCTTAATACTTGCACAAATGCCTGGTTACAAAATAAACATTTCATAACTTCAGATCAATCCTTACTTAGCGGAGGTCCGATCAGCGTCATGTTATATTTTTCAAAGAGCTGGGCAACCACCATTTTATCTGGTGAACCATTGCGGGTGAGTGGGCCTAATTCTTCATAAAATTTGTGACCACCTCCCGGAGTATACACAACAATAATTTCTGCTTCCTGGTCAGTGAGGTTAAGGAAGGCATGAGGAATTTTCGATGGCAGGTAGGCAAAGTCACCTTCGTTGAGATAAAAAATTTCATCACCTATCCGAACTTTAAACTTGCCTTTGAGTACCTGAATTGTTTCCTCCTGTTTATGGTGCACATGTAATGGTGGACCTCCATACGGTGCTACTTCTACAATAAAATAGTCGAATGCGCCATTGGTATCCTCACCGGTAACTTTGAAAATAAGATCGCGGCCGGGACCGGACTGGAGTTTCAAACCCTCTTTTGGAGTTAGAACCCTTGATTGAAGTGAAGTCATGTTTTTGTTTTTAGTGATTGGTTAATGGATACAAAGGTGCCATGCATAAAATACAAAACGATTAACCCGGGTTAAGAAATGAAGGAGAAAGAAAATTCAATGTTTATTCTTGAGACGGTTCCTCATGCGGCTGAGCGATTGGGGTTCAATGTTGAGGTAAGAAGCAATGTATTGCTGAGGAATACGTTGACAAATATGAGGTTGTTTTTCTAATAAATTCAAATATCGTTCCTCTGCCGACAGGGTTTTCATTTCTTCAATTCTGTTTCTTGCAGCGCTTGCTGATCTCAACATTTTGAAGGTATACCATTGTTTAAGTTTTGGTATTTCCAATTCCAATTTTTGAAAATTTTCTTTTGAAATTATCAGCAGTTCTGAATCTTCCATCATTTGAACAAAGTTTGTTGCCGGTTTACCAGAATAATAACTATCAAAGTCACCGAGCCACCAATCTTCAAAGGCAAAGAATAAGATCCGTTCGTGTCCTTTTTCGTCCAGCACAAAGTTTCTTACACAACCTTTGTTGAGATAAGCTTTTGAGCGGCAGCATTCACCCGCTCTTAAGTAGTACTTTTTTTTAGGAATTATTTTAACAGTAAAGCATGACAAGAACAAAGCAAATTCTTCTTCGGTGAAAGCGAACGTTTCTCTGAACAGTTCTGTAAATTTTGGGTTGATATTTTTTAAGTCAATATCCATTGATAATTGCGTGTTTGAGTGTGCAATGTCAGCGGGTGTATTTTTCTAAATTAAATAATGTGTCAATTAATTGAGCTTTGCTTTTGTTCATTAATGATAATGTATATTTTTTTTCGCCGTTATCGAATTCCGGATCATCAGGTTGAATGTTGTATAAACGTTTTAATATTTCGTTTGCTTGCGCAGAGTCGCCTAACATTATTAAGTTGATTGCTTTGTTAGTGGTTAGCATTACATAGTCTCTGTTGCTTGTCTTCATAGTATCTAAAGCCGAATTACATATTGCCAGCGATTTTGTAAAGTACGGTTTTGAAGAAATTGTGTTTATAACTTTTTCATGCAAAATTCCAGCGGCCAAATAAAGGTCATGAGCATCAGGCTTTATTCTGATGCAATCATCAATAGTCGAAAAAATTCTGTCATATTGTTTAAGCGCATACAAAAACATTAATTTGTTGTAATGACAAAGGAAGCAATTGCTGTCAATCGCTGTAGCACTGTCAAGAAATGAAAGTGCTTTTTTACAACTATCAACATTGTCAACATAACTAAATAAAGGAGTTACTCGTCTGCTCAGTCTTGCTACTTCAAGATTTGTTTGATTGGTTGTTTGCTTTTGTTCACAAGAGCACAGCCCGATTAATAAAAATGTCGTTATAAATTTTAGGGTCGTCATAATATTGCTACCAACGCCTGAATTGGCTATTATACGCAATGTAATATTTTTCCTGTTATAGAAGACCAGCCTTTTAATTGTTATACATTTTGGATTGTCGTTAGGACAATCCACCCAACCATTCTTCCGCTTCTCTCGAAGCTGAATAAAATTCCCACAGCACAAGAGTGCGACGCAACGGCAGCTTAATACTTGCACAAATGCAGGGAACATAAAAAATGTTTTGCATCAAAAAAATGGAAGGGAAATATGCAATTACTTTTTTTGATCAGTATTAAGCCAAACAACTTTTTGCTCGGGTATGTGATCTTGCCCGATAATGTTTTTATACAGTTCCGGACGTCTTGCTTTTATATAACGATAACCTCCGGACTGCGTAAGTTTTTCGGGTGTAATGGTAGTGGTGACAAAGCTATCTTCAAACGAACGGCACTCAGCAAGAATATCTCCAAACGGATCAATGATCATGGAGCAACCATTTTTTAACTGGTCATCATCCATGCCAATAGCATTTGAAAAAACTACGTAGATGCCATTGTCATAAGCCCTGGACGGCAACCATTTCATTAACCATTTTCTTCCTTTCATTCCATCAAATTCAAGGCGAAGAGAGGTGGGATCTGCTTCGCGGTTTTGCCAAAGCTTTGGATCTACAAATCCAGCGCCCGGCCTTGTTGAAGGCGTACACATTGTTACATGTGGCATGAAAATAATGTCTGCACCAAGGAGCTTTGTAGCTCTTACGTTTTCAATGATATTATTGTCGTAGCAAATTAATATGCCGCATTTCCAGCCAAACAATTCAAAGATGCAATAGCTGTCGCCGGGCGTTAAATACGGATTTATGAAAGGATGCAGTTTTCTGAATTTTGCAACCAGCCCATTCTTATCTACGCAAACATATGCTTTGAACAAATTCTCATTTTCATCTTTTTCAAAAAGACCTGCGAGGATAGCGATGTTATTTTTCTGGGCTATTTCAGTAAGCTTTGTAATACTTTCACCATGGGGAATAGGTTCAGCCAAATCAAGCATCTGTTCTTTTGAAAGATGCATTGCAAATGTGTAACCTGTAATGGAGCATTCGTGGAACGCAATAATGTTTGAACCTTCTTCCGCTGCTTTTTTAGAAAGCTTTTCAATAACCGAAAGATTATATGCTTTGTCTGCACTTTTATGTTCAAACTGGGCTGTTGAGATTTTTATCTTGTCCATGCCTGATATTTTATTTTACGCAAAAGTAATTTATTAGGCTGCGGGTAAATTATTCTTGAATATATTATTTAATAGCGGAGTGAAATCCTGGCCGCCTTATTACACGTTTATGCTTTCTGTACTGCGTTCGGCAAGTTTATCGGATCGGGGTTTACAGCTTTTGTAAAAACTATATGAGGATCTCCATTTTCAGCAAGTACTAATGCATGAAATTTTATTGTTTCTTTTTTATTTTGTTTGCAGAAACTTTATATAGCACATACGATGCATAAGAAGCTGTATGCAATTGTTATTAATTTTTTTGAGCATGCATTATTTTTGAATTTTGCATTGCTGAATATATAACAAATTGCACAAGAGTGCGACGCAACAAAGGCTTAACAGCAGTATTATAGCCAGATACAAAAATGTATTTATACTATCTCTGTTTTTTGCCTGTATTCTTTAGGGGAAAGCGCTGTAGTTTTTTTAAAGATCTTATTAAAGTTTGACAATGTTTTATAACCGCATTGAAATGCGATCTCTGATACATTTAGATTTGTTTCGAGCAAAAATTTGCATGCATTAGAAATGCGCACTTCGTTAAGGTATTCAACAAAATGCCGGTTGGTTCTTTGCTTGAACAACCTGCAGAAGGCAGTGGGTGAGAGGTTGGCAATTTTAGATATTTCATCAAGCGAAATATCGTTATAATAATTGGTGGTAATGTATTTGTACACATCAGAGAGACGATCAGTTTTTGTCTGTAGAGTGGTGCCCGTATAACCTTCATTGGTTATGTATTCTATATCTTTTGAAGTGGCAAGTATGTTAAGCAGTTCCATAAGGCAAATGATCCTGTCGAAGTCTTTCTTTTTTACAAGCTTCTCCATTTTAATAGCGATCTTTTTTTGCGTTTCACCCATAATTCTGATACCACGGGAAGCGCGGTTAAAAAGATCATTGATCTTGCTGCTTTCTTTTAATTCATAAAAGTTTTTGGAGAAGACTTCTTTATTGAAATATACCACGATTGATTGTGCATGGAGGTAGGTAAACCCTTTGTAATATATTTCATCATTGAGCCATACGTGCGGCAGATTTGAACCCATGAAGACCATATCTCCATCAGTGAATGTATCCAGCTTGTCGCCAATGATACGCTTTCCATGGCTTTCTTTTACATATACCAGTTCAAGCTCCGGGTGGTAATGATATGGCGACTTAAAATAAGGTTCATTCCGTTCTACCACAGCTATATAACTGTGTAAAAGATTGGAAATTTCAGTTTGCAGTGCTTTCATGTATAAAGAAAATGAGTTGGTTGTTAATAAATAATATAACTATACAAGCCCTAATGTTTTGTCTCTAACTAAAAGGCAGCATCCCAGCAAACCTGCTTTTTCATGGATATTGGAAACAATGATTTCTGTATCTGTGTTTACCAGGCTGAGAGAATGCTGAAATATAGATGATTGGACAACGGGTAGAAGCAGTGAATCTTCCAACCCTGAGAGTGTGCCGCCAATTACAATAATATTGGGGTTAAATAAATTGATGGCTACAGCCAGCCCTTTGCCGAGGCTATATCCTATTTTAGTTACACCTTCAATGGCGAGGTTATCTCCAAGACGTACTGCTTCTACTACGTCTTCCAGTTCAAGAAACCCTTTGTTGCTTAATACAGTGCGTAAACGGCTGTTGCTGCCTTCACTCATTTTTTGATTAATAAATTCGATGAGTGCTACGCCTGATGCTTCTGTTTGCATACACCCTTTTTTACCACAAAGGCATATTTTTTCATTATTGAATAAGGGTATGTGTCCAAGCTCACCTGCGTAGCCTGAAGCACCGTAAACAGGTTTGCCATCAATGAAAATACCAGTGCCTAAACCATAATCAAGATTTACAACAATAGCGTTCCCTGCGTATATTTTCTTGCCAAAATAATATTCTCCGTAAGCAATGGTGCGACTGTCGTTATCAATATATACCGGCAATTCAGTGGCTTCTTCGAGTATTGCCTTGACAGGTGCATCTTCAAAGTGGTAAATAGTAAGTACTTCTCCTTTTTTAACATTTATGCGGCCTGCAATACTTAATCCCATACCTACAATTTTTTCTTTGGGTACCGAAGAACGGTCTAGAAAATTATTGATCTCCTTTATAATGGCATCCAACGATTCGTGCGGGTCAAGAAAAGGGAAGGGGATATTTAATATAGAATCAGCAATAGTTTTATCAAAGCCCATTATGCCAATATTGATTTTATATTTTTTTATTTCCACACCCAGAAAATAGCAACTACTTTGATTTAGCGCATAGGAGGTTGCTTTACGCCCTACGCCCTCTGTTTTTTGCCCGGCTTCCCTTACCAATCCTTCTTCTACAAGCCCCATAGTGAGTTCATTGGTTTTTGGGATACTGATGTTAAGAAATTCCGCTAATTCAGGTATAGTACACTCATTGTAGGCGCTTAATTGCGCAATGATTTTTTTTCTGTGAACATGCTCTTTAAAAGCAATGCCAGACAATTCAGAGCCTTTCAAATGACCAAAAACTGAATAATTCATACAGGATATTTGTGCAAATGGTTAAAAATATTCTATTAGTGGGAAATATTTAGCAATTTATTTATTAATGTAATATCTCATTGTAAAAATATTTTAATTTGATAAAGATTTGTTTAAAATCTTTTAATAAACCATTTCTTAACTAAAACTGCTACGAAACGATGAAAAAATTATCCCTTCTTTTCACATTTCTGGTTGCTACGCTATTCGCAGTAGCCCAGAATGTTACAGTTTCCGGTACGGTCACTAATAGTGCCGGGAAAGGTATTGAAGGTATTAATGTACTAGTGAAAGGCACCAGTAAAGGGACTATAACCAAAACTGATGGCTCTTTTAGCATTAATGCTCCTTCAAATGGAACATTGGTATTTAGCGGTGTTGGCTACGCACAACAGGAAGTAGCTGTGAATAACCAGGCCTCTATCAGTGTTACCTTGACAGAGTCTCAGAATGAACTGAATGCTGTGGTTGTAACAGCATTGGGTATTACCAAAGACTCACGTAAACTGGGTTATGCAGTGACTTCTGTAAACGGAGACCTTTTGAACAAAGCCAGGGAAACAAATGTGGCTTATTCACTTACCGGCCGTGTTGCCGGTTTAAATGTAAGCGGTACAAGCGGCGGACCCGGTTCTTCTGCCCGTATTTTGCTTAGAGGCTTAACCTCGGGGAATGCATCTGGTCCTTTATTTGTTATTAATGGTGTTCCCATGGATAATACCCAAAGAGGAAGTTCCGGCGAATGGGGTGGCGCAGATCAGGGTGATGGTATTGGTAACCTTAACCCTGATGACATAGAGAGTATGACAGTATTGAAAGGCGCTTCTGCATCCGCTTTATATGGCACACGAGCAGCAAACGGAGTTATCCTTATTACTACAAAAAGTGGTAAAAAAGGAACTATGTCTGTTGAATATAATGGCAACTATACTATTGACAACGCCGTTAATAATACTGATTATCAGTATGTATACGGACAGGGGCAGCATGGCTCAAAACCTGCTAATGTAACTGATGCCTTGAACTCAGGTATGCTTAGCTGGGGTGCAAAGCTTGATGGTTCCCAGGTTATACAATTTGATGGGAAAGAATATCCTTACTCTGCGGTTACTGATAACATGAAGAATTTTTATAGAACTGCACCGACATTTACTAATACTTTCTCATTTTCCGGTGGCGGAGATAATGGTACATACCGACTCTCATTGTCAAATATGGATAATCAGTCAATTCTTAGAAATAGTGGTGTAAAAAGGAATACCATTAATCTAAGCCTCAATCAGAAATTTTTTGATAAGCTTAGTGTAAACGTAACTGCAAATTACATAGATGAATCTTCTAAGAATCGCCCTCAGTTAAGTGATGGACCACTTAATGCCAATAACATCAATTTCCTTGCAACCAGTGTTAATCAGGTAGCTTTACAGCCAGGGTATGATGTAAATTCTCCGGTCGGAGCCGAGATTCAATACAACGATGATATTTACGTTACCAACCCCTGGTTTGTTGTAAACAGGTACATTAATAACGTAGACAGAAAGCGTTTGATATCTTCAATTAGTGCACGTTATAACTTTACAGATTGGTTATATGCACAAGCCCGTTTAGGATATGACCTTTTAAATGACAGATACTTTTCTGTAACACCTACTGGTACTGCTTATTCCGGTGGTAACTTAGGTGGGTTGAATAATCTTTCAACAGGTCAGACTACAGAAATGAACGCAGATGTACTTGTTGGTGCGAAAAAGAACATTACGAAAGACATCGCGGCTGATGTATCTGTTGGTGCAAACCTGAGAGAAAATAAAAGCGAATCGATTGGTATAAATGGCGGCCCTTTTGTGATACCATTCTTCTACAGCCCATACAACGTAAGCTCTTTTGGAAGAAACTACGGATTCCAGCAACAGGAAGTGCATTCAGCATATTATACTGTTGATTTCTCCTATAAAAATTTCCTTACTTTGTCAACAACAGGAAGGTATGATGCTTTCTCTACGTTGCCGGCCAATAACAACAGTATTTTCACACCTTCAGTATCAGGAAGTTTTGTTTTCTCTGAGTTAGTACATATTCCTAATCTCAATTATGGTAAATTAAGAGTATCTTATGCTCAAACCAGTGGTGATCCTGGCGAAGCTTATAAAACTTCACAATACTATAGTGTAGGATCCACTATTAATGGAATGACCACAGGTTCTTTTAGCAGTCAGCTTCCAAATCTCTTCCTTAAGCCATTTACTTTAACAGAATATGAAACCGGCTTAGAATTGAAATTACTTAACAGCAGGCTGGGTTTTGATATCGCTTATTACAACAGAAAAACAGCAAACGAAATTACAAATGGTTCTTTGTCTGAATCCACAGGTTACAGTAATCAGTATTTAGGAACAGGTTCTACTCAAAATTCAGGGTTGGAATTATTGATAACAGGCAATCCAATACGTCAAAAAGAATTTAACTGGAATGTTTCTTTCAATTTTACAACTGTTAAAAACAAAATAGTTGAAATTGATGGGTCTGGTAATGCAAATGAATCTAAAGGTCTTGGCACTTACCGTCCGTTGAATGCTAATACAGCACTGGTTAAAGGTTTGGCAGGTCCTCAGGTTATGGCTTACGATTATCTGAGAGATGCAAGCGGTAATATAATAATTGATGCTACCGGGGTTCCTATCAGGGGTGCTCTAACACCAATGGGAAGTGTATTGCCAAATGTATACGGTGGCCTCAACAACGAATTCTCTTATAAGTCTTTCAGCTTTGCATTTTTGATTGACTACAAGTTTGGTAATAAAGTATTATCTGCAACTAACTATTATACTATTTTCCGGGGTTTGAACAAGATGACATTGGATGGAAGAGAAACTGGTGTAGTTGCTGATGGCGTCCTTGAAGACGGTTCTAAGAACACTATTAATGTAGATGCCCAAACTTATTACCAGAACTTAGCCCGTAGAATTTCTGCATTGAATGTACTGGATGGTGATTTCATCAAACTTCGCCAGGTTACACTTGGTTACACATTTGATAAAAAGATGCTTGGAAGACTTCCTTTCAAATCTATTACACTTTCATTTGTTGCACGTAACCTGTTAACATTAATGAAGAACACAGACAATATCGATCCCGAAGCTGGGTTCTCTTCCCAGGTTAATTATGCAGGTATTGAAGGTAATAGCCTTCCGTCTACAAGAACATTCGGCTTGAATCTAAATGTTAAATTCTAAAAACAGTTGAAATGAAAAAAGTACTGATATATATATTTTTAGGTTCGGCATTATTCCAGTCTGCGTGTACAAAGGAGTTTGCAGAGATCAATACAGACCCTAACCAGACGAGTGCCGATGTTTTCAATCCCAATTATCTGTTGTCGCAGTCTGAATATGAGGCATCTCAGTCAGGCTATACGCAACTGTTATTCCAAAGCATGTGGCCTCAGGTATTAGCTTCTACTTTTTCTTACTATGGAAATGGCGATAAGTATGTTGCTTCAGGAAGTTTTGATGCCTATAAAGGAAGAACATGGAGCGAACAATATCGTGCTGCAAGTCTTGCTTTTGAAATGCAGAACCTTACAAGAGACAAAGAGAACTATACAAATCTTTATAACATAGGTACTATTGTAAAAATAGTTTGCTTATCAAAGGTTACAGATTGTTATGGTGATGTTCCTTATTCCGAAGCATTAAGAGGAAAAGAAGGAATCAGTGCACCAAAATATGATGCGCAGCAGGACATTTATAATTCAATGCTAAGTGAACTGGAAACTGCCATCAATGGTCTTGATGCAAGTAAAGACGTGCCTTCTGCAGATGTTATTTATGGCGGCGATATAACCAAATGGAAAAAATTCGGTTATTCATTAATGCTGAAATTAGCTATGCGTCTTACTAAAGTTGACCCTGCTACTGCACAGTCATGGGCAGAGAAAGCTGCTGCAGGTGGTACTTTTACAAGTATAGATGACAATGCTAAAGTTAAATGTGACAATAGCACTGGTTATGGAAACAACACAACAGGCGCTTTACGGGTACCGGATGATTACAGGGAAGTTCGTTGGAGCAAGACTTTCATTGACTATCTTAACGAAACTGAAGATCCACGTGTAGGTGTAGTTACTGAAGTAGCGCAGGCTGGTCTTGCGAATAATTCTAATCAGGATCTTGCAGGCGACAGAACTCCGGGAATTCAGATTGGATTACCCAATGGTTATGATCTAAATGGCGGTGCTACTGACATCAGAAGCTATGCTGGTTATCCCGGCAGCACTGGTAGCGGAGATGATATTGCACCTGATGGTAAATATTCCCGTCCTACCACATCCATCTATCTCGACAGAAGTGGTGCAAACTTTATACTCACTTATGCAGAAACTGAATTGTTACTTGCAGAAGCTAAAGTAAGGGGCTGGAATGTAGGCAGCACAACTGCTGCAGAGCATTACCAAAATGGTGTTACTGCTGCCATTGCTTCTCTTGCTCAATTCAATAGCGCTGCTGCAGGCGATGCTGCAATTGCTGCTGCTGTTGCTGCTGTTCCTGCTTTTATTGCTGCAAATCCGCTAAGTGGTACAACAGAAACTGCATTAGAGCAGATCAACACACAATATTGGGTTGCTACAGGCACATTGTTCAACTTTATTGAAACATGGTGCAACTGGAGAAGATCAGGATACCCTGTTCTTACACCGGTAGTATATCCAAATGGTTTCTCAAATGGTACCATACCAAGAAGAATTCCTTATAACGTATCTGAACCTTCTACCAATGGCGCAAACTATGCTGCTGCCGTGGCCAATTTAGCAGGTGGAGATACTTTTACATCAAGGGTTTGGTGGGATAAATAATATCGTTTCACAAGCAGTGTTTCCTTAGCATGGACATGAGACAGGGTTGTTTTCAACCTTGTCTCTTTTTTTAATGCTAAATATTTATACTAAAGATGAACGAAATGCGACGCAACGAAGATGCCATGCTTGTTGCAGCTTGTATCAAAATAATTTTTAAGATTTTGTTACCAGCTTTTTTTACTTTGGGCATCGCCTGTTGTGTCACTCACTTGTACTGTATATCATTTATCAGCTAACTTGCAAACATCATAAAATGCTTTACTTAAAGTATAATTTTAAGCCTCATGAAGTGTTTGTATAAAGTGTGCCTGTTTTTAGTAATGGTTTTTGTTTGTGCTGTTTCAAAAGCACAGCAAACATTGTTTCAATTATTATCTCCCAAAGAAACAAACGTAAAATTTGTAAACGAAATAAGTGAAACAGAAAACCTTAATGTACTGGCGTATGAATATTTCTACAATGGTGCAGGCGTTGCTGTTGGCGATATAAACGGTGATGGCCTTGAAGATATTTTTTTTACTGCCAACATGAAACCAAATAAACTTTTCCTCAACCTTGGCGGAATGAAGTTTAAAGACATTACAAAAGAAGCCGGTGTGGAAGGAAGAAACAACGCATGGAAAACCGGTGTTACAATGGCAGATGTAAATGGTGATGGTTTGCTGGATATTTATGTTTGTTATTCGGGTAAAGTAAGTGATGATCAAAGACGGAATCAATTATTCATTAATAAAGGAAATTTAAAATTTTCTGAGGAAGCAAAGCAGTTTGGTCTTGATGATAAAAGTTACAGCACGCAGGCTGCATTCTTCGACTATGATAATGATGGTGATCTTGATATGTTCTTACTGAACCACAGCACTAAGAAAATAGATAACATGGAGCTTGCCCGCTATCGCAATGATGTTGATTCTTTGTCGGGTAATAAATTATACGAAAATCAAAATAATCATTTTGCAGATGTTTCCGGCAAGTGCGGTATAAGACGCAACCCACTTACGTTTGGCCTCGGCATCGCCGTTGCTGATGTAAATAAAGATGGCTGGCAGGATATTTACGTTTCCAACGATTACAACGAACCTGATTACCTGTACATCAATAATCATGATGGAACTTTTAAAGAAGAATCGCAGCAATGTTTAACGCATCTTTCCCAATTTTCTATGGGTGTAGATATTGTTGATTTCAATAATGATGCGTTGCCTGATATCATGACATTGGATATGTTACCCGAAGATAACCGGCGACAAAAATTATTACAGTTGCAGGAGAATTATGAATCATTTCAATTGATGCAGTCGCAGGAATTGTATAAGCAATATATGCGCAACATGCTGCACCTGAATAATGGTGATGGCACATTTAGTGAGATTGCACAGGCATCCGGTGTTTCTAATACAGACTGGAGCTGGAGCCCGTTATTCGCAGATTTTGACAATGATGGTTATAAAGATTTGTTTATCACAAATGGATATTTACGCGATTATACCAACAAAGATTTTCTGCGTTACTGGGGCGATTATAAAATAAAAAAGGCAATGGATCGGGAGCCTTCAAAGATGATGGATCTGGTAACAGCGATGCCTTCCACAACTTTGTATAATTATATTTTTAAAAATAATCATGATCTTACTTTTTCAAATATGAAAAATGATTGGGGCATGACAGAGTCTGGTATTTCAAGTGGTGCAGTATATGCAGATCTTGATAATGATGGTGATCTTGACCTGGTAGTGAATCATATAAACAGTAATGCTGCGGTATATCAAAACATGGAGGAAGACCAAAAAAAAGCTGCTTATCTCTCTGTGAAATTAAAATATAAAGGAGCTAATATAAATGCTGTTGGTTCTAAAATTTATGTGTACAGTAATGGTACGACGCAGTATGAAGAAGTAAATCCTAATCGTGGTTATTTATCCTGCATGTCAACCATTCAACATTTTGGTTTGGGTGATAATCCAAAAATTGATTCTGTAAAAATTATTTGGCCTGATAATACAGCGCAACTGCTTACCAATGTTACTGCTAATCAAAAAATAGCTATTGAGTATAAGGATACAAAACCATCTATAAATTCAAACGCAGTAGCTGCAACTATATTTTCAAAAACAAAAAATATCATTAACTACAAGAATGAATCTTTTGATGAAAATGATTTCAAGAGACAGCAATTAATGATGTTCATGTATTCAAAGACAGGCCCTGTAACTGCGCAGGCAGATGTAAATAAAGATGGACTTGAGGATGTTTTTATAAGTGGTGACAGAAATAAACCCGGCGCACTTTATCTGCAACAAAAAGATGGAAACTTCACTGCTGTTAAAGGATTGAATATCGGCGATGAAAATATTAGTGCTACAAGCGCAGCAACATTTGCAGATGTAAACAATGATGGATTTGTTGATCTTTATGTTGCCAAAGGGGGTTACTCTTTATTTCAGCCAAATACTGCGGCGCTGCAGGATGAATTATACATGAATGATGGGAAAGGGAATTTTGTATTGTCAACAGATGCATTGCCTGATGTAAGCGCCAGTTCAAAAAGTTGTGTGCGTGCCTGCGATTATGATAATGACGGCGATATAGATTTTTTTGTTGGCGGTCGTGTGGTGCCTGGTCGTTATCCAATGACGCCGGTGAGTTATCTATTAAGCAACGATGGTAAAGGAAAATTCACCATTGTAAATACTTCGTTTAGTGATATAGGAATGGTTACTGATGCACAGTGGGCTGATCTTAATAATGATGGAACAAAAGACTTGGTGCTTTGCGGCGAATTTATGCCGGTAAGTGTTTTCATTAATACAACAAATGGTTTTGTTGATAAAACAAATGAATACTTCACCAAGCCTGATAATGGTTTATGGTTCTCTTTAAACATTGCAGATGTTGATGGTGATGGCAGGCAGGATATTATTGCAGGCAATGTAGGTCGTAACACACAAATACATTTTTCAGAGAAGGAACCTGCTGAATTATACTTTGCAGATTTTGATGGCAACGGTTCTATCGACCCTTTTTTGAATTGTTATGTGGAGGGAACAAGTTATCCTTTTGTTAGCCGCGATGAATTGAATGAACAGATCTACCCCATGCGAAAAAAATTTACATCGTATAAAGATTATTCTACTGCAACGATGAAAGATATTTTTAGTGCCGACGATATGGCAAAGGCCGGAAAGCTTACGGCCACTGAATGTAACACGGTCTGTTATCTCAACCGCAATGGTAAGTTTGAAAAGATAATGTTACCGTTAGAGGCACAGTTTTCGGTGGTAACAAAGGTCATTGTTAATGATTTTGATAAAGATGGAAAGCAGGATCTGCTGTTGCTTGGCAATCGTTCTGATAATCGGTTGAAGATCGGCGCAATTGATGCCAATTATGGGTGCTTGCTGAAAGGTGATGGCAGAGGCAACTTTGCCTATGTGGCGCAAACGCAATCAGGTCTTTCAGTAAAAGGCGATGTAAAATCTGCAGAAGTTATTACTGTAAACAATGAAAAATATTTATTGATCGGCGTTGCTGATGGGCCAATGCAGTTTTATAAGATGCAATAAAATTTTTATGAACCAGTCCTTTGTTTCTTATGGCATCAGCCGTTGCGTCGCACTCTTGTACTGTATAAGATCTGTCGACAGCTGATGGTCGATTGTCGAAGTTTTTCCTGAACGTACAAGTGAGTGACACAACTAAAGCTTAACAGAACCACAAAAGTTTGTAAACAAAAAATTTTATTTCGTGTAATGAAACAATTAATTGTAATCTTACTGCTTGCATCAAATAGTTTGTATGCGCAAAAGAAAATTGCATATGAAGATTTGATGCAGCCCGCTGTTTTTTCTTTGTCAATGGTAATGCTGCATGACGTGGTAAATCCGCCTGCCGCAAGCCGTTATTATGCATATTGCACATTGGGTGCTTACGATATTGTATCACAAAATAATAACGCAATTGTAGCGCCTTCATCATTTATTAAGAGGTATACGCCAGTAGTAATTACTACGCCAAAGACTTCATATGATTACCATATTGCCGCATTGTATTGTGTATATGAAAGCGGAAGATTATTATTGCCTTCCGGTTACATGCTGGAAGAAAATGAAAAGACATTTATTGAATTATTGCAAAAGCATAAAATAAAGCAGAGTGTTATTGACAGTTCTGTTGCAGTGGCAAAATCTGTGGCAGCGCAGATCGCTGCATGGTCGAAACAAGATGATTATGGAAAGTTAAGTACAAGATTACGTTACACGCCTTTGAAAGGCGATGGCTATTGGTTCCCAACGCCACCCTCTTACATGGAAGCAGTGGAGCCAAACTGGAAAACCGTTAAAACGCTTGTTATTGATAGTTGCAACCAGTTTGTTCCTGCACCGCCTGAAAAGTTCAGTAAAGACAGTGGTACTAAGTTTTATGCATTAGCCAGAGAAGTGTATGATGTATCAAAAAATCCATCACAGGAGCAATTGAATGTTGCAGGCTTTTGGGATTGTAATCCTTTTGCTGTTGCAAGCGAGGGGCACATGATGATTGGATTTAAAAAAATCAGTCCGGGAGGGCATTGGATGAACATAACTGCAATAGCAGCAAAAAAGGCAAAACTTGATTTCGATAAAACTATTCAGATACATGCCATAGAAGCAGTAACATTAATGGATGCATTTATCAGTTGCTGGGACGAGAAATATAGAAGTAATAGAATAAGACCTGAGACATATATTAACAGATACATAGATCTAAAATGGCAACCACTTTTACAAACTCCTCCATTTCCTGAATATACAAGCGGGCATAGCGTTGTTTCAACAGCATCAGCAGAAGTGCTTACATATTTACTGGGTGATAATTTTTCTTTTACAGACAACTCAGAAGAAATGTTTGAGTTAAAGCCAAGAACATTTAGTTCATTCAGGAAGGCTGCAGCGGAAGCTGCTATTTCAAGATTGTACGGTGGTATTCATTTCAGGGATGCCATTGAAAGCGGGCAGGTTGAAGGAAAGGCTATCGGGAAATTTATCTGTGAAAAAATAAATGCAGCGGGAATAAAACCAGTTATTCAGTGAGGTTGAAATAAAAGGGAGGTAATAGACATTACCTCCGTCAACCATAAATTGCCCGTGAGGCAAAATCTTTATATATAATTCTTTAAATCCTAATCTTCCGACCTTGCAATATTACCCTTCCGGCGCGGTTTTTACTGCCTTGATATTAACCAAAACAGGGAATATTTTAAATAAGTGTTATTAATACACTTATTAGTTTATAAAATAATAAATTATCTGATTTAGAATAATTCCAAAAGCGGGGGGTTTACTTTTGAATTTTTCTTAATTGCTGTAAAACCGCTTTCAGATCTTTGGGGAGTTCAGCTTCAAATTCATAATGATTCCCATTCAAAGTAAACTTGAGCAAAGAGGAGTGGAGCGCTAAACGTGAAAGCAATGGTCTTTCGCTTTCGTCTTTTGTCGATAAATGAAATTTTCGTTTTAGTGCAGAGAGTAAAATAGGATCAGCGCTTCCATATAATTCGTCACATACAATGCTGTGACCTATGTGCTGCATGTGTACACGGATCTGGTGTGTACGACCCGTATGTATGCGAAACTTTAACCAGGAAAATAGTTTAAAACTTTCCAGCACCTCGTAATCTGTAAGGGCAGGCTTTCCTTTTTGATTAGTAACCATTTTGCCATTCTTGCCGGGATGCTCCATCATTGGTGCATCAACACTGCCGCTTTCATTCATCATTTGGCCATGCACAAGACCTACATAATATTTTTCTACTTCACGGCTTTCAAATAATTGGGAAAGTTGTTTGTGAGTAACTTCATCTTTTGCAAAAACAATAACACCGCTGGTGCCTTTGTCCAAGCGATGCACTGTATAAATGTTGCCATATTGTGCTAAGAGCATGTCTTTTAAAGAAGGTTCAGACTGCATTCGATCAGGAACACTTAATAAACCGCCTGGTTTATTAATGGCTACAAAATATTCGTTCTCGAAAATTATTATTGGTTTGTTATGCTTGCTCATGATGGAACTTGAGTTGCTCAATAAAGATTAAACTGTACAAGTGTGCGACGCAACGATGTTAAATAGAACTACATCAGCATGGCTCAAAAAAATCACTTTTCTTTTTTAGCTCTTACAAAAGATTGGTTCATGTATTTCAATAAACGTACTTCTTTGTCATTGAGAAAACGCCACTTGCCACGATCAACATTTTTCTTGGTAAGATTAGCGAACATAACGCGGTCAAGATTTTTTACATCGTAACCAAGATGTTCGAATACGCGGCGGACAATGCGGTTGCGGCCGCTGTGTATCTCAATGCCTACAACGCTTTTATCTTTGGAGTCTGCATAAGAAATTGCATCTGCATTTATAAAACCATCTTCAAGTGTAATGCCTGCAAGTATGGCTTCCATATCTTTTTTTGCGACAGGCTTATCAAGCCTTACTTCGTATATCTTTTTTATTTCGTAAGAAGGGTGTGTAAGTTTTTGTGCAAGCTCACCATCATTGGTCATGAGTAAAACGCCGGTAGTATTTCTATCCAAACGGCCCACAGGATAAATACGTTCCTGCGTAGCGCCTTTTAAAAGATCGAGAATTGTTTTTCTGCCTTCGGGATCTTTTGCAGTGGTTATATAATCTTTGGGTTTATTTACAAGAATGTACACCAGATTTTTCTGTAGGAACAAAGCTTTGCCTTTAAACAATATTGCATCGTTCTTTGATACTTTATAGCCAGGTTCAAAAACAATAGCACCATTCACTTGCACTTTGCCTTCTTTCACAAATTGCGCAGCTTCGCGGCGACCGCAGACACCCGCATGAGCAATGAATTTATTCAGTGGCATCTGTTCTTCGCTGCTTTCTTTTTCGGTTTGCTGTTTTTGCGTTATCTGCTGGTAAGTTTGTTTTACAGGCTTGCCTTGTTTGTAACGTGGAGCTGGTTTAGCGTTTGCTGTTTGTCGTTTTTCATTAAATGAAGATGGTTTTGTTTCTTCAATTTTTTTCGACTTGTTTAATTCGATATTCTTTTTTCCAAAATCTTTTTCACCTGAATTTTGTACTTTGTTTCTTACGTCTCTATTTGTTACCAGTCGATATTTTTCTGCATTTAATCTTCTTTCTTCTTCACCTTTCTTTTTTAATTCCTGTTTGATCTTTCTTTTTTCCTGGCGCAGAGCTTCTTTTTTCTTAGCGCCTTTTGGTGCCTGGTTAATAAACTTTTCAAATGCGTTTTTTGCCATGTTATGTTGTTTTGCTGTTTTGCAACAGTAATAAGTGATGTGTAAATTCTAATCCCTGTCTTTATTTGCAAGCTGCCCGCATGCAGCATCAATATCTTTACCGCGGCTTCTTCTTAGCCTTGCATTTACACGGTTTGCTTCCAGGTAATTCATAAAGTTCTGTATAGTATCCTCATCCGGTTTTGAGAACCTGAATGCATCAATAGGATTGTATTCAATAATGTTGATGAGATCTGCAGGAACCTGCCTGTAGATTTTAATAAGTTCCTCCGCATCTTTCTGACTGTCGTTGAAATTCTGGAAAAGAATATATTCAAAAGTTATTTCATTCTTGGTCTGCTTGTAAAAATAGTTCAGCGCATCAATTAATGCTTTGATGTTATTAGTCTCATTGATCGGCATTATTTCGTTACGCTTCGTATCATTAGCAGCGTGCAATGATAAAGCGAGTTTAAAACGCACATTATCATCGCCCAGTTTTTTTATTTGTTTTGCAACACCCGCCGTAGACACAGTGATGCGTTTTGGGCTCATAAATAAACCATCTTCCGCAGAAATACGTTCAATGGCCTTCATTACATTATTGTAATTAAGCAATGGTTCACCCATTCCCATGAAAACAATGTTGGATAATTTTTTATCGTATACTCTTTCGCTCTGCTGATTTATTAAAACAACCTGATCATATATTTCATCGAACGATAAATTTCTTTTGCGATCCATATAACCGGTAGCACAAAACTTGCAACTTAAGCTGCACCCGATCTGAGAAGAAACACAAGCCGTTTTTCTTTCGTCTGTTGGTATTAAAACACCTTCTACAAGGTGGCCATCATATGTTTTAAAGCGGCTCTTTACAGTGCCGTCTGCACTGTATTGTGTCGCATCTATTTTTAATGCAGGTAAAGAAAATTGTTCACCAAGTTTTGTACGCAGCTCTTTGCTAAGATTGGTCATGTCAGCAAAACTATGTGCATGTTTTTGCCACAGCCATTCATACACCTGTTTGGTACGAAATTTTTTTTCGCCCATTTCTTCAAAATAATTCTCCAATTCACCAAGGCTTAAATGCCTTATGTTCTGCACTTCTTTCATGCCGCAAAGATAGAATACAGATCGTAGTTTATGGTTTGTAGTTTTTTACTGAAGATTTGGGGGCAAACTGCTGTGTTTCATAGCATCGCCTGTTGTGTCACTCACTTATACTTTCATTTCTTTATTGAGCTGTTATCCATTAGCTAACAGCCAACAGCTGATAGCCTATCTTCAGTACAAGAGTGCGACGCAACAAAAGCTTAATGGATAAAAGAAACTATGACCACAAAAAATAAAAACCGGCATCGTTAACTAATGCCGGTTGATAATAAGCAACATTTTTTTAACGACAGCTTGACGCATTATCGCCTATATAATAACCTCTTTCCGGTTCTTTGCCATCGGCCATCAGGCTGTTAAGAAAGCAGGCACTGTTATCTGCACGAAAATCATCAGTAAATACCCCATGGCCACCACCAGGTTCTACGTGCGCAACTGCGGGTGTTCCAAAACTGGTTAGTAAATCGTAAACCGGTTTGGTGCCATAAGCCAATGGATAACTATCGCACAGATAGAAATGATCAATATCAAATGGTACCACTGCATCGGCTGTTCCATGAAAGAAAATGGTGGGAACCGCATTTTGTCTTGTAATAATACCAAGATCACCAACTGCACCCCACATTGACATTATCCCTTTTATAGTAAATGAATTTGTGAGTGAGTTGTCTGCATTAAGCGGCCCTAATTTAGAAGTTAGTGCAGTACCCAAATAAGAGTCTGCAACTTCTTGTGTAAAATAAGGGAGGTTTAAAGAGGTTACGCCACCAGCACTTGCGCCACCAATAAAGATCCAGTTTGTGTCAATTGAATATTTATCGGCATTAGCAACGAGATAGCGAAGAGCTGCCCTTGCATCTTGCTGTGCACGATAAAACGCTTCCTTAGCTTGCACTGAATCGCCATCGCATGTATTGGTTTCGCTTTTTGTCCAGCCTAGCCTATAGTCAATAGGGGCTGTTACAAAACCTCTTGCTGCCATATCTGATGAAAATGTTTTGGCAGATTCTTTATCGCCTACTAAGAAGCCACCCCCATGCACCCATAATATCAAAGGATACTTTGCTCCTGCAACACGGTTTGGCGGTAAGTAAACATCAAGTTTTAAATCTTCGGTCTGGCCTTTCCAGTCTATATTAGATCCATATGAAAGATTGGTAATAACATCACCTGAAGTATTGGGTGGAGTTACAATATTATTATAACTGTTACTCTTCGAACAGGAATTAAATAACGCTAGTGAAATAATTGCAATCAGGATCGTATATATGCTGCCCGTCTTCATACTCATAATTTGTATTGACATAAAAACATTCTTTAAGTTTAATACCTTTTCCAGTGAGTAATTAATCTTTCAGATTTATCAAGTACAAATTTTCAAAAAGCATGCCGTTACTAAAGAGGACTATTAGTTGCAAAGTATTTGCTGCGTTTGCAAAAGCTATTTAACTTTTTGAAATCATTAGCTGTTAAACAGTTAAGACTATTAAATTGTAATTTGAAATTGTAGCCGGGAAGAAATTATTTCTGATAATAAGCTTACCAACATTTGCGGGTTTGCAATTTATAGCGGACATTTTGCACAATAGTTAACAGGAAGTACAAGTGAGTGACACAACAGGCGACGCCATAAAAAACCAAAGCTGGAATCATAACATTATCCGGCTTTTCTTCTTTCGAGTTCTTTATTAATGAGAGAAAGTTCACGACCAGTCTGACCGCTTACGCTGGTATTTTCCTGGGCACGGCGCATGAGGTAAGGAATCACTTCGCGTATCGGCCCAAAGGGTAAATATTTACTCACAGAGTAACCTGCTTTTGCAAGATTAAAAGTAACATTGTCACTCATTCCATAGAGTTGGGAGAAATGAACATTAGGATTATTATGTGAAAGACCTTTTTCATGCAGCAAGCGTGCAGCTAGTAAGTTACTCTCTTCATTATGAGATGCCACAATAACAGCAATATCCTGAATATTATCTATGCAATAACGAACAGCCTCATTATAATCTCTATCAGTGCTCTTTTTATCGGGTTGAATAGGAGAGGGATAGCTTCTATCTTCTGCGCGGCTTCTTTCTTTTTCCATGTAAGCGCCGCGCACCAGTTTAACTGCCATCTTAAACTGTTTTTGTTTGGCAATACGATGGCTCATCTTTAGAAACTGCAACCTGTCGTGCCGATAGAGTTGAATGGTGTTATATACGATCGGTTTTTCTTTGTTGAAGATCGACATCATATCTATTACCAGTCTGTCTACCGGATCCTGTATCCAGCTTTCTTCTGCATCTACCAATACGCCAATTCCTTTTTCAGCAGCCGCTTCACATATACGATACATACGGTCGTATACCCTGTCTTTTTCTGCTGTTTCTTCTTCATGATCATGTATGCCACTGCGTAAGCGGGGTGCTTCATCCAATGTTTGTAATAAGCCGAAACGGGCAATGGCAGTAACTTTTACACTGATGAATGGGATTTTTTCCTGAGATGCAGCATAGTTAATTACGTTTATAAATTCTTCTGTTGCATGATCAAAATTTTCTTCACTCTCTTTTCCTTCCACACCATAATCAAGTATTACCTGCACATTATGATCTGCCAGTAATTTGCAAACATGCTTGGTATCTTCGAGTGTTTCGCCGCCAACAAATTGTTTGAAAATAGTTTTTCGGATGATGCCATGAACAGGCAACCCTGTTTTCATGAGAAAAGGGGTAAGGCGGGAACCAACAGCCACAAACCATGGGTAATGCATGGTTTTGAGCAGCCAGCGTCCACTTTTTAATTCTTTATCGCTTTTATAAGCAAAGGCGGTCTCAGTGTTGTCGAAGGATAGATCCATACTAACAGTCATTCATCTGCAAATATCAGTACTGTTGTCTATAAATTAAAATATTCGGTGAAGTTATTTTAGTTGAAGTGTTGATAGGTTGACAAGGTGAAGCTTTAGTAAGTTTATTAATGAATAAAGCGTATAAATGTGCGACGCAAGGAACGATGCCATGTAAAACTTTAGCCGGATTCAAAAAAAATTCACAACTTAAGCTGTACACATTAAACCCAGATCTGAAATCAAAAATCCGAAATGAAAATCACCTTCTCATGCCTGGCATTTTGCCCATTGGCATTTTGTTCATCATCTTCATCATCTGGCGCATCTGATCGAACTGTTTCATAAATGCATTTACATCCGCCATTTCTTTGCCACAACCTTTTGCTATACGTTGCCTGCGGCTTGGTGTAATGCTATCAGGATTGGCCCTTTCGTAAGGTGTCATAGAACTAATCATTGCTTCTACTCCTTTAAAAGCATCATCGCTTATATCAACATCCTTAATGGCTTTGCCCATACCGGGAATCATACCCATCAGGTCTTTGAGATTTCCCATTTTTTTGATCTGCTGCAACTGTTCTAAGAAATCCTGGAAATCAAATTGATTCTTGCGGATTTTCTTCTCCAGTTTCTTTGCTTGTTCTTCATCAAACTGTGATTGTGCTTTTTCAACTAATGAAGTAATATCACCCATGCCCAGTATGCGTTGCGCCATACGATCAGGGTAGAAAACGTCGAGCGTATCAAGCTTTTCACCACTGCTTACAAACTTGATAGGTTTTTCTACAGTGTACTTAATAGAAAGGGCAGCACCACCTCTTGTATCACCATCGAGTTTGGTTAACACTACTCCGCTGAAATCAAGACGCTCATTAAATGCTTTGGCTGTATTTACGGCGTCCTGGCCGGTCATACTATCAACCACAAATAATATTTCCTGTGGCTTTACAGCATCTTTAATATTCGCCACTTCGGTCATCATCACTTCATCAACAGCAAGACGGCCGGCAGTATCTATGATGATAACATTCTTATTCTTACTCTTTGCTTCTTTAATGGCATTTTGTGCAATAGCTACTGCATCTTTATTCTCTCTTTCACTATATACATCCACGCCTATCTGTTCGCCCAACACCATCAACTGGTCAATAGCCGCAGGACGATAAATATCTGCTGCCACCAATAAAGGTGATTTACCTTTTTTTGTTTTCAGGTAGTTAGCCAGCTTACCACTGAATGTTGTTTTACCACTACCTTGTAAACCAGCGATCAGTATTATAGCAGGGTTGCCTGTGATATTGAACTGCGCTTCTTCACCGCCCATTAATTCGGTCAGCTCATCCTGCACAATTTTCACCATCAACTGGCCCGGACTGATGGCATTGATAACTTTACTGCCTGTTGCTTTTTCTTTTACCTTGTCGGTAAACTCTTTTGCAATTTTATAGTTAACGTCTGCATCAATCAATGCACGTCGAATATCTTTTAGTGTATTGGCAATATTCAGGTCATTAATGCGTGCCTCGCCCTTCAGGTTCTTAAATGCACTTTCTAAACGCTCGGTAAGATTATTAAACATATTATTAATTCTATTAAACGGGTTGCAAATATAAAGCAAGTTTTGGGTTTACTGTTTTGGGTTTTGAGTTGGTTTTTTATGTAATAAACTATAGTTTTCATGGCATCGCCGGTTGTGTCACTCACTTATACGTTCTGAACAATGCGCAACAAAATGCAAATCAATAGCCCTATCTTTTGATTTTTGAATTTTGCTTTTTAAATGTCCTGTGCACAATTATTTTATGTTCAAAGAATGGTTGTTTATTTTTACTCTTCTAAAATGATTACTAATGATACAAAGAATACAATCCGTTTGGTTATTACTGGCAGCAGTTTGTGCTTTCCTTTCATTAAAGGTTTCTTTTTATACAGGGCATCTTATTAATGATCCGCAGCGGTTACTGGTTTCTTTGAATTCAACAACCACCATTCCCATTGTTATAGCAGCAGTAGCAGTGGGTATTGCAGCACTGGTAACTATTTTTCTATATAAAGACAGGAAGATGCAGATGAAAATAGTTTTTGCAACTTTCGCTGCATCTGTTTTGCTGATCTTTCTTTGTTTTTCTTATGTAAACTCCAAATATGCTGAAGGTAATTATGACCTTACTGCACCTGTTGTTATTCTTATCCCTATATTCCTATTACTGGCTATCCGCAATATTTATAAAGATGAGAAGCTGGTTAAGAGCGTAGATAGACTGAGATAAAAATAGTTGAATAGCATGAAAATTAAAAAGGTCAAATAGTGTAATATCTATTTGACCTTTTTATTGCTGCATAGAATTTCCATTGTACAAGAGTGCGACGCAACAAAAGCTTAATGCATGTTATGCAGCCGGGCTCATAAATATCACTACTAAAACACTGCTGCAGTTATTTTTGTATCTGCTCTTGCAAAAGCTTCTTTAGCTTGTCGTTGTGCTTTCAAACTTTCATTGGTATTGCCTTGCATAATTAATGCTGTTGCAAGCCCGGTAAGCGACCAGCCATTATTGGGGTTTTGTTTCAGGTCTTCCCTGAAAGCTTTTTCTGCATCACTAAGTGCGCCTGATCTTAGTAACACATTACCCAGGTATTGCCGCACCGGGTGCACCCAGTCCTTTGGCTCGTTGTAAAGCATATTATCTTCTTTGCCCATGGCAACAGTTAATAATTCTATGGATATGTCTAAGTGCCCGTTTTCTTCAGCAATTACGCCTTCCAATACTTTTTCTGCAACGCCTGCACCGGCAATAGCAGGGTTAAATGCTGTTGGATGTTCCAGCAACTGCGGATCGTTCATATCCCTGCGCAACATTGCTAACTCATTTTCTGCCCTGTCTGTTTGTTGTTTTCTTGCCAGTGCAAGTCCACGTGCATAATGCCATATAAGATTTGCATACACGTGTTTTTCAGAAATAGCAGGGAGACTAAGAATATCATCCCATTTTCCAAAACGTATCATTGTAAAAACAGGCGTCATATAAATATACTGCGCATATGCGCCAAGGTAACCGCCAAAATCAAGAAAACTGCTATCGGAACTATTCCTGCAATCATTGGAAAATTTCAAAGCATCCGCATAACGGCCATCCATGTTTGCACAGGTAGCCTGCATGTGAAGATTGTGTACAATATAGAGCACGCTATTATTAACAACAGGCGCATATTGGCCAAGGTAATTGTAATAACTTTTTACGGCTGCTACATTTACATCAACGCCTTCTTTGTAATAGCCAGAGCGTATATAAATATGTGATGGCATGTGCACCAGGTGCGCTACACCAGGCATTAGTGAAGGCAATTCTTTTGCAACAGCAAGGCCTCTTTCCGGATGATCGGATGCTTCAACAGCATGAATATAATAATGCGCCGCACCTGGATGTTTTGGATTTGTTTTTAAAATTTTTTCCAGTGTATTTACAATTTCGGGGGTCCATGCTTTTGCTTTGCCTTCATGATCATAAAAATCCCAGGGATGCTGCACCATTAATGCATCTGCATATAACGTAGCGGCATCAGCACTTTCAGGAAATTGCGCATGCACTTTTTTCATCGCATCTGCATAATATTGATTTAGTACTTCACGTGCCTGTGTTGTGTCTGCTGAATACCTTACCTGCATCGCATCTATCAAAGCTTTTTCTACCGGCGTACAATTATTGTATAATTCTTTTGCTTTATGCATGGCCGTTAGTGCATCAGGCGATGCAGCATAACCAAGATCATTTATGTTGGGTCCATAAGCCAAGGCTTTGCCCCAGTAACCCATTGCAAAATTGTTATCAAACTGTGTAGCTTTTTCAAAAGATGCCAGTGATTCAATAATGTGAAATCCATAATACATATTGATGCCTTGTTCAAAATATATTTTAGCGCTGTCATTGGCTTCGGTTACAGGCATGCGGTAATCGCCCCATCCTTCCAGCAATGGAATAACAGTTGTTGAATCATCGAAATCAATGGCAGCAAGGTTTGGACTGCAACTAAAAGACAATCTTTTTTTGTAAGCTACATTTTGTAATGCTTTTGCGTTACTGATCTTATTTTGTGTTGTATTGTTATAGATATATGTTGATGACAGCAATATGGCGGCAAGCAACACAAGCAGAAAAGATTTCATAATAGGGAATTGTTTCTCGAAAGTTACTCAAAAAAATAGTAATTACAATTACGGCAGAATAAGCATAAATAGATCTTGAATTCTAAAATTTATGGACCGGGCTTTTGAACAGGTATTAAGCTTTCGTTGCGTCGCACGCTTGTGCGGTTTGTATGTGTGGCAACTTTTTGATAGCAACATTTTATAACTGCTGTAAATAAATTAGTTTTAAATCGTTAAGCAGGAAAAATATTACATGAAAGCAAGTATAAAAAAAATTTTGAAGCCATTGGTTCCGCCAATTTTACTAAACAATATACGAAAGCAGATCTATAATAATAAGCTCAGGCAGGAACTCAAAACCTGGAAACAAAATGGCCGCCCGGCACCACCGCCACATATTATAAAGCAACATACAATAGCATGGTATCAAAAAAAATGCAGCAATAATATTTTAGTGGAAACCGGCACTTACAAGGGCGATATGGTTGAAGCGCAAAAAAAGCTTTTCAAAAAAATAATTTCGATTGAGTTAAGTGCTGATCTTTTTGAGAAAGCGCAAAGAAGATTTAGCAATGATAAAAATATAACCATCGTGCAGGGAGATAGCGGGCAGGTGCTGCCATCAATTTTGAAAAATATAAATGAACCAGCCATATTCTGGCTTGACGGTCATTACTCCGCAGGAATAACAGCAAAAGGTGATAAGGACTGCCCGATCTTTGAAGAGCTTGATGCAATATTCAGCAACAAAAAATTTGATCATATTTTATTGATTGATGATGCAAGATGTTTTAACGGTGAAGGAGATTATCCAACTATTCAACAACTAACTGATTTTATAAAACAGAAAGATAGCAGGTATAATGTTGAAGTAAAAGATGATATTATTAGGTTTGTTGTATAATTTAAATGCTGATAAATTATTTTATGGCACAAGAGTGCGACGCAACAGCCGATGCTAACTATTCAACAGCCCGGTACAAAAAATTTCTCTCACATTTTCTAATCTCCTAACTTTCCCAAAACTTTTATAATGCCAACACAAGATCAATTCTCTGCTGCTGTAAAAGATGGGTATAGTTTTAAAGGCGAACATGTAAAGATCGGCTGTGCTATGCTGGATGGAAATGTGGTGCCAGGTGCAGATGTTTTTATTCCACTGAAAATGTTGAACAGACATGGCTTGATAGCGGGCGCAACAGGAACGGGTAAAACAAAAACATTGCAGTTGCTTACTGAATTTTTAAGTGATGCAAGTGTGCCTGTTGTAATGATGGATATAAAAGGTGACCTTAGTGGTATTGCTGCTGCAGGAACGTTGAATGATAAGATCACAGAACGTTGCAAACTTTTAAATGTAAATTATAAACCGACTGCATTTCCGGTAGAGTTGATGACACTAAGCAATGAAAAGGGTGTACGCTTAAGAGCAACCGTAAGTGAATTTGGTCCAATATTGTTAAGCAAAATTCTTGGCCTGAATGATACGCAGGGCGGGCTTGTTGCCATGCTTTTTAAATATTGTGATGATAATAAATTGCCACTGCTGGATCTGAAAGATTTTATAAAAGTGTTACAGTTTGCCAGCAACGAAGGTAAAGATGAACTGACAAAATTATATGGCAGTATTTCTTCTACATCAACCGGCACTATCCTGCGCAAAGTAGTAGAACTGCAGCAACAGGGCGCCGATATATTTTTTGGTGAGCCAAGTTTTGAAGTGGATGACCTGATGCGCATCAGTGATGATGGTCATGGTATGATAAATATTTTGCGTGTTACAGATATGCAGAGCAGGCCGAAATTATTTTCTACGTTTATGTTGCAGTTGCTTGCGGAGTTATATGCAACATGCCCGGAAGAAGGAGATATGGATAAACCAAAACTCATCATGTTTATTGATGAAGCACATTTATTATTTGAAGAAGCAACAGATGCATTGCTGAAGAATATTGAAACCGTAATAAAACTGATACGCTCAAAAGGCATTGGTATTTTCTTCTGCACGCAAAACCCGCAGGATGTTCCGGCTTCGATCCTTAGCCAGCTTGGATTAAAAGTGCAGCATGCATTGCGTGCATTTACAGCGACAGACAGGAAAACGATCAAGCAGGCCGCTGAAAATTTTCCCGAAACTGAATTTTATAAAACAGAAGACTTGCTTACGCAAATGGGAACCGGTGAAGCGTTTGTTACCGTGCTTAATGAAAAAGGAATTCCTACGCCACTGGTGCACACCATGCTTTGTCCGCCACGCAGCCGTATGGATATTTTAAGTGATGTAGAAATTGATGCACTTATCAGTAAAAGCAAACTGGCCAATAAATACAACCGCACAGTTGACAGTGAAAGTGCTTATGAAATTCTCAATGAAAAATTAGAAGAGGCCGCAAAGAAAACACAACAACAGCAGGAAGAGCAGGAGCAGGCGAAGCAACAGGCGAAAGAACAAAAAAGCCAGCCGAAAGAAAAAAGTTTCTTTGATAGCGCCGCGGTAAAACAGGTAGAGCGTACTGCAGCTTCTGTTATTACACGCAGTTTGTTAGGTGCGCTTGGTCTTGGCGGCAGAAGCAGTAGCAGAAAGAAAAGTCTGTGGTAAAAACAATCCTTCAGTAGTTGCTTAGTGATTGTAGAATTTTTGTGAGCCCAACTAAAGTGCTGCTATAAAACTTTTGTTGCGTCGCACTCTTCGGCGTTTGTTCATTGCTGAACATTGATAAGAAAGTACAAGTGTGCGACGCAACGATGTTTAATACATATTCAGAAGCCGGGCTCATAAAATCATTTATTGATGAGACTTAAAAATTCATCTTCTGAAATAATGCGAATGGTGTTTATCTTTTTTGCTTTCTCTAATTTGCTACCTGCATCTTCGCCCACAACAAGGTAATTGAGTTTACTGCTAACGCCGCTTACAATTTTACCGCCATGGTCTTCTACCATTGCTTCAGCATCGCTGCGTTTAAGTTTAGTAAGTGTGCCGGTGAAAAGAAAAGTTTGTTCTTTAAGTGTTGAATCACCTGTTGATGTTTTCTTCTGGTTCTTCATTTGTAAACCTAATGCTCTTAGTTCATCAAGTATTTTCAGGTTCTGCTCATTATGAAAAAAACGATAAATACTTTGTGCAACCTTTACGCCAATATCTTCCAGTTGCTGCAAGTCTTCTTCTGTTTTATTTGTAAAATCGTTGATGTCATCCACAGCATTGGCCAATGTTTTTGCAGTAGTTTCGCCAACAAAACGAATGCCCAGACCATACACCAAACGATGCAATGGTTGTTCTTTTGAAGCTTCTATAGCAGTTTGTAAATTATCAATTGATTTTTTTCCAAAGCCTTCCAGTTTGCTTATTGCTGCAAAGTCTAATTTATAAATGCCGGGCACATCTTTAAGCAATCCGAGTTCGTAAAATTTACGCACGTTGGCTTCTCCAAAATTCTTAATGTCCATTGCATCTTTGCTTACGAAATGTATGATGCGTTCCACAACCTGTGCAGGGCAATCAATGTTTATGCAACGCCAGACAGCTTCACCCTCTTCTTTAAATAATTCACTTGCACAAACAGGACATTTTTTTGGAAAATGAATATTGTGTTCATGACCGGTTCTTAATTCCGGTAGTGATTTTACAATTTGCGGTATAACATCACCTGCTCTTTCGATCAATACATTATCGCCAATTTTGAGGTCTTTTTCTTTTATATAATCTTCATTGTGTACAGAAATACTGGAAACTGTTACACCGCCAATGTGAACGGGTTCAAGTTTTGCAACAGGCGTTACCGCACCTGTTCTGCCAACCTGGAATTCTACTGCTTTTAATTTTGTTGTGGCTTGTCTTGCCTTGAATTTAAATGCAATTGCCCAGCGTGGATGATGCGTGGTCATGCCCATTTTATCCTGTAATGCAAAGTCGTTTACTTTAACTACCATGCCGTCTATTTCATAAGGAAGTGTGTCGCGCATTTCTTCAAAATCGTGTACATGTTTTATTACTTCATCAATGCCATTCAGGATAAGCTTTTCTTTTTTTGGAGCACGAAAACCGCATTCCCATAACATATCTAAAGAGCCACCATGTGTTTGCAAATATTTATTATGCTTTGGAAGATTATCATTTTGTATTCCATCACTCGATTGAACATGACCATCTCTTGTTGTATAATAACTGATGTGATAGAGAAAAGCATCAAGATTTCTTTTCGCTACATTTTTGGGATCTTTTTGTCTAAGGCTTCCACTGGCTGCATTGCGTGGATTAGCAAGTGGTGGCAGGCCTTGCTCTGCAAGGCTTTCATTATACTTTTTAAAAACATCTTTTGTAAGAATGATCTCGCCACGTATTTCAACCTGTTGCACACCGAATTTTGAAAATGGTGCAGATAAAGGAATTGATTTTATTTGTTTGATGTTGGTGGTAATATCTTCACCTTCCACACCATCACCACGTGTGGCACCCCGCACAAGTATATCATTCTCATAAATGAGTGAAATGCTTGCACCATCGAACTTTGGTTCCACACAATATTCAATTATATCAAGTCCCGTAAGTTCTCTTGCTTTGCGGTCAAAATCGTAAAGGTCTTCTGCGTTGTAACTATTATCGAGACTAAGCATGGGCACCAAATGCTGAACAGTAGGGAATGCTGCATTTAATGTGCTGCCTACTCTTTGCGTAGGAGAGTCTTTGGCTACCAGTTCAGGATGTTGCTTTTCTATGTGTTCAAGCTGTTTATATAACTTGTCGTACTCCACATCTGCAAGAAGCGGATCATTAAGAACGTAATAGCGATATTCATGGAAGCGTAATACATTTCTAAGCGCATCAATATCTTCAACTGAGGCAGCATGTTTTAAAAATGTATGGGTAGCGGTTTGTAATTCTTTCGTTTGTTCAGTGGTGTACATAAGCGATAATTATACTGCGATAAAGATAAAAGAGAATCGTTGCTTAACGGAAGTTGAAATTTGGGAACATGTTTTATCATGCTGCATAAATAACAAAATGTACAAGTGTGCGACGCAACGGAAATCTCACAGTTATTCATGAGCGGGTACAAAAATCTCCCTGAATTTTTAAAGTGTTATTTTTACACATTTGTAAAAATATTTTACTTTCGGGCTTTGGAAAGTATGCCTGCTTACTAATAAACTGCTTTGAAATTTGCCAGTATGAAAAAAGAACCCGCTGTTATTACTGAACTACGCAAAAAGGAAGATGGACTTATAAACGATGCCAGGAAACTGGTAGAATCGTATCCGCGTGTACCTATAACTGTTGACTGCGTGATCTTTGGGTTTGATGAAAATGAACTGAAGGTATTGCTGATACGCAGTGACCTTGAAATGTTTCATGATAAATGGTCTTTACTTGGTGATTTTGCCGACGATAATGAAATGCTGGATGACGCAGCATACCGTGTATTGAAAGAGCGTACGGGTATGGATGATGTATACCTGGCACAGGTAAAAACATTCAGCCGGCCAGACCGCCATCCTGGTGGGCGTGTGCTTACGGTGGCTTATTGTTCACTGTTGAATATTGAACACCATCAACTTAGCAGGATGGATAATGAACTGCACTGGCATTCCGTGAAAAGCATACAGGATATGGCTTTTGACCATAAAGAGATCATGGATGAATGTTACGCCTGGCTGCAGAAACGTATACAGGAGCACCCGCTTGGCTTTAACCTGTTGCCCGAGAAATTCTCGCTTCGGGAACTTCAAAATCTTTATGAAGCCATTCTTGATATAAAGATGGACAGGAGAAATTTCAGGAAGAAATTTTTTGCTATGGACTTCTTAATTGATACCGGGGAATTTGAAGATGATGTGCCACACAGGCCTGGAAAGCTTTACCAGTTTGACTTTAACAAGTACAAGCATACCAAGAAAAAATGGAGCGGTATAGATTTTTAGTAATTTTTTGATCCGGCCATTTGTAATACTATTGAGCTTTCGTTGCGTCACACACTTCACCTTTTTGTGCTTTACTGAACAAAGAGTCAGTTATTGCATAATTATTCCACTAAGGATATTTCAGAATGTTGATATGCTGAAAGCCCCGCCTGAATTTAGCTTTTTCTGTATTTCTGTTTAGCCAAAACTTCCTGAAAGAATAAAATCCTTTCCTCAAAGCAAAAAAATATCCCTAATAATTTTTGTGTTGTGTAAAAAATACACATATTTGCTAATTAATGTGTATTTTTTACACCTTAATTAAGAATACGATTGCTTAACAACCATGAGACTAACTGAACAGTATAACCATAACATTGCTTAGCATCTTTCTGCATGGACATATTATATCGTCTTCTTCATTGCTTTTATTTATTGCATTTAAGATTTTACAAATAAAAACCAGTAAATCTATCATTATGAACTTTAAACGATTGTTTATGATGCTTGCGCTTCCGCTGGTATTGGTAAGCCTACCGGCTTTAGCGCAGGATAAAGTTGTAACCGGAATGGTTACGGATCTGAAAGATGGAAAGCCCATCGCAGGTGCATCAGTGCTGGTGAAAGGAACCAATATAGGTACCCAAACCAAAGCAGATGGATCGTTTTCATTAAATGCGCCTTCCAATGCAACAACGATTGTTATATCGTATGTTGGCTACACCACACAGGAATTATTAATAGGCAGCGGCGGTATGAATGTATCTCTGGTACAATCTGCAAGTACCCTCAATGATGTTGTTGTGGTAGCCTACGGAACAAGGAAGAAAGGAGATCTTACAGGATCTGTAACATCTGTTACCGCAAAAGACTTTCAGAAAGGTGTAAACAATTCATCAGAGCAACTGTTGCAGGGTAAAGTTGCAGGTTTACAGGTTACTTCAGGCGGTGGTTCTGCAGGTGGTGGCAGTAAAATTCGCATTCGTGGTGGTGCATCATTAAATGCAAGTAATGATCCTTTGATTGTTATTGATGGAGTGCCTGTTGAAAGTAATGGCCTTCCAGGTTCTGCTAATCTTTTGAATACAATTAACCCTAATGATATAGAGTCAATGAGTGTATTGAAAGATGCCTCTGCAACTGCATTGTATGGCTCAAGGGCTTCTAATGGAGTTATAATAATTACAACTAAAAAAGGCGCAAAAGGCAAAGTGAAGTTTAATTTTAATACAACCACATCCGCCGGTGTTGTAGGCAAAACTGTAGGTGTACTAAATGCTGGCCAGATTAGAACAATTATCAATAATGATGCTGCTGCAACCGGTATTAACACTTATAAAGATCTTCTTGGAGATGCCAATACAAACTGGCAGGACCAAATCTATCAGACTGCAATGGGATATGATAACAATATTAGCGCAAGTGGAAGTATTGGTAATTTGCCATTTAGGGCTTCACTTGGTTATCTGAACCAGGATGGTATTTTAAAGACAAATAATTTCAAAAGACTTACATCATCGTTAAGCCTTACGCCCAAGTTTTTTGATGACCATTTAGCAGTCAACCTTGTTGTTAAAGGCAGCCAAACAAAAAACGTTTTTGCCGATGAAGGTGCTATAGGATCAGCTATTTATTTTGATCCAACACAACCGGTTTATGATCAAAAAAATGAGGGCTATTATTATGGTGGTTATTTTGAATGGCGACAATTAAATCATCAAGGAGTTTTTGATAGTGCAATAGATCTTGCCAACCGTAATCCTCTTGGATTGTTAAACTTAAGGAACAATACTTCTACTGTGAATAGGCTTATTGGAAATATCCAACTTGATTATAAATTACATTTTTTTCCAGACTTGCACGTGATGGTTAATTTAGGACTTGATGATGCAAAAGGATCAGGTAATGATAATATTGACTCCGTTTCGGCCACAAATTATAAAACAGGTGGAAGAAAGACCTATTATCAACAAAAGAAGCAAAATACCTTAGCTGATGTTTCTTTATTCTACGCCAAGGAATTAAAAAGCCTAAATACTAAATTTGATTTATTGGTAGGGCATAGTTACCAGGATTTTGTGACTGATGTTTTTAATTATCCGTCATTTAGCTACAGACCAATTGCAGATTTTAATCACCCAGAAAAGAAAGATACGATTGCAGGTACGGAACAGACATTTTATACAGACAAACCAGAATACAGACTTGAATCTTATTTATCAAGGTTGAATGTAACAATTGCAAATAAGTTCCTGCTTACTGCTTCAATAAGAAGAGATGCCAGTTCTAAGTTTTCAAAAGATAACCGCGTAGGTTATTTCCCTGCTTTTGCCGGAGCCTGGAAACTGAAAGAGGAATTCTTCAAAAACACAACTATCGTAAGTGACCTTAAATTACGTTTGGGTTGGGGTGTTACAGGTCAGCAGGACGGTATTGGTTATTATTCTTATTTACCAAGATATACACGAAGCTTTAATACCGGTGCACAGTATCAGTTTGGAGATGCTTTTTACAGCTATCTGCGTCCTGAAGGATATGATGCTAACCTGAAATGGGAAACAACTACAACCTCTAATATTGGTTTAGACTTCGGATTTTTAAATAACCGTATATCAGGTTCTTTGGATTTCTACAAGAAAAAAACGAAAGACCTTTTAAGCCAGGTGCCAGTTGCGCCAGGTGCCAATTTTGTGAACCTGCTTACTATTAATGTAGGTAACATGGAAGTGAAAGGGTTTGAATTTACTTTAAATACAACACCTGTAAAAGGTCCGAATCTTTCATGGGATTTAGGCTTTAATATCAGTTATAATAAATCTACCATCACAAACCTGCTGCAAAATCAGGACCCTAATTTTAAGGGTATTGATGTAAGCGGAATAGGTGGTGGTACAGGTAACAATATAGGCAAGTTTGCAGTTGGGTATGCACCTTATATATTTAATGTTTACAAACAGGTATACGATAAACAAACAGGTAAACCAATTGAAGGTTTGTATGAAGATATAAACAGGGATGGAATTATAAATGATGATGACCGGTATTACTATAAGAAACCTGCTCCTGATGTGATACTTGGTATTAACACACAGGTAAATTACAAACAATTTAGCCTTGGACTTTCTGCACATGCATATTTAGGAAATTACATGTATAATAATTTCAATTCAGGTGCTACACTACGATCTATAAAAAATCCTATCAATTTTATTGGAAATACTGGTGTTAATTATTTAGAAACAGGGTTTTCAAATGCACAGTTTCTTTCTGATTATTATGTGGAGAATGCTTCTTTCTTAAGGTTAGACAATATCAACCTGGGATATAATGTAGGTAAGATATTTAATAACAAAGCAAGCTTAAGAATTGCGGGCAGTATTCAGAATGTTTTTGTTATATCAAAATACTCAGGTCTGGATCCTGAAAACGCAAGTGATACAGGTGTAGATGGAAATATTTACCCGCGTCCGCATACTTATTCTCTCGGACTAAATCTTGATTTTTAGTTATCAAAATAATTGTAATGATATGAAAAGTTTAATAACGAAAAATATGATCATAGTATGTGTTGCAGTAATTACTGCCACATCCTGTGCAAAGAAGCTCGATCTTTTACCACAAAATGACCTTACACCAGCTACTACTTATTCAACTGCTGAAGGATACAAAAGTGTGCTGGCTAAAATTTATGGAGGATTGGCAAGTACTGGTAATACAGGTCCTGCAGGAAGTTCAGATATCCAGGGCCTTGATGAAGGGTCTCAATCACCTTTTATAAGAGGATTTTTTAATTGTGAGGAACTTCCAACAGATGAAGCTGTAGTAGCGTGGAACGACCAAACCATACATGATTTCCACAATCTGAAATGGAGTAGTTCTGACCCTTTCCTGCGTGGTATGTATGCTCGTCCTATCTATAATATTACGATAGGTAATGAATATTTGAGAGAATCAACTGATGAAAAATTATCCGCCCGCAATATAACAGGTGCTGATGCTGATGATATAAGAAAATCGAGAGGAGAAGTTCGATTTTTACGTGCCTTTAATTACTGGGTAATGCTTGATCTTTTTGGTAAGTCTACTTTTATTACTGAAGATGATGGCATCGGTACCTATCTGCCTAAAGAAATAAGCAGAACTGATTTATTTAATTATATAGAAAGTGAACTTAAAGCCATCGATGCAGATCTGGCTCCTGCGAAAACAATTGAGTATGGCAGGGTAGACCAGGCTGCTGCCTGGGCTTTGCTTGCAAGACTTTATTTGAATGCAGAAGTTTATACCGGAACAGCACATTACGCAGATGCATTAAACTATGCACAAAAAGTTATCGATGCCGGTTACCAGTTACAGCCGGAGTACGATAAATTATTTATGGCGGATAATGATAAAAGAAAAGATGAATTTATATATGCTATAAACTGCGATGGCCTTTATACACAGTCCTATGGCAACACTACTTTCTTTGTGCATTGCGCTTCTGGAGATGATCATAATGAATATGGAGTGAGTGGTGGCTGGTATGGGTACAGAGGTACATCTGCATTAGCTAATTTGTTTCCAGACCCAACGGGTGTTACTGATCAGCGCGCAATGTTCACCACTTCAAAATATGGAACCAGTGCCTCTCAAATAGCTATTGGAGATATCAGTGATTTTAATAACGGTCTTCATGTAAATAAGTATAAGAATATTCGTTCAGATGGTTTGCCAACATCAGATGTGCAGAACAATTTTGCCGATGTTGATTTCCCGGTATTCCGTTTATCTGAAATGTATTTGATCTATGCGGAAGCTCATTTACGTGGCGGGGGAGGCGATGCTGAAACTGCACTGGATTATCTAAATAAGATCAGGTTCAGAGCTTATGGTCAGAGTTACGGACCCGGCGATGTTGGTAAACTTACTTCTTCTGACTTAACATTACAAACCATATTGGATGAAAGAGCAAGAGAATTATATTGGGAAGGTCATCGTCGTACAGATCTGATACGCTACGGGTTGCTTACTACCAGCACCTATTTGTGGCCCTGGAAAGGTGGAGTAGCTTCTGGTACCGGCGTAGACAGTAAATATAATATTTACCCTGTTCCAGCGTCAAACCTTACAGCCAATCCAAATCTTACACAAAATACTGGCTATTAATTTTTAATAAGACAAACTCATTAATATGAAACTCATTTCAAAATTGCTGTTCCTCTCTTTACTGTCCGCAGTAATGTTCTGGTCATGCGAAAAAGATGAACACAAGATTTATTATGAAGGTGGAACTCCACCCGAATTATCGGCTTCAGCCAGTGAATTAATCCTCGTGAGAGATAATGCAAACCAGGATGCAATTCAATTTGCCTGGACAAATCCAAATTACCAATTTACAACAGGCATTAGTTCACAAGACGTGAATTACATATTGCAGGTAGACACAGCAGGTGCAAATTTTTCCAGCCCATCCTTGCAGGAATTATCTATTGCAAAAGACTTGGGTGTAACATATACTGTAAGTCAGCTTAATACGATACTTACAAAACTTAATCTGCAGGAAGATATATCCCATACTGTTGAATTCAGGGTAAAATCAACATTGGTTAATAACAGTGCGCCTTTGTTTTCTAATGTTGTACAGGCAGTGATAACTCCTTACCTGGATGTTGCTGTTCCTATTTCTCCAACAGGAGACCTGTATATAACAGGTGATGGTACACCAAGCAGCTGGACCAATAATCCACCGGAAGATCAAAAATGTACGAAGGTTAGTAATACGGAGTATAATATCGTTATGAATTTTAGCCCCGGGTTTTATTATAAATTTCTTACGACTCTTAATCAATGGCAACCTCAATATGGTATAAGCAAATTAGCTGGTGCCAGCGGGGACGCTTCAGGTGGAGATCTTGGATTTAATTTCGGATCGGAAGGTGATCCCGATGCGATTCCGACACCAGCAGTTGCAGGTAGCTACAAGGTAACTGTAAACTTTAAAACCGGAAAATACACTGTTGTTAAACAATAATTCAATCTAATTTTTAAATTATGAAAAAATTCATTCCTGCTGTAGCAACAGTTCTAACCGCAGCGCTGATCTTCGCAGCCTGTAATAAGGTTAAAGACCTGCCATTCTATGCAAATGGCACAGCAGTAACACTTTCCGCTTCTGCAGAATCGGTTGCACCAACACCTGCAGATTCTTCAAATGAAGTGATCAGCTTTTCGTGGACAAATCCTAAGTACGCTTCAGATTCAAATACCTACAAGTATATTTTAGAGATAGATTCTGCCGGAAGAAATTTCTCTAATAAAACAAGTAAGATTGTTACAGGCACTCTTAGTACGTCGCTTACCGGTAAGGAGTTAAATGTTATATTATTAAATTACGGTTTTACATTAGGTGCTCCTTATAGCCTTGATGTTCGTGTCGTTTCTTCTTATGGCAATAACAATGAACAGTATACCTCAAATGTGGTAAATGTAACTGTTAGTGCATACGGAGATGCTTCTGTACTTACCAGTTCTGCTACTTCTGTTACCGCCGGTATTAATACATCTAATGAGCATGCGATTGATTTTTCATGGGGCCAATCTTTCAATGGTTATACCGGAGCTGTAACATATACATTACAGTATGATTCTTCAGGCAAAGAGTTTGCGACGCCTTCAGAAATAGCTGTTGGTACCGGCATTTATACAAAAGGATTGACGCAGGGAGAATTAAATGAAACTGCATTAAATTCAGGCATTCCGGGGGGGAACTCAGGCGATGTAGAATATCGTGTAAAAGCAACGACTGCTCTGGGAGCAACAGTTTATTCAAATGCTGTTGTGGTAACAGTGCAAAGCTATTTCCCGCTATTGAGATTTTATCTTCCAGGTGGCTACCAGGCTACAACTAATAATGGTAATAACTGGGACCCGGGCACTGCTCCTGAGTTTATAAGAGACCTTCGTACAGATGTATTTAACGACATGTACTACATGTACATTTACTTACCTGCCGGTTCTGAATTTAAAATTACACAAGGCAGAAGCTGGGACATAAACTATGGTGGTTCTGGTGGAGATTTATCTGCCGGTGGTGCTAATCTTTCTGTTTCAGCAGATGGTGTTTATCGCATCAGCATTAACAGGAAAACGCTTAAGTACGATATACGTGAAGGCAGGATGGGCTTTGTTGGTGGTGCTGTAGGTGCAAACTGGGATCCACCAAGCGTATTTCCTAACTATGCAATGGGTGCACCTGCAGATAATTTGTTCGTAGGTATCACCAATTTTACGGCAGACGGATGGAAGCTTATAGATAATAACCAATGGAATAACGGAAGCTTTGCTGTTGATGAAACCAGAAGCTACGGATCAAATGGTGGAGATGGAAGTACAATGGAAGTAAACGGGCCAAACTTTCCTAATGCAACTGGAGGTGTTAACAGGGTTATATGGGATGGACGTGACAGGGATAACATAAAATATTTCATGAGCCCTGCTACAGAAATGAGACTTGTGGGAGACGGCATTAACCAGTCAGGTGTTAATGATTGGGATCCGCCAAGCTCTCCGCAAATGACTTACCAGGGCAACGGCGTGTGGACGATCACTGCTACTTTAAAAGCATCTAAGTCTATTAAATTCCTTGCTGGCAATGCATGGGGTGCTTTCGATTATGAAGATAATGGAGACAATGGCACATCAGGCGGTACCATAAAGCGTAAGATCAAGTGGGAAGGCGGCGATAATTTTAGCACACCTTCTACAGCAGGAACATATACCATAACACTTGATGAATACAAACAAACAGTTACTATTCAATAAAATATTTTGAGGTTTGTTTTTGTAAGGGCCATCTTTTAAGATGGCCTTTTTTATTTTATGAGTCCAGCAACAGGAACACTTATGTAGCTTTTGTTGCGTCGCACACTTGTACTTTAGCAAGGTACTCTTCAATGATACTCAACGAACAGAACGTACAAGAGTGCGACGCAACAATGCTCAATCACAGAACAGGAAGTCGGCTACAAAAAAAGTATTTGATTTTTTTTCTCAATTATTTCAGGAAGAGGGCAGGATTGTTTTATATTTAATCATAAGCAGGAACTATCTGAACTTCTCCCTTTTTTAAAATTTTATTATGAGACAATTCTTTTATTTGTTGGTTGTAACGAACGGTTTGTTTCTTGCATCATGCAACAATAATATGGCAGATAAAAAAGCGGGTTCAGAAGATACAACGTTTTCTTACAGGCCGCTATATCACTTTACCACAGACTCCAATTGGATCAATGATCCGAATGGTTTGGTATATGCCAACGGGCAATATCATTTGTTTGCGCAATACAATCCTTATGGAGACAAATGGGGCCACATGAGTTGGGCGCATGCAGTAAGCAAAGATTTGTTTGAATGGAATCAATGGCCACTTGCTATTCCTGAAATAAAAAATAATGACAGTACTACTATCATGATATTCAGCGGCAGTGCTGTTGTGGACAGTTTTAATACAAGTGGTTTTGGTAAAGATGGACAAATACCTTTAGTGGCAATTTATACTTCGCATGTTGATAAAAATGGAAAAGGACTTGCGCAGCATGAAAGCCTTGCTTACAGCGTTGATGAAGGAAAAACATGGCAGCAATATGCTAACAATCCTGTGCTGGATATACACCTTACAGATTTCAGGGATCCCAAAGTATTCTGGTATGCGCCGGAAAAGAAATGGATAATGGCGGTGGTTAGATCGCTGGAATACAAAGTGCAATTCTATGCATCTGCTGACTTAAAAAAATGGAATCTCTTAAGTGAATTTGGGGGTGTAGGTAACGTAGATAAAATTTGGGAATGCCCCGATCTGTTTCCAATTACAGTTGAAGGAAGCAATGAACAGAAATGGGTATTGTCTTTATCCGCAGGCCACCCGCAGAAAGGTTTTATTGCTGTACAATATTTCACTGGCAATTTTGATGGAAAAAAATTTACTGCTGATAAACTTGATTACCCTTTGTACATAGACTATGGCAAAGATTTTTATGCAGGTGTTACTTATAACAATATTCCTGCATCTGATGGAAGAAGAATAATGATCGGCTGGGCCAATTGCTGGAACTATGCAAATGATATTCCTACGAAAGGATTTCGTGGCGCATACTCTGTGCCACGGTCATTGACTTTAAAACAAACCGCAGAAGGTTTGCGATTGTTTCAGTTACCCGCTGCAGAGCTTAATAACTACGAGCAAGATCTTTATAGCGAAACTTCTGTTGAATTAAATAATACTTCAAAATCATTGGACTCAGTAAAAGGAACAGCGTTGGATATTTCTTTTGAATTAAAAGCTGATGCAGGAGCAACAGCAGGCATCAATGTTTTTAAGAGTGGTGATGAAGAAACAACTATCGCTTATACCGCTGCCACGAAAACGATCAGCTTAGACAGAACAAAATCTGGTGATACCAGTTTTCATAAAGATTTTTCCAGCGTAGAAACGGTTCATCTAAATAATGCAGATGAAAAAATAAAACTGCGCATATTAATAGATAAAAGCATGGTAGAAGTTTTTGTTAATGATGGCCTGTATGCAATTACTGATCTTGTTTTTCCTAAACACAGTGATGGAGGAATTGAATTATTTGCTAAAAATGGTACAGCTGTATTTATGAACTTAGATATTAAGAATGTTGCTAAAACAATTCATTAAAACTAAGGCTCACATTATAGTAAGTCGGGTTAATCGAATAATAATTCTTTATCAATTCCATCAACTTCGATCTTCACCTGCACCTGAAATTTTTCTGCAGGTCTTTGTGTAGGTAACCAGCCACGATTTGTTTTTGAAATAATAAACAAGCCATGTGAATCTCCCATCACGGCAAAATCATTGTGAAAAGGTCCTTTTTCAAAATAAGGTATGTTGTATTTTGTTTTTATGACTTCACATGTTGCTAAAACATTTTCTGTAACAATACCAATTTCACAAATGCTTTCTACAGATGATGCAGAGAAAGGGTTTTCATCATTTGTATGCAGATCAAAATGCGTAATAAACTCCAGGATATTTTGTTGCGCATCATGGAAATAAAATGCTTTGGCATTCCAGCCTTTGAAATCGGCGATTTGTTCTTTTTCCAGGTAAATTAAAATGGGCACACGTTGCTCAATCCACTCCAAAGCTTCATTTAATTTATTATTAGGAATTGAAAATGCAACATGATAAAAAGGTACCAAATACGAATTGGTAAGTTCAAAAGATAAAATGGAGTTACCCGTTTTGAAAGAAACACTTTGCGTTGTTTCTTTTATAAGAGGGAACCCCATTAATTCCTCGTAAAATTTTTTTACTGCTGCAATATCTGTAGTTAGTAACACCAGTTCTTTTATAAGCATACAGCAAAATTATTTATTTAGCTTTTTCTAATGTGTATACTTATAAAACTGACTGAATATTTATACCGAAGAAGCGGCTCAGTTTCATTTGATGCATAGCAAAATAAATAAGCAATGCAGGTGTTGCGAGAAATAATTTCTTTTTCATTTGGTTATTAGCTTTTTTAAAGAAACAATATGACTTAATAATACAGCAGGTACAATAAAACAGGGCAGCCATATAAAAGGAAAATAAAGTACAGCAATGTTTGGCTGCTCAAAAGCGAATTGCTGTATGGGTGAAGGCACTGAGAGTATTGCATTGATAACTATATTTAAAAGCAGGATCAGCCCTAATATATTCCAGGTTAATAGTAGGTTTTTATGTACAACTTCTTTGCCTTTGAAACAAATAAAGAAAACCGCTATTGCTGTAATGCCTGAGACAATATCAAAATTTCTTCCTTCAAATGTCATTAGCTGCGGAATGGTTTTGTAACTGTATAGCCAAAACAAAACCAGCTCAACAGGTATTCGCACTATACCTAGTAGTGTTAATATAGAAAGTTCTGCTTTTGCTAAAAATGCTTTTCCCTTAGTAGTAATATGTAAAACAAGTATTGCTAATAACGGAGGTGCAACAGCCAGTGCAAAATGTGGCGGCGTTGCGCCTGTTGCCGCATAAAAACCTTTCCATCCTAATACAGCATTTAATAAAAGCCATGCAAAAAGAACCATAACCACTTTTGCTCCGGTATGCAATGCTTTTGCCAGAAATATAAATGTAAGTATTACTGTAAGTGTAAAAACGATTACAACATACATTGGTATTTGGCTTAGCATGGCTTTATATTTGAATGAATGATCTGTTAAGCAGCTATCCCTTCCTGTATTTTTTCAACACGTTCTGAAGGTAAAGTATTTACAGCTTCAGTTAATATGGATTGCAATACAAATGGCGGTGCTGTTGCTTTTACCTGAGACAACCAGCCGATAGCTTCTTTGTTGTTTATACTGCGGATCATCCACTTTGAAGCAAAAGCCAATTCCTCAGGTGGAATACTTGCTGCTATTTGCTGGCTAATGTCAAGCAACTGTTCATCTGTGTAATGTTCCCACAGTACTTTGTTGATAAGTATCTCTTCTTTACCCATATGCTCCAGGTTAAATACCATAAAATCTATAAACGCTTTGGTTAATGCTGAACCCGCATTAATTCTTTCTTCCTCAAAATTTACGTTGCGGTAAATATTAATAAGATTCTTAAGCAGATTACCAAGACCAAGATCTTTTTTATGCTCTGCTTCAAAAGAAGCTACGAGTGCTGCGTTATATTTTTCTACAGCAGGTAAAACATAAGTGTCTTCATGATGTGCATGACGCTCAAAAATATGAATCACGGCCTCTGTTTTTTCAATTGCAGTTTCAGCTTCTTTAATGTCTGCAAACCATGTTTGCTGTAAAGTTAAAGCAGTATCGTACAGCATATGACGAAGTGCTTTATGGATCATGTTGAATGCATTGTAACGTTGCATAAAATTTATTTTAAGTGGTTAATTAATGATCAAATTTCTTAGTAATGTATGTTTGAGTCAAAGATCTTGGGTATGAACTGTTGTATTTTATGTACAGGTTGCAGATCTTAAAAATTCAATTTTATTTTTCTGCAAGATCTGGTAGTGCAGGTGTTTTCGCAGGCTCAACTGTTTTCAAAAATTTATAGATAGCTTTTAATTCATCATCTGTCATGCGACTGAAAGAACCCCATGGCATCGGGCTGTAAGGAATTACTTTTCCCATGCGGAAACGATTAATGAAATCCTGTTGGCTCCATCCAAATATTCTGCTGCTCGAATCTGTGGTAAGATTTGGAGTGTATAAGACAGGATTTCCATGTTCTTCAAATTTATTGCCGCCGCCAAATGGTTCACCAATAAATGCACCTGACATATCTCTTAGTGTATGACATCCGTTACACTCTGCAATACTTGTTGCCATATATTTTCCATAAACTGCAGTTGTATCTTGTTTTACTGCTACGGGAACTTCACCGGAAGGTCCAACCGGCTTTACCATAAAAGCTTTTACCAGTTTGCCCATAATAGTAAGTGTGTTCTCAGGAACAACATTGTGCACAGGTTTTTGTGAACGAATAAAAGAAAGCACTGCTGTAAGATCTTCATCACTTAGATTATGAAACTGCATAAAATCATAAAGTATTGTTCCATCTGGTTGTACGCCATAACGCAGTGCCCTCGCAAGTTCTTTGTCTGTAAATCTTCCAATGCCTGTTGCAGAATCCGGCGTAATGTTCTTTGAATAAACATGACCAATGCCAATATCAAAATCAAAGCCACCACTCAATGGTACATCAAGACCAAGCTTTATTAACGAGTCTGCATTTGCCGTGCTGTGGCAATCTATGCAATGCGCAGAACTGTAGGCAAGATGTTTACCTCTCGCAATAACTGCACTGTCTGTAGTTGTTGTTATGTTTGGGTATGGCGCATTGTAGTGCATGTTTTGCCTGAATGCTGCAGTAACAGAAATGCCTGCGATCAATACCAGCAATACAATGCCGGTCCATTTCAAAATTTTCTTAAACATGTTGGTTAATTTCAAGGTTTAATAATTACGACGCCAAATTATAAATGGATTTAAGCAGTTAAATTTTGCACCTGTATGAACTGAATAAAATTTGTAATGAAGTATACTTTTATGAGCCGGACTTTTAGTATTACTATTTAACTTTAGTTGCGTCGCACTCTTGTACTTTTGAATAGCTCTCAGCAATCAGCAGCCAGGCCTTAGTTAAAATACACTTTGCCAACTGAAAGCTGATATCTGAAAGCTGATACCTGTTCAGAACGTACAAGTGAGTGACACAACAGGCGATGCCATATATTCAAATGCAGGGTATAAATAAAAAAACAGGATCCTGGAAAGAACCCCGTTACATTATCACCAAACCAACTTTAACTATGCCTTATATTTATGATGTAAAGTTGCAATGGATTTTATTTTGTAAAAATGCATTTGGGTATGAAGTGTTATAATTACTGCATGAACCGTGTATTGCTTATTTAGCAACAGTTCATGCATGCTTTAGCGCAGTTCATCCGGTATAAATGAAGTATGTTTTATAAGTTGATAGAGTGTTTTTATTTTTGAACACAACTAAAACCAACAGTTTGCAAAAAAAGGTATGTTTATGCATTGCATTGCTGATAGCGTTTTGCTGTTTTGCGCAACAGGAAAATCGTTACGTATTTACGCATTTCAGCACCAGCAACGGGCTTGCCTCTAATATTGTTTACAGTATCGTTCAGGATCGCCAGGGATACATGTGGCTAAATACGTTAAGTGGCCTTCAGCGGTACGATGGTAATAAGTTTATTACTTTTCGTAACAGACCCTCTGACCCTTTCTCTGTACCTGCAGATTATCTTACCGGTTTAATAGAAGATGATAAAGCAAACTTATGGCTATGCAGCGGCGATAAGATTGGCATTTTTAATAAACATACAATGCTTTATGAGAATAAAGCCGTGTATGGTAATATGCAGGAAGACCCTTATAATATAATGTTTCTTGCACAGGATGCAACAGGAACAGCAGTTATTTATGTTCAGCATAAAGGCGTTTTCCGGTATGATACTTTGAAGGATCAGTTTATGCCGGTAGCGCTTTTTCGCCTGCCTGTAGATTGGGATCCTATTCATATAAAAATGTCTGCAGACAGAAGCGAAATTGTTTTTGCCTGTGTTCCCGGGTTTGCTGTTTATAATTTTAAAACAGGAAACATCAATATGCGTGGGCATATTATGGATAGCATTCCCTTACTACAACAGCTTCCTGACGAAAAAGTAATAGTGCATATTTTTGAAAAGGGCAATAATGATATATGGTACAGTACCTGGCCACTCGTTAGTGGCGCACCTTTTTTTCAATATAAAAACTTTAAAACGGGTGAAACAAAAAAGTATAGTTTGTATGATGAATTTCCCGGCACAGGATATTACGAAATAGCGGGCTCTTTAAGACAGCGAAACGGAAAGCTTTGGTTCTATGGAAAAACTTTTATTATTGAATATACAGGAGGTAAAAAACCTTTTCAAAAAATTGACAATGAATATCGTGATGAGCAAAGCATAAAGTTTGACCAGGCAATAATGTTGTATGAGGACAATCAGCAAAATATTTGGGTATGTACTGATAATGGCGTTTTTCTTTTTAACCCGGGTGCACAATCTTTTTTTAGTTACAGTCTTGTAAGGCCAGATGGCAGTGGCATTAAAGATGGGCCTGCACAAACTGCATTACAATTAACCAATGGAAAAGTTTTGGTTGGCGGATGGGGTACAGGCATCTATGCTTATGATGCAAAATTTATCCCAATCCCGTTACCGGCATCATTAAATAAATACAGGGAGCCTTATAGTGTTTGGGATATGAAGCAGGCAAAAGATGGCCTGGTATGGATTGGTCTGCAGGGTGGCGGTATAATTGTTTATGATCCGCAGAAAGATAATTCAACCATTGTTGAAGACAGTATTTTTCGTTTAAAAACAATCAGGCAGCTCGATGAAGATGAATATGGTAATATGTGGTTTGGTACACAATCCGGCCAGGTAGTGCAATGGAATAAAATGGCTGCTAATGGTAATGTGCACAAAGGATACAGCACCGTTAAAAAAAATGATTCAGTGTACATTAATAAAATTTATGCAGATAAGAGAGGTTATGTATGGGCAGGTAGCGTAAGCAAAGGATTATTTAAATATAGCACTACTACCGGCAGACTTGAAGATCATATTACCACAACTTGTCCGCCGGGTCACAGGTTATGGAGCAATAATGTAAATGATGTGTACAGGTACAACGATAGTATAATTCTTATTGCATGTGGCTCGCTGGATGTATTGAATACAAATACAAACGAAATAACACATATAACCACAGAAGATGGCTTGCCTTCTAATACCGTCTACTCACTGCAAAAAGATAAAAGCGGCACTTTATGGATGGGCCTTGCGCATGGCCTCTGCCGTTTGAACCTTGAAAAGAAAATATTTTTTATTTATGACAGAAGAGACGGTATCTCCTATGATAATTTCAATCCCGCCGGTGTGGTAAAAATGCAGGACGGCAGATTGATCTATCCAACTGATCACAATGTCGTTGTATTTGATCCATCCGGTATAAAGGATGCACCAACGCCGCCGCCCGCAGTCATCACAGATTTTAAGCTGGCAAATGCTTCATTGCTGGTAGATTCACTCACTGCACAAAAGAAAATTGAACTTCCTTTTGACAACACTTCCATTACTATTGAATTCAGCGCACTCAATTATATAAGCCAGGATAAACTGCATTATCATTACAAGCTGGATGGACTTGATAAAGACTGGAACGAAACAACCGATCTTAACCAGGCTATTTATACGTACCTGCCGCCAGGCGATTATACTTTCAGGGTAAGAGCAGAAAACAGTACCGGCACGCCCGGTAAAGAAACCGTATTACAAATTGTGGTTGTGCCGCCATTTTATGCTACCTGGTGGTTTTATGCATTGGTTATTCTTGCAGGTATCGCAGTTATATACTGGATAGATAAAGAAAGAATAAACAAGCTGCTTAGCATGCAACAGGTGCGTACAGAAATTGCAGGCAACCTGCACGAAGAAGTCAATACTACACTCAGCAATATCAACCTGCTTAGCGAAATGGCCAAGATAAAAGCAGATAAAGATATTATACGTTCAAAAGAATATATAGACCAGATAAGCGATAAGAGCCGCAAAATGATGGATGCTATGGATGATATGTTGTGGAGCCTGGACCCCACAAATGATAATATGGAAAGAACTATTTTGCGTATGAAAGAATTTGCAGAAGGCTTGCAAAATGATCATGAGATATTCGTACAAATGGAAGTGGGTAAGGATGTGCCATCTATAAAAGCAGGTATGAAAGTAAGGCACGAATTATTCCTTATTTTCAAAGAAGCGTTAACACAAATTGCAAAAAGTGGCAATGCATCGCAATGCATCGTTAACATAGATAAAGAATCTTCAAAACTCTCTCTTAAGATATATGATAAGGCTGCTATGCTCGATACTACCAATGCAGAAGTAATGCATGCAATTGCCGATATGGAAAAAAGAGCAGCTATAATGAACGCTTCGCTCGATATACAAACAGATCATACCGGCACATCAGTTATATTGCAGCTGCATGTATGATTTTTTGTACTTAGCCGCAGTAATGCTTATTAAACTTTGGTTGTGTCACTCACTTGTACGTTCAGAACATGCATCAGCTTTAAGGTATCAGCTTTCGGTGGGCAAAGTGTATTTTAACTGAGGCCGGGCTGCTGATTGCTGAGAGCTATTCAAAAGTACAAGAGTGCGACGCAACTAAAGCCTCATAGAAATAATGCAGCCGGCTTATAAAGAAAAATTCTAAAATCAGCAATCGCCAATCTTCAATCGCATTACCTTTGCGCTTCTAAAATCAGCTGTATGGATTATCGCATAGAAAAAGATACAATGGGCGAGGTTAAAGTGCCTGCCAACGTTTATTGGGGTGCGCAAACACAGCGCAGCATTGAGAATTTTAAGATTGCACAGGATATTAATAAAATGCCTAAACCAATTATTGAAGCCTTTGCTTACCTAAAAAAGGCAGCTGCAATAACCAACTTTGAACTGGGTGTTTTGCCTGTTGAAAAGAAAGATGCCATTGCGCAGGTATGTGATGAAATTTTAGAAAATAAACTCGATGATCAGTTTCCGTTGGTTATCTGGCAAACAGGCAGCGGTACGCAAAGCAACATGAATGTAAATGAAGTGGTGGCGTATCGTGCGCATGTTATAAAAGGCGGAGCACTTACAGATAAAGAAAAATTTTTGCATCCTAATGATGATGTAAATAAATCGCAATCATCTAATGATACATTTCCAACAGCGATGCACATTGCTGCATACAAAATGCTGATGGAAACAACTATTCCCGGCATTGAAAAACTGCGTGATACACTTGCTGCAAAAAGCAAAGCATTCATGAACGTAGTGAAGATTGGCCGCACACATTTTATGGATGCAACACCACTTACACTCGGCCAGGAGTTTAGTGGTTATGCTGCTCAGTTAACACACGGCATAAAGGCAATCAAAAATTCTTTATCACATCTTAGCGAGTTAGCACTTGGTGGTACCGCAGTTGGTACAGGCATTAACACACCAAAAGGTTACGCAGAGCTTGTTGCAAAACATATCGCATCGCTTACTGGTTTGCCTTTTGTAACTGCGGAAAATAAATTCGAAGCATTGGCAGCGCATGATGCAATCGTTGAATCACATGGAGCTTTGAAAACTGTTGCAGTTAGTCTGATGAAGATCGGTAATGATATTCGCATGTTAAGCAGCGGTCCACGCAGTGGCATTGGAGAAATATTTATTCCCGATAATGAGCCGGGTTCTTCCATCATGCCGGGTAAAGTAAACCCTACACAATGTGAAGCATTAACGATGATTGCTGCGCAGGTGATGGGCAATGATGTTGCCATAAACATTGGTGGTGCAACCGGTCATTTTGAATTGAATGTTTTTAAACCGGTAATGATCGCAAACTTTTTACACAGTGCAAGATTGATTGGCGATGGTTGCGTAAGCTTTAATGATAAATGCGCAGCAGGCATTGAACCAATCGAAGCAAACATCAAAAAGCACGTTGATAATTCTTTGATGCTTGTTACTGCTTTGAATACAAAAATCGGGTATTACAAAGCTGCGGAGATCGCACAGAAAGCGCATAAAGAGCACACCACGTTGAAAGAGATGGCGGTTAAATTGGGTTATGTAACGCCTGAAGAATTTGACGCATGGGTTATTCCCGCAAACATGGTGGGAAGCTTAAAATAAAAATTCAAAAGTCGCTCTGTAAAAGAGCGACTTTTTTTATGAGCCAGACTTTTGTACAAAATGGTATCGCCTGTTGCGTCGCACACTTGTACATACTGTTTTTCATTGCAACATTTTAACAAGCATCTGATAAGTTATTATTTACTTTCACAGATATTTGTTATTCATAAATGTTCCTGATGAAAAAAATATTTTTCCTGCTCTTAATATTATCAAGTGCTTTATTGGTTCATGCACAAAAAGAAAAGAAACCACCTTATCAAAAAGATTCCACGCTTCCTATATTCAGCATGCTGGAAACAGACAGCACCACGTGGTTTAATACAACAGATTTTCCAAAAGATAAACCAGTTGTGATCGTTTATTTTAATCCCGAATGCGGGCATTGCCAGCTTACTGCCCATGATTTTATGGAGAAGAAAGATGAGTTTAAAGATGTGTTCTTTGTTTGGGTAACATATCGTGCAACAATGGATGAAATAAAGCAGTTTGGTGATGATGCAAAGATGTTTGATGATAGGAATATTCGTTTAGGAAAAGAAATGAAATACACTATTGTTCCATTTTTTAGTGTCCAGTACACACCTTATATAGCAGTGTACAATGAAAACCATAAACTGCTGCAAACCTTTGATGGAGGCACAGATCCCGATACTATTATAAACTTGTTGCACCCGGCTAGAAATTAATGACAACAGTTATAAATGCTGCATAATGATAAAGTTGCACAAGAGTGCGACGCAACAGAAGTTTAATACCTGTACTGCAGCCGGGTGCATAAAAATCCTTTGTATATTTTTCATTTTTGATTGTACATTTTTATGTATCCAACCCTACCTTTGCAACTCTGAATAATTTCTTACACTATAAACCAATTGTTATATGAAAGTTACTGTTGTAGGTGCAGGTGCAGTAGGTGCAACCTGTGCAGATAATATTGCCCGTGCTGCCCTTTGCGAAGAACTGGTATTGCTTGATATTAAAGAAGGTTTGGCTGAAGGTAAAGCGCAGGATATGATGCAAACTGCTGCATTACTGGGTTTTGATACACGCATTACCGGCAGCACCAACGATTATTCAAAGACTGCAGGTTCTGATGTAGTGGTAATTACATCTGGCCTTCCACGCAAACCGGGAATGACACGTGAAGAACTGATTGGTACCAATGCTGGTATAGTTAAAGGTGTGGCTGAAAATATTTTGAAGTATTCTCCTAATACTATCATCATTGTTATTTCTAACCCAATGGATACAATGACTTACCTGGCGTTGACTGCAACGGGTTTGCCAAAGAACCGTATTATTGGTATGGGTGGTACATTGGATAGTGCACGCTTCAAGTATCAATTGAGCCAGCACCTTGGCTGCAGCCCTGCTGATCTGAATGCGGTGGTTGTAGGCGGTCACGGAGATACAACGATGATTCCTTTGATTCGCTATGCTACATGGAACAGTGCACCGGTAACAAAATTTTTGAGCGAAGACCAGCAAAAACAAATTGTTGCTGACACAATGGTGGGCGGAGCAACACTTACCAAATTGATCGGCACTTCTGCATGGTATGCACCGGGTGCAGCAGGAGCAGCTTTGGTTAAAAGCATTGTGCGTGATGAGAAGAAATTGTTCACCTGTTGCGTAAGCCTTGATGGTGAATACGGACAGAAAGATATTTGTTTGGGTGTGCCGGTAGTAATTGGCAAAAATGGTTGGGAAAAAATTCTCGACTTTGGTTTAAATGCAGATGAACAGGCATTGTTTAACAAAAGTGCTGATGCTGTAAGAAATATGAACGATGTACTGAAAACCCTGTAATTATATTTTCGCATTTATACAAACCCCGCCCATTAAGGCGGGGTTTTTGTTGTTTAGATAATTGTAAAACAGTTGTACCTTAAATTTCTTTTCCGTATTTCTCCACAAAATGCTACTGCTATGAAAAAATATTTATCCTTCCGGTTAGTATTACTAATGAATATTGTATTAGCTATTGGTTGTTCTTCAAAAACGGATGCGCAACCGCAGCTTACATTTACTCCTTACATCAATAACATATCCGCTGCGGTTGATATCAAAAATGCCGGCGATGGCTCAAATCGTTTATTTATTGTTCAGCAATCAGGTGAAATACGAATATTTAAAAATGGAGCGTTGCTTAGCACGCCATTTTTAAATATGAGTAATCTTGTTAAGTATGCAAGCGAGCAAGGCTTATTAAGTATTGCTTTCCCTCCGAATTATAAACAGGCAGGATATTTTTTTATTTACTACAATGCACGAAATGAGAATGTTACACTGGCTCGTTATAAAGTAAGCACTTCGAATCCGGATGTAGCTGATCCTTCCTCAGGTGTTATTTTATTTTCTTATCCAAAGCCTGGAGGTTTTGGTAATCATAATGGGGGCTGTTTGCAATTTGGTAAAGATGGTTATTTATACAGTTCAATTGGTGATGGCGGTAGTGGTGGCGACCCGTTCAATAATGCACAGAATCTTGCTTCTCCTTTTGGTAAAATTCACAGGCTTGACGTAAGAAAGCTTACTGCACCTTATTATAAAGTTCCTGCCGATAACCCCTTTATAAATACTGCAAATGCAGTAAAGACGATCTGGGCTTATGGCCTGCGTAATACCTGGCGCTGGAGTTTTGATCGTCAAACCGGCGATGTGTGGTTAGGTGATGTAGGGCAGGATCTTTGGGAAGAAGTAGATTTCTCAACACCCCAACAAGCAGGAGGCGCTAATTATGGTTGGCGTTGTTACGAAGGAAACAACACATACAATACAGATAGTTGCAGGGGCAAAAGAAATTACAGGTTCCCCATTTTTTCTTATCCGCATAACCTTGATACAGGTGGTTTATCAGTGATAGGAGGGTATGTATACCGTGGGAATGCTTTTCCTGCATTAAAAGGTTATTATGTGTGCGCAGATTATTTAAGCAGTAATGCCTGGAAGATCATTTCAAACGGAAGTGGTGGATGGAATATTTACTTACAGAAAAATGTTCCCGCTTCTATTGTTTCTTTTGGTGAAGATGAACAGGGGGAATTGTATGCGGCTTCATTCAATGGTACCATATATAAAGTAGGAGCAACTGCAACTGCGATAAAAGCAAATGAACAGGCTGGCAATACTAATGCCATAAAGAATAATTATATATTTCCCACAGTTGTTACCAATGGAAAAATAAATATTGTTATGAAAGATAATTTCAGTAGAGTAAGAATATTAAATGTAAGTGGTCAGCAAATCATGCAGCAGCAACTGGCAGCACAGGTTAGAACTTTTACTTTATCGCTTCCTCACCTTACTGCAGGCATGTATTTGCTGGAACTTGCTGGAAAAACAACAGAGAAATTTAAATTTTTTATTCAATAGTTTTTTGAGCCTGGCAGCGGTCTTTTATGGCAGCATTGTTGCGTCGCACTCTTGTACTTCATTGCATAAAGAAACAAGTGAAAAGTGAATGCATGTTGACTTTTAACTTTCACTTTTCACAGCTCATAAAGTTCCGAACGTACAAGTGAGTGACACAACTAAAGATGCTATCATTGCTGTCGATTGTCTAATAATAAAGAAACCCCGTTCAACTATGAACGGGGTTTCTTTGTATAAGCACTTATATAATTTTATATCAGCGTACCTCTTTGAATTATTCCACCGCCAATCACTTCATCGCCTTCATAAAATACAGCACTTTGTCCCGGTGTAATGCTTTTTACATTTTCATAAAAGCGAACACGAATGCCATTATCATCATTATATAAATTGCTCAATGCGCCTTTGTCTTTGTAACGTATTTTGGTAAATGACTCCATGCCATCTGTTACTCCATTATACTTTATCCAGTTAAGTTTTGTTACAAGCATATCGTTCTGCGCAAGATCATCTTCATCACCAAGTATAACTGTATTTGTTGATGGATCAATAGCTATAACGTAGGCAGGTTTGCCAAGCGCAATATCCAAACCCTTACGCTGACCAACAGTATAAAAAGGATAACCTTTATGCTGACCCAATTTCTTTCCTTCTTTGTCAATAAACCAACCCCCTGCAACGTTTTCTTCCAAACCATCTACACGGCGCTTTAAAAATCCGCGGTAATCATTATCCGGCACAAAACATATTTCATAACTCTCACTTTTCTTTGCCAGTTCAGGATAACCGTAATCATGCGCCATTTGCCTTATCACAGTCTTGCGATATTTCCCCAGCGGCATAATTGTTCTTGAAAGCAATTCCTGATCAAGCCCCCACAAAACATAACTCTGGTCTTTTGTTTCATCCAAACCTTTGCTGATTGTATATCTTCCATTATCTGCCTGGTAAATATTTGCGTAATGCCCGGTTGCGATAAAATCGCAATTCAATGCATTGGCACGTTTCAGCAATGCACGCCATTTAATATGCGTATTGCACATTACACAGGGGTTTGGCGTGCGACCTGCGAGATATTCTTCCACAAAATTCTCAATTACAAAATCGCCAAACTCTTCACGTATATCTAAAATAAAATGTGGAAACCCATGTTGCACAGCGGCTGCACGTGCATCGTTAAAGCTATCTAAATTGCAACAGCCTGTTTCTTTATGCCCGCCGCCACTTGTAGCGTAATCCCATGTTTTCATCGTAATGCCCACCACTTCATAACCTTCGTGATGCAGCATAAGCGCCGTAACGGTACTATCAATACCGCCACTCATTGCCACCAAAACTTTTCCCTTACGGCTCATTGTTAATAATTTAAAAATGCCTGCAAAGATAACGCAAACGCTTGTAATGCTACTTTTGAGAGCATTTAGCGATTTTCGGATTAGGAAATTTTTATGAGTCCGGCAATTGTAAATAAATAGGGCTTCTGTTGCGTCGCACTCGTGTACTTGATAGCTTTATGAAGCAAATAAAAGATTAGAATTAATTAAAAGCTAATATGAAAAATATACTGATCGCATCTCTGTTATTAATCACCGTCAGCAGCTTTGCGCAAACAAAAAAAGCAGTCTTTATTATTATTGATGGTATTCCGGCTGATCTTATTGAAAGATTAAATGCGCCAACAATCAAAGAAATTTCTAAAGGAGGTGGATTTGTACATGCATATTGTGGTGGTGAAAAAGGTACATACGATGAAACGCCAACGATTTCGGCCGTTGGTTATACAACAATACTTACAGGAACATGGGTTAACAAACACAATGTTTGGGATAATGATGGCATAAAGGAAAACTATAACTACAAAACTATTTTCCGATATTTAAAAGATATTGATCCATCGAAGAAGATTGCTATTTTTTCTACGTGGTTAGATAACAGAACCATTCTTTGTGGTGATGGTTTGCCGGAAACAAATAATCTAAGATTCGATTATGCTTTTGATGGGTTGGAATTAGATACGGTTCATTACCCGCATGATAAGAATGCGGATTACATAAAATATATTGATGACACTGTTTCAACAGTTGCAGGCGAGTATATAAAAGCAAATGGTCCTGATCTTTCATGGGTTTATTTAGAGCATACAGATGATATGGGACACCGTTATGGTGACAGCAAACAATATTATGATGCAATTGAAGCTGCAGACACGCGGATAAAAAAAGTATGGGATGCCATTCAATATCGTAAAAAACAATTTGGAGAAGATTGGTTGATCATTATTACAACAGATCATGGAAGAGACAGCAGCGGACATAATCATGGCGGGCAAAGTGATAGGGAAAAAAATGGATGGATCGCGACAAATGCAAAAAACCTGAATGCCGAATTTAAAACCGACCCGGCATCGCAGGCAGATATAATGCCAGCCATAGCAAATTTTATGAACATCAGTATTCCAAAAGAAAATGCAATGGAAATTGATGGCACTTCTTTTATTGGAACCATTAGCGCAAATAAACCAACAACAAAATTGGAGAATGGAAAAATTACAATAAACTGGAATGCGGTTACAAAAGAAGGTAACGCAAAATTATGGTTAGCTACAACCAACAACTTTAAAACAGGCGGTAAAGATGAGTATAAAATGGTTGCTGAAATTCCACTTAGTAAACAGCAGGCAATAATTGATGTGAGCAAAATGCCGTCAGCATTTTATAAAATTGTAATTGAAACACCAACGAATATTTTGAACAGGTGGATCGCTGTGAAATGATGAATGAAGAGCGGAACGTATAAGTGAGTGACACAACAGGCGATGAGTAAAGAACAAAAAGCTTACTCACAAAAATTATTCTTCATTCCATAATTTCCAATTCTCTTCTGCCTGCAAGATCAGCATATCATAACCATTTTGAACAGCCGCGCCCTGCTTTTCTCCTAAAGAAAGAAATTTAGTTTTAGGAGGATTATACACCAGGTCAAACAGGTAATGTTTCTCTGTTAGCAATTGGTAAGGTATTTCAGGTGCTTCATCAACTTTTGGATAAGTGCCCAACGGTGTGCAATTGATAATAACGGTATAAAGGCTTAACATGTTTTCACTAATGTCAGCATAACCAAGAATATGCCTGTCCACATCACGATGACGCGATACATAACGATAGTCAATGTGTAAATGATCCAGTACAAATGCAACGGCGGAAGAAGCACCACCCGTACCAAGTATCAATGCTTTTGTATGATGAGGCTTCAGGTACCTGATAAAAGATTGTTCAAATCCATAAACATCTGTGTTATAACCGTGTAGTTTACCATGCCGGATGGAAACACAATTGCAGGCCTGCATTTTTTCTACAGCTTCTGTTTTAGTATCGAGAAATTGCATCACTTCTCTTTTGTATGGAATAGTGATGGCAAAACCCTTTAATAACGGATGCTCTTCAATCAAATGCGGTAAGTAATCGATTGTTGGTATGGGGAAAGCATGAAAAATTGCATCATGAATCCCATCACGATGAAACTTTTCCGTAAAATATTTTTGTGAAAAAGAATGTGAGAGTGGATAACCGATCAATCCGTATTCCCGTATCATGCAGTTTCTTTATTCAGGTAAAGATCAAATGTGTCTCCGCGTAAACCTACACGCATAGCTTCCAGCGGAATCACTTCTGTCGGTGCAATATTGCCAAGGTTTACATTGCAGCCAAGTAGTTCAAGAAAATATAATTGCTGACCTTTCTGTGGCGCTTCCCAAAGAATTTTTTCGCCGGGTATCTGTGTTAGAATTTCCTGTACAAGACCTTCACGCACTTCACCACTGCCGCGATAAATGCCAACGTTACCAGATTCTCTTGCCTCTGCAATTACATAAGAAGAACCGGCTTCCAGCTCTGCACGCATCAGTTCTATCCATTTATAAGGCGGAATAATATGCGCCGCATCTTTGCTGCCTACTTCGCTCAGTACGGTTCCATGTTTGGTAAGTTTTTCTATATAGCCACATTTTTCTGCATGCGGTATGGTAACCGAACCATCGCTCACTTCCATGTAATCGATCTTGTAATCTTTGCAGATAGCTATATAATCTTCAAATTGATTGCGAATTAAAAACGCCTCGAAAAGTGTACCGCCAAAATATACCGGTATGTCGTAAGACTGGTATGCTTCAATTTTTTCTCTCAGGTTAGGTGTAACGTACGATGTACCAAAACCCAGTTTCACAATATCAACATGCGGGTAAGAAATGCTCATGAAATTATGTACCTCTGTAATGCTCAATCCCTTATCCATAACCATTGTAATGCCTGAAGTCCGTGGCCGCTGATTACGTGCGGGCATTTGCGATAAATTAAAATTCATCTCGTAACTGTTAATTTAGAAATTGAGCAAATTTAAGGGAACGGTTTGTTCAATAACTACTAAAATAAGCACAACTTTATCCGGGCCTGTGTACAATTAATAAACCTGGACAGATTTATATATAAGTTGAAAGGAATTTTTTTGTACCCGGCTATATAACTGCTATTAGACTTTTCTTGCGTCGCACTCTTGTACTTTCTGTAAAAAAAGCAGCAAAGCGAATTTTATAAAATGCCTGGAATATTATTTAACGCACAATACTAAACTTCTTTTCGGTACCCGTTTTTTCATCTGTAAGAATATAATTACCTGCGGGCAAAGGGCTAAGGTTTACAGTAGCTTTTTCTCTTATAGCTGTCCTGAATATCAGCTTACCTTCTTCATTATGCAGCGTAACTGTTTGCTTACCGGTAATATGTATATAAATGATCTTATTTGCAGGGTTGGGATAAAGATCAAAAATTTTTAAAGGCCTTGGTGGCTTTTTATAACGAACCGGTTCTGCATCTGAAACAGCTTTTGCTGTGTCAGTTAAAGTATATTCAGAAACTGGTAAAGCATCATGATGACAAACAGTTTGCAAATCGTGCGTATAATGTACGGTAGATGTACCCGGTTTGGTATTACTTTGTAACCCAAAAGATCCAAGGAGGGCACAATTAATGAATAGCAGGTATGCGGATACAGTTTTCAAGTGGGAACGGTTTATTGTTTAAATGTAACTAAAACCTCTTTACCTCTATATTAAAATCCTGCGTATCAGTACAGGCAGGATAAATAGATACAGATAAGCTGCTGCATTAATTTAACGGGTATGAAATATACTGACAAAAATTCCTCAACTTTATAGTTACATTTATTTTGCAAAATTTAAACAAGCAAAGAATATGAAAGCAGATTTCTTGCCGCAAACAAACCCATTGGAATCTTTAGATGAATGGGAAGATGATTTACTTACCCGCTATCCAGATCCTGAAACAATCGTACAGAACAAAACAGTAGAAGAATACCGCGATTACGAAAATACTACCAGGGATACGGTGAAAGAATTCTATAAACTTAATCATACATACCAGACGTATGACTTTGTGATGCAGAAACGTAACGATTACCTGAAGTTTGATAAAAAGAAAATGCCGGTATGGAGTGCATTTGAATTCCTCAATCAACTCGTTGATGATTCCGATCCAGATACAGACCTCGATCAGTTTCAGCACTTGTTACAAACATCAGAAGCCATACGCAGAGATGGTCATCCCGACTGGATGGTAGCAGTTGGTTTGATTCATGATCTTGGTAAAGTATTGTGTTTATTTGGTGAGCCACAATGGGCAGTTGTTGGTGATACATTCCCTGTTGGTTGCGCATACTCCGATAAGGTTGTCTATCCTGAGTTCTTTAGTCTCAATTCTGATTATAATAACGAAGTGTATAGCACCAAAAACGGTGTTTACGAAGAAGGTTGCGGATTGCGTAATGTAACAATGAGTTGGGGCCACGATGAATATATTTACCATATAGCAAAAGAGCGTATTCCTGAAGAAGGTTTGTATATGCTGCGCTATCATTCATTTTACGCATGGCACCGCGAAGGTGCATATGATCATTTATTAGATGATCATGATCGTGCAATGCTAAAATGGGTAAAGCTGTTTAATCCTTATGATCTCTATTCAAAGAATCCAACGCCGCCAAACTGGACTGAATTGAAACCATATTACGAAGATTTGGTAGCAAAATATTTGCCTGCTGAAATAAGATTTTGATTTTGTTATAAGCTGTGGTGCATAAGGCATCGCAGGTTGTGTCACTCACTTCATCGTTCGGAATTTTGCTGAGCAATGAACAAGGAGTACAAGAGTGCGACGCAACAAAAGTTTAATAATTATTCTTTGATTGGTCCAAAGAAAATTCATAAAACAAAAAAGGCTGTCTCGCAAAAGAGATAGCCTTTTTAAATTTTGATAGTGATATTATTTTTTCAAATGATGAAAGTTAGAACCTGCCCAATAAGAAACAGGTTGTCGTTTTAATAATATCAATAACGCTTTCTTTATTTTATGAATGAATAACTTTTTCATGATTTATGTTTTTGTGAAGAATAGTTTTTACTGTTGTTGTAATTGGCTGTTCTGTTATTGCCAGCAACTCAACAGGCTGCTCTTTTCTTTTTCGGTAGCCGATACCAATACAAAACAGAAGACCAATAAATGCAAGACCAGCACCTGCATATTCAGGAGAAGTATATCCAAAGCCTGCAGCTATCGGTAAACCACCAAGAAATGCACCAAGTGCATTACCCATATTAGCGCTGGCCTGTAATGCAGCAGAGGCAAGCATTTCAGAACCTCTGGCCGCATTGATCATAAGCATTTGCATAGGCGCAATTACGGCGAATGCAATAGCGCCTGTAATGAATGTCATCAATATTGCTGTTGGTTGAAATGAAGATACCAATGCAACAATGATAAGTGCAACGATCATTGTAAGCAACAATGTGCCAGTTGTTTTGAGTGGTGAAAAGCGGTCTGCAAAACGACCACCAATAAAATTACCAACAGCCATACCAAGACCAGCAATGATCATAATAACTGTAACCATATTACTGTTGAAGCCAGCAACTTCTGTCATCAACGGGGCTATATAACTGATCCATGCAAAGAGACCGCCTGTACCAATTGCAGAGATGCCAATGATGAGCCATAGCTCTGATTTGCCAAATACTTTTATGCTGTCGCGAAAACTATTTTCTGAAGCTGCTTTTACATTGGGCATCCATTTTTTAATGCTACCTGCTGCTATCAATGCAACTGCTGCAATGATGAAGAATGAAAGTCTCCAGCTAAGATTGTGACCAATATAAGTTCCCAATGGCACACCGATAATATTTGCAATCGTTAATCCTGCAAACATTACAGATACAGCTCTTGCTTCTCTACCTGGTTCTGCAAGTTTACTTGCAACTACTGCACCCATTCCAAAGAAAGCGCCATGTGGTAAACCAGCAAAAAATCTTGCTACCATTAATAGTTCGTAGTTTGGTGCTAATGCAAACAGCGCATTAAATACACAGAACATCAGCATTAAGGTCATCAATACTTTTTTAGGCGCAAACTTTCCAGATAATGCGACCAATAATGGTGCACCTATTACAACACCCAATGCATAAATAGATATTAAATGCCCCGCAGTGGGTATAGATACCTGTAATGATTTTGCTACATCAGGTAATACACCCATCATCATAAATTCCGTCATACCAATAGCAAACCCGCCAATGGTAAGTGTAAGTAAACTTGGTTTTATCGAAGAGAGAAATCCTTTTTTGTTCATACTTATTTATTTGATTTAACAGTGACCAGTTTAAACTGCTTACTGTTTATTGAATGCTTGCAGTAATTTTTATACGGCAAGTTTTATTTCATCTTCAGCAACTGCAGTTAATGCACCCTTTTTTGAAGCAGGTATATAGGCTGGTCCTTCCGGTGTGTAAGACTCATTCATTAATATTGAGTCCATAACATAATCTGCTGTTGTGCGGTTACAACAAACAATAATGTTGTGGCTGATAGCGAGTTCCAGCAACTTTCTTATATCACTGTTGTTGAAAGAATCTTTCATTGCATCACTGAAAAAAATGAGTGCATCAATTTTTCCTTCTTCAATCATTGTAGCAAGTTGTGTGTATCCGCCAACTGCACCACTCAATATTTTTTGTACAGGTACATCTACAGTGCCTTCTATAATATCGGCAGTAGTGCCTGTTGCAATCAACTGGTGTTTTGCCAATGCTTCTCTTTTGAAATAAGACCATTCTATCAGCTCAGTTTTTTTATGCTCCTGCGCTGTGATGGCTATTCGTTTTACTGTTGTCATATTTCCTTTTTCCATAGTATCTTATTTAAAAAATGCCTGCACCATAAGTGCAGGCAATCGTTTTTTTATAATATTTTTTTCAAATACTGCTTTACTTATATTCACAGTATTGGTTTAAATTTTTCTGCCTTTATTCTTTGGTACCCGGCAGTGGTATTTTATGTCATCGCCTGTTGCGTCGCACGCTTGTACTATATATCTCTGCTGAGCTACTTTATGAACGTACAAGTGAGTGACACAACAATGTTTAATAGCGATCTATAAACTGATTACAAAATTTTTATATTACTCTTACATATTTTCCTGCTTCCAGTACTTCGCCCACAATATCCATGTCCGCATCATGCGGCGAGGAAACAATTACTAGATCAATTAATGCATCATTGATGATTGATCTGGTATCGTTTACTATTTCTGCCTGCGGGTATTGGTCCTTTACTTCTTTTTCGGATATATTGTTATTGAGGTAAACCTTTTTTATGTTGTAGCCATTTAGTTTGCTTGTTTCTGACATTTGTAAAACCGGTCCATGGTCCCTGCATTCTATCAATCCCACATTTTTATACTTGTCCATATACTTCAGTTTTTTAGTTATTTGATGATGCAAATATATGCATTATTTGTTTAAACGTTTAAACAGATTCAACTATTGTGCCAAATGCCTGACTCTATTGAATACTGCAGAGTTGACAGACCTGATTTTAGATATGTTAGTCTTTATAAACACGTGATTTACAGCTATTATATCTTTTATTTTAAAGCATATTGTTTAAACGTTTAAATTTGTATTACCATCTTACAATGGATTCTTGCTATGAAAAGGAAAGTATCGTTAAAAGATATAGCTCAAAAAGTGGGTGTTTCTATAGCACTTGTTTCTTATGTGTTGAATAATAAGAAGGAGGGAAGGATAAACAAAGAGGTTGCTACAAAAATAAGGGATACAGCAAAGGCATTAAACTACAGAACTAACCAGATTGCAAAAAGCCTTAAGACGAACAGAACTTTTACCATCGGACTTATTGTGTCAGATATTGCAAACCCCTTTTCATCTTCACTGGCACGTATTATAGAAGATGAAGCTGACAAAAACGGATATACGGTGATCTTTGGAAGTTCTGATGAAGACGCGCAAAAATCTCAAAAGCTGATAGATACATTTATTAACCGGCAAGTGGATGGTTTAATAATTGCACCGGTCGATAATTCTATTGAACAGATCAAATATCTTGAGCAGGAAGGTATTCCTTTTGTGTTGGTTGACCGTTACTTCCCTGAATTGAAAACAAGCTATGTTACTATAGATAATTTTAAAGCGGCCCATGAAGCAACCACTTATCTGCTGAATTCTTTTTACAAAAAAATTGGGTTAATTACCTATCAAAGCAAGCTGCATAATCTTGTTGAAAGGAAGAATGGATATCTCTCTGCATTAAAACAACATCATATAGAAATAAAAAAAAACTGGATACGGGAGGTTTGTTACAACAATGCAAGAGAAGGTGTTGAGAAAGCCATGAGTAGTTTGTTATTAATGAAAGAACCTGTGGATGCAATTTTGTTTGCATCGAATGCACTTACTACGGACGGCTTAAGGTATATAAACAACCATAACATAAAAATTCCTGAAGAGCTTGGCATTGTAAGCTTTGATGAAAGCGATGCATTAGATCTTTTTCGTCCTGCACTTACTTATATAAAGCAGCCCCTGCACGAAATGGGACAAACCGCTACAAAAATTTTACTGGAAAATATTAACAGGAACAATAAGATATCTCAAATAAAAATGGATGGTGAATTAATTATCAGAAAATCTGCACTTCCTGTTGCCATGCATGTTTAATAATTTTACTTCCAGGCGTTTCTTATAAACCGCAGCCAGTTGCTATGCATTATGTTTTCAATATCCGCTTTGCTGTAACCCCTTGCCTTAAACAGGTCAGGTAATTTCTGCAGGTCTGCAATAGTTTCAAGATCATAAGGGCATTGCTCTTTGCCAAATGCGCCATCAAGGTCTGTACCTATACCAACATGTAAACTGTTTCCTGCAAGCTGGCAGATATGGTCAATATGATCTATCATTTTTTCAAGGTTGCATTGCATATTCTCAGGAGTTGAGCTATTTCTTTTCCAGCCGGGTACCATCATCCATGCGTCGAGGGCTGCACCAATTACTGCACCTTTTGCTACCAATGCATTGATCATCTCATCACTAAACTGCCTGTTATGATCTACCAGGGCACGACAATTATTATGGCTTGCCCAAATATGGCCGTTAAATATTTCCATGGCATCCCAGAATGCATCATCGCATAAATGTGTTGCATCAAGAATGATATTGAGCTTTTCCATTTCCTTCAATAAGGTTTTACCTTGCTCGTTCAAATGGCCTGTTGCATCTGTTCCATTTGAATAACGGCCGGGGCCATAATGTGCAGGGCCTATTGCACGCAATCCATAGTGATACGCAACATATAAATTTTCCAATGTAACCAGAGAATCCGCGCCTTCCAGGCTTAATATATAGCCGATTGGTTTTTTTTCATTTAATGTATCGTTTAACCATATTGAAATGTGTTGCTCCAACATGGTGAGATCTTTTATCATGATCATCTCACCATCCGCTTCCATTGCTTTATACCATGCAAGCTGCGCTTGCGTTTGGGCCCATGCCTGTTGTGGTGAATGCCAGCCTGGTAAAGGGTTTTCAGGTGCTACATATCTTGCTATTTGTGTTGCTACCACAAGCCCGATATTTCCTTTACGTAATTCAGGAAAAGCAACAGTGCCTTTTGCCCTGTCTGGTTTATCTGTCAATCCTTTTTCGCGTTTGCGGATATCAAAAACAGAAGAACGCAGATCACGGTTCCATTCCATAGCGTTCATGCTCAGGTCTAAATGTGCGTCTATAATAAACATGATGATAAATTATTTTGTTGCTATTATTTCAAAAAGTACAAGTGAGTGACACAACAGGCGATGACATGAAATGCCACAGCCGGTAACAAAAAAATATTTTCAGCGAATGATTCTTCCGGATGTTCCGTTCTGTATAAACTGTTCAACTTCTTCTTTTGTTATGATCGCCCAATCGCCGGCAATGCTTTGTTTAAGTGCACCACAGCCCGTTGCAAATGTGATGATCGTTTGCGGGTCTAAAGAATGAATAATGCCATACAACATTCCTGCAGTAAATGCATCTCCGCTACCAATCTGATCTGTAATAAATGGCAATTGAAAATCATCCGTAAAATAATATTGACCTTTATACATTAATGCGCCGGAGTAATGATGCGTTAAGCCTGTTGCTCTCCGAAAGCTCATAGCCAATGATTGCATGCGCGGCATTTTCTGCAGCAGTGCTGCTGCACATTGTTTGAATTGCTCTTGTGTGCTTGCCTGCTTATCTGTTGTAATGCCATAATAAACAAATGCAGCATCAAGATCGGCCACAACTATTTCACTGTTTTGTAAAAGACCGGGCATTATTTCATTTGGTTGCTTACCATATTTCCATAATGTAGAGCGATGATTAAAGTCAGCAGAAATAGTAACACCATTTTCATGTGCAGCCTGTAATGCCTCTGCACAAACATCTGCAGCTCCCTGCGACACAGCAGCGGCAATACCGGACCAATGAAAATATTGAACGCCTTTTAAAATATTTTTCCAATCGATCATACCCGGTTGCAGGGTTGCATACGATGAGCCGGCACGATCATATATAACACGCGAAGACCGCATTGCATTCCCTGCTTCTGTGAAATAAATGCCAAGTTTATCGCCGCCATACACAATGTTTTCTGCGCCTACTGCATGACTACGTAATTGTTGCAACGCAGCCAATGCAATATCGTTCGCAGGCATACGCGTTACAAAATCTGCGTTTACGCCAAGCCGTGAGAGCAGCACACATACATTCGCTTCGGCACCGCCATAATAAGTATCATAACTGGTTGATTGCAGGAAACGCTTGCCGGCGTTGCATTGCAGCCTCAGCATCAGTTCGCCGAATGCTATAAGTTGCGGCTTATTGGTATTCACTGTTGCCATAAAATTTATTCAAGGAGCCTTGAAGTTATGCAACAGGATGTCATGATATAAATTTTTTTTATGGGCCTGACTTTTGTATTTTATGTCATCGCCTGTTGCGTCGCACTCTTGTGCAATAGAATTATATATCAATAGCTGTGCAATATTTATGTATTAAATTGCCAGCTGAAAAAATAGTTGACCATCATGGAAACAGAAGCATATGTTATCAGTAAAATAAAAGAGCAGGCTGTGATGCCGTTATTCTATCATAGTGATGCTACGACATGTGTCAACATTACAAAAGCATTGTATGATGCGGGTATAAGATTGATCGAATTCACCAACCGCGGTGCAGAGGCATTGCATAATTTCAAAACATTGATCGCAGAAAGAAATGCAAATATGCCGGGACTTTTGCTTGGAGCAGGTACTATAAAAACAGATAACGCAGCGAATGATTTTATAGAAGCCGGTGCAGACTTTTTAGTAAGTCCCGTTTTTGACAGCAGTGTATGCGATACGGCTTATATGCAGAAAATTCTATGGATACCGGGTTGCATGACACCCACTGAAATACATGCAGCAGAACAGGCCGGTTGTAAACTGGTAAAATTATTCCCGGGCCAGTTATTGCAGCCTGCTTTTGTAAGTGCTGTAAAGGAATTATTCCCTGGTATGTTATTTATGCCAACAGGCGGCGTAGAAGCGACTGACACAAATTTAAAAGCATGGTTCGCTGCGGGTGTTTGCGCAGTAGGTATGGGCAGTAAACTTATTTCAAATGAAATGCTCTCGTCAAATAATACTGAACTTTTGAAAGAAAAAACAACTGAGTTATTAAAGTTGTTGATTAAAATAAAAAAACAGTAAGCTGTACGACTTACTGTTTTTTACAGAACAAGATCATTTTACTTCTGCCATTTATTAGCCAATACTTTTATAAAATATCCACCTACAACACTTCTTGCCTGGAAGCCAACCTGTTTACCGTCTGTTGTTTCGTGCCAATCGCTTAAAGGAACACGTGTTGGTGTTTCTGTTGCATATTTGTATAAAGGATCAATGAATGCTTTAAAATCTTTTTGATTGTCTGCAAGTGTTGCGGTCCACATGATCCAGTCAGATTTTGTGTAAGTCTTCCTGCTATCGAGTGGTAAACCAAAAGTGTTTTGTTTAGTTAAATAATAAGCAATTTCTTTTTCATAAACCTCTTTGGGAAAAAGATCAAGCCCAAGCAATTTATCCCAAACCATATTGTATTTCTGGCTCCAGGTATTTTTATTATCAAAAGTAAGTGAGTAATGATCTCCTGCATCTGCAAGCTGCATCCATTTTGTAGCCATTTCTTTTGCAACAGCATTATATTTTACGGCAGTATCTTTTTCGCCGATCATATCAGCCATCATTGCATAAGCGCCGACACCGCAAATTGCTTTTACTGCGAGGTTTGCATTGCGTGCAAGATGACCCGCAAAATCATCTGTGCATAATTGATTGGCTGGGTCAAGACCTTCTTTCACAAGAAAATCAACCCATGTGCTTAATGTTTTCCAATGCTTTTTTGCATAATCAGCATTGCCTTCAGCTTTTACAATAGCTCCTGTAAGACAAACCATATTACCACATTCTTCAACAGGCATGTCTTCTCCGTATGTTTGCCCATTTGCTAAAGGATATGTACCAAGATCATGCGCAGCAAAAGGTTTCGTCCATTTACCACTTTCACTGTAATAGAAAATTCCATTCAACATCCCCTTTAGTAGTTCAGGATTATAAGCAAGGTATAAAGGCGCCGATGGATAAGTTACATCAACTGTATTAATAGAACCGTTGCTGAAATTTTCTTTTGACAAAAATAAAATTTCTCCCTGTGGACTTTTTAAAACTTTATGTGCAGAGATCGATTGCCTGTATGCCATTACACAAAGTTTTGCATAAGTTTCGCCGCCGGCTTTTATCGCATCATCATAAATCATTTTATCAGTTGCTTCGCATTTCTGAAGTATAGAAGAATAATTAGTCGCAGCGTTTGATAATTCCTTTTCAATATTTGCTGATGCATCTTCTTTCCACCATGCTTTTAAATTCTGTTGAAAGTATTGTATTGCATCGATATCATCATATGCAAGCATAATAACTTTTTCTGCTGCATCATTTATCTTGCCAAAAGGGATGATGGTATTTAACCACAAGCTTTTGCCCGTTGTAAGATTGACCTTAGCTGGAGTAAAAGCTGTAACCGGAGATATCGATGCACTTATTGTTTGTACAGCATTCAAAGATTTTGGAACACTTACATACACATATCCCCAGTCAATACGCAGATCATCTCCTTTCTTTTTGAGAATAGCTTGTTCTGTGGTTCCTGCTTTTAAAATGTTCAGATCACCTGAAGTATAATTCTTTGCAGTTACGGTTTGCGAAGGAACATTCACTGCAAGATCAGTTGATGTGCCAAAATAGACCTGTGCATCATGCGCTTTGCCGTCATTCGATTTTAGGTTGAATGAAATGTAAGAAACAGGTTTTGATAATTGATCAATATCTGTAATGATCAAAGGATTGATAAACGAAAGATCGACATTTATTGCACCACATGTAAATGAATATTTTGTTTGTGTTGCAGTAACATCAACAGAATTTTGAACTGCGTCTATTACACTTTTTGCTGCAGCAATCTTTGGTTCATCTGCAAAACCTGCATCAAGCCATGAATTGCCAACAGTATTTTTACAATGCATTGCAAGAACATTATTTCCCTTTTTCAATCTGCTTTTTACTGCGTCATCCATTAAAAAATTTTCCAGTTTTCCATTCCAGCAATTGCAATTATATATTTCCGTTCCATTAAGATAAACTTCTACATCTTCATCGTGACGGATCTGTAAAAAGAGTTTATTTATGTTTACACCATTCAAAGTAAAATTTCTTCTAACCCAAATGTCACCGATTGTCCAGTTTGTTTTTGCAGTTTCATCATTACCAAAAGGCGCTTGTGTTGTCTTCCATTTGCTATCGTCAAAATCCGCGCTCATCCAGCCTTCTGCAGGTCTTTCAGAAACATATTTTACGCTGTAACCTTTTTCTTCTCCTGTTGCAAGAACAGTTTTTAGTGGCGCAGATTCTTTACCAATGAACCTGTAAATATTCCCATCTACTTTTATAAATCCAAGCAATGGCTGTTCAGCGCCCGTCCAATGTTTTGTTGGAGATTCCGTTAGCTTGTCTGTAAATGACCACACGCTAAAATACGGATCGTGAGATATTAATGGATAAGCAGGTGCTTTATTTACCTGCGCAAAAATCTGTTGAGAAAAAATTAAACAACCGAATGTTTTTGTAAGTGTTTTGAAATTCATTTTATATTTTTTTGTGGTCAGCTTTTTGTTCTTTGGTCATCGCCTGTTGTGTCACTCACTTCATCGTTCTGATCATTAATGAACAAAGCGTACAAGAGTGCGACGCAACGATGCTAAATACTTATTCAAATGTTGGGCTCATAAAAATTTTTATTCAATTATTTCTTTCCTGTTAAAGATTTGATGAGTTTTATTTCATCTTCGCTGTAAGGCGTTCCATCTTTACGGAATATATCATGAAACCAAACTTTTGGCTCGCTTCCATCAGGCATTGGCGTGTCCCATGCATAAATGGTATTTGTTTTGCCAGACACAAAACCCCAGTTGATAGCACCAACATTATTTTGTTTGAGCAGCGGCATGATGTTGGCAAAACGGCTGCCACGTGTACGCGCCATATACTCCGTGCAGATCATCGGGCGACCATATTTTTTCAATGAATCGATAACCATTGCATGTTCTTTCTCATCGCTGTAATTGTGATACGTGATAACATCTGAATTCTTTAACTGGAAAGTGTTTAATTCTGTAAGATCCGGTGCCCAAACACCAGACGATAAGGGCTGATCAGGATTTATTTGCCTGCCCCATGAAAATACTTTTGCAAGCAAAGGAAGGCTCTTGCTTTTATAGTTGCTATTTCCTGGTTCGTTGTAAACATCCCACAACAAAATGCGTTTATCATTTTTGAAAGTTGTAAGAATATCTTTTACATATTTCTCAAGCGTAACAATTGCTTCAGGATCTATATCTGAAAGTAATTTCCCCGGATCCTGTACCCAGCCTGAGTTGTGGACACCTGGCTTTGGGTCTCTTTGCTTGCCTGCTGCATAGTTTGCATCCCAACAATCATCAAAAAAAACAAAGATTGTTTTGATGTGATGTTTATCTGCAATAGCAAGATATTCATTCACTCTTTGTTTGAATCCATCAGGATCTATTTCCCATGCAAGGTGATGAAGAAAGACGCGCATAGCATTTAAACCAATGCCTGCTGCATAACCCAATTCACGATCGATGGTTGTGGGATCGAAGGTTTCCTGCTGCCACATCTCCAGTTGATTGATGGCGGTGCTTGGAATAAAATTACATCCGCGAATCCAACCTTGTTTACTATACCATTCATTTGCTTTTTCCTTACTCCATACTGCACGTTCTTTTTGCGCATTTATTTTTGAGAACAATAAAAAAAATGTCAGGGCAAGTAACATCGTTGATTTCTTCATGATCGTTTCTATTAGTTTGTTTCAAGTTTCATTTTATGTTGTTGTGTTTTGCTGCATAAAGATCCATCAGTACAAGTGTGCGACGCAACGATGCTTAATATTTATTCAGTTGCGTGGTCAAAGAAACAAATAACTTTTACTTTACCACAGGGAATGATGATATTCTTAACCTTGCTGCACCCATTGGTATTAAAGTTATGTCTGTTTCTTTTGTGGTAACTGCCACAGGACTTTGTGGTAATGTATCGCACAAACCATATTTATCTAATGTCCACTCAGGAATTAATTTACCTTTTGCTTTTAACATGATGGGCACATCATTTTGTGTAAAAGGAAAATTATTTGCGGGCCATGCTTTCTTTATTATTTCAAATTGCTGATCGAGTGGTTGATCATTAAGCGTCAAACCATAATTCCACATGGAGGCTGGATAAATTTCATAAGCCGGCCATTTACTTTGATCTGCATTTGCCTGCCATTTAGAATCCCATGCAACTGCTTGCTTACTGTCTATAAGTTTGTATACTTCATCTATTTTCAAAGAGAAAGTAAGCGGCCCATAATTTACACTTGCACTGTTTTTATTTTTATCCCATATGCGAACCGTTACATGCATAGGGAAAAATATTTCGATTTTGTCTCCTGTTTTCCATTTTCTTTCAACGCGCACATATGAACCTGCCCCTGGCGTAATATCAACGTGTTGGCCATTTATTTTTATTGAAGCACCGGTACACCAACCCGGAATACGCATGTACAAAGGAAATTCAACAGCATTTGCATCGGTAATGTTGATGGTTATGTTTTCGTCGAAAGGGTAATTGGTAGTTTGCTTTAAGCTAACCTCTTTATTATTGCCAACTTTTGCAGTTACTTCACTACTGTTGTATAAAATTGCTGCAAGACCGTTATCAGGTGTTGCCATCCAAAGATGTTCTGCATAATACGGCCAACCTTGTGAATGATTATGCTGACAACAGCGGCTGCTAAAAGGATTCATCATTAAGAATGGTCTTTCATTTTGTATGCCGGGTGAATGATTCTTGCTATCACTGATAACCATATTGGGCGCAGTAAGATAACGAAGCCCTTTAAAGTCAGGCATTACTGCAGCAGGATAAGTATTGAAAGCAACATCCTCGCAATTATCTGCCCACATTGGATCTCCGGTGATGCCTATTAATAATTCATCTGATGCCATTTGCTCCACCATGCCGCATGTTTCAACAGCCTGGCGGGGATCATCATAACCTTTCCGTGCATTTTCATCTGCGCCAAACATGCCACCGGGCACCTGTCCGTAAATATTTCTTATGAGATGAAAATCTGTATAAGTTGCATTTAGAAAACTACTATCTTTTGACTGCAAAAAATAAGTTGCGGGTTCACGAAAGCATTGCGCAACATTTACATTGTGCCAGTTGGGAAGATTATTTTGTTGAGTCCAGTCTGCTGTGTTATTGTGAATTTTATTGGCAAGATCAAGCAACCATTTTTCACCCGTACGATTGTACAACCAGTAAATGCTATATAAATTATCTCCACCGCGGCTGTTCTCCCAATAGGTTTGTAATAATTTATTATCCGGAACTGTTGTTTGCCATTTAAAATATTTTGTCATGAACGGAATAACACGAGGATCATTGCTGTATTCATAATAAGATTGCATTGTCCATAACATGATCATGTTTGGCCACAGGTCTGTATAATCATTTTGTTTAAAGGTCGGCCCAAAATAACCGTTGGGCTGCTGGCTTTGAAAAACTTTATCGAGCCATGCTTTTGTTTCAGCAATTATTTTTTCATCATGCAATTCATAACCAAGATCGCCGTAACCTTTTAGCCAATATGGAACTTCTTCCCAGCCATGATCTCCTTTGCCCGTGCCACTAAACCATGCATTGTCATTCTTGTCGAGCCATGCACTTATTTCACCAAGATGGCCCGTTAATCCATCTCTTTGTAATTCTAAATATTTCAAGATCCAGCCTTCTGCTTTAATGCTTCCAGCAGGCAATTTTATAAATTGGTCTGGCTGCAACGGTGCTTTGTTAGAAATATAGAATTTATTAGTGGACTTAATTGTAATTCTTTTTACAACAGTTACTGATTCATCGATCGGTTTTCCCCAATTAATGAATAGTAAACTTGTTATAATGCAGATTCCTGCAATGATGAAACTTTTTATTTTGAAATAGCTACGCATTGTGACGAGTTATGTTTGCTGATTGTTTCAGTGACGAAAAGTAGCGAAAGTATTTGCTTTTGGAAAATGGTTCTGCTTTTTTATTTTACAAGCTTTCGTATTTTATGGCATCGCTTGTTGTGTCACTCACTTGTACGTTCGGAGCCATATTTAACAAGCCCAGTGATTTATAATTATCGATAATATTTAGATGAGCTTTTAATGCATGGAGGCCTTGCATATATTGGTAAGATCAATCTTACTCAATGATTGAACGGATTGCGGCCAACAGGTGAACTTGTTGCTAGGTAATAAAACAAAAAAGACCGTTGATTTACAACAGTCTTCCTTTAGTTGTGATCCCGTTGGGACTCGAACCCAAGACCCATACATTAAAAGTGTATTGCTCTACCAACTGAGCTACGGAATCTCCTATTGCTTTACAGCACCCCTTTTGTTTTGGGAGTGCAAAAATAGGTTAAAACATCAATCGCCCAAATTTTTAAACTGTTTTTTTCCTGCAGGCGATAAGTACGTAAATACACTTTCATAAAAGTATCATGTATGTATTGCAGATGAACGTAATGCGACGCAACGAAGACGCCATATGGTTTGCAGTTGGATACCAAAAAAATTCTTTACAGAGAAAATGTGAAAATCGTAAAAGCATTTTCAGTCATTGTATTAACAGTTACTTTTGTGCATATATATTTTATATGTCATTCTTCAATAATAAAGTTGTTGTTGTTACAGGTGGTTCTGATGGAATTGGTAAAGCACTGGTGGACGCATTATTGCAGCAAGGTGCAAAAGTGGCGACCTGTGCTAGAAATTTAGATAAGCTTTACGAGCTTGGTAAAACGCATGCAGGGAAAGCTTTGTTTACTTCTGCAACGGATGTGAGCAACGAAAATGAATGCAAACTTTTTTTGGAAGATGTTGTAAAAACCTACGGTACTGTTGATATTCTCATTAATAATGCCGGTATTTCTATGCGTGCATTGTTTACAGATACCTCGCTTGATACGATGCATAAAGTGATGGACATTAATTTTTGGGGTACCGTTTATTGTACCAAGTATGCATTGCCATATATACTTAAACAAAAAGGTACGGTAGCTGCAGTTTCTTCCATTGCAGGTTTTCGTGGTTTGCCGGGGCGTACAGGATATTCTGCCTCTAAATTTGCAATGAATGGCTTTATGGAAGCATTGCGCACTGAGTTGCTCGAAACAGGTGTTAATGTAATGTGGGTTTGCCCGGGTTTTACTGCATCCAATATTCGAAATGCTGCATTAACAAAAGATGGAACACCACAAGGTGCATCACCCCTTGATGAAGGAAGTTTAATGACGGCAGAAGAATGTGCCACACATATTTTGCACGCAATTGAGAAAAGAAAAAGAACACTTATTTTTTCATCTGGCGATAAACGCACGGTACTATTCAATAAATTCATTCCTGCATTAACAGATAAATTTGTACGCAAATTCTTTTTTAAAAACGGTGAGTTAATAAAGTAAATGTTTCATATTTGCTGATTACGCATGCCTGTAATAACTTTTTCCAGCGATATTGGCCTTAATGATTACCTGGTTGGCGCCATAAAAGGCCAGCTTATTTCTGCTATACCCGATTGCACTATTGCTGATATCTCTCATCAACTTTCTCCTTATGATTATCAGCAGGCAGCCTATGTTTGCGGCAATGCGTTTAAATATTTCCCGGCAGATACTTTTCATCTTATCATGGTGAATTTTTTTGAAAAGCCACTTAAATATTTATTGCTGGCAGAATATGGAGATCAGTATATTATTTGTCCTGATAATGGTATGCTTACAATGATAACCCGCACCAGGCCTGAAAACATAAATGCAATAGATATTGGGGATGCTGTTTCGTTGCTTGATTGTACAAAAGTTATTGCAGCATGTATCCATAAAATGATCACAGGTGCAAAGCTTACCAATGTTTCTTCTATAACAGAGATAGACGAAAAATATCCTATGCGTTCTGCTGTCGGAAATGATTGGATAGACAGCCAGATCATCTATATAGACAACTTTGAAAATGTTGTTTTAAATCTTACCAAAGAAGAATTTGAAGAAATCCGGCGTAACCGAAAATTCAAAATTGTATTGATGCGCAACAGCGAATTCATTACAAAGATCAGCGATCATTATGCTTCTGTACAACCCGGTGAAAACCTTGCATTCTTTAATGCTGCGGGTTATTTGGAGATTGCAATCAATAAAGGAAATGTAGCGGGTTTATTTGGTCTGCAGAAATATGCAAATACTTCCAACATGCAGAACCGTTTGTTATATCAAACCGTGCGGATAACCTTTGAATAATTTTTTTGCGGGCTTTCTATTCTTTACTCATAGCTTGTTGTGTCACTCACTTGTACGCTTTGAACTTTGCGCAGCATTCAACGAATATTTATCAGAACGAAACTGAAATGCCTGTATGTATCCAGCCTTTGGCACCAAAACCAAGTTCTGTAAAACCTGCAAACGCTTTACCGTAGCGAATACCGCCACCAACAATCTGGTAAGCAAATTGTGTGATCGGTGTTTTATCTGTCTGTCCTGTATAAGAATTAAATCTTAAACCAAACTCTGCACCTGAATAGACACTGAACTTCGGTTTCATTACATAGTTATAATGTAATCCTGTAAGCGCTGTGTTCATATTTCTTTTGTACGTAGTAATATTTATGCCTGAATAATCTGTAATCTTCAACCGCTCAAAAACATAAGAATAGGTAAGTTGAAAATGCGGATCACTTAAACTGAACAACAGGTCCTGCGAATAAGTTCCATAATCAGTAAGCCTGAAATTCTTTTGATCTTTGCTGAACAACGAACCAAAGAAAGAATAAGTGCTTTTGTCAAGAGTAGTATAGATCTGCGCATCTGATATATAACCAACAGAACTTCTTAGTTCAATTTTTTTGTATTGCGCATTGGATAAAAATGCAAAAATAGAAAACATGAATGGCAAGTAAATTTTCTTCATGTAAATATTGACAGCATCATGCCTTTTATTGTTGCATTCATTTTTTAATTTAATTGCTCAATAATGTTTTGAACGTATCAACGCCTTTGGCGTGATGCCGCTGAAACTTTCAGTTGAATAATGTGAAAGCGGCACAAGAGTGCGACGCAAGAGAAGCTCAATAGTAATAATGCGGCCTGCTGCATAAAATAAAAAAACCTCGTTAAAAAACGAGGCTCGTAAAAAATATAGGAAGTTTATTTACCACGTTTTGCTTTTAGATTTACATCCAAAGCATCAAGAAATTCTTCGGTATATAAATAATGTTCGCCGTGATTTACTTTATTGCCATAAATGCAAACTGCAAGATCTTTTGTCATCTTACCACTTTCAACAGTTTCTACACAAACTGCTTCAAGTGCATGACAGAAATCTATAAGCTCCTGGTTGCTATCAAGCTTGCCGCGGAATTCAAGACCTCTTGTCCATGCAAAAATTGATGCTATAGGATTTGTAGAAGTTGGTTTGCCTTTCTGGTGTTCACGATAATGACGTGTAACCGTTCCATGCGCAGCTTCTGCTTCCATGATCTTTCCATCAGGTGTTACAAGTGTTGATGTCATTAAACCCAATGAACCAAAACCCTGTGCAACAGTATCGCTCTGTACATCGCCATCATAATTCTTACAAGCCCAAACAAAATTGCCATTCCATTTTAATGCAGATGCAACCATGTCATCGATCAAACGATGCTCATAAGTAATACCTGCTTCTGCATACAAAGCTTTAAATTCATTCTGGTAGATCTCTTCAAAAATATCTTTAAAGCGGCCATCGTATTTTTTAAGAATGGTATTTTTTGTAGAAAGATACAAAGGCCATTTCTTTTGTAATGCAGTGTTGAAACAGCTTCTTGCAAAACCTTTGATGCTTTCATCTGTGTTATACATTGCAAGAGCAACGCCATCACCTTTGAAATTGAACACTTCAAACTCCTGTTTTGTTCCATCTTCGCCTTCAAATTTTATGGTAAGTTTTCCTTTACCTTTTGTAACAAAATCTGTTGCACGATATTGATCACCAAAAGCATGACGACCTATACAAATTGGTGCAGTCCAGTTAGGAACCAAACGCGGTACATTCTTACAAACGATTGGCTCACGAAACACAGTGCCATCAAGAATGTTGCGGATAGTACCGTTCGGACTCTTCCACATTTGTTTTAGTTTAAATTCTTCCACACGTGCTTCATCAGGTGTTATAGTTGCACACTTGATACCAACACCATATTGTTTAATTGCGTTGGCTGCGTCAACAGTAACCTGGTCGTTGGTTTCATCGCGGTATTCCATTCCAAGATCATAGTATTTAATATCAACATCAACATAAGGAAGAATCAGTTTATCTTTTATAAACTTCCAGATAATGCGTGTCATTTCATCTCCGTCAAGTTCCACTACGGGATTGGTAACTTTAATTTTTTGGCTCATGCTCGTTCGATTTTTTGGTTGGTTAAAACGGGACTGCAAATGTAACAGTTTAAGGTTTTATACAAAACAAACAATTTTTATAAGCCCGGCTTAAGTATTTCATGGCATCGCCTCTTGCGTCGCACTCTTGTGCAGATAGATGTTATGGCAGCAAAAACTTCTTACTCGCTCAAAAAACTCTGAATGGTTTTTATATATAATGCAGGTTGTTCAACATAAATGAAATGTCCTGCACCCGGAATAACAGTTAATTTACTGTTTTTAAAAAGCTGTAAGTATTCGTTGGTGAACCCCCATTTTTGGTTATCGCATTGACCTTTCATTACTAAAACTTTAGTATCGAGATTTTTAAATTTATTTCGTGGGTCTTTGATTTTAGTAAGGTCTAAATACGTCATTAATTGCGCGTAATAACCGCTGCCCGCTTCTTCTTTTAATACATTAGATGTATCACATACACAGGATTTGTTTACTTCATAATTCAAATAAGATGCAAAAGCATCTGCTTGTTCATCTGAAGCAAGCTTTTTACCAAATGTTGTTGCAATGAAGGACATTGTTTTTGTTCTAACATTATTTGCTTTTTTATTTCCGTCTGCATTTGAAAGCATTGGATCTTTTAAATGCAATCTATCAGGTGGTTTTACTGTTGCCAATTCGCTATGATAAGGATAAACAGGACCGGGACATGTTAGTATAAGCTTTTCGATCTTGTCCTTATTGTCTGCAGTGAATAACGTAGCTAAAATTGCTCCCCACGACTGACCAATTAATATTACTTTTTCAGCGCCAATATTTTTAATGATCTCATTTAGGTCATCAATATGTTTTTGTACAGTGTAGTCTCTAATATTTTCTAGTCTTGATGATCTGCCGCTGCCAATCTGATCGTACATGTAAACTTCATAGCCACTATCTGCAAGTGGTTGCAGCATTGTTATGGTATTATCAGAAATAAATCCGCCAGGCCCACCATGTAAATAAATTATTGGATAAGGCTTTTTTACACCTTTCGCAGAAAGAAGTGTGTATGCAATTTTTGATCTGTCACTTAGATTCCAGTATTGCGTACTTTTTCTTTCCTGTAGCTGAGGAACATCATAATTTCTTGGAAAAAAAATGAGGAATAAGAAAATAATGATGCAAAGCAACAAAGCGTAAGTAAAGAATTTGACTAGCTTTTTCATTATCGTGTTTTGTCTTAATGCAAAACACTAATCACGCTTTTTTTATTGTTCGAGTAGTTTATACAACTCATCAAGTTTTGGTGAAAGTATAATTTCGGTTCTCCTGTTCTTTGCCCTGCCTTCTGCAGTGGAGTTAGATTCAACAGGATCATATTCACTATGTCCGGATGCAATTACTCTTACAGGGTCAACATTATAGTCTTTTGTTAGTATTCTTACAATTGATGCGGAACGTGCAAGACTTAATGCCCAGTTATCTTCATACGTTTTACGAATAGGAATAGAATCTGTATGACCTTCAATGTTTATGCTGATATCGGCATTTGCATTTAATACACCGGCAAGTTTACCCAACGCTTCTTTGCCTTGTGCATTTACCGCAGCGCTGCCGGATGGAAATAATAAATTCTCACTAAGGCTTACATATACTTTGCCATTCTTTTGTGTTACAGTAAGATCACTTGCAGCAAAGCCACTCAATGCATCTGCCATTTTCTTTCTCAGCTCTTCAGATTTTTGTTTCTGCTGATCGAGTAAGTTTTGCAGTTGCGTAAGCTTCTGTTGCTGCTCCTGTAATTCTTTTTGTCTTTGTGTTAATTCTGTTTGTGTAAAAGATGCAGAAGCCTGCAGGTCTGCATTCTTTTTTTGCAGATCTGCTATCAGCTTTTTTTGGTCTGCAACCTGCTGTTGCAGATCAGTAACTGTTGTAGTTAAACTGTTTACTTTATTGGCAAGCTGTGTACTGTCATATTTGAGATAACGGATAGCAACCTGTGATTCCAAATATTTCTTTTTGCTTACACAGCTTGCCATGAACAACACACAGGCTGCGAGAATAATGATTACATGACGATGATTATTTTGCATACGATGATTTTATGTTTATTTCAAATTCTACAGTATAAGTGTGCGACGCAACCAAAGCTTGATAGCTATTCAACAGCTGAGTACCAACAAAATCATGCCAACACTTCCCCGATGTTAGAATAATTCAGGTTGTTTGTTATTGTCTTCTTCTCTTTTCTCCCATTCCATCTCAACAGATTTGCTGTAATCCATAAGCTTTGCACCAACTGCTTTCCAACCCATTACTTCCACCATTTTATTGATCTTGAATTTTGCTTTTCGTATTTGTTGACCGCGACCTGTTTGCACTACAAGAATTGGTTCTTCAATTGAAGTGATAGCTTCCAGCGTTGCACCTTCTTTGATGAATAAAAATTTACTGTGCAGGGTTGTTGTCTCAATCTTGAAACGTTTTACATTATACTGTCCTTTTTCACTATCAAGATATACTGCGGTAAGAATTTTCTCAGGATTGAATTTTTCTATCAGCAATATTTTATCTGCTTCAAAACGCTGTGTAAGTTCTGTATCGGTGATCTCGTAATTGCCATCGTTGTAAATCACCAGGATTTTTTCTTCTTCAAAGCTTCCAAGGTATGTGCCTTTCTGTTCATTGTTCAATCTTCCATATACGTCATCAAACCAAAGCTTGCGGCCTTCCAATGTTGACTTGCCCTTTTCTTTCAGTTTTACTGAGCGGATAGGATATTTTACCACCTGGTTGCCCATGCTGCTGCGGCCTTTTATTTCAAGCTCTTCAAAATAATAATCAAACTCTTTATTGCGTGCAGTACAGTTCGGGCTTAATGTGATCTTTACCACTTCTGCTTCACCATTTGGATTGGCAGAAAAGTATTGGACTTTACTTTTGTCGCTCCCTTTTGTAAGGTCATATTCTTTATCACGGGTGATACCGGTAACATTGAATCGCTTTGCATAACTAGTGCCACTATCACCATCGGTGTAGATCATGTTGTAAGTGGTGCGCTCATCATTCTTTAGAAACACTGCCGCATGAATAATGTCTTTGCCAATAAAGACTTTGTCTGCAACCTTGACGATCTTCATGATACCACGTTTGGTAAACACAATGATATCATCAAGATCAGAACATTCAGTAAGCAATTCATCTTTCTTCAAACCTGTTCCCACAAAGCCTTCTGCACGGTTTACATAAATCTTTGTGTTGGCAATAGCAACTTGTTTGGCAGTTATGGTATCAAAAGGTTTGATCTCTGTTTTGCGTTCACGGCCTTTGCCATATTTTTTTAAGAGATTCTCGAAGTATGCAACAGCAAAATCTGTGAGATGTTCTAAATCATAATTTACCTGCTTAATATCTGCTTCAATATTTTTGATCTGTTCATTCAGTTCATTAATATCAAGACGATAAATTCTTCTTACGGGTTTCTCTGTAAGTTTTATTATATCTTCTCTTTTTATCTCACGTTTCAGTTTCTTCTTGTAAGGGCCAAATGCTTTATCAATGGCTTCAATTACTTTGTCCCATGTTTCATGTTTTTGTTCAAGTTCTTTATAGATCTTTTCTTCAAAGAATATTTTCTCCAAAGAAGTATAATGCCATTTGCCTTCCAGTTCAGCAAGTTTTATTTGCAGTTCTTTCTGCAATAAATCTTTAGTGTTATCTGCTGAAATGCGCAACAGTTCATGCACGCCGAGGAAACGTGGTTTATTCTCCACGATCACACAACAGTTAGGAGAGATGCTCACTTCGCAATCGGTAAATGCGTATAAAGCATCAATAGTAATGTCTGGAGAAATACCAGCTGCTAATTCAATCTGTATCTCTACATCTTTTGCAGTAGCATCTGTAACTTTTTTTATTTTGATCTTGCCCTGGTCATTGGCCTTTACTATGGAATCCATCAGGCTCGACGTGGTAACACCATAGGGCACACTTTTGATTACCAGTGTTTTCTTGTCCACTTCTTCAATCATTGCTCTCACCCGTATCTTACCACCGCGTTTACCTTCGTTGTAGTTGCTCGCATCCATCATACCGCCGGTAAGAAAATCCGGCAATAATTCAAACTTTCTGCCACGCAAATATTTGATCGATGCTTCACACAATTCGATAAAGTTGTGCGGTAATATTTTCGTTGATAAACCAACTGCGATACCATCTGCACCTTGTGCCAGCACCAATGGAAATTTCATGGGTAGTACAACAGGTTCCTGTTTGCGGCCATCATAACTTAATTGCCATTCCGTTGTCTTTGCATTGAATGCAACTTCCAATGCAAACTTTGATAAACGTGCTTCTATATACCTTGGCGCAGCTGCATCATCACCTGTTCTTACATCACCCCAGTTACCTTGTGTTTCTATGAGCAAATCTTTTTGCCCCATGTTTACCAATGCTTCACCAATACTTGCATCACCATGAGGGTGGTACTGCATCGATTGCCCAATGATGTTGGCCACTTTATTAAAACGCCCATCATCCATTTCTTTCATGGCATGCAAAATGCGCCGCTGCACTGGTTTTAAACCATCCTCCACAGCAGGCACGGCACGTTCCAGTATTACATACGATGCATAATCAAGGAACCATGTTTTATATTGGCCCTGCACACCGTTTTCATTTGAGAGATCAATTTCTTTCTTTTCTTTCGCCATCTTTTATCAAGTCAAAAATTCAAAAGTAAAATTCAAAATATTTTGAGCCAGTCTGCATTGCTACTATAATCCTCTAGTTGCGTCGCACTCTTGTACGTTCTTTTCATTGCTAAGCAAAGAACAACCAGTACAAGTGAGTGACACAACAGGCGATGCCATGAAAACTCATAGCTTGTTTATAAAATTATTCTTCATACAATTCTAACGGCTGCCCATTTGGATCGATAAAGAATACAAATTTCTTCCCTGTCAATTCATCAATTCTTACATCCTGCACATCCACATTTTTACTTTTTAAAAATGCAGTGCTTGCTTCCACATCATCTACTGCAAATGCCAAATGCCGCAGACCTTTTGATTCAGGATATGAACCACGCTCTCGATAATCAGGAAATGAGAACAACTCTATTTGATACAAACCGTTTATTGCAAGATCAAGTTTGTAAGAATTTCTTTCTGCACGATATGTTTCAGCAATAATTTCAAAGCCGAGTATTTCTGTATAAAATTTTTTACTCTGCTCATAATTATCAGTCAGAATTGCTACATGATGTATATGCTTGATCTTGATCATTTCCCGATCTCTCCTAAATGCGTGGATTTAAATCCTGCGAAAGTTTTTAAACCATAACCAAATAGCCTGTCCATGGAAGAATGACCAAATAAAATAATACCAGTCAGTTGTATAATTTCATTCTGCAAATAACAGCCGAGAACATACACGCCTATTGCCAATGCCTTGTGATGAAAAAAATTATACACTATAGCGCCAACTTTATTTCCTGCAGCGTAACCTAGCATACTTAAATCAGGCGTTAAAATTAAAACCGGGAACCACCACCATGCGAAATATAATGTGCTGAAAAAATAAATGCTCAACAGAAGCATGGCAAGTTCTTCCAGTTGTATAATTTGTTTCATAATTATTCAGTAACAACTTCAGTTTGTACAGGAGCGCCGGCAAGCTTTATAGTAATCTCTTTCCAGCCTTTTGCCCAATCGCCGCCGGCTTCTAATTTCCCTGCATTGATCAATTCTTTTATGCGCCATACCAAGAAAACATCGCCTGTTTTTATTTTCATTTTGCCGAACATATTGCCTAACAACTTATGCAGTTTTTGAGGTTCGGTATTTACTGCACTAAGAATCTCTTTATCATAAAAATCTGCTTCTTTACTGGCGATCTTTTTACCGCCTTCCAGTATTCGCACCATGCCATTTTCACTGCAGAGTTTCTTCCATTCATCAGGGTCTATTTCAAACTCGCTCAATGTTATTGGTCTTGCCAGCTTCTTTGCTTTTAAAAATTCTTTTGGCTGAATTTCGTGTAAAGCAGTTGGGTAAAATATTCCACCCTTTTCATTTATAAAAGGCAGGTTGTTCATGTATAATACAAATATCCTTCCCTGGTAATCTTTTAACTGGCTCATCATCCAATAGTAACCACAGACATCATGTTGGTTTTGCCCCAGCCAGATCCATACTTCCAGTTCGGGTTCTTCTTCTAATTTTTTTAAGAGATTATGCACGGTCATTTTATCGTCGACCAAGTCTATTTGCTCTGTATACGGAGAAGATTCAAGCAACATTTTCCACCAATCCCTTCTTGCCTGGTAACCTTCTGTTTCATAAATGCCTTCAACTGGACCAACAGCAAAATCATCTTTGATCTGCCATACTTCACCGGCTATTGTTTCGTCTAACTCAATAGCTTTTTGCAATACTGCAGTATCTGCTTCCTGGAAAACGATGTGTAACATATAAAACCCTCCAAACATCCCTACAGGGAGTCTTTATAATTTTGATTAGCGATATAACTTAATTTAAAAATCATCATTGCTTATTATTGCACAAACCGTTGAAGTGTGCGACGCAACAAAAGCTCAATAGTAATTCTTCAGCTTAGTACATAAGAACTTTCCCCGTCATCTTCAACCATTTTGCTGACTCAGCAAAATGGTAAATAAGTCCCCCAACCGGGGGATTTAGGGGGCTTCTTCAACAAGATCCAACTCTACTCTTAAGTTATCTATGATAAATTCCTGCCGCTCCATTGTATTCTTGCCCATAAAATATTCAAGTAAATTCTGAATGTGATCGCCCTGTTCGAGTATCACAGGCTGCACACGCATATTATCGCCGATAAATCTTCCAAACTCTTCCGGTGAAATTTCTCCAAGACCTTTAAATCTTGTGATCTCAGGCTTGCTGCCTAATTTTTTTACTGCTGCCTGTTTTTCTGTTTCATCATAACAATAGATCGTTTCCTGTTTATTGCGCACACGGAACAACGGCGTTTCAAGAATATACACATGGCCCTGCTTTACAAGATCTGGAAAGAATTGCAGAAAGAAAGTCATCAGCAGCAAACGAATGTGCATGCCATCCACATCCGCATCCGTAGCAATTACAATGTTGTTGTAACGCAAACCATCAAGGCCATCTTCAATATTCAATGCATGTTGTAATAAATTGAATTCCTCATTTTCGTACACCACTTTTTTGGTAAGGCCAAAACAATTAAGTGGTTTACCACGAAGACTGAAAACAGCTTGCGTATCTACCTGGCGAGACTTGGTAATGCTGCCACTTGCACTATCACCTTCGGTAATAAAAATGGTCGATTTATTTTGCAACTCAATGAACGCTTCTTTATTTTTTGTAGGCGGTTCTTCATTGTAATGCACGCGGCAGTCACGAAGTTTTTTATTATGCAGGTTGGCCTTCTTTGCTCTTTCATTAGCAAGCTTTTTTATGCCTGCCAGTTCTTTTCTCTCCCGTTCACTTTGCTCGATCCTTTTCTTAATGGCATCTGCAACTGATGCATTGCGGTGTAAAAAATTATCAAGCTCTTTTGCAAAGAAATCGCCAATGAAATTTTTCATTGTCGGACCACCTTCATACACGACGGAACTGCCCAGTTTCGTTTTTGTCTGGCTCTCAAACACTGGCTCCTGCACACGCACTGCAATGGCAGCAACAATGCTTTGTCTTATATCAGCCGCATCATAATCTTTCTTAAAAAAGTCGCGGATGGTTTTTACAAACGCTTCCCTGAAAGCCTGTTGATGCGTACCGCCCTGTGTAGTGTACTGACCATTAACGAACGAAAAAATATCTTCGCCATAATCATTGTTGTGTGTAATGGCTACTTCAATATCTTCCCCTTTTAAATGAATAATGGGATAACGTATTTCATCTTCATTACTCTTGCGTTTCAGCAGGTCAAGTAACCCATTTTTACTTACATATCTTTTGCTGTTGAAAGTGATTACAAGTCCTGCATTTAGGTAGCAATAATTCCACAGAAGGTTATCAAGATACTCGTGTATGAAATGAAAATTCTTAAACACGGTATCATCGGGAATAAATGTTACCAGCGTTCCATTTGATTCTTCAGTCTTCGCTTCTTTATGATCTTTTATAAGAATACCTTTCTCAAATTCCGCAGCTTTTGTTCTCCCATCACGAAAACTTTCTACTTTAAAATAATGGCTCAGCGCATTCACAGCCTTTGTACCCACACCGTTCAGCCCTACACTTTTTTGAAACGCTTTGCTGTCATACTTCGCGCCGGTATTTATTTTGCTCACCACATCCACCACTTTGCCCAATGGAATGCCACGGCCATAATCGCGAATGGTTACCCCTTTCCCCTCGATCATAATTTCGATCTGCTTGCCATAACCCATCATGTGCTCATCAATACAGTTATCAAGTACTTCTTTTATCAGCACATAAATGCCATCATCCGGCGCAGAACCATCACCGAGTTTACCAATATACATACCGGGGCGTAAACGAATATGCTCCCGCCAATCCAGGCTTTTAATGCTGTCTTCGGTATAATCAAACAAGTCTTTTTCTTTAGCTTCTGCCATATCTTAAACACATTGAGCTTTAAAGAATTTTTTTGTGAACCCAGCCATATATCTTCCTATATCGTTCCTTGCGTCGCACTCTTATACTTCCTGTTCCTTATTGAGCAAAATACAACTTCAAGCCTTTTCTTACTCTCTTTTAGTGGATGGGGGCTTTAATCCCGTGCAAATTTAACTGTACAAGTTACTTTTTCACGTTTACTTTTCTACAATTCAACTAGCCATGTGGATAAAACAATTTTTAGCTGCAACATAATACACACGTGAACTTTAACGTATTTAGTTAGATTACAATGGAAGTCAAAACCCATTGATTTTTAACTTTGCAAAGACAGTTCAGTCTTAGCAGGAACGTTAATAAATCCAATGAGTCCGGAAGCAATAAAAAAACATTATATAACCACACAGGAAATCCTCACCAATATCGCCGGTATCCTATTCATTATACCACTGGCGCCTTTTCTGTGCCGTTTTATACCACCTGTTTTTATTGGCGACTGGAATGTAGACCTTATTATAGCGCTTATCATTTCAGTTATCATTATACGCTTAATGCAGTGGCTGGTAAAACCGTTGATTATCCCGGCTTTCCTGGTAGTATGCGCTATACTTATTTATAATCAGTTTAACAGCAATTATACATTCACCAATATTGCCAGCGGTTATAAAGCTATTGTAAACCAAAACTGGAATGTGAGGGAGCAGAAACAAACAGACCAACTTAGCTTCGACCCGCATCTTTTTGAAAATCCTGAAAAGAAAGTAACAAGGCTTGTAAAAGAAAAAATGCAGTACAAAGATTCTGTGGTAAGAAATTTTGCAGTTAAACATTCACTGGAAAATTTTGATGAGTTTAATTATAAATACCAGCGTTTAACGAGATATTTCTCTCTTTTTAAATATATCAACACCAATTTCAAATATGTTCCCGATGCACAGCGCGATGAATATTATGCTACGCCAAGAGAAACGATATTGAATGGTTTAGGCGGTGATTGTGATGACCACAGTATTTTGATGGCTGCATCGCTGATGAGCATTGGCGCTATGTGTAGACTGGTAATTATCGAAGGACATATGTACCCCGAAATGTATATTGGTGACAAAAAAGATTTTGAAATTGCCCAGGCTGCCATTATTCAATTCTTTGGCGATGATAAAATAGATCGTATTTACTATCATGAAAATGACGGCGAATATTGGGTAAATCTTGATTATACTGCAAGCTACCCCGGCGGCCCTTATATGAATGATAAAGTAAAGCTGGTAATAGCCTTCCCTTAGATATTAGCTACCTTGCGCCCATGCTTTTGACAGACCTTGTAGCAATATCAATGAACGCTAAAAAAAATGAAACTGCAAATCTTCATTTCCGCGAACTGTTAAAGCAGAAAGACAGTAATAGAATAGATGACCTGGTTTTCAAATTGAATGATGAAATTTCAGAAAAGGTTGATTGTACAAAATGCGGCAACTGCTGCCGTAGTTTAATGATAAACGTAAATGATGCAGACGCAGCAAGACTTTCAGCGCATCTTCAGATTGATAAAGAAGATTTTTATAACTGTTATGTTGAACGATCTTCACAAGGCTCACTTGCGGTAATGAATACGATCCCCTGTCATTTCCTAGATGAAAATAAATGTACCGTTTACGAAGCAAGACCCAATGAATGCCGCGAATTTCCGGGCCTGCATCACCCAGGGTTTACAAAAAGATTGTTTACCATTTTTATGCATTATGGCCGCTGCCCAATTATTTATAATGTGGTAGAAAAATTAAAAGAAGAGATCAGCATGTAATTGTTCAATAATGAACAATCGTACAAGAGTGCGACGCAACAAAAGCTTAATACTTTTACTAAAGTTTGGTTCACAAAAAAGAAAAATGCTTCGCTGTTAACGAAGCACTATATACTTTACAAACTTTATTTACTTAACAAACTATCCTTCCCAGATCTCATCTTTTCCTTCAAGCCACAGTTTTACAGATTGTGTGGTTACACTCTTTGGCCTTTCCAATGGGAACGCTAAACCTCTATCCCAGATAAGGCTCGCAAGCACACCCAATGCACGGCTTACAGCAAACAACACCGTATAAAATTCATATTCCACAAGACCATAATGTACCAGCAATGCACCACTGTGCGCATCTACATTAGGCCATGGATTTTTGATCTTACCTAAAGATTGCAATATCGGCGGAACCGTATCATATATCTTCCAAACCGTATTTACCAGTTTATCATCAGGCATGTGCTTCTTGCCAAATTCCATTTGCGCTGTAAAGCGTGGATCTGTTTTGCGCAACACCGCATGGCCGTAACCCGGCACCACTTTACCTGACTTCAAAGTTTTCTGTACATAGTCTGAAATCTGCTCAGCGGTTGGTTCTTCAGAACCTATTTCTTTCTGCATTTCGTAGATCCATTTGATTACTTCCTGGTTGGCAAGACCATGTAAAGGACCAGCCAAACCATTCATGCCTGCAGCATAAGAAAGGTAACAATCACTTAATGCAGAGCCAACAAGATGCGTAGTATGTGCAGAAACGTTTCCACCTTCATGATCTGCATGAATGGTCATATACAATCGCATCAGTTCGTAAAAACTTTCATCGTCATAACCCATCATGTGCGCAAGGTTTCCCGACCAGTCAAGCAAACCATCCGGCTGAATGTGTTCACTGTTCTTATATTTACGGCGATAAATATATGCGGCAATTCTGGGCAGTCGTGCTATTAAGGTAAGTGCATCTTCAAAAGTAGATTCCCAGTAATCTTTTTTACTCAAACCATCTGCGTAATTCTTTGCAAAAACACTTTCAGTTTGCAATGCCATTACACCCACTACATACATGGTCATGGGGTGTGTGGTTATTGGTAAAGCATCTATTGCTGCAAAAACGTGGTTGGGAACATGGCTGCGGCGCTGTAATATAGAGGTAATGCGGTTTGCATCATCCTCGGTAGGTAATTCGCCAATCAGCATCAGGTAAAAAAGTGCTTCCGGCAAAGGTTCGCTGCCCCCTTTTGCTTTGGGTAGTTTTTCCTGTAGTTCAGGGATAGAATATCCACGAAAACGAATGCCTTCCTGCGCATCAAGCAAACTTGTTTCTGTTACAAGCCCTGTAATGCCACGCATGCCCTGATACACCTGGGATAATGACACTTCTCCTATCTTTTTGCTGCCATGTTCTTTCAGCAATTCCTTGATCTCTGTTGCTGCGGCGTCTGCTTTTGCTTTAAATCGCTCCTTAATGATATCCATTGCCGTGTATATATTTTGTTGGTGATATATTCAGCGTAATTACTGATGCAGGGTAGCTTTTTATGAGCCGGGTATTGCATCATTAGTCATCGTTCCTTGCGTCGCACTCTTGTACTGCATAACATTTTTCATCCGTTGCGATTGGGGTAAAGGTAAAACAACTTGCCTTTGAATTACAAAAGAATTGCAAGAATGTTGTCAAAAATATAAGTTGTAAAATCCGCACTTGCTGATAAAAGAATAAAGCGCAGAAGTGTGCGACGCAACAGGCGCTCATGAAAATTATAATGCCGGGTACATAAATTTTACAACTGTTAGTTTAGATTTTACTTAGGTGTCTTTCTGTAAATGTATATGGCTATAAAACTGAAGAATACATCGGGTATCCATGCAGCTATATAAGGCGGCAGGCTTCCTTTGGTAGAAAAAATGGTAGAAAACCTGTCCATGAGTATAAAGGTTACTGCTAGTACAATACCGATTGCTATATGTGCGCCGCTTCCACCACGCACTTTGCGGCTGGCGATAGCAGCGCCAATTATAGTAAGAATAACAACTGCGAGTGGGGTGGCAAAACGTTTGTATTGCTCTATCTCCAGTGCATTTAAACCTTCTGAACCGCGCAGTTTCTCCAGTTGCACAAACTGGTGCAATTCAGCGGTAGTTAATTTGTCTTTGGCATATTCATCGTGACTAAGATCGAAAGGTTTGAAGTTGAATTTCATTTCTTTTTTTTGTGAATAATCAACTTTCTCCTGCAGGCCGTTTATGTTTCTTTCCAATACTGTTTGCAACCGCCAGTTTTTTATGGCAGTATCCCATCTTATCACTTCGGCGCGAAGATTATAAACCAGTTCATCATTCTTTACCCGTTGCATAAAGAATGGCCCGCCGGCTTTTGTGCCTGTATCATAATTCCTGATACCGGCATACGTAAAAGAATCAATACGGAAATAAACATTGTGGCTGCTTCTTACCAGCGGGTCGTATGTTGAATTTACATTCACATATTTTGCTTCGAAACTGGTTCTTATTTCCTGTGCCTTGGGAATATAATAGTTGGCCGAAACAACCAATAATAAACCAAGCGTAATGCCACCCACCCAATAAGGGCGCATCATGCGGTTAAAACTGGTGCCACTTGCAAGAATGGCGATCAGTTCACTTTTTAAGGCCAGTTTAGAAGTAAAAAATATTACCGCTATAAAAACAAATAACGGAAACAGAAGCGCAATGATGTAAGGAACAAAACCAATATAATATTTCATGATGATGTCTGTGGCACTTAAACCCGATGCAACAAAATCATCTGTTTTTTCGCTAACGTCTACAGCAACAGCAATGATGGTAAAGAGAAATATGGAAAAGAAAAAAGTGGTAAAGAATTTTTTGAGTATGTACCAGTCGAGTTTCTTCATGCCATATCCCGTAAAGGGGTATTTTGATTATCGCCAAAAGTAAAGTAAAACCTGTTGTAAAGTTGTTATAACCGTTGTTTAATGATTTCTCTCGTGGAAGTTTTCCAGCTCTTAAAATCACCGGCTATAATGTGTTTCCTTGCTTCGCCCACCAACCATAAGTAAAATGCAAGGTTGTGAATGCTGGCGATCTGCAAGCCCAGTATCTCATCTGCCACAAACAAATGGCGCAGGTATGCTTTGCTGTAATAATTACTTGTTTCGCAATCAATGCCATCATCTATAACAGAAAAATCGGTTGCCCATTTTTTGTTTCTGATATTGATAACACCCTTTGTGGTAAACAACATGCCATTGCGGCCATTGCGTGTGGGCATTACACAATCAAACATATCTATACCAAGACTAATACATTCCAAAATATTCCAAGGCGTGCCAACACCCATTAAATAACGCGGCTTATTGTAAGGAAGATTTTCTGCGCACAAGGCCGTAAGATCATACATCATAGCTTCTGGCTCACCAACACTAAGGCCACCAATTGCGTTGCCTGTTGCTTCTTTTGAAGATACAAATGCACAGGATTCTTTGCGCAGATCTTCGAATGTACTGCCCTGCACAATGGGAAATAAATTCTGCGAATAACCATACTTATCTTCCGTTTCATTAAAACGTGTAAAGCACCGTGTAAGCCAGCGATGCGTAAGCTCCATACTTTTTTTAGCGTAAGCATATTCGCTGGGGTAGGGCGGGCATTCATCAAACGCCATAATGATATCTGCGCCAATGCTGCGCTGAATATCCATTACATTTTCTGCAGTAAACAAATGCCTGCTGCCATCAATATGCGACTGGAACAAAGCGCCTTCTTCCGTAAGTTTCCTGTTCTCTGCCAGTGAAAAAACCTGGTAGCCGCCACTATCTGTAAGAATGGGTTTGGGCCAGCCGTTGAATTTATGCAAACCACCTGCTGCTTCAATAATAGCCGTTGTTGGACGCAGGTATAAATGATAGGTATTACCCAAAATGATCTGTGCTTTTATCTCATCTTTCAACTGTTGCTGCGTTACAGCCTTTACGCTGCCAATAGTACCCACCGGCATAAAGATGGGCGTTTCAATAACACCATGATCTGTAGTTATTGTGCCTGCTCTTGCCTTGCTGTTATTATCTGTATGTTCCAGTTGAAATGTGAGTGCTGCCATAAAGGGCGCAAAGATATTCGTTTATCATTTGTAGTTTATCGTTGGTTGATTTATGGGCCCTGCTTTAGCAAATGCATGAAGCTTTTGTTGCGTCGCACTCTTGTACGATTTGGATTATTAATTGAGCAGGGGGAGAAAAAGCAAATACAATCTGGACTGTAAGAACTTTCGTTTTTTGTATTATCGCCTGCTGACAATTGAGGAAGCACTATAATTTTGGGCAGAGGAAACTTTCATATATTTTTGAGCTATATGCCAAATTATGACTAGACCCTTCCTATTAATTGCAATTCTCTTAATCTCGACCCATGTATTTTCACAAACTATTCAAGACTTACAAATAACTAAAGAACTCAATTTAGTTTATTCAGACACTGTTAACGGTAAAACCTACTTAGGGAATTATGAACCAACAGGAGCAATATCCTGTAATGATAGCTCATATATAATTTCAACAATCTTTTCAATTGATTTTCCAGAACAATATGACACGACATATTTAAGAACGGACTTCGCTAAATATTATGAACGCTCAAAGCTTTATTCTGCCAAGGCTCACGTTAGCAGTGGGAGCGTTTTGAAATTGAACAAGGACTTTAATAAAATATGGGAAGTAACTTTTAAAGATAAAAGAGTAACTCATATCATTTCATTTGACAGTTCCTCCTTTATAATAGCAGGAGAAAGGATAGACCTCAATGTTATTTGGATTGCAAAAATTAATAGTAACAATGCCAATATTATTTGGATGAAGGAATTTAAAGTGGGACGCAGTCTTTCAACTTGTGGGTTGACGTATGCAAATGGAAATTTTTATATTTTAGGAGAAACAGAAAGAATTATTCCACTCAAAATACAAAAAGACTATGGGCGAACACGAATTGAATTATTTAAAGAGAGTGACATGCAGTCTAGTTTGATTTTATTATGTGTTTCAAAAAACGGAAGCTTAAACTGGAAGAAAAAAATTGACCCTAAAAGAAACTATAATTATTTTGGATACAACTTTATTTCAACAAACGAAAATCATTTTATTTTATCTTCATTTACTGGATTTAATAAAGTAAAAAAGAAATGGGTTAAGGACGAAGCTTTAGCTTTTTATACATTAAATAAGAAAGGAAAAATAAAATCGAAGGAGGTAGTAGATTTCAATGATATGCTTTATTTCGATACTTCAATCGTTTTTACAAAGACAAATCTTGGTAGCGATACAATAAAAATATATAAGCTTACAAATTTAGGAGTCGATCGAACCGACTCTTTTTCCATTTTTTCTGAAAGAAAAGACATAAGAATTGAATCAGTTTTGAATACTTCAAAGAATTATTATTTATATGGTTCAATGCAAGTCAATAATAAAGACTATTTAATTTGCAGTATGACGAAAGACTACCAAATAACTGAATGTCGAAAACATGACCAACCAGACTATAATAATCTTGTATCATTGATGGAAACACATGACAAAGAGCTTTTGATAATTGGTTGGTGTTATAAAAGAAATGAGCAAACAGGCAAACTATACAAGTATATGAACCTCATTAAATTCAAAAAATTTGGCACATAGAAAAGTATTACTGCAAGTGGCGCTGGACATTTAAACATCGAACTGCTGCCCTTAGATCCAAAAGTACAAGTGTGCGACGCAAGGGCACTCATAACTGATTTGGGACAAGATAGCGAATTGCAATTTATTGCTTCTGATGGGAATATTGTTGAAATAGATTTAAAATGCAGTATTAAAATCGGTATTATACACGATGAGGAAAGAGCAGTTGAGTTAATAACAAAAGCCATTGATAAAATCAACGAATCCAATCTTGGAAATCAATTTGTGAAAACTCAACAATAGGAACAATTATGAGATTTTCATTTTTATCTACTATTCCATTTTGTTTTATTTGGCTTTCAAATATAGATAAAGCATATTGGTTTAATAGCCATAAATCATTTGCTTCTTTTATTGGCTCATCATTTCTACTTAGCATTACTTCCATTTCAAGAATTGCAACATATTCTCTTACATTCTCATCATTTAATAATACAATTAATCCTGTTGTTACATTGCTATTGAATGGTGCATTAGTATATGTTGGACGTATAAAATATGGCTTTTGTGAAATTGCAGTAGAATTTTCAAGTTTATTCAATCTCTTTATAAAAAAATCAACACTACACTTCCATACCGATATTTTCAAGCCGCTTTTTATTAATTCTAAATTCCTAAACTCTATTTTATTATCCATATTAGTCGTTTTGAAACTACAATTTAAAACTAAATAACCATGTTTAAAAATCTTCATGAACTAATTGCAACGATGCCGGACGATGCTACATGCAGAAAGTTTTTAGCTGAAAGCCGTTGGCAGGACGGTAAAGCTATTTGTCCTTACTGTGGTTATGGTAAATGCTATGTGATTGAGAACGGCAAGCGTTATAAGTGTGGTTCATCTGCATGTTATAAAAAGTTTAGTGTTACAGTAGGAACAGTATTTGAAGCAAGCAATATTCCCTTAAACAAATGGTTCATGGCATGTTATTTAGTTACTGCTCATAAGAAAGGAATATCTTCTTATCAATTAGCAAGAGATATTGGTGTAAGCCAAAAAGCAAGCTGGTTCATGATACATAGATTACGTGAATTAATGAGAGATAAAGAACCTGTTGAATTAAATAATACCTGTGAAATAGATGAAGTTTGGATAGGTGGAAAGATGAAAAATAAACACAAATCAATACGTAATAAAGCACACGTTGAAAATAGAAGTCATACAGAAAATAAAACTGGTGTTATGGGACTATTAGAACGTGAAAACAAAGTAGTATTTAAAGTTATTGATAGTAGTAAGGACACATTAAAAGGTATGGTTAGAAAGCATGTAAATAAAGATGCTGTTGTTATTACTGATAGCCTTATCTCTTATAAAGGTTTGGATAAAGAATATAAACTGCATGAAGTAGTAAATCATTTGCAGGATGAATTTGTAAAAGGACAATACCACACGAATAGCATAGAGGGAGCGTTTAGTTTATTAAAAAGAGGCATTATAGGAATATATCACCAAGTAAGCGTTAAGCATCTTGAAAGATATTGTGATGAATTTGCATTTAGATATAACAGTAGAAAAATGAAAGATGCTGATAGGTTTAGAATGTCATTAGGACAAGTTGAGGGACGTTTGGATTATAAGACATTAACTGGTAAAAAGTAAAGTACATTATAAAATTATTTTTGTTAATACATGCTGTTTTTATATATTCACACTCAATCTATTTGTGCTGCTCAACCAATTTATTAACTGTTTAACCATTATACATACAACTTTCTTTAAATCAATTCGTTTATTATTTAGCATGTTATTTGTTCGCAAAGATTATATATTTGCGCTCCGAATAAAATAAAAAAAGCCCAGTACTGCGAATACCGGACTTTTGGAGATGTGTAAATTCAACCTGCTTGCTTACTACAAGTTTTTAGGTTCTTTACACTGACTACTTTTTCAAACATCTAAGGCAAATGATAACAAGTTTGCCTTTCTTTTTTTCATCCGTGTCCTCGTCATCTTCCTTTTTGACAGTCCTAAAGGTTATCTGCCCAAAATTTTTACAACAAAAACACTTCCCAAAATAGGCTTTACGTGCCATATTATAGGAGATTGTGCCACTACAATGTAGGTGCGGTTATTTACTCAATATCGAGCAAATAGTTAAGCAGCACGCTGCGAAAAATTTAATGTTAAACGGTAATAATTAAGGCGAGAACTGCATTGAAGTATGCAAAGTGTTACGTATATTCGTAACCGAAATCATTCTCAATCCCTCGATTTTTAAGCGTCCAAACTTAGTCGAGGGATTTTTAATTATAGATATAAAGAGCTTATATACCAAATATAACATTTTAATCTTAATGTGTAAATGAGTTTGCTAAAATAATTATCAACAATAAATTACGCCGGTTTTGTACCTTGTATTTATGAAAAATAAAAAGCCACCCAAAAAAGCCTTTATTACTCCAAACACAAAGCAATTACCAGAACAACCATTGCATATAGATATGTCATTTCAAGACCTTATTAAAAAGGCTGCTAATACTCCAATTAAGAATAGTAAAATCAATAAGAAATGACTTTTGAAGAAAAGCAAGACTATGATATTTTAAAATTACTTGTAGATAATAATGGCTATTTAAATTACTGGGATTTTATATCAAAAGCAAGCGAAGCTGGCGTAGGTTTAGAGCATGAGATAACAGAAGAAATGAAAAATAGAGGTCTGATAGAAAAGGGAATGTATTTTGTTGATGATATAGAGGAACAAGGGAATAGATTAACAACAGCAGGTAGAAATAAATATAATTTCTTAGTGGAACAAATGGAAACAGAAAAAAGGAATGAGAAAATAGCTAAATGGACTTTTTGGATTGTAATAATAGGAACTATTGCCGCAATTTTATCAGTAGTGATACCATTGTTATAATAAACTGCAAAACCACCAATATTAATATGCGGCGGTAAATCTTTGACATCTTTATTTCGTGTTCAGTCAATTAAAAAAAGTATCAATAAAGGTTTTTAAAGTATGCTGTGAATATAAAAGCCATCCAATAAGAACGGCTTTTATTAACTTTGAATTTCCGTGAAAGGGAAGAAATTCTCTCTTTATGTGAGATGCGTAGTTCCTATTGTTTTTACATTTCGGGAACTACTGCAAAAGTAAGTCGTTTTGAAACGATAGCTTTTAATTATATACCTTGTCCCTTATTGGCTGTTGTTTCCGACGCAAGGAACGAGGCCATGAAAATCCACTGCCGGGTTCAAAAAATCAATTCCCGCCACTGTGCAAATGTGGATAATCAACCCCGCAAATCCTCTACAGTTAAGTATTTTTGCCGCCATGCACTTAATACAGTTACCCGACTTTCTGCAACTAACCATATTCATCTGCTTTTGTGCTATAATAGCCATACAGCTTTTTTATTACCTGTTTTTTTTTAACAGGCTGGCGCAATACAGGGCGCCCGAAAAAACGGAATCGCAGGAATATCCGGTATCCGTAATTATTTGTGCGAGGGATGAGGCAGAGAATATTGCCCGTAACCTGCCCGGCATTCTGGTGCAGCAATACCGTACTACTCATGAAGTAATTGTAGTAAACGATAACAGCACCGATGAAACAAAATTTTTGCTGGATGAATTCAGGAAATCCTTCAAGAATATAAACCCTGTGGCGCTTACACAGGAAGCGAAGATGATACCGGGTAAAAAATTTCCGTTGTCGATGGGTATAAAATCTTCGAAGTACGAAGTGGTGCTGCTTACCGATGCGGATTGTGTGCCTGCCAGCGAAAACTGGATTCAGAAAATGCAGGATGCTTATCATGATGATGTGCAGATCGTATTGGGTTATGGAGCGTATCATAAAAAACCGGGTCTGCTGAATAAGCTGATAAGGTTTGAAACTTTTCACAGTGCATTGCAATATTTTTCTTTTGCATTAAGTGGTATGCCATATATGGGCGTGGGCAGAAATCTCTCTTACAAAAAAGAATTGTTTTATAACAACAAAGGTTTTTCCGCCATCAATCATATACCCGGTGGCGATGATGATCTTTTTATAAATAAGGTGGCAACCAAAGACAATACTGCCATTGCAATAGATCCGGAAGCGCATACGCTTAGTGAACCAAAGCTTAGTTTTGGCGAATGGCAGAAACAGAAATACCGCCATTATACTACTTCAAAATATTATAAACCAAAACATAAATTTTTGCTGGGGCTTTATTCTTTTTCGCAGATACTGGTGTACCCGTTGTTTGTTGCAGCATTGTTGTTCTACAACTGGTGGCTTGCACTTGCGGTGTTACTGTTGCGTATGATCGTGCAGGGCGCGGTATGGCGCAATACCATGAAGAAGCTAAACGAAGCAGACCTGTGGCCTTATTTTATTTTGCTTGATATCTGGATGCTCTTTTACTATTTATTGTTTACACCGGCATTGTTTAAGAAGCCTGCAAAGAACTGGAATTAAGTTCTCCCCCAACTCCTCCGGTGGAGGGGCATAAAAGCAAATCATGGAAATTCTTTTAAAATATTTTTCTGATTTTACCGAAACGCAATTACAGCAATTTGCTGCGCTGGATGAATTGTATAGAGACTGGAACAGCAAAATCAATGTTATTTCAAGAAAAGATATTGATAGTTTATATGAAAAACATGTATTGCATTCATTAGCAATTGCTGCAGTAATAGAATTTAAACCCGGTACACAGATCATTGATATCGGCACAGGCGGAGGTTTTCCTGGTATTCCACTCGCCATTTTTTTCCCGGAAGTAAAATTTCATTTGGTAGACAGTATTGCAAAAAAGCTAAAAGTGGTAGAAGGCGTTGCAGCAGGCATTGGTTTGAAAAATGTAACCACACAACATACACGTGCAGAAGAAATAAAAAACCGAAAATTTGATTTTGCTGTATCACGCGCTGTTGCACCGTTAAAAGAACTCTGGCAATGGAGTAAACCTCTGATAAAAAAAGGCAATACACAGGAACTGGCCAACGGGCTGATTTGTTTAAAAGGCGGCGATCTTACAGTAGAAATTTTTGAAAGCAATGTTCGGCCCTACATGGTAGCTGTTCAGAATATTTTCAATGAAGATTTTTTCAAGGATAAACACCTGCTGCATGTAACTGCATAATGCTTTTCTCAGGATTTAATTAGCATGTTTTTGAGGTAAACAAAACATAAATTTTTATCTTCACCAGAATCGGAAATCTATAAACTAAGCGCCTATGAACCCATTCTGGAAACAGGTTGTCATTAATACCGTTCTAAAAAAAGAGCAAACCAAAACGGGCGAAGAACCGCAGTACACCTCGTTCCAGTTAGCGAAAGCTTTTCGGAGGTTCAAACTGATGAGCCGCAGGATTGCGAAAGATGCTGTATTAATGGCAATAGGCATTATATCAGCAGCGTTTGGACTCGAGAGCTTTTTACTGCCCAATCAATTTATTGACGGCGGCGCAACAGGTTTATCATTGCTTACTTCAGAAGTAACAGGCACACCTATATATTATCTTATTGTACTCATTAACCTGCCCTTTATTTTTCTTGCCTATAAAGTAATAGGGAAGGAGTTTGCCATAAAAACATGTATCGCTATTATTGGACTTGCGTTATGCGTCGCGTTTATACATTTTCCCGAAGTAACACACGACAAATTATTGGTGGCAGTATTTGGTGGATTTTTTCTTGGTGCAGGTATTGGCATGTCTGTAAGAGGTGGTGCTGTAATTGATGGTACTGAAGTGCTGGCCATTTTTTTAAGCCGCAAGCTTAGTACAACAATGGGCGACATCATCATCATCATCAACGTACTTATTTTTTCTATTGCAGCATATTTATTATCTGTAGAAACGGCTTTGTATTCTATGATCACATACCTGGCTGCTTCCAGAACACTCGACTTTGTGGTAGAAGGTATTGAAGAATATACCGGCGTTACCATTATATCCCCGCATCATGATGAGATAAGAGAAATGATCGTAAATATTATGGGTCGTGGCGTAACTGTTTACCGTGGCCGCCGTGGTCATGGCAAAAGCGGCGAAACAAAAGATGTTGATATTCTTTATACGGTTATAACGCGTCTTGAATTAAGTAAGTTAAAAGCAGAGATCGAACGCATAGACACCAATGCCTTTGTTGTGATGAGTAGTGTTAACGATACCAAAGGAGGTATGATAAAAAAACGTCCGTTGGATCATTAGATTTTTTTTTCTGAACCAGACTGCATTCCAACTGTGATGCTTTTGTTGCGTCGCACTCTTGTACGTTCTCATCATTATTCAACAATGTAGAATAGTAAAGAATTTTAAAGTCTCCCTTTAGGAGATTTAGAAGGTTGTTAGTTTGTTTGTGCTTCTTTGCTGCCAAAAACTTTTTTCAATATATCTGTAACACGTGCAGCGGGATCTTTCCTGATCTTTTGTTCTTCCAGCGCCACTTCATAAAAGATTCCGTCAATCGCTTTACCGGTAACATAAGCACCAAGATCAGTATCTACTTTTTTCGCAGAGAACTTATTGTACACACTAAATACATCTCCCCAATATTTTGTGGCATCTGTTTTTACCAATGCTTTATCTATTACCGGGCGAAATGCTGATGTTAACTGTGCTGTTGTTTTGTCTTTGAAATAATTGGTAGCAGCATTATCGCCACCTTTTAAAATACCCAGTGCGTCAGTGATAGTCATTTGTTTGATAGCATTTACAAAAATGGGTGTAGCAGATTTTGCTGCATCTTCTGCACCACGGTTCATAGAGAGAATAGCTTTATCAACTACGCTCCCAAAACCCAGGCTGCGCAATGTGCTTTCTACTTTTTGTGCTTCCGGTGGCATTAATATTTTTATGGCTGCATCTTTAAAGAAACCATCTACAGCTGAAAGTTTATTACTGCTGTTTTGAGTGCCTACGGTTAACGCTTCTTTTAACCCTGCTACAATATCTGTTGTGGAGAGTGCGCCTGTTGTTGATGTTGAATCATTAAGCACCTGCTGCGCAACATCACAACTGCTAAAGAAAGGAAATATCAGGAAAGCGCATAATAGTTTCTTCATAACGATTGGTTATTTGTGTGTTCAAAATTATTGGAATAGTATGAGGCTGTCAAAAACAATGCAGGAACATGCTTTGAAATAAAAAAAGCAACCATATGATATGACTGCTTTTTATTTTATTGAGGCATTAATATAATCTGTACAAGTGTGCGACGCAAGGGACGATGCAATAACATACTACAGTTGGGAACAAAAAAATATTCTTAATTGGCAAATACTTTTTTCAAAAGATCACTTGTTCTTGCTACAGGATCTTTGCGTATCTGCATTTCTTCCAATGCTATCTGGTAAAAAATTCCGGAGAGTGCTTTCTCTGTTACGTAAGCGCTGAGATCTGGGTTAACCTTGTTGAATGCGATTTTATTATAGCTGGTAAATGCGGTGTTCCAGTATTTGGTAGCGCCTGTTTTTTCAAGCGACTGATCTATAACTGGCTTGAATGCTGCCGTAAGTGCGGGTGTTGTTTTTGTGCGCAAATATTTTGTAGCAGCGCTATCGCCACCTTTTAAAATACTCCATGCATCTTCAATACTCATTTGTTTGATGGCATTAATAAAAATTGGTGAAGCACTTTTTGCAGCATCTTCTGCGGCGCGGTTCATGGTAAGGATAGCGTCGTCCACCTGCTGACCAAGACCAATGCTGCGTAAGGTTTTTTCTGCTTTAACAGCATCTGGTGGCATTAATATTTTTATAGCGGCATCTTTAAAGAAACCATCTGCAGCTGAAAGTCTTGTAGTTCCTTCTGTTACACCTTTATTCAACGCTTCTTTGAGGCCATTGGCAATTTCGTCTGTGCTTAAATTACTTTTATTATTGCTTTTACCGGTAACTTTTTTAAGAAGATCATTACCTATTTGCGCCTGTGATGATAAAACGATCGTTGCTGCACCAAAAAGAAAGAATAGTTTTTTCATTATGTTGAATTTTCAAAACAAGGTCAAAATTAATGCCGTGTGTGGGACACGCTGGTTAAAGAAATGGCAAAATAGAAAAGCAGGAGTTTTTTGCTCCTGCTTTAATACGGATTTTTTTAAACTTTATTGTTTTACAATTTTATATTGTATCTGCTCGCTGCCTGCATTGATCTTTAGTATATATATGCCCGGTTTTAAGGAAGATGTGCCATCAAGTACAATGCTGTTTGATGATGCATTGTACATTTTATTTAACTGGCTTACTACCGGTTTGCCCTGCATATCAAATAACTGTACGGAGATATTTTGTGCAGTAGCCAGGTTAAGCTGCAGTTTTAATGCGCCGTTGAAAGGATTGGCAAAAGTTATATCAGAAATAATTGCATTTGCTTTAACAGCAATTACTCTTGAATATTTTACAGTACCATCACCATCAATTTGCTTAAGCCTATACTGAACAGTTGATGCCGAAGTGAATGCATTTTTATCTGTTACTGAATAAGATTGGTTCTTTGCATTATTTGCTGCTGCTATATTGATAACAGTATTAAATACACCATTGTTATCTGCTCTTTGCACTTCATATCCTTGCATGTTGTATTCATCTGCAATCTGCCAGTTCAATGTAACATCTTTATTATTACGTTGAGCATTGAAGGAAAGTAGTTTTACAGGAAGTGCAGAGCAACCAGTGGAAGAAGTGCTTACGATAGGGAAAGTCCAATAAGTTATATCGGCTGCATAGTCATTTGCATAAGAGATCCAGGTATTATCATTCCATTGTTCCCATGCTTTGCCGGGGATATCTTCACCAACGCCAAATTCATCTAATACAGTACTTGCAATTATTAAAGAGTCAGTAGGCCATGTCAGGCTGGTCAGGTCAACAAAAACATATATCTTTTTTGAGGTCGGTAAAGCTATTGCAGAGGGAAAAGATACAAATGTGTACGAAACCGCATTATAATCTGCAATTGCTTGCGAAAAAGGTATTTGAGCTGAACCTAATAGTGTACCGGGCAGTCCACCATTATCACCGTATACTCTAAAATAAATAAGCTTAGATTGGTTGGCAGCACTTGCCGTATTTGCGAGCAAAAAATCTACCATCATGCCTGTTATGTAGCCATTGGCTGTGGCGGAAAGATCGTAGACATTTCCTTTTTGTTTGTCATCATCCACATTTGTGCCATTCAAAAATCCATCATTTGGGTCATTGGTATAATAATATGCGCCTTCAGTCCAGTTGGGAGCTATAGGATAATCAATAGTATCACAATCAGAGGTAGTGCCTGCAACAATTGAATTAACGGGTAAGTGTGTTTTTATCCTGGTATTTTCGAAACGTTTTACAAGTTTTCTTTGCGCATTGGCAACTGTGCAAAACATGCTTACAAAAAGTGTAATAACTACAGCAGTGTAAATTTTTCTCATAAAGTGGATTTGAGCGTTAGCAAAATTGGTTACATGGAAATTTACAGAACTTTATTTGTAAAACCTGTCCGTTTCTAATAAATATTTCAGGCTGGGTACTGTCTTAAAGATTTGGCATCTTACCATTTTTTTAATTTTTACAGTTATACATTTGCGGCAACCGACATTTTATGCGTAAATTTTTGTTTGCTGTTATAGTCTTATACACACTGCAAGCCTGCAATGGTAGTGATGGACCTGCAGATTCAGGCACTGAGGATAACGCCAACCCTTCACCACCACTTATCAGTTACAATATTGTAAGAGTGTACCCGCATGATACAAGTTCCTATACAGAAGGATTGATCTGGCAAAACAATGCATTGTACGAAAGTGCCGGCAGTTACAATGAAAGCAGGTTGTTTAGGACAAATCTCGAAACTGCCAAAGCAGATAAATCTGTAAAGCTTGCCAATGAATATTTTGGCGAAGGCATTGCAATTCTCAATAACAAAATTTATCAGCTTACCTATAAAGAAGATAAGGTTTTTGTGTACGACCTTAATACATTTCAAAAGATAAAAGAACTGCAATGGCCGCATGAAGGTTGGGGAATGACAACGAATGGTAAAGAACTTATTATAAGTACCGGCAGCAGTAATATCTATTATGTAAATCCGGAAAATTTTAAGATCATAAGAATGATTGGTGTTACAGATAATTATGGGCCTGTAAGCAACATCAATGAGCTTGAATATGTAAATGGTATTCTTTACGCCAATAAATATTTAACCAACGATATCTTAAAGATCGACCCTGAATCAGGAAAGGTTTTGGGGAGAATGGATCTTTCTGGCTTGCTTGCAAAAAGCGGCTATAAATATGATCCCGCCATGTACGAAGGCAATACAGACAATGTACTTAATGGCATAGCTTACGATTCTGCAAAAAACAGTTTTTATGTAACCGGAAAAAAATGGCCTGCTCTTTTTGAAATAAAGTTGAATTAATTTTTTGTTTTTGTAACAGGCATTTGATGCTTTACGCAGCATCGTTGTGTCACTCACTTGTACGTTCTGAACTTTTTTGAACTAGTGAAGCGTTCAAACACAATGCATATTCACTTTTTACTTTGTCTTTTCACTTGCTGCTTCATGTATTGCAGTACAAGAGTGCGACGCAACGATGATGACATTTTAACAAAAAGCCCGGCTCAAAAAATTCAATTCAATAAAATTAATAGTGCAGTTAATTATGCACTATTAATTTATCTCTGTACACGGATTGTGGTGTGCGTATTTCTACAAAGTATAAACCATTAGCCAATGTATTGGTCGGTATGTTTACTAGAGATTGAGATGTTGCGTTAGGAATACGTATCACTGCTTTACCAACAACATTGTAAATGGTAATTTGTCTCATCGATTCTGTACCCTGCGCAATATTTACAAAACCATTTGCAGGATTTGGATACATAAGCGGCGCTTTTGCATTGGTTACTCTTATTGCAACGACAGGTGAATAACTTACTTGGCCATCCATATCCACAATGCGCAAACGATAATAATTAATGCTCTTCAACGGATTCATATCTTTTGCTGCATAGTTCTGTGTAAACTCTCCGTTGTTTTCTGCATATACCGTATCTATGGTTTTGAAATTCATAAAATCGGTAGTGCGCTCTACAATAAAATATTTTGTTTTTGTTTCGAGTGTTGTTATCCAGTTAAGATCTACTGTTTTATTTAAAGTAAGATGTCCCGTAAAACTGATAAGCTTTAATGGTAATACACCACCTAAAGAATAATTATCAATATGTGCAGTAGATAATGTAGCATAATCATGACTGGTTATAGCGAGCCCTGCATACACAGGCTGGCCACCACCAAAACCTGCATCAACTGCAGGTCCTACCTGTGTCCATGTTAATCCATCCGTTGATTTGAATGCTGTATAGGTAGTTCCTGTTATATTTATTTTCAACCATTGTGGTGCAACATTAGTGTTTGCAGTATTATCATTATCGCTATAGCCGCCTGTAGTAACTCTTCTTTGAAAAGCAACGCCATTGCCACTTGTAAGCGCAATGAACACATGTCTTGAAGAAGGGTCAAGACTTTCTCTAACCATAATGCCCGCTTTATTCCACGGATTGATATTATCAATATCAACTACTCTTGCCTTGATGTCTCCGTTGCCCACTAGGGTTTTGTATGCAAAACGAAATGCATCTTGTGTATCCCATATATCCGCACCTGAACCTTTTAGTTCAAATGTTCCTGTAGTGCTGTTGTAGCATGCAGAGCCGGTTGTGCCAACATCGCCAATATCTTGTGTTGACCAGCGTGTAGGCAAAGGATCACAATTGATTTCGCAGGCCAAAGTTGTAAATGAACCTTGAGTAGAAAATGCACTTGTTCCATCACTGCAAACAGTTTGTATACGATAGAGATAAGGCGTGCTGCAGGAGAGACCATTTAGCACAATGCTGTTTGGAGTAGAAGTTGTTTGCACCCAGTTAGTAGCAGTAACTGTTTTGTACTGCACATTATAACCTGTTGCTGAGACAGGATTCCAGTGAAGTGTTGCAGTGTTTTCATAAACATCTGATGTATATAAGCCCGTTGGTACCGGGCAACTGTTAACGCTTGGTTTTCCATATACTTCAAATTCCCAAAGCGAATAGCCATATTGCGAACCCCGTTTTGTACCATACATGCGTACATATCTTCCTGATGCTTTAAGTGAGACATAATTATTATAACTGGTATTGCCTGTGTAGCTTGCAACATCTGTCCAGTTAATAGCATTATCAGAAACCTGTATTTTGAAATCCTTTCCTAAGGCTATTTGCCAGTGCAACACAACTTTGCATATATCATAACTGCTGCCAAGATCAACATAAATATTTTGAGGGTCACTGTAAACGCTTGACCAACGTGTATTTAATTTTCCATCTGTTACATTGCGTGCATAATAATCAGGAGTTTCAAGAGAGGAAGCATATGCTGGCTTATTTAAAGCAATATTCTGTATACCGCAACTATCGGGTTTATTGCCTGTTAAGCCATATACCACAAGTTGGTTTGAAAACGTACCAAGATATACTTTACCATTTGCAACAGTAGGGCAATTGAACTTGGCATAGTTCCCGGGAACATCTTCCGGATACGTTGAAGAATTCCATAATTCTTTTGTTACATCAGTAGCATCAATTGCACGAAGAATTCCCGGTCGCACACTTTGATTAGCATCGCCGTTTGCAGCATGACTTGCCCAAAGAATAGCAGTTGAATCTACTGCACCGTTAGAAGATACAGAAAGCAATGCGCCATTGTTTCCTGTTGGCCCCTGTATACCACTGCTAACTGTATTGGGAAGATCAAATAGATTGGTTGTTCTGCTATAAGGAAATGCGCGAAGTAATGAATTCTCACTCCATGAATAAACAAACTCTTTTTGTGCACCTTTGTAATAAGACATGGATGAACGCAAAAATGCATTGCCGCCAAGATCGATTGTTTGCAGAATATTATCTGTTGTAGAATTATAACCACCCATATTATCCCTGTTCAACAAATAAAGTTTACCATCTTTTACACCAACCATTACACGATTGGTATTTGGTATCAACATCATTTGCGTTACACCAAAATCAAGATCGGCGCCTTCCAGTACTTCATAATTTTTTGGTGTAAAGAAGCTGCTGATGGTAAGTGCTGATGAAAGTTTTAATGCACTTTCTGAACGGTTAGCAAGATCAGATGCATTATTGCCTTTACCAACAGAACCATTACCCACAGCCGCATATACATTACCATTTTCATCTGCGGACATGCCGCCGCCACTCATCCATATACCACCATTGTAACCGTCTGCCGTAGAACAATACACATTTTTTTGTACCAGCGTAGTTTTATCATAACTCATGATCCATCCATGATAAGGCCCCCAGTCGCAATGCGAAGACCATCCTATATAAACAAGCCCGTTCAGCAACAATAGACCTGGCCGCTGGTTATTCTTCTGCGAATCAAAGCTTACTTTTCCTCCCGAACTGCCATCACCTGTACCATTAACGGAAGCAGTAATTCGCACAGGGCTATTTGGTTTTTCAGCACCAGTTGTTATATCCAATGCATGCAAGTATTGATAATAGACATTCGTTGTTGCATTTAAACTTCTTGCCACCACATACAATGTATTTGTGGTACTGTCTATAACAGGCGTACCAACAATTCCCATATTACCGGAAAAGTCGTTATAAAATCCTCCGCATGCGCCAACCATATCTGTTTTTCTTGGAGGCCTGGCGCCTGCCACCGTTAGATTTACCTGCCAGTATGGAGTTGCACTATTTGCCGAGTCTGCATCAAACGCATACACCGTATTATTGACTGTTGCAACAAAAACAACATTCTTTATTCCTTTACCAGGAATGTTGAGTTTTAATTTCACAAGTGGTTGCGCGTAGATCTGGTCGTCCACAACACGAACGAATAATTTCCCAAAGGAACCTGGTTGTACATTCTTTTTATTAAGAATAGTTTCCTGGTCGTTCCATCCTGTGCGGTTGATATTATTGTGTTGTGTAAGCACACTTGTTTGCGCATATGCAGCTATAGAGAAAAACAAAAAAGCTAAAGCAGTAAGCAAAGATTTTTTCAAATGTATTACAAGCATCATATAAATATGAATTGAAAAAGCAATATATATTTATTCATTAATACTAATAAGTTTTACAGGCCACCAAATTTCTAATAAATGATAATTTAATTATTCTGCAAGCTAAAATCTTTCATAGCATCACTTGTGTATCACTTACTGCATCGTTCAGATCATTATTGAACAAAGCGTACAAGAGTGCGACGCAAGAAAGACGCCTTTAAATACTGCAGCCGGTAACCAAAAAATAGAAATATTTTCGTTATCATTACGATTAATAAAATATACCTGGTAAATGAGCATTAAGTTTCGCCTCACCCTCATGAATTTTTTGCAGTTTTTTATTTGGGGATCGTGGTTAATTTCCCTGAATGTGTACCTGGATAAAACATTGCATTTTACCGGCGGACAAATTGGAAGCATTTATGCAACCATGGGCGTAGCATCTCTATTTATGCCTGCATTACTGGGCATTGTAGCCGATAAATGGATCAACACAGAACGTGTTTTTGGCATCTGTCATATTCTTGGTGGTATTCTATTATATAAAGCTTCTACAGAAACAACTTTTAATTCCCTTTATCCAATTATGCTCCTGAATACAATGGTGTATATGCCTACCATCGCACTAAATAACACGGTATCTTATGAGGTACTGGAGCAAAAGAATTTTAATATCGTGAAAGATTTTCCTCCCATTCGTGTGTGGGGAACAGTTGGTTTTATAGTTGCTATGTGGATGGTTGATCTTGCTGGATTTAATAATAGTGCACTTCAATTGTATATTAGTTCTGCAGCTTCGTTTTTATTGGGCATTTATGCTTTTACAATGCCATCATGCAAGCCAAAAAAATCCGGAGAGAGAAAAACATTTATTTCATCATTGGGTTTAGATGCATTTGTATTGTTCAAAAAAAGAAAGATGGTAGTCTTTTTTATTTTCGCCATGTTCCTTGGAGCAGCACTTCAAATAACAAATACTTTCGGCGGCGCTTTCCTTACTGATTTTGGCAGTCAAAAAATTTATGCTGATTCATTTGCTGTCAAGCATCCGGGTATATTAATTTCTATTTCCCAGGTGTCTGAAACATTGTTCATACTTGCCATTCCTTTTTTCCTGCAAAAATTCGGCATAAAAAAAGTAATGCTCATGAGCATCTTTGCATGGGTACTTCGCTTTGGTTTATTTGGCATCGGCGATCCGGGCACAGGGTTACCCCTGTTAATTTTATCCATGATTGTTTATGGGATGGCTTTTGACTTCTTTAATATTTCAGGGTCCCTGTTTGTAGAGAAAGAAACCGATATAAAAATAAGAGCAAGTGCGCAAGGCTTGTTTATGGTTATGACCAATGGCATAGGCGCATATTTGGGAGGCGTTATCAGTGGCTGGGTTGTTGATCAATTTACTTCAAATGAGGTGAAAGACTGGAGAAGTATATGGTTCAGTTTTGCTGCGTATGCTTTAGTGCTCGGCATAATTTTTCCGCTTGTTTTTAAATATAAACACATGCCTTCGGCCAAGGAGATCGGTAAAGCCGAAGCAATTGAAATGACACCGCATTAACTGCTTATATTTCCAAAGTAATTTTTTAGTTGCCCGGCTTTACTTATTATGGCATCTGCTGTTGCGTCGCACTCTTGTACGTTCATAACATTTTGTAGCAAAGCATAACTATTATTTTTATCTTTCATTTATAACCATTGTTGCACATGGAAAGAAACATAAAAAATTCATCATCGTTTATAAAAGCAGTTGCAATAACAGCTTTAATTGCCGGCACACTTGATATGATCGGCGCCATTATCAGTTATACAGCTAATGGCGGAAAAAATCCACTCGTGATTTTTCAATATATAGCAAGTGCCGTGTTTGGAAAAGTTGCTTATAATGGAAACGTGTCAATGATCCTTGCAGGTTTGTTTTTTCACTATCTTATCGCTTTTATTTTTACACTGTTTTTCTTTTTGCTTTTCCCAAAAATAAAATTGCTTGCAGCCAATACTATTCTTTTGGCTATAGTGTATGGTATTTTTGTTTGGGCTATAATGAACAGGATTGTTATACCGCTGACCAGGCTTGACCATGTTTCTTTTGATATTACAAAAGCATCCATTGCCGCTTTTATATTAATTGTTTGCATCGGGCTGCCTGTTGTTATTGGTGCAAAAAAATATTATCGAAAGTTTGCATAGCGGTCTGACGGCTTTGAGCCGTCTGACCTGTTGTTAATGGTTTCCTTTGGTCGGTTTTCTGCGCGCAATAGAATTACAAACCGTACAAGAGTGCGACGCAACGGCAGCCTGATGGCAGCACCAAGTCAGGCACATAAAAAATCCTGAATCTCAAATCCCTTGGATCATCCACAGACTTTCCCCAAGTTCAACAGGATGCTTTTTATCCCGCTTACAACCGTTAACTTTGCCGATCTTTTAAGTGGTCAACCTATTATATTATGAATTTATTCGAAAAACAAGCTTCCGAATTTATACCAAGGCATATTGGCCCAGGTGCGTCAGACACAAAAGAAATGCTGAAGACAATTGGCTTGAACAGCCTGGAAGAACTGATCAGTGATACGGTTCCTGCCGCTATCCGCATGCAGCGCCCATTGAATTTACCGGAGGCAATTAGTGAAAATGAATACCTGAAACTCATTAAAGAAATGAGTTTGAAGAACAAGGTTTACAAGAACTATATCGGGCAGGGTTATTATGATACGATCACGCCTTCTGTAATTCTTCGCAATGTTTTTGAAAACCCGGGATGGTACACACAATACACACCTTACCAGGCCGAGATTTCGCAGGGCCGTTTGGAAAGCCTGTTAAATTTTCAGACCATGGTAAGTGATCTTACGGCTTTGCCCATTGCAAATGCATCTTTATTAGACGAAGCCACTGCAGCAGCAGAAGCAATGGCAATGATCTTTCATCATGTAAATAAAACAGACAGGGTAGAAAGGCCAAAATTTTTTGTAGACAACGAAATTTTTCCGCAGACAAAAGATGTGTTGGTAACAAGAGCAACGCCAATAGCCGTTGAACTGGTATATGGTAATTACGCCACTGCGTTGATCGATACAAGTTATTGTGGTGCCATTGTGCAATATCCAAATGATAAAGGCTCTATTGAAGATTATCGTGGCTTTGTGAATAAAGTGCATGATGCAGGCGGACATGTAGTGATGGCAACAGATCTGTTAGCATTAACATTATTGACCCCCCCAGGAGAATTGGGTGCTGATGTTGCAGTTGGTTCTGCGCAACGTTTTGGTGTGCCTTTAGGTTTTGGTGGTCCTCATGCGGCATTCTTTGCTGCAAAAGATGAATTCAAAAGAAATCTCCCCGGAAGAATAATTGGTGTAAGCATAGATGCGCAAGGCAATCGTGCATTGCGTATGGCATTGCAAACAAGAGAGCAACATATTAAACGCGAAAAAGCAACATCCAATATTTGCACTGCGCAGGCATTGCTGGCTAACATGGCGGCCATGTATGCGGTATTTCATGGTCCGCTTGGATTGAAATCAATAGCGGAACGTATTGCAATACTTACACAAACGGTGGCGGAAGCAATTGAAGAAAGAGGCTTTGAGCTGGTATCAGATAATTATTTTGATACCATCACGGTAAGGGTTGATAATATAAAAGCGATCAGGGAAAAAGCAGAAAGACAACAGATCAATTTAAGATATATTAATAACAACCTTATTGGTATTTCAATTGATGAAACAGTAACAGTAGATGATCTGTATGATCTGATCAATTGTTTTGAGAACGATGTTGATCCTGTTGCATTCGATATTGAAGAAGATGATGAACCAAGGCATATTCCTTTGAATCTTGCACGCACTTCTTCTTATTTAACGCACCCCGTGTTTAACATTTACCGCAGTGAAAGCCAGGTAATGCGTTATATCAAACAATTAGAAAATAAAGATCTTTCGTTAAATACTTCGATGATCTCACTCGGTTCCTGCACTATGAAATTAAATGCAGCCAGTGAGATGATCCCATTAAGCTGGAGCCATTGGGCTAAGATGCATCCGTTTGCACCTGTTGATCAAACTGCGGGTTACCAGCAAATGATAAAAGAGTTAAGTGATTATCTCTGCGAGATCACCGCATTTGATGCATGCAGTTTACAACCCAACAGTGGTGCGCAGGGTGAGTATGCAGGATTGCTTACTATTAAAGCATATCATGAAAGTCGTGGCGATCATCATCGTAATGTAATGCTGATTCCAATTTCTGCGCATGGTACCAATCCTGCAAGTGCAGTAATGGCGGGTATGAAAGTGGTTGTAGTAAAAGCATTAGAGAATGGATACATTGATGTTGAAGACCTGAAAGCAAAAGCTGCACAACATGCGGACAATCTTTCCGGCATCATGATCACTTACCCGAGTACGTATGGTGTGTATGAAGAAACCGTAAAAGAAATTACTGCTATTATTCATGAACAAGGTGGCCAGGTGTATATGGACGGTGCAAACATGAATGCCCAGGTTGGGTTAACAGCACCTGGTTTAATTGGTGCGGATGTTTGTCATCTTAACCTGCATAAAACATTTGCTATTCCGCATGGTGGTGGTGGTCCGGGTATGGGGCCTATCTGCTGCGCAAAACATCTTGCTCCGTTTTTGCCTGGTCATGTTAATGAACAAACTTCAAATGCTGTAAGTGCTGCGCCATATGGTTCTGCATCTATTTTATTAATTTCTTACGGATATATTCGTATGCTTGGTGCAACGGGCGTAAAAGCTGCGACTGAATATGCAATACTCAACGCAAATTATATGCGTGCTCGTTTGGAAAAACATTTTGATATTCTCTACACAAACCACAACGGAGAGTGTGCGCATGAATTCATTGTTGATCTTCGCCCTTTCAAAAAGAGTGCAGAGGTAGAAGCAGAAGATGTGGCCAAGCGTTTAATGGATTATGGTTTTCATGCGCCAACCATGAGCTTCCCTGTTGCCGGCACAATCATGATAGAGCCAACGGAAAGTGAAGACAAGGCAGAATTGGATCGCTTCTGCGATGCGCTCATCAGGATACGTGAAGAAATAAAGACCATTGAAGATGGCACTGCAGATAAGAGAGATAATGCATTAAAAAATGCACCGCATACACAAGCCGTTGTTTGTGCCAACGAATGGAACCACGCATATACAAGACAGGAAGCTGCATTCCCGCTGTATTATGTAACGCAAAATAAATTCTGGCCTTCCGTTGCAAGGATCAACAATACGCACGGAGACAGAAATCTTATCTGTACCTGCGAACCTGTAAGTTCTTATGCAGAAGCAGAAGCATAATTGGTTTATCGTTTTTTGTTCATCGTTATAGAGAAGCTGGTTTCTTTTTTGGAGACCAGCTTTTGTTTTTCATAGGATCGCCTGTTGTGTCACTCACTTGTACGTTTTGAATTTTTAGGCACTTTCTTTTATCATTTATACTTTATATGAATATAAAATTTCAATCATTAATCCTTACCTTAACAACATAACTTAATATTACGCTGAATAATAATTTACACTTATGGATAAAACGATTACTGTGCAGGGTAAAAATATTCAAATGGAAATGACCCGGCATAAAGTAAAGCTTGTCAACGATGATCAATTAACGGCATTACTTGCGCAAAATACAGAAGCTTCAACAGATGAACTTGTTACAGCTATCAAGGCAGCATTTCAGCAAGAGAATAGCAGGGAACTTGATATTTCAAACGCATCTATGGCGGTGGAAATATGGGGCCATGTTTATACCGAAAGTTTTGCCGCTGCCATAAAATCTTTATCTCCGTTTGGATTTGTTGATAGCCTTGCAGATAAGATCATTGGTCATTGTGAAGTAATTGATATGGGAGAATCAGGACGTGATAATAACCGTTTTATCTGGGACAGGCTTGCTTCTTTTAAATCAAATATTGCAGGGCTTTTACCTAAAACAACTGTATAAGTCTTTTCTATGAATTATCTTTTGGAAAACGAACAATCTGTCAGACTCTTATTTCGCAGGCTTGAAGAAAGCGATTTTGATACATGGCTGGAGTTTTATAAAGATCCTTCCTCAACGTATCAATGGTTTTCTGAAATAACAGATGCTGCAACAAACTGCCGCATGTGGTTTGATAAAACATTTTACCGGTACGCAAATAATTTAGGCGGCATGAATGTCTTGACAGATAAGGCAACCAACGCATTAGTTGGCATGTGTGGTTTGCTAATGCAAACCGTAGATGGAACAGAAGAACTTGAAATTGGTTATTCCATTATGCCTGCATTCCGCAACAAAGGATATGCAACAGAAGCTGCTGTTAAATGCAAGGAGTTTGCATTTGAAAATAAGTTTCGTGATTCATTGATATCGATCATCGCAGTTAAGAATCTTGAATCTCAGAGAGTAGCGTTAAAGAATAATATGCAGTTGGAGAAAACAACTATTTATAGTTATAACCTGGTGCATATTTTCAGAGTGTGTAATAAAGAAGTTAAAAGTAAAAAGGCCTTGAACACAACTTAGCTGCCTTTTTCTTCCGAACGTACAAGTGAGTGACACAACAGGCGATGCCATAGAAAACCAATAGCCGGCTACAAAATTTCTCTTCATCATATTTATTTACATCTTAACAGGCACATCTTTACATTTGCTTGTTCCCTGTTAGCATATTTCCTAAATTTCAACAATAATCACATGATGAGAGCGACAAAAAGATCTTTGTTTTTCCTTGCTATGATTTTAACCAACAGTGTTTTTGCACAGCGTTCCAATTATGATCAGCATGATGCATTTGCGCCGTTTTTTTATCCTGCATACGGCGATAAGGTAAGAGCCGCAGATGGCACGCCCGGCCCTGATTACTGGCAGAACCGCGCTGATTATGCTATACAGGCAACACTTGATGATTCGTTGCAAAATGTGCAGGGCGCCGTTACTATTACTTACACCAATAACAGTCCGCAAAATTTATCGTTTGTATGGCTACAGCTTGATCAGAATATTTATGACCAGGATTCGAGAGCTGTTGCTGCAACTGCTATCAGCGGTGGACGCTGGGCAAACCGTAATGCATTCGATGGCGGCTACAACATAGAGTCTGTAAGTATTGTAGTAAATGGTAAAGAACAAAAAGCAAATTATTTTATTACCGATAGCCGCATGCAGATAAAATTAGCTGATGCTCTTAAAGCAGGCGGTGGCAGTATACAATTTAAAATTGCCTTTCATTTTGCCATTCCTGAATATGGTACGGACCGCATGGGCCGGTTGAAAACAAAAAATGGCTGGATCAATGAAATTGCACAATGGTATCCGCGCATGTGTGTGTATGATAATGTGAATGGATGGAACACGCTGCCTTATCTGGGTCAGGGTGAATTTTATTTGGAGTATGGCAATATTGATTATAGCATTACTGCACCGGCTAATCAAATTATTGTTGGGTCAGGCGAATTACTCAATCCTAAAGATGTATTAACTGCAGAACAATTGAAAAGATGGGATGCTGCAAAGAACAGCGACAAAACAGTGATGCTGCGCACCGCAGATGAAGTTACCGATCCATCTACAAGACCTTCAAAAGATCACCTTACCTGGAAGTTCCGTTGCACCAATACAAGAGATGTGGCATGGGCATCTTCTGCTGCATTTGTATGGGATGCGGCAAGAATAAATTTGCCATCCGGTAAAAAAGCATTGGCCATGTCTGTTTATCCGGCAGAAGTAGCAACAGACAGTGCATGGGCAAGAAGCACAGAATATGTAAAGGGCGCTATTGAATTTTATTCAAAATATTTATACGAGTTCACTTATCCTGTTGCAACAAATGTGGCAGGCATAGTTGGTGGTATGGAATATCCCGGCATTGTGTTCTGCGGCTCAAGAGCAAAAAAAGGCGGACTATGGGGGGTAACATCGCATGAGTTTGGCCACAACTGGTTCCCGATGATTGTCGGCAGCAACGAAAGAAAATTCCCGTGGATGGATGAAGGCTTTAACACATTTATCAACACCATGGCAGACTCTGCATTTAATAACGGCGAATACAATGACGATGATCCGGGTAACCATACAGGATATACTAAATATATGTTTACCGATAGTTCGGAAAGTATTATGACCGTACCTGATGTAACACAACCACGCAATCTTGGTTTTGTTGCTTACTTTAAACCCGGTCTTGGTTTAACTATGCTGCGTGAAAATATTTTAGGCAGAGCACGTTTCGACAGCGCATTCAGTTATTATGTGCATACCTGGGCATTCAAACATCCAACGCCTTACGATTTCTTTCATTGCATAGAAAATTATGCAGGCGAAACACTTGACTGGTACTGGCGTGGCTGGTTCATGAACCAGTGGAAGATAGACCTGTCGATAGACGATGTTGCATATATAAATAGAGATCCATCACAGGGCAGTATCATTACTATTTCCAACATGGAAAAATTACCAATGCCTGTAACGCTTGAAATAACCGAGGCCAATGGCAAAGTAAGCCGCAAAATGTTGCCTGTAGAAATATGGCAGCATGGCTCAGTATGGAAATTCAAATTCAGTTCTACAGATAAGATCGCAAAAATTATTGTTGATCCCGACAAAAATTATCCTGATATAAACAGGGGTAATAATGTGTGGTTGGATTATTAAAACCAAACGCAACATTATTAAGGCCGGAGACAGTATTGTTTCCGGTTTTTTTATTTTTATGAGCCGGGCTTAAGTAATAATATTAAGCATCGTTGCGTCGCACTCTTGTTCGGTTGGATATTATTGCGGCAAAAGAGAAAACTAACTGGTTACATATAGTCGGAGAAATTGGAACGCATATAACCAATTGGTTGGATACGGTCGGAAAAATCAGAACATATATAACCACCCGAAATTATTTTTCCATTTGCTAAAATAGATTCCGCTTCATTTTAAAGCTCATATAAAAACAAGCAGTACAAGAGTGCGACGCAACGAAAGCCCAATAGCAGCACTGCACTCTGGCTCATAATAAATCTCATGCTGTTGGAAATTATGCATCATTGCAATTAATACTATCTTTATTTCTTATTCATTGATTATGTCAGAAACAGAAAATGAAGCAACGGTAAAACGCAGGCAAAACCGCTACCGGCTTGTAGTGATGAATGATGATACGTATGAAGAAGTGATCACATTTAAACTGTCGCGGCTTAGCGTGTATGTGGCACTGAGCAGTATCTTTATTTTGCTGGTTGGTTTAACGGTGGCGCTGCTGGTGCTTACGCCATTGAAGTTTTATATTCCGGGTTATGGCAATAATACCAGCCGTGCAGAGCTGCAGGTATTAAAGATGCGTACAGACTCGCTGCAGCAGGCCATTATTTATAAAGATCAGTATCTTGACGGGTTGAAAAAAATTCTTAACGGCGGCAATGCGGTGCAATTAGATACCACCACACTTAAAGTGCCCAAAGCCGAAAGGGTAAATGATTAGCTAAGCCTTATGGAAAAAGGAAAAAGTAATAAAGCATTAATGCTAAGCTATGCAGGACTTGCATTCCAGTTGCTGGCAGGTATTGGCCTCGCAACTTACGCAGGCTCGTGGGTTGATAAGTGGATAAAAACCGGTTTCCCTTTGTTTATCTGGTTGCTACCTTTGATCGTGATCATTGGCATGATCATTAAAGCGGTAAAGGATACTTCAAATAAACAATAATGGATAAAACGAAAGAGAATAAAACCATTGCCCCACTGTTTATACTTTTTATGATCGTTACCGGTTTTTGTACCGTTACAAAAACATGGCTCACTGCAAAAAATATTGATCCCATAGTACTTGGTTTTGGTAACATTTTACTATTTATACTTTCTCTTGCTGTTTTTTCTATACAAAAGAGAGCCATACAGAACCCCAATCCACAGGTGTTTGTAAGATCAGTTATGCTGGGTACTTTTATAAAGCTAATGATAATAGCAATTGTAATCGTTATATACCTGGTAGCTGCAGGTGAGAGCAGGAGTATTTATGCAGTTATTGCCTGCATGGTCCTGTATATTTTTTATACTGTAATTGATGTGCGGATAGCCTCGAATTTAAACCGGAAGAATGGCAGCAGTTAAAGAGCATCCTATGCATGCGCTGGCAGCATTTCTGCCGGATAATTGTTTTGATAAAGTGGTGTATTATCTGCACCATTATAAAGTGCACCTTACTGTTACAAGAGAAAGAAAATCTGTGCTCGGGGATTACCGTAATGCAGTGCATGGAAAGAACCACCGTATTACGGTAAACAGCAACCTGAATAAGTATGCATTCCTGATAACATTGTTACATGAGCTGGCACATTTGCTTACCTATGAGCATCATGGCCACCGGGTTTCTGCACATGGTAAAGAGTGGAAACATATTTACGGCCGTTTATTAGCCGACTTTGTAAACAAAAATATTTTCCCACCGGATATTGAAGAAGAACTGAAACGCTCCCTCACAAACCCTGCAGCCAGCAGTTGCGCAGAAGAGCATTTGATGCGTGTGCTGCGCAAATATGATGCTGGTAAAGATGGTATTTTGCTGGTAGAAGAGATACCGGCTAATGGATTGTTTGTCACCAGGGATGGCAGGGTATTCAGGAAGGGGGAGAAGCTGCGCAAGCGCTACCGCTGCACAGAAATAAAGACCGGCCTGGTTTATCTTTTTAGTGCTATCTATGAAGTAGTGCCCGTAAAATAATAAGCATCCACCTAAATCAAACCAGGCTGAAATATGTGCCCTACATATAATTATGTTTAAGGAATTTCATTCTTGCTATATTTGTTTGTTGAACGTATTTAAGATCCTCCAATGTCTTAGCTAATGAAAAGCATTATTTATATCCCCATTTTTTTCCTTGCAATGTTGTTAGCGCTCATTGTTTACGATGGTATTAATGCCATCAATATGCGCAATGATATGCTTCTAAAAGAAGACAGGATACATTTTCACAGCATAGTTGTTAAGGCGGGTCACACACATTATCACTTTAATATCGATAGCTTTCACTATGTGGTTTTTGTTCAGCCGCACGATCATGAAGAACGTTCTAAAATGCTTGATGATATGGACACCACTATTTTAGTTTTTGCTGAGCGCCTGCAGATCCTGCCCTGAATATACATCTTCTTTACCCGGTTTTTGCAGTATTGATTAACTTGCCTTTGCCATGCAAAAGCTCATTTATACATTCTTTATACTTATTGCTTCAATAACTGCCGATGCGCAGGATGCAATTCCCGGGCAAACAATTTATAGCAGCAACTTTAATATTGACAATATACCACGCAGCTGCACTTTTTATATTCCGCTTGATTATGGGAAACAGGAAACATATCCATTGGTCATAATACTGCATGATAAAGGTTCTTCTGCAAAGAATGTCATCAAAACTTATGGCGATCTTTTGCACGCAAATGCAGACAGCGCCGGAGCTATCATTATCTACCCTGATGCAGTTGACACAAAGTGGAATGATGGCACAAATAAAGATTCAGTAAACGATGTCGGTTATCTTTCCATACTTACAGATTATTTCATTCAGCGTTATCAGTGTGATCCGGACCAGGTTTATATTGCAGGCTTTGGTAATGGCGCTGCAATGGCCCACAAATTTGCCTGCGATCTGCCGGGAAAAGTTACTGCCATCGCTTCTTTTTTTAATCCGGATAACAAAGGTTCCTGCAATAACTTGTTAGTACCTGTGCTACCCGTAACAGCAATTTCATTGTCTGCAAATGGAAGACTTACAACTACAGCAATCAGTAATATGTGGAAGTTCTTTATGCAGCACAAGAAAAAATAAATGTTGGTTACCAGCTGTTGTGCAGGTGGCATCTTTGTTGTGTCACTCACTTGTACGTCTTAAACTTTTATCGGCACAACATTGCCTCATTTTTTTATTTTTCATCAGCAGAAAAAAACTCCTGTGCAGGAAAATCTTAAATTGCAGCAGTAATCATTAACTGATCCGTAAACTTATTCTTCAAATTTCTTGTCAAAAATCAATCACCCATCATGAAAAAGCCGATTCTATTAGTGCTTGTCTTTAGTGCTCTTTGCGCATACAATCCATGCCACGCACAGCTTTTAAAAAAGTTAAAAGATAAAGTAAACAAAACAGTAAATCCTTCAACCACCAGCACTGATAATACCAGTACAGATGCAAACACAGCCACAGACGCGAACGGAAAACCTGTCAATAAAGGTGGTGGCGGTTTAAAGAACACACCACCCCCCGATGTAAATCAGCAGATGGCCGATGCTGAACAGGCACAGGCTGCAGCTAATTACAGCGATGCGCGTTATTCTATACAGCAGGCTTTGATCGGTATAGAGATACAACTGGGACGAGAACTGTTGAAATCATTACCAGACCCTGTTGACGGTCTTGCAAAAGATACCATGCAGGATAAAGTGGTAAGCACACAATGGGGCTGGAATAACATGACCATACAACGTGTTTACACTGACAAGAAAGATAAACAGCTAACCGTTACTATTGGTAATAATGCCATGTACGCAGGCATGGCAAACCTTTACTTCAACAATGCTTATATGACGCAGGCCAATGGGCAGGATCAGAATATGAAGCAAACAAAAGTAAAAGGTAATAAAGCTATCATACAATACGAAGACAGCAAAGGCTATACATTGATGGTAACACTTGGGCAGTCGTCACTCATCGTTTGGGAGTGCATCAACTTTGCGGACGAAACAGAAGTAATGAATGCCGCCAACGCATTTGATATTGACGGCATCAAAAAAATGCTCGGCGAACAATAACAACCACAACCAAAAAAATAAACAATGAAATGAGCCAGAAGAAAGCTGCTCTTATCTATAATTAATTAGGGCGAATTCCATTTGGCAAAAAACAATAAAAAATAATCAAATGAAAAAACTTATTATATCTGTATTCTGTTTAGCCTTTGCAGCTATCTCGTTTGCGCAGGGCGACTTTAAAACACAAATGACAACAGCTAAAACTTCTTACGCTGCAGGAAAACTGGAAGATGCACATTTTGCATTGGAGCAGGCTATGCAGGAACTAGACATGATTATCGGCAAAGAAGTTTTAAAAATAATGCCTGTTAAGTTAGATACACTTGCCATGAATGCAAAAGATGATCATGTAAGTGCCAATGCAGGATTTGTTGGTGCTACTATTCATCGCAGTTATGGAACGATGGGCAAAGCATCCATAGAGATCATTAATAACTCTCCCTTGATAGGTACATTAAACACTTTTCTAAATTCAGCATTACTGGGTGGTATGATGCGGGATGAAAATACCAAAGTGGTTAAGGTACAAGGTTACAAAGCAAGGTTGGAAAAGCAGGGAGAAAACGCAGACGGACAGTCAAACTATAGTTTGCAAATACCTTTTAACAGTGCGTTGATGACTATTACAGTTAACGGCACTACCGAAACGGAAATACTTGCAATGGCCAATACGCTGCCATTGCAGAATATAGCTAAACTGATACAATAGATAAATTGGTGCCTCATTAAAAAAGCCGCTACATTGGTTGCGGCTTTTTTAATCACTATTCACCTTGAAGGTTTCAAAAATCTTCAAGGCTATATATTAATTTATTTCAACTCACTTGTATCAACTCTTGAAGGCGTATCTTTTCCTGCAACAATACTCGCAGAACTAATAGCAATAGCTTTAATGATCTCTGCCATATTATTCATATCAAGCGTTCCCATCTCATCGCTTACTTTATGATAATTAGGTTCGCTATCCATTTTAGAAGTAGAAATGGTATGAGCCGGAACACCAAGCCTGGCAAGTGTTGCATTATCTGACCGATAGAATAAATTTTGTTCTGTATAAGGATCAGGATAAAAAGTAAAAGCAGAACCAGTAAGATTTTGCTGAAGTATTTTTCCCATATCTGTTTTCTCGTAACCTGTAATATAAGCTGAGTTATTTCCCCATTTGGAATCTGTACCAATCATTTCAATATTGAACATGGCCATAACCTGAGAAGGCGCTAATTGTTCTGAAAAATATTTAGAACCGTAACCACCGCTTTCTTCACCTGTAAATGCAGCGAATATGATAGTGCGTTCGTTGTTATGCAGCTTAGCAAAATATTTTGCCAGCATAATAACGGCTGTTGTTCCCGCAGCATCATCATTTGCACCATTATAAATTGAATCGCCATTTACAACTTTGCCAACACCAAGATGATCATAATGACCAGAAAAAATTACAAACTCATCCTTTTTTGATTTACCGGGTAACATACCAACAACATTTGCAAGCTTCAATGTGTCAAAGCTATGCCCGGCTTCTATTTTAAAAGTAGTAGGTGCTGTTGCAGCCAGTATAAATATCACACTTGTTTCCGAAGGGTTTACCTGTTTGGTAAAATATTGTAAGCGCGGAAAACTTTTGGCAAACGCGGTATCAACAGTTACTACATAATTCTTTCCGGCACTTATAAAACCAAATACCATATTGAAAAAATTATCCCCACTTTTAATAGATGCTTTTTCAAAACCCGAAGCATCGTTTATAGAAAGATCTTTTTTAGTAGTTACTATAATTATATTTTTTTCATCAATAACCTGGCCATCGGCAGTGGCTGAAACACTTTGCCTTTTTGGTTTAAGCATGATAAAAGATTGGCGAAAAACATCTGCATTGTTGAATGTTTTTAGCCCGGCGTTTTTAAATTCACTGCTTATAAAATCAGCGGCTTTGTCTATGCCAGGTGTAAATATGGCACGGCCTTTCATGTCATCAGCAGAAAGAACCTTTTCTATTCTTTCAACTTCTTTGGCATTAATGATCTTATTTATTTTTTGCGAGAAGGTAAATGGTGAAATAAATAATAAAGTAATAAAAATGGTTTTCTTCATGTGTATTTTTTGTTATCGGCATTTATTTCTTTGGTCATCTTCGTTGTGTCACTCACTTGTACGTTCTAACCTTAAATGAACAATAAATGACTTCGACACGAATTTTGAATCACGAATTACACAAATTTTTTTAAGGTTTTGTGTCTTGGTAGTTTGCTGAATAATGGCCTGAACGTACAAGAGTGCGACGCAACAGCAGCTAAATATTTATTCTGCTGTTGGGCCCAAAATAATTCTCTTCATTTGATGGTCTCTGCGATAAAAATCAGAAGCTCATCATTTCTTTGAACTTCACTGTTTGCCTGCGGCTTACCTCTATTTTTTCGCCACCTTTTAATTCAACCAGCAAACCGCCATTAAAATAAGGTTCAATTTTTTCTATCCACCGCAGGTTGATGATGTGTTTACGGTTAGCACGGAAGAATACGCGCTCATCCAATCTTTCTTCCAATGCATTCAACGATTTTAAGATGAGTGGTTTATTGGTAGCGAAGAAAACTTTAGCATAGTTGCCAACGCTTTCAAAAAGACGAATTTCATTAAGCTTTACAAACCAGCAACGCTCACCATCTTTTACAAATACCTGATCGTTTTCTGTAAGAGGGCCACGATTTAGAAAACCATTCAACCCTTCACGCTCCTTACTTATTTCATACTGCAATTTTTGAATAGCATCGCTCAAACGCTTTGGTTCTATGGGTTTTAGCAAATAATCAAGTGCATTTACTTCAAAAGCTTTTAATGCATATTCATCATAAGCTGTTGTAAAAATAACATGCGGTGCTTTATCTAATTCTCCCAAAAGATCAAAACCGGTTTTTCCCGGCATCTGTATATCAAGAAAAATGAGATCAGGATTTTGTGTTTCTACTTTTTCAACACCTTCATCTGCATTGGCAGCTTCGTCAATTACATGAATATCTGAAAACTCCTGCAAGAGTTTTTTGAGCTCTGTCCTGGCCAGGCGTTCATCGTCGATTATAATTGCTTTGATAGGCATAGGAATATCTGCTTTATGATTTTAGTTATGAATTTAAAACGGGAATAATTACTTTGGCTTCTACCATATTGCCATTTACATTCTGTAATGCAAATGCGGCTTTACCGCCATACAAAAGTTTAAGCCTGTTTTGTGTACTTACAATACCAAAACCTTCTGAATTTGTTTCTACCGCAAGTTTACCGGTATTCTGAACGATCAATTCATGATGATCTCCCCTGAAATCTGAAATGATCTTTATTTTACCACCGCTAACCTGTTTGCTGATGCCATGTTTAATGGCATTTTCAACCAATGTCTGCAGCATCATCGGTGGCACCTGCTGATCCAATGTATCTTCATCAATATCGTATTCAACATTCAGCCTGTCTTCAAAACGGATATGCTCTAATTCAAGGTAATCTTTTACCAGACTAAGTTCTCTTTCAAGTGTTGCTGTTTCCAGTTTTTCGGCCTGCATGCTGCTGCGGAGTATATTGCTTAATTCGGTAATAGCAGTTCTTGCTCTTTCGGGGTTTTCATCTACGAGCGCTCTTATGCTATTAAGCGCATTAAAAATAAAATGAGGGTTAATATGTGATTTAATGGTCTTTAATTCTAATTCCTTTACGAGGCTTTCAAGTCTTATTTTATCTAACTTATCTGTTCTTGTTCTCATTACGTAGTGATAAGTAAAGTAAATAAGGTTCCAGATGCTAAGGATAAGAAAATACGAAATGGATGCACGCATTACTTTATTCCAGAAAGTATATTGCTTCCACATATCAGATTCGTAATTCAGCAATTCATCAACCTTTACTACAATGGTTCCATATAAAAGAGAGAAAACCAAAGTAGTTACTGCCATGAAAATGATCTGTTTTCTTATATCATGATTAAGGAAATTGTACTTTTTTATGAAAATGCGCATCAGGTGTGTAATACATAAGCCACCAACAGCATCAATAAACAGGGTTGGAAAAAAATCCGGACTTGGTTTTGTGCGGATAGTAAAATAAAAAAAGGTATATACAAGGATATAACTGCTCCAGCCACCCAACTGGCACAACCAATATGCTGATACTCTGTACTTCATTTGTGATTAAGGTTTATGCTTTCTCATGTTCATTTGATTCCTTTTCATCATAAGCATTTTGGTACAAATGGGACAAATTCAAAGTTAACCGAATATATCTCCAAACCCGGATGCCATTTGATTAAAGGTAAATATGGCGGCTATCTGGTTATAAAATTATTTTGAAAATAGTAAACTATCATTACAGTATATGCGTTTGTGGATATGCGAAAAGTCAGAATGGCCTTAAAATTGTACTTTTACAGCTTTAAATTATTCCCGAATGGAGATAACACCCGGCGCTTTACTTAGTAAGATTAATTCCCCCGATGATCTTAAGCAGTTGAGCCGCGAACAGTTACACCAGGTTTGTGATGAATTGCGTCAGTATATTATTGATGTGGTAAGTGTGCACGGCGGTCACTTTGGTGCCAGTCTTGGTGTGATAGAACTTTCTGTTGCACTGCATTATGTGTACAATACCCCCTATGATCAACTTGTGTGGGATGTGGGTCACCAGGCTTATGGTCATAAGATACTCACCGGCCGTCGTGATAATTTCAGCACCAACCGTAAATACAAAGGGCTAAGTGGTTTCCCCAAGCGCAGCGAAAGTGAATACGATACTTTTGGTGTAGGACATTCCTCCACTTCTATTTCTGCGGCACTTGGTATGGCCATTGCTGCTAATCTTAAAGGAGAAGAAAGGAAATCAGTTGCTGTAATTGGTGATGGCGCTATGACCGCGGGTATGGCTTTTGAAGCTATGAACCATGCAGGCGTTGCAGATGCAGATATGTTGGTGGTGCTTAATGACAATTGCATGAGTATTGACCCAAATGTTGGGGCACTAAAAGAATATCTTACTGATATTACTACTTCGCATACCTATAATAAATTCAGGGATGATATCTGGAAGATGCTGGGTAAGCTTCCGGTGGGCAAACATTTTACCCGTGATATGGCGAGTAAAATGGAAGCCGGTATTAAAGGTATGATTAGCAAGAGCAGTAATCTTTTTGAATCATTGGGCATACGTTATTTTGGCCCGATTGATGGACATAATATTACCAAGTTGGTTGATACATTGAAAGACCTGCGCAAAATGCCCGGTCCAAAATTATTACATATAGTCACAGTAAAAGGGAAGGGCTACGATCTTGCAGAAAAAGATCAAACAAAATGGCATGCACCAGGTTTGTTTGACAAGGTTACCGGTGAGATCTATAAAAAGAAGTACGAAACTGCACAGCCACCAAAATACCAGGATGTATTTGGTTATACCATTATAGAACTGGCAGAGAAGAATGAAAAGATCATGGGTATTACACCGGCTATGCCCAGCGGTTCTTCACTAAAATTTATGATGGAAAAAATGCCTAAACGTGCATTGGATGTGGGCATTTGTGAGCAGCATGCAGCCACATTAAGTGCTGGCCTTGCCACGCAGGGTATGCGTGTTTTCTGCAACATTTATTCTTCTTTTATGCAGCGTGCTTTTGACCAGGTAGTGCATGATATAGCTATACAAAAGCTACCGGTTATCTTATGTCTTGATCGTGCCGGTCTTGTTGGTGAAGATGGACCTACGCATCACGGCGCTTATGATATACCTTATTTCCGCTGCATACCAAATATGATCATCAGTGCGCCAATGAATGAACAGGAATTACGCAACCTGATGTACACCGCTCAGCTCGATAGCAATCAATGTCCATTTGTTATCCGCTATCCGCGTGGTGAAGGTGTAATGCCTGAATGGAGAACTGCTTTTCAGGAAGTAACAGTTGGTAAAGGGCGCAAAATAAAAGATGGAAAAGATGCTGCCATATTAAGCTTTGGTCATCCGGGTAATTTTGCAACTGCAGCTATACGCGAATTAAGAACAGAAGGTATCGATCCTGCACATTACGACATGCGTTTTGTAAAACCAATTGATGAAGCATTGCTGCATGAAGTATTTACAAAATACGACAAAGTGCTTACTGTTGAAGATGGAACTATTGTGGGCGGTTTTGGAAGTGCTGTTCTTGAATTTATGAATGCACACAACTATAAAGCAGAAGTAAAAATATTGGGTATACCAGACAGGCTTGTAGAACATGGCACATTGAAAGAGTTACACAAGGAATGCGGTTATGATGCTGCTGGTATTGCTTCAGCTATTCGTGAAATGCTGAAAGAAAAAGTGTATACTAATTTTAGTATAGCCGGATAAAAATTGTTGAATATTATTTATATAAAACATCAATACATATAAAGTGTTGATGTTTTTTTATGTGCCTGGCAGCAGTAATGCTATGATGCTTTTGTTGCGTCGCACACTGCATCGTTTAGTTCAATAATGAACAGGAAGTACAAGCGTGCGACGCAACGAAAGTTTAATGCTTATTCAACGGTGTGGCCCATAAATTCTATAAACTACTTATCTGTAAGCGGAATAGAAACAAAGAAAGTAGTGCCTTCATTTTCTTTTGTTTCGAACCATATATGCCCGTTGGCTTTTTCTACAATGCCTTTGCAAATTGCAAGTCCAAGACCGGTTCCTGATGATTTGGTGGTAAAGTTGGGTGTGAATAGTTTAGGCCGCATAGTTTGCGGAATACCATGCCCGTGGTCTTTAATAGAAATAAGTACTTCATTTTCTTTTATCAATTGTTGAATGAAAATTTTTGCGTCATTAATATTTTCATGTGCCTCGATGGCGTTCTTTACAAGATTGGTAAAGAGCCTGTTTATTTGTGTTCTGTCTGCCTCTATGAGATATGTTCCTTCTTCTTTCTCCCACGTTATCTTAATGCGTTCATCTGCGCTATACAATTGTACGATCATTTCTATTGTGTTGGAAAGATCGAACACTTCAATATTTACATTGGCAATGTTCGCGAACTGAGAGAAGTCACCTGCAATTTTCGACAACTGATCTATTTGTTCAACCAGTGTTCCTGCAACCTGTTTTGAAAGATCTTTTACATTCGGCGCATTGTTGTCAATGGCACGCTGCAGGTATTGAATGCTTAGCTTCATTGGCGTAAGCGGATTTTTTATTTCATGCGCCACCTGCCTGGCCATTTCACGCCATGCACCTTCTCTCTCACTGCGGGCAAGTGCCTGTGCGCTGTCTGCCAGTTTGCGCACCATCTTGTTATACTCTGCAATCAGTTCGCCTAACTCATCTTCTTTTTTCCATTCTATTTCTTCATTTACTGAACCGAAACTGATGGCTTTCATTTTATTACCTATGAGGGTAAATGAAGTAGTGATTCGCTTTGTAACCCAAATGGCAATAGCGCCTGCCATGATAAATATTAATGCATTCAGAATAAGAATGGTTATAAGAAAATTCGAAATCTCCTGCTTTAATTCTTTTTGTGTATTGATGGATGGAATATTGAGATAAGCAAATGTTGTTTTATTGCTACCCTGTACAGGCACATAAATGGTTTGAAAAGAAAAGTCAATAACCTGTTCTTCCTGTATAAACCTTGTGCTGTGTTCATAGTGCATGGAATAATATGCACGTGGATCCATCTTGCGGCTGAGTATGGCATTATCGTACACATATTTTTGAGAGGAGATGAGCAGATTTCCATTAAGATCAAAGAGATTAAAATCTATATCGTGTACAATTGCTATATCAAGTATCTTTTGTTGCAGCTCGCTGCCAAGGTCTATTTTGCTGAGGTCTGCAATATCGCTGATGGCATATTTGTCATCTGAAAGTTGTTGCACTTCTTTTACAATAATATCCGAGGTGGCCATCAGTTTTTTTTCATTATTACTGGTAAAGCTGAAAATGAAAAAAGAAATGATCGTTATACCGATAATAATAAAAGATATGATGCTGACAGACACAATGATGGCTTGTATTTGCGTACGGATATTGAAACGGAAAATTCTTTTTAACTCTTCTGCTTTAAAATGCGTGCTGAAAATAAGTGTGCCAAAATGCTGTATTGCAATAAGCAGGATAAGCAGTGCAAAAAGATAAGCGAAGAATGTGATCGCCTCAATAAACCAGATATTCTTTTTTGCCACTACAACAACCCTTCCGTCTGATGCTTTGTGCCAGAGTTCAGAATAACCATCATGCTGCACATATTCATCCCCGAATTTTGGCACCTGTTTCATTGAAATAATATCGCTGAAATTATAGTTGCCGCTGCTCTTAATAAGATTATATTGCTTGTTGTAAACGGCGTAGGCATAATCTTTTCCTACAACCGATTCGTCTTTTACAAGCTGCTTGAATATTTGAGGGTTAAACCCTTCTTCTCCATTTTTTTTTGGGCTGATGATAAGGAATATATGTCCATCCAAAACAGAATCAGGCTCGTAAATATCTTTTTCATAGATATAACTAAAACTGGTTGCGTCATTTTCATAATAATATAGCTCGGGCACATCTGTTACCTTAGACTGGTTGACAATGATAGATTTCAGTACATTGTAAGAAGTGGAATCTGTATTGAATAAGGGTTGCTGGTGGCTGCCAAAAGTATAAATGCGGGTATAAAAATTATTCAGGTACCCTTCAAAGTTATTATTGCTAAGATTTTCTTTTAATAACCTGTTTTTTTCTTCATCGGTAAATTCACTGAATTTCGTATCCTTTATAAAATTTGAAAACCCGGTTAGAGAAACATCGAGTATTTTGGCACTTGTGTAATCGCTTTTCATACTCACATTTTCTGCAATGGTCGTTCGTCTCGTATGTTCAAGCTGCCTGTTTTGTGAAATAAGCAGTGCAGAAACAGATGCTATTAAAAATATGCTCCACGGAATAAAATAAGAGGTCTTATAAAATATACTGTTAATGCCACTTTTATCAAGCTCAACAAAAAAATAAAATAATATGATCCATGCTACAAGTGAAAAATTGATGAGCGTATCATTATCTCCCGAGATCTTTAAGCCAAGCAGAAATAATGCGAATGAAAGTAGTATTATAATACGCCAATAAAGCCCTGACTGTGTAAAATGCGAAAGCTTAACAAGCATTTGCGCCGTATAAAAATAGCTTAGTATCAAAAAGCAAATAATAATAAAACTTACCAGTGTATAAATGTTCAGATCAAAGAAACTGGTGACATCAAAGGGGATGCCCACTCCATCCATTACAAGGCTGCTTAGTATGCCGGCAAGCTCCATCGTAAAAAGGGGCAAAAGAAGCAATGCAATTACACCGGCCATTTTTTTGATCGTTTCATTTAACGGCAGCTTTTGAGAAAAATGATAATTAAATTTTATAAAGTAAACGAGCCAGTAAAGCAAAATGGTGTTGATAAGAAGATCGCCCAATGAAGGATGCAGGCTGCTCGATGCAAAGATGGCCGGATTAAAAAGCTGGTATTTTTGAAAGTTGAAAAGAGAAGGCAACAGGTAAGTAAGTATTCTCGCTGTTACTACAATTATAAAAAGAAAAGAGAAGCCTGTAATAAAGCCTGTACGTTTTGCAAGCTCTACTGCAAGAGCATTTATAAATATCATCAGGAGCATCAATGCTATTACACGCAGTATAATAGAAGCAACTCCCGGTTCATCTGGTGAGGTTACGCTTTTATCGCCCAGGTAAAAGACCGGTTCTTTTAAAGAGTTTAGTACAGTGACAGCGCCACTGTCTTTTGATATAGCATATCCTTTCTCAAGCCCGGGCACAGCAAATCTTTTTTGTACATCATTCGATTCAAAGCTATAATCCCAATATACCGGCACCAGCGCAGCAACAACATATTCCCGTTTGTCAACAACAACAGTTTTTTTCAATAACTCAAAAAAACCATTTTTATATTTTACTGCATGAAAGCCATCCGGTCTTTTAAGATCATTTGCCTGTATAGACATTTGATTAGTGTTCCAGTAAACCTCTATGGTGTTTCCAATGTCATTGATGGCATAAAGGAATAAGCCATAATCTTCTTTAAATGCTTCCTTTTGTTCAGACGCATCATTATCAAGAATATCTTTTAATCGTTGCGTGTCTTTGCAGAATGTTTCGAATATTTTTTCTTTTTCAGTAAGGTATTGGCTAAGCACTTTTGCAACTTTACCGGCGCTTGCATCAGCGGCAAAATAATTAGAGAATAAGAATGAGATAGTGTACAGCCATGCGGCAGCAATAATCAAATAGCCATGCCTGTAAGCAGCTTTTTTAAGTATACTGATCAATGCGGCTGATTTTCATGTTTAATACGGTTCCAGATGGCGTCCATTTCTTCCAGTGTCATATCAGTTAGTTGTTTACCCTGCTCCGCCGCTCCTTGTTCCATTTTATTAAAACGATGCAAAAATTTTTTATTTACTTTTTCCAAAGCAGCTTCGGCATCCACCTGCAAAAACCGTGCATAGTTTATAAGACTAAAAAGCACGTCTCCAAATTCTTCTTCAGTATGTTTTTCATCACCATCTGCAATTGCTTCTTTAAGTTCATCCATTTCCTCTTCCACTTTTTTCCATACATCTTCCTTGTTGTGCCATTCAAACCCAACCTGCTTAGCCTTTTCCTGTATACGGGTTGCTTTTACAACTGCAGGTAATGCAACCGGCACGCCTGTCATTACAGATTTTTTTCCTTCTTTTATTTTAATGGCTTCCCAGTTTCTTTTTACATCTTCTTCATCATTCACTTTTACGTCACCATAAATATGTGGATGACGAACTATAAGTTTTTTACAAATCCCCTCTATCACATCTTCCAGCGTAAACTGCTGTTGCTCCGTTGCGATTTTTGCATAGAATGTAATGTGCAACAGCAGATCGCCTAATTCTTCCTTTATATTTTGCCAGTCTTCATTGGTAATGGCATCTGCCAGTTCATACATTTCTTCGATCGTCATAGAGCGAAGTGTCTGAATGGTTTGCTTCCTGTCCCACGGGCATTTTTCGCGAAGCTCATCCATTATTTCAACCAATCGCTCAAATGATTCACTAACTTTTTTCATTGAACAAATATTTTAAAAATTATTTTGATAGCAGCTTCAGCACTTATGGCATCGCCTGTTGTGTCACTCACTTGTACGTTCCAGACAGGTATCAGCTATTAGCATTCAGTAATCATAAACGTTTTTAGCTGAGGCCTGACCGCTGATTGCAGACATTTAACCTTCAGTACAAGTGTGCGACGCAACAATGCTTCATAGCAGTAACACAGCTAAGTACATAAAAAGCTCTTTTTACATCGCCGATTTAATTGCAAACACACCAAAAACAATGGTAAATAATATAAACGCAGCAAACAACAGTATAAAATATTTAAACACAGATTTTGCAATGCCTTGCTCGTAGAAATTTTTCATTGCCCATGGCGTGTAAATAAACATGTAGGTACCTACCAGGAAATTAAGCCAGGTAAAAATTTCCCAGCCAGATACTTCGTACAGACCGCCAATACCAAAGGTTATTAGCCACCCAATGAAAAGTGCAATATATACATGCGTTAAAAAAATTACATGGTTTACGTAAAATACCTGCCTGCGTTTTCTTATGTAGAGCAACTGCATGAATAATGCAATTAATGGCAGTGTTACAAACATTACCTGCGGCACGGAATGAAAGAATTTTTCAATAAAGTCTTTCTTAAAATCATCCGGATTTTCTTTATACTTATTATTTACGCCAATTGCCCATTTGCTTGCAATACTTTTAAACCATCCATCGCGTTGATCTTTGGGCAGTGCATTTTGAATGGAATCATATTCCTTTTCTGTTTCGGGCAGGTTTTTGTCGCCAAATACCCTGAAGACAGCTTTATTATTCAGATCTATTTTTGCAGTGTCTTTTAACGACTGCCTGTGCAGAGAATCAGTTTTCTTATTTGTTGTATCTTCTGAAAAATAATCAATAGCATTTAATAGTTTTTCGATCTTTTGTTTTTGTACGCTGTCTGTAGTTTTTGCATAAGCAGCAGATAGTGAATCCCTGAAAGTATTTACATGCTCTTCAGAAAGAGGGCTATTGGTTGAACCTATTGATTTTGCAATTTCATCCGGCTTTACAATGAACGAAAAAAATATAATGAAAAAGATAGCAGATGTGAATACATACATTCTTATGGGATGGAGGTAACTTGCTCTTCTGCCACGCAAATATTCATGCGATAAAAAGCCGGGTTTAAGCAATAGATATTTTAGGGTACTAAAAAATTTCCCATCAAAGTGCAGTATATCGTAAGCAAAATGTGTTGCCAGCATCCAGAATGTTTCTTTGGGCTCAATATTTTCCTGCCCGCATATATGGCAATATTTTCCTTGTACTTCTGCATTACAGTTCAAACAATTTTTTTCTTTTCTTTCCTTTAGATGTGACACCCTGTTAAAATTTGACTAAAAATACATAACTCGGTCAATGCAGCAATACATACTTTTCAAGATGTTTTGCATAATAAAAATTACAGAGCTTACTTTTGAAACAAATATAACCAGATGAGGCTTCTATTTCTATTGATATGTGCTACAATAACAGTTATGGCATCAGGGCAATATTATTTTAATGATATTCTTACCACGAAACAAACCAACAAACAATACAAGCTTTTAAAAGATAACAATGTACAGCAGGTTTCTGCAAAAAGTTTTGAAGCAGATGGTACCATAAGTGAAGGCTTTTCACTTACACAACAATTGTCTGAAGGCAGCACGGTAATTACAACAATATCAGAGCATCCCGGCTCCCCAAGAACAATTTCCACATCGCAGTATAACAATAATAAGATCAGGAAAACAGTTGACAGCAGCGATAAAATTAAAAGCACCACCACTTATAGTTACAATAACAACGACCTGGCAAGTATTAGCACTATAACTGAAGATGCGTTTATGAATAATAGTGCCATTGAAGTGCATCAGTGGATCTATGAGAATGCAGCACCTGCAAGAATGCTGCTTATAAAGAATAATATAGATACCACCATTGTACAACTGATAAAGGATAGTGTGGGCAACATAGCAGAAGAACGCTGGATGAAAAGAGGAACACGTGTTGAGACTTATTATTATTACTATAACACAAAGAATAATCTAACAGATATTGTACGGTATAATATCAGGGCTCAGAGACTATTGCCCGATTTTATTTTTGAATACGATGACAAGGGAACAATTACGCAAGCCATACAGGTGCCGCAAAGCTCAGGTGATTACCTTGTATGGAAATACATTTATAACCCTAATGGTTTAAAACAAAAAGAACTTTGTTTTACCAAAGAAAAGCAACCTGTGGGCAGAATAGAATACAGTTATAAGTAAACTATTTTAGTATGCTGGGTAAAGACAGGAACAGGAACATAGCAGATCATATTTTTAATGGATCTATTACAATGTCCGGCGTATGTGTAACCATCATTGCGCTCTTTCGTGTTATGAAGATCGGATTGCTGACTTATGCTGATGAAATACTTTCTGTAAATACTTTTATCTTTCTGGCGGCTACCATGTTTTCCTATATCTCTTTACGAAAGGAAAATAACAGGCTTTCAGAAACGCTTGCAGATATTTTATTTTTTACCGGGATGGTAAGTATGATTATTGTTGGCATCATCATAGTGTACACAGCTTATTAAGTCATGATTATGATAATTGCTTTTTATGCCAGCTAAGGTTTTCATGGCATCTGCTGTTGTGTCACTCACTTGTGCGTTCGGAGCAACCTGGAGCAAACCACGAACTTTGAGCTATGAGCTTCGGACAAATCACAATGACTCATGGCTCGCAGCTATAAGCTCATAGCTATTCTTCAGTACAAGAGTGCGACGCAACAACAGTTCAATAGAAGTAATAAAGCCGGATACAAAATTTTCTTCATACTTAGTTCTTCAAACTTCTTTATGTTACTTCCGTTTCCGTATGTAATTTGCGCGTATGAGTGAGTATGATATATTGATTATTGGTGCAGGCCCCATTGGCCTTGCATGTGGCATTGCTGCAAAGAAAGCGGGATTGAGTTATGTTATTGTTGAAAAAGGTTGTCTGGTCAACAGCCTGTATAACTATCCTGCTAATATGACCTTTTTCTCTACTTCGGAAAGACTTGAAATAGGCGGGGTTCCTTTTATGAGTTTGAACAACAAACCAAACCGTGCAGAAGCGCTGGAATATTACAGGCGTGTAACACAGGTGTTCAGTTTAAATGTGCATTTGTTTGAAGAAGTGAAAGCTGTAATAAAAAATAAAGACAATTTTTTTTCAATAACTACATCAAAGAATAATTATACAGCTAAGCATATAATTGTATCAACTGGCTTTTATGACATCCCGGTATTAATGCATGTGCCCGGTGAAGAAATGAATAAGGTAGTACATTATTATAAAGACCCGCATTATTACGCATTTCAAAAAGTGCTGGTAGTTGGTGCACAAAACTCTGCGATAGATGCTGCATTGGAAACATGGCGCAAAGGTGCTGAAGTAACCATGGTGGTGAGAGAAAAAGAAATTGGCGAACGAGTAAAATATTGGGTAAGGCCTGATATTATCAATCGTATTGCGGAAGGAAGTATAAAAGCTTATTTCAGTGCTTCGGTTATTGAAATAAGAAAAAATGAAGTGGATATTCAAACAAAAGATGGTCCTGTAACTATTGCGAATGATTTTGTTATTGCTATGACGGGATATAGACCAGGCTTTGATTTCCTGCGAAAGATCGGTATTGAATTATCTAATGATGAGAGTCTTCGTCCATCATATGATCCTGAAACAATGCAAACAAATAATAAGGGCATTTATCTGGCAGGCGTTGTGTGCGGTGGCATGGATACGCATAAATGGTTTATTGAAAATTCAAGAGAGCACGCAGATAAAATAATTAAGAATATTCTTGCAATGCAGGAAAAATAAAGCTGCATTATGTATGATGCAGCTTTACTGAAAAAAGTTTTATTATAAATATTTTATTTAGGACTTATTACAGTTTCATTGGGCCCTTTTCTTATTTCATATACGCTGTCAACAATATATTTTTGCATACCGCGCCATGGTAGTGCTCCAAAATATTCTTTGTAACGTAATTCTACTTCACGGCCTGAATTAGCAAGTAATATCTGCGCTACTTTTTCATCAACTACGCTAAACTCAAATTCATTGCTTTGTACATTCGCTTTAAAACCACTTTGTATGATCTTGCCCTCATAGGTTTTGAAGATATAACCCTTCTTCATAAAAGCATTAAGTACACCAGCTTTAGTACCATGGCCAAATTCCCAGTAAAAATGGTAGTAGATAAAAAGCCCTAATCCAATTACCAGGATCAGGAGTGTGTAACGTAATATTTTCTTTTTCATATCATAAACCATATTTATCTACAAGATACAACAAAGCTGCCATGCTAACTGCGCCTAGCTTTAACTCACGGATGTTTACTGCTTCAAATACATCAGATGCTGCATGATGCACATCAAAGTAGCGTTGTGTATCGGGACTTAAACCTGCAACCGGCGTATTAAATGTTTCATTTAGCGGTTCAATATCTGTACCATCGCCGCCTCTTGTAAATTTATCAGAACCATAAGGTTCAAATAAATTTTTCCATGCATAAATTTTGTTCCACACTGTATCATTTGCAGTAAAGCCAAATCCTCTTGGTGTAAATCCACCGGCATCACTTTCCAGCGCAAAGATCATTTTCAAATTATTGGCTTTTGCATCTTCAGCATATTTGTTTCCGCCTCTTGTACCATTTTCCTCATTTGCAAATAATACAAAACGTATGGTATGTTTTGGCTGGTAACCCAAGGCCTTGAATGCTCTTAATATTTCTATTGTTTGCACTACACCGGCGCCATCATCTGTTGCGCCTTCATTTACATCCCAGCTATCAAGATGGCCGCCGACTGTTATTATTTCATTGGGAAATTGGCTGCCTGTTAATTCACCAATAACACTATGGCCAATAGTATCGGGTAGTTGTTTACCATACGTAAATAATTGTGCAGTAACAGCAATATTATTATCCAGTAAAGAATCAAGTTTTGCCACATCTTTCAAACCAATGGCAGCAGCAGGAATTTTGGGAAAACTATCATTATATCTTAATGAACCGGTATGCGGATTATTATCCATGGCATGTGTCATTGATCTTACCAAAACCGCTGCAGCACCATATTTTGCGGCACGGCTTGCACCAATAGCACGGTATATAACATTCTTTCCATAGGCGCGAAAAGTTTGAACAAAAGTTTCTTCAAATGGTACATTGTAAAAAACGATCTTACCTTTTAACTGGTCTTTTTTTTGCTCCAGTTCATCAAAATTATTTACACGTATGATCTGTGCTTCCACACCTTTTGCACCTGTGCCAAGTGAATTACCCAATGCAAGTGTATTCAGCTGATAGGTTTGTTTTTTTCCTGCAGCATTATACATTATCGCAGCTTTGTCTTTACCACCACGCACCCAATGAGGCACCATACATTCCTGCATGATCACTTTATCAGCGCCGGCAGTTTCCATTGCTTTTTTACCCCATTGTTCTGCCATTACCATTTGTGGAGAGCCCGCAAGCCTGCCACCAACTTTTTTGGTAAGGTTGTAAAGGTTATCGTATGATGACCTGCTTACCAGGATATTATCCGAGATCATTTTTATAAATGCAGAATCACTTAAACTACCTTCATATTTTGTTTGTGCCATCACTGAAAATGGAAATGCCATTAGTACGATCAATAATTTTCTCATCTGTATTATTTTAAGGTCAATTTTTTTATGAACTAAGCTAAGGAATAAAAATTAAGCTTCCGTTGCGTCGCACGCTTGTACTGAAGAATAGCTATGAGCTTTGAGCTGTTAGCGTTGAGCCATTGCGTTTTGCCCGAAGCTCATAGCTCAAAACTCGTCGCTTGCATCTCAGAGTTCCGAACGTATAAGTGAGTGACACAACCGGCGATGCCATAAGTACTGCTGCCGGTAAAAAATCATCATTCACTGCTTGCTGCTAATTTTTTTCCCGCCGCCAAGTTAAGCAAATGTTGTTTGTTTTCGGGATTGGATAAAAGGTAAAACCAAATGAATAAATGGTTGTTAATTTGCAGTCTCAAACTTTATGACATGCGTATAGGGATTGTTTGCTACCCGACATTTGGCGGAAGTGGTGTACTGGCAACAGAACTGGGTAAAGCATTGGCCGATAAAGGACACAGCGTTCATTTTATTACTTACCAGCAACCGGTAAGATTAAATGTCTTCAATACAAATATTTATTATCATGAAGTGCGTGTGCCTACTTACCCGTTATTTGATTACCCACCTTACGAGATAGCGCTGGCAAGTACTATGGTTGATGTAATAAAAAATCATAAGCTGGATCTGCTGCATGTACATTATGCTATACCACATGCTTCGGCTGCCTATATGGCCAAACAGATTATACAGAAAGAAGGTGGTAAAATTCCTTTTATTACTACGCTGCACGGTACAGACATAACACTGGTAGGTAAAGACAAGACCTACGAGCCTGTGGTTACTTTCTCTATCAATGAAAGTGACGCAATTACAGCGGTATCCCAGAATTTGCGGGAAGAAACGTATAAATCTTTTCGCATAACAAAAGAGATAGAAGTAATCTACAATTTTGTTGATGTAAAACGTTTTAGTAAGAAACCTATTGATGCATTTAAAAAAGTAATTGCACCGCACGGCGAAAAAGTTTTGGTGCATGCATCCAACTTTAGAAAAGTAAAAAGAGTGCAGGACGTAATAAAAGTATTTGCGGGTGTAAGAAAAGCAATGCCTGCTAAATTGCTGATGATAGGAGATGGGCCTGAGCGTTCACCGATGGAAGTATTGGCCAAAGAACTGGGTGTGCAGGATGATGTGCGCTTTGTGGGTAAACAGGAGCAGATAGAAGAAATATTATTGGTGTCTGATTTGTTTCTGCTTACTTCAGAATATGAAAGTTTTGGTTTAGCTGCACTGGAAGCAATGGCTGCAAGAGTGCCTGTCATAAGTACGAATGCAGGGGGCTTACCTGAAGTAAATATTTTTGGAGAAACAGGTTTCACTGCCAATGTTGGTGACGTAGAAACAATGACACAGCAGGCTATTGAATTACTCAGCAACAATGAATTATTAGAAAAATTAAAAGAAGGTGCTTACAACCAGGCTGTGCGTTACGATATTAATAATATTGTGCCTCTGTATGAAAAATTATACAGCCGTTTTTGTACAATGGATTGTGCTGAAAAATCACTTATGGAAACAAAGCAACAAACTACTGATGTTGTGATACGATAATTACTTTCCAATTATAAAACTGTCCCCGGTTGTATAAATGCTGATATCGGCATTTTTTAATTTTATCAAACCTTTTTCATCATAGATAATGCCTTGTGGTTTTTGCATTACTATAACCTGGCTCTCACCTGCAACTTTTACTGTGTGGTTGTGTACAATTATCGCAGTTGCTTCATCGATGCCGATGCAAGTAAAAGAAGGAAATGCTGCCAATGCAGAGATCATACGGTTGTAACGGCTTCGTACTATAAAATGCTGATCGATGATGATAGAATCGAGTAAGCCCAATCCTTCTTCAAACTCTATATTGCCTTTCCATAACCTGTCAAATGTAGCATGGTAAACAGTATCGCCTCGTAGCTGGTTGCCTGTAATCATATGTTTACTCATAACTGCAGCACCGGCGCTGGTTCCTGCAATAACAGCACCATTATTATAAGCTTCATGAATAGCATTGTAAACTGGTGTGTTCCATACTGCTTTCATAAACCGGCTTTGGTCGCCGCCGGTAATGAAAACAAGTTTTGCATTTTTTAGAGAGTCAAGCCATTCTTTATCATTAACCTTATCTTTTGTAAAATTTAGAAATGAAACCGTATTTGTGCACACAGAATCAAGATCCTGCCTGATGTAGAAAAAAGAAGTATCAGGTTCTGCACCTGACATAGGCAATATAGCGATGTGATCTGTATTTTTTAATTGTGCAGTATTGATCATTTCCTGCATTAATGATTTGGTGCGGTAGCCGCCACCAATAATAAAAAGGCTTCCTTTTTGCGCATGCAATGCAACTGAAAAAAATAAACATGCTGCTATAAAGATGAATAATTTTTTATACATAAAAATTAGTTGATATTACAAAGGCAGGTTTTGTGTGCCGAATAAAGATAAGAACGTACAAGTGAGTGGCACAACAAAACTGCATAGTAGCAATGCAGCTTGTAACATACAATTTGTGAGTGATGAGTTGTCGGTTGTGGGTGGTAAGTATTTAGCTAAGTTAATTCATTCACCATCGACCACTCACCAGGTTAGCTGTTCCACCAATAAGTAAACTTCAACACAAAGGCTCTGTTACGGACTGATAATGGCGCAGGATAATAATTATCCGTGTACACAAGAAACAGGTCGCTTGCAGGCCTGTAACGCCATTGCAGTCTTGTATTAAGATTTATATTCTTCTGTTGATTGTTGTATTGTACAAAGGTTGTAAAAAAAAGTTTGTTTGTAAACGTAACATCGATGCGTGGACCCACCAGCCAGAAATCTGTTATGTTCCAGGGCAGTGGCATATTTATATGATTGTAACTCGTGCTGAGTGTAATGCTTGCATAAGGCTGAATGCGGTAACCAATATCTGTGCTGATGTTAAGTCTTGTGCCGTCTGCATAATAACCGCCAAACCTGCCGGAGATATTATATGTAAAGAGGTGTTGTGGTTTGGAGAAATAATCAAAACCATACGCTTTCCAACTATGCTTTGAACCTGTAGGCAACGTATCCTTATTGCTGTTGGTGGGGTCAAATGGCTGCAAAAGTTCCACATAATCATGCGCTACCCATGCATCTGCAATACTTTGATCGCGAAAGTTTAAAGTATAAACAAAATATGTCTCATCATCGGTATGCCGCAGATCATTGTTGTAATAATACGTCGTACTAAGCTTTGGCCCGTGACTCAAAATTTTTCCATACGTTTTTGGAAAAAAAAGATAACCTGCAACAGGATTAATTTTTACATAATTTCTGCGTGGTACATAACCAACCTCTGCATTGTAATTATTGCCCACTATTTCATGCTGCCATGAAAGCGTCCAGTGCCTGCTGGTATATTGCAGGTTTGCAGCATGTGTAAAATCTTTATCAGATTTGCCTGGACTAAAAGATTTTACCAGCATAGCTTTTCCGGTCCATACATTATTTGCAGAAGCAAGATTGTATTCGATGCCAATATTCCTGTTGTACAAAGAATACGATGGTTTGGTAGTGTCTTTGCCTGGCTCGTAGTTCAGTGATTGTTTGTTTACAAACATGAACCTTATGTTTGACCTTGCGAATACCCTGCGCTGTAGTGCAAGCACAGCAAAGTTTTGAGAAGGTAATCCAACTTCCCTGTCATGTTTAGTCTGCATATCCATTAACCCAATACGCCAGTTCTTATCAAGGCTGCCGCTTAACCTTGTACCAAAACTTATAGGAACACCCAAACCAATTCTTCTTGAAAAGAAGGGGCGAATATTTGTGTAACCAAAGTTTGCAAAGAGGTCATTATTCTCTAAAAAGAATTGTCTTTTCTCCGGAAAGAATAATTCGAAGCGATCAAGATTGGTAACCTGTTTATCAACTTCTACCTGAGAAAAATCGGGATTTACTGTAAGATCTAAATTCAAAGAGGAGCTTAAACCGATCTTTGCATCTGCACCAATATCTTTTCTGTAAACAGCTTTGGAATTGTTGTCATAATCTTTTGAAACGCCACCCAATGCGTAAGGAATTACGGCAAAATTTCCACCGGTTTCAGGCGGTGGTGCATCCCATAAAAGATCGCCGGTGTAGGCAAGTGATGCGGTAGGAAATTGCCTTGGAACCGGCGCCCATGCTGACTTTTCGGCCACAGTAATATCAAGCCGGCTAAAATTTATACCCCATGTTGTATTACCTTTTTTATAGCGCATAGACTTGAACGGGATAGCTGCTTCAAAGATCCATTTATCACGATAATTCTTTACAACGGAGATCCATTTGTTGTCCCAGTTAAGATCTGCTTTGCCACCTTCGTACAACATGCCATCCCATTGCGCACCTGCAGCATTTGCACCAAACGTAAACCCGTTGGTAAGATCATTGAAGGGATCGAGAAAGAAAATAAAATTATCATTCTTGCCAAAAGTAAAATCGCGACGGAGTGATTCTACCATGTAAGGCGCCTGTTTTATAAGATAACATACGGCAATTATATAGATGTTCTGATCATCATATGTCATGCGTATTTCGGTGGAAACTTTTGAATGGCTTGTATCCATAGGCAGTACCATAAAAAAATTTTTGGCTGCTTCTGCATTCAGCCACGCAGGCTCATCCATTGATCCATCTACGATTACAGGCGAAGTTGCTTTATTAATATGCAGTTGATAAGCGCTGTTCTTTTTTTGCGCAAATGAAATAAGAGTAGAGCAGCAAAAAAAAGCAGTAAGAAGATTTTTCAAAGCGATCGGTTGGTTTATGCTGTAAAAGAAAGTTCACAAGTTAAGTAATGCTGATAAAAAATGAGGGATTTATATAAGCCGGCCTGAAGCGCTTTGATTGTACATGGTTGCGTCGCACACTTGTGCAGCAGAAATTGTTGCAGCAATTCACGTGTTTTCAGGTTCGCAGGTCATTCCATGGAAATAACGTGTAAACGTTATGAACGCATTAACTTGTTCAAGTTTGTTCCGAACGTACAAGTGAGTGACACAACAGGCGATGCCATAAAATACGTATGCTGGTTACAAAAAAATAAATAGCCTCTTATGTCATTCACTTAATTTTGTTGCCCTGATAAAAACAATATATGCCTGAAAGAACCAAGCAGCCACCTATACTTGATGCAGTACAACTTGATCTTAAGTTAAAACCATGTACACAATTTAATTTAGATAATGGTGTACCTGTTTATGCTATTGATGCGGGTGAGCAGGACGTATTAATGGTGGAGTGGGTTTTTTATGCGGGCAACTGGTATGAGGATAAAAACATAGTTGCTGCAACTACCAATTATATGCTGAAGAATGGCACAAAGAATAAATCCGCATTTGCCATTAATGATCATTTTGAATATTACGGTGCGTATCTCAACCGCAGTTGTTATAATGAGACTTCTACAGTAACGCTCCATTGTTTAAATAAACACATCAATAAACTGCTGCCGGTTGTAGCAGAATTATTTACCGAAAGTATTTTTCCGGAAGAGGAACTGGCCATTTATAAAAAGAACCAGAAACAAAAGCTGGAAGTAAACCTGAAGAAATGTGATTTTGTTGGTGGGCGTATTATTGATGAATTGCTCTATGGCATTGATCATCCTTACGGCAAATACAGTTCAGCCGAAGAATATGATGCATTACAAAGAGATGAACTGTTCCGGTTCTATAAAAAATATTATACCGAAGGCAAATGCATTTTGTTTGTTGCAGGTAAACTACCTACGGATATACAGGGACAGCTCAATAATGTTTTTGGTAAGCTTCCACTGAATGCTGCAACTATGCCAATGGTTGAGCATGTTGCAAAACCTGCTGCAGAAAAGAAACACAATATTATCAATGATCCAAATGGTGTGCAGGGCGCCATAAGAATTGCAAGGCCTTTCCCCAACAGGCATCACCCTGATTTTATAAAGGTGCAGGTACTGAATAACATTTTCGGTGGCTTCTTTGGCTCAAGGCTTATGAGCAATATTCGTGAAGACAAAGGCTACACTTATGGAATTCACAGTTATTTGCAAAATCATTTGCAGCAAAGCGCATGGGCTGTGAGTACAGAGGCTGGTCGCGATGTTTGTGCAGCTACGGTTGCAGAAGTATTTAAAGAAATGAAAATATTGCGCGAAGAGTTAGTTGAGGAACAGGAACTGCATCTTGTTCGTAACTATATGATCGGCTCTATTCTTGGTGATCTTGACGGGCCTTTTCAAATAATTGCCCGCTGGAAAAATTATGTACTCAATAATCTTACAGACGCGTACTTTTATAAAAGCATTGAAACGATCAAAACAATAAGTGCTGAAGAAATTATGCAGCTTGCGCAAAAGTATTTGGTAGAAGATGCGTTTTATGAACTAACCGTAATTTAAAACTATGGGCAAATTCATTGGCAAATTATTGGTTACCGCATGCGCTGCAATTATAGCAGCTTACTTGTTGCCCGGCGTAACTATTGTTGATAGTGTTACGGCCATTTTGCTTGCACTTGTACTTGCCTTACTCAATAGTTTTGTAAAACCAATCCTTATTATACTCACTATACCACTTACCATTATTACACTTGGATTGTTCCTGCTTGTCATCAACATCCTAATCATTAAATGGGCTTCAGATATTGTGCCCGGTTTTAAAGTAGATGGCTGGTGGGATGCGTTGCTGTTTAGCATATTACTCTCCTTAACTACAGCACTAATAGAAAGTTTGTTGGGCACAAATAAGAAAGAAGAAAAATAATGTAGCGGGCAGAGGGTTATTATGGCATCGCCGGTTGTGTCACTCACTTGTACTTTCAGAACTATGTTCCTCAAACTAAAAATTCAAAATTAAAAAGTAAAAATGCCTTCATGGTTTGAATTTTGCCTTTTTACTTTTGACTTATGCTCAGCAGTACAAAAATACGACGCAACAACCGCTGCCATAAAAAAACAGCCTGTAAACAAGTATTTATTTCCTTTTTGCCTGCTGAACTTTTAAAAATGCTTCAAATGCTTCCAAAGAAAAGCTGCTCAGGTTATTTTCTTTAGTCACACCTGCTTTTTGGGCAGCCAGTACACCGTAATGTATATCGTGGTAGCCTTCTATGCTGTGTGCATCGGGGTCAATGGAGATGAGAACATTTTTTTCAAGACAATAATGGATCCAGCGCCAATCTATATCGAGTCGTTTGGGATGTGCATTCAATTCAATAACCACATTGTTGGCGGCGCATGCATCAATGATCTTTTTATGATCTACAGGGTAACCATTTCGGCTTAGTAATAGCCTGCCCGTTGGATGACCAAGAATACTTGTATAAGGATTTTCAATAGCATTGATCAAACGCATCATCGCTTTATCTTCTTTCATTTTTAAATTGGAATGTACCGATGCAATAACGATAGCGAATGTGGCAAGCACTTCGTTAGTATAATCTAAATTTCCGTCATTCAAAATATCTGATTCAATACTTTTAAATATTTTAAATGGCGCTAATTTTTTATTCAGTTCATCTACTTCTTTGTGTTGTGCTATCAATCTATCTTCCGTTAAACCTTGCGCATAGAATGCAGTTTTGGAGTGATCACTAATAACAAGATATTGCAAACCTTTTTCTTTTGCAGCAACAGCCATTTCTTCAATTGTATTTGCACCATCACTCCATTTACTATGACTATGAATGATGGCAGTAATATCATTATCCTGTATTACAACAGGCAATTGTTTAGTAAGAATTTCTTTTGACTCTCTTAAGTACGGAGGTATAATTTTAACATTTGCATTTTCAAAAATGGCGTCTTCGGAATTATAAGTATCATTGAAATTATTTTTTGAGACCCATGCTTCCAGGAATTCGGGAGCACAACTTTTCTCAAAAAGTGTTTGATAAAATTTCTCTTTCGTTGTATGATAAAACACCAGCAACACATTTTCTTTTCCTTTGAATTGCGATTCTGTTTCTGCTGATGAAACGACTTCATATTCATTCGTTGTAAAAAAGTCACGTAATGTTTTTGGATCTGCTGTTGTAACCCATTCTACTTTTTCAATGATCTCAAGATGCCTTCTAAAATCACCGCAAAGTTCAAACATAAAAGAAGGGGAAGCTGTCTTCATTTTTGCATCTGCTTCTGTTGCATACTTTTCTATTTGTGCATAGAGATAACTGCCCTGGTTACTTAAATAAAATTCTATGGCTTCTTTTATATTCTGTTGTGTTTTCTCGCCAAAACCTTTATACAGTAATAGCCTGTTTTCATTACATGCGTACAATAATTCACCAAGGCTTTCTACTTCAAGGTCTTTCCATATCACAGCAATTTTTTTCGGCCCAATCCCTTTGATAGCAAGCATTTCCATGAGGCCATGCGGTGTTTTGGCAATAAAATCATCAAGCAAAGCAAGTCTTCCTGTTTCCATTTGCTCTATAATCTTTTTGCCAATCGTTTCACCAATTCCTTTTATGCCGAATATTTTATCCGCAGGCAATGATGATAATTCTACAGGTAATTTCTCAATGGTAAAAGCAGCAGATGAATAAGACTTTGTTTTGAAACTATTTTCTCCATGTATGTCCATTACTTTAGCAAGCAAAGAGAAGTTGTCAGCGATAGCATAATTATCCATAATGTAAAGTTCTGTAAAATAAAAAAGTCCCGGAATAAATCCGGGACTTAAATCTATTGTGCTTTTGAAAGCGACAAGACTACTTCTTTTTAGGAGCAGCTTTCTTTGCAGCTTTTTTAGGAGCAGCTTTCTTTGCAGCTTTTTTAGGAGCAGCTTTCTTTGCAGCTTTCTTCGGAGCAGCTTTTTTTGCAGCTTTTTTTGCAGTTGCCATTGTTTTTAAAATTTAATGGTTAGTAAATATTGGATAAAAATAAAAAAACTTTATGATAACTGCCAAAAAAAACATTTACGCTGTTATTTCGACCGGTAAAACTGACACTGTTGTCTTGTCATTTCTACCTTTTTTGAATTCAACAACACCATTCGTTAATGCAAACAAAGTAAAGTCTTTACCAACTCCAACATTTTTGCCGGGATGATAAACAGTACCTCTTTGTTTTAAAATAATGTTGCCGGATATAGCAGGTTGTCCACCAAATATTTTCACACCGAGACGTTTGCTTTGTGAATCACGTCCGTTCTTAACGCTGCCTTCACCTTTTTTGTGTGCCATATAAAAATGATTTTAAAAATTTATTGATTTCGATATTTTGATATTTGCTTATACACATAATTTATAAAAATAAATTACTGCATCAGCAGTCACAAAATACTAAGCTATGCTTTCGATTTTTATTTGTGTGTACTGTGTTCTGTGTCCGTGTTTTTTACGGAAGCCTTTTCTTCTTTTCATTTTAAAGGCGATCACTTTATCGCCCTGTACAAAATCGCTAACGATTTCTGCTTTAACGGTTGCTTTTACATCGCTGCCAACAGAGAATTTGCCGTCATTGTCTACAAGCAATACTTCGCTGAATTCAACTTTGTCACCGCTTTTTCCTGTGAGGTGTGGCACGTACAGATTTTGACCTTCCTGTACTTTAAATTGCTGACCTGCTATTTTAACTACTGCAAACATAACTTTCCAAAATTAGGACGGCAAAGGTAATGGTTTCAAGTTGAAAGAAGCAAGCTGAATAGAAAAAATCTTTAGTTTTTCCACTGTTTCCAATAGTTAGCTGGGTTTATAAGCTGGAAATTGGTTTCATTTTGCCGAATTTTAATCAAACCGTACAAGTGAGTGACACAACCGGGGCTGATAATAGCACTGCCGCCCGTCCCAAAACCAATCTAAAAAATTACCTGTTTGATCTTCGTTTGGCAAAATTAGCCGTCTTTTGCGCTTTGCTTAAAAGCTATTATTAATTTTGGATACTGATTACTGATCATGAACTTAAAGTCGCTATTAGCCCGTCCGTTTGCCAATTATATTAATAACAAGATATCCAAAGGAATGGAAACTGCTGTGGCCGATCAGCAGCGCATTTTCAAGAACCTGATAAAATCTGCCAAGGTCACCACATTTGGGAAAGATCATGGATTTGATACCATTCAATCTTATGATGATTTTAAAAAGCTGGTACCTATCCGCGATTATGAACAGATAAAACCTTACATAGAAAAAATAAAGGAAGGCAAGCAAAATGTATTGTGGAAAGGCAAGCCTATTTATTTAGCTAAAACAAGTGGTACAACCAGTGGTGTAAAATATATTCCTATTACTAAGGATTCTATTCCCAATCATATCAATTCTGCAAGAGATGCATTGCTTTGTTATATTGCGCAATCGGGCAATTCAGAATTTACAAAGGGTAAACTTATTTTCTTGAGTGGCTCACCTGAACTGGATAGAGTAGGAGGCATACCAACAGGAAGATTAAGTGGTATTGTTAATCATCATGTACCAAAATATTTGCGCAGCAATCAACTGCCGAGTTATGAAACCAATTGCATTGAAGATTGGGAAACAAAACTGGATGCAATAATTGGAGAAACCATTGATCAGAACATGACACTTATCAGCGGCATACCGCCATGGATGCAGATGTACTTCGACAGGCTGATAGAAAAATCCGGCAAGAAAGTAGGAGAGTTGTTTCCGCAGTTTAGCGTAATGGTGCAGGGCGGTGTAAATTTTGAACCATACAAATCAAAGTTGTACGAGAGCATTGGAAGAAAAATTGATTGCATAGAATTGTATCCTGCAAGCGAAGGATTCTTTGCATTCCAGGATAATTATAAAGAGCAGGGACTTTTATTGAATACAGACTCAGGAATCTTTTTTGAATTCGTTCCTGCCGGAGAAATTTTTAAAGAGAACCCGACACGCTTAACTCTTGCTGATGTAAAAGAAGGAGAAAATTATGCACTCATTGTTAGCAGCAATGCGGGTATGTGGGCATATAATATTGGCGATACGGTAAAATTTATTTCAACAAAACCATATCGCCTGCTGGTAACCGGAAGAACCAAACATTATATTTCTGCATTTGGGGAACATGTTATTGCTGAAGAAGTAGAGCATGCGTTAATGAGAGCTGCTAACGAAGAAGCACTGAACATAATTGAATTTACCGTTGCGCCGATGGTAGAGCAGGGCAAAGGAAAAAGTTACCACGAATGGTTTATAGAATTTGAAAATACTCCGCAGGATATGCATGCCTTTATTGAAAAGGTTGATAATAATCTTCGTGCAAAAAATGTTTATTACGATGATCTTATCACAGGAAATATTCTGGAGAAATTAAAAGTTACTATTGTAAGAAAAAATGGCTTTATAGATTACATGAAATCAATTGGTAAACTTGGCGGGCAAAATAAATTGCCACGCTTAAGCAACGACCGCAAGATAGCCGATGCTTTGCAGGAATATATTGAATAGAATTTGTTTGCCGGCTTTCAATTATAATAGCATCGCCTGTTGTGTCACTCACTTGTACATTCTGAACTTTATGGAACTTTTCTGAAAACAGATGCTATCAAAATATCTTTACAAGTCAATATTCAGGAAGTTTAGTATTTTCAATCAAACTATCTTACCTCAAATATTTAATTATGAAAAGAATAATTGCCGTATGCTTGCTTGCTTCAATTGTACTTGTATCAAACGCACAAAAGAAAGTTTCCCTGTTCAACGGTAAAGATCTTGCCGGCTGGAATATTCATGGAACTGAAAAATGGTATGTAGAGAATGGAGAAATGATTTGCGAAAGCGGGCCTGATAAACAATACGGTTATCTTTCTACCGAAAAGAATTATAAAAATTTCATACTCACTTTAAAGTTTAAGCAGGAAGCAAATGGCAACAGTGGGGTATTCTTCCGTTCTTCTATTGATGGGGTGAAGATCAGTGGCTGGCAGGCAGAAGTAGCACCGCTTGGTCAGCATACCGGCGGTATTTATGAATCTTACGGTCGTGGTTGGTTAATACAACCGAAACCTGAAGATGAAAAATATTTGAAAGAGGGTGATTGGAATGATTATAAAATAGAAGTAAAAGGAGACGAAGTAACCACATGGTTAAATGGTCATCAAATGATCTATATAAAAGATGCAAAGATCGGTGAGGGTGTTGGTTTTATAGCATTACAAATACATGATGGCGGTGGGATCAAAGTAAGGTGGAAAGATATTAAGATAGAAGAATTGTAACGTATTCGCCGGACAGTCCCGGTCTGACGATAAAGTATTGATTTGACCAGCAGCAAAATATTTTGCATGATTACAAGAATATGGCATGGACGCACCTTAACAAAAGATGCAGCCGAATACAGAAACTTTGTAATTGAAACAGGGGTTAGAGATTATAAATCTGTTCCCGGAAATCTTGGCGTGCAGATATGGCAAAGAGAAGAAGGAGAAGTTACACATATCTATACAGTTTCCTGGTGGGATACTTACCAGAGTATAAAACAATTTGCCGGAGAAGATTTTGAGAAAGCGAAATATTATGAAGATGACAAAAAATATTTACTGGAATTTGAGCCGCATGTAATGCACTGCGAAACTTTTGATTTCAGGTAAGGAATAATAATTGTATTGCTAAGTTTTTATAATAAAGTACAAGAGTGCGACGCAACGAAAGCTTAATAGGAATTATTCAGCCTGGCTCATAAAAAAATCCCGCCATATTATGTATAGCGGGATTTTTTTTGATTTTTTCTTTATTACATGCCGGGAAGTAAAGGTCTGCCAACTGCATCGCGGAAAGGCCATGGCACTACGGCAAGAATTAATATAAGTGCCAGTACAAAAAACATGTTTGCTTTTTTAGTATTGCCTCCTTTCAGCGATACATGGGCAATTGTAATAAATGCTATTGATACGATCATGCCTGAAATATGTTCAACAGCCCAGAAACGCATGGTGGCATCTTTCATTACTGCAGCCATGCCGTTTTGCTGAATCAATGCGTAACCGCTACCTCCTGCAAAGTACTGGTATAAGCCAATAAGTAATGTAGTATGGGCTGCTATCAGTAACCATTTGCTGTATTTTATTTTACTGTTTCCTGTAGCTATCTTGATGATGTTGATGACAAGCAACGCCAATATTATCCAACGTAAAATACTGTGCAGATATAATAGTACTGTATACATGATGTTTAATTTTTGACAAATCTAACCTTGCTGGCCCAAATAAAAAATTATAAGGTTTTATTAAATCATTTGAATGTTGTTACTCTACCCAATCCGCAACAAACAAATTGGTATCATGTGTGCCGCCATTATTTCTGTTAGAAGAAAACAGGATCCTCTTTCCATCAGGACTAAACATAGGAAATGCATCGAACCCTTTATCGCGGCTTATCTTTTCTAATCCAGTACCATCAAGGTTTATAAGGTACATGTTAAAAGGGAAACCTCTTTTGTATTCGTGATTACTGCAGAAAATAATATGCTTACTGTCTGGTGTAAAATTGGGAGCCCAGTTAGCTTGTCCAAGACTGGTTACCTGTCTGGCATCGCTGCCATCCGCATTGGCTACAAATACTTCCATCTTTGTTGGAGCAACCATACCTTGTGCAAGCAGGTCTTTATATTCTTTTACTTCTGCTTCTGTTTTTGGACGGCTTGCACGCCATACGATTTTCTTTCCGTCGGGGCTAAACCATGCACCACCGTCATAACCAAGTGTATTGGTGATCTGTTTTATTTTATAAGTTTTAAGATCCATGACGTACAGATCAAGATCCCCATTCCTTATGGAAGTAAATAACATCTTTTTTCCATCAGGCGAAAGTGTTGCCTCAGCATCATATCCTTTTTCAGTTGTAAGTTGTTTTACGATCTTTCCATCTTTTGTGGCCATGAAAATATCATAGCTTTCATAAACAGGCCATATATATTTATTGCCAAACTTACTGCGATCTGGTATGGGCGGGCAGGTATCTGCACCCAAATGCGTAGAAGCATAAATGATCTGCTTACCATCAGGAAGAAAAAACCCACAGGTAGTGCGGCCTTTGCCACTGCTTACCATTTTGTATTCAAATTTATTTCCTGCGGCAGGAATATTACCAATGAACATTTGATCACAAAGCAATCCTTCTTTTGCATTAGTGCGTTGAAAGATAATTTGTTTGCTATCATAACTCCAATATGCTTCAGCATTATCGCCGCCAAAAGTTAACTGCTGAATATTTTTAAAATGTTTTTCTTCTGCATAATGCACTGTATCTCCTGTTGTTTGTGCTTTTGCCGTAAAGACAATGGCAAGCATGCAGCAAAAAAGGGTTATTCTCTTTTTGATGTGTAACATCATAATAGTAAAAATTTGTGCAAAAATATGTGTTGGTGTACGAGGTTGTTGTCAGAAAATCGTCATAAACGAAATCATGCCTTTATTTTTGTGGTATGACAAAGGCCACAAAACTTATTCCTGCGCTGATTATCCTGCTTGCTTCCTGTAATAGTGGTACCGGTAACACTGACGTTAAAGATTCCATAGTACAGGCTGCAAAACCATACCCTGACTATGTGCAGGATTTGTTTGATGGGGTGAAGCAACATCCCGATAGTGTTGGCCTTCGTCTAAAACTTGCCACAGCTTTGGATAGTGTTGGTGCCTTTAAAATAGCATTGCAACAAATGGATAGCCTGATTGAAAAAGACACTGTTAATTATGGGCTATGGTTTACCAAAGGTCGTATTGCTGAAGATGCAGGCGATACACTGCTTGCAATGAAAAGTTACGATAAGGCCTTGCGCATCTATCCTTCTGCCGATGCCATGCTTGGGCTTGCTAATCTTTATGCTGAACAAAAAAATGAAAGAGCACTGCTGATATGCACACAGGTTAAGCGTTTGGGGCTAGGCCGCGAATACGACGCACATGCAGATTTTATTTCAGGTGTTTACAATGCAAGAACGGGCAACAGGGAAAAAGCACAGGATTTTTTTGATGACTGTATCGCCAATGATTATACTTATATGGAAGCATATATCGAGAAAGGACTTATTTACTATGATAATAAACAATACAATGAAGCATTGAATGTGTTTAAATTTGCTTCAACAGTAAATGCGTTGGATTCAGATCCATACTACTGGCAGGGCAGGTGTTTTGAAATGATGAATATAAAAGACAGTGCGGTATTGCGTTTTAAGCAGGCATTAAGTCTCGATAAAGATGATAAACAAATACAGGAAGCATTAAAGAGAGTTGAGTAAAGGTGAACAGTGTTCAATGAACAAAGAATAATAATAAACCACAAACTAAATAAATGGCAATAGTAGCACCATCATTTTTAGCTTCGAACTTTTTGAGACTGGAAGAAGCATGTAACATGGTAAACAGCAGTGAAGCTGAGTGGTTTCATCTTGATGTGATGGATGGCGTGTTTGTGCCCAATATTAGTTTTGGCTTGCCTGTTATAGAACACATACGCAAAACAACTAAAAAGATCTGCGATGTTCATTTGATGATAGTTGATCCGGGCAAATATGCAGAAGCATTTAAGAAAGCAGGTGCAGATGTTTTAACGGTGCACATAGAAGCCTGCCCCAATCTTCACCGGAATATACAGCAGATAAAAGAACTTGGTATGAAAGCAGGTGTTGCTGTAAACCCGCATACGCCGGTAAGTTTGCTCAAAGATATTTTACAGGATGTTGATGTGGTAAATCTGATGAGCGTTAACCCTGGTTTTGGTGGACAAAAATTTATTCCACACACCATGCATAAGATCCGCGAAGTAAAACAAATGATCCTCGACCGAGGTCTTGATACACTTATAGAAATTGATGGCGGTGTAACTATGGAAAACGCTGCAGAGATCGTTGCTGCAGGCACCGATGTGCTTGTTGCAGGAAGTACGGTGTTTAATGCAAAAGACCCCCATGCTGTAATTGCCGCACTAAAAAAATTACATTGATTTTTTTGTACCAGGCTTTAGGAATACTATTAAGCTTTGGTTGCGTCGCACACTTGTACTGAATAATATAATTCAAAAATAAAAATTCAAAATTGAGTGTTTATTGTTTTGACTTTTTAATTTTGAATTTTTATTTCAAAGTTCCAAACGTACAAGTGAGTGACACAACGGACGATGCTATGAAAAGCCAAAAGCTTGTACATAAAAAATAATCTCTTTATTAAAATCAATTCATTCGCATATCCACATATTTGCACATCCGCACATTTCCCTATCTTCAAAGCCCAAATAAACTGCATGCTTAAAGAATGGTATAAGGGTGTTTTTCTTGTTGTTTTTTGCTTTGGCGCAATGTGTGTGGCTGCACAGAAGAAAGTTGCATCTATTAGTGGTAAAGTGATTGATGAAAACGATAAAACCATCAGCGGTGTAATTGTGCAGGTATTAAATATTGCAAAGAATACAATCACAAACGATTCAGGTTATTTTAAAATAGAGGTACAATCTAATAAAGCGGTAGCGCTTGTTTTTAGTTTTACAGGTTATGCCAGTGTGCAAAAAAATTTTTACCTGAGTGTTGGAGAAGAAGAAAAAGTGACGATCAAATTACAGCACTCCGTAAAAGAATTGCAGGGGGTTACTGTAACAGATCAAAGGGACCGCAGGCAACCCGGACTTATAAATATCGATGCATCAAAAGCATTGTTGAATCCTTCGCCAATCGGCGGTATAGAAGGATTAATAAAATTTTTTGTTGGCAGTAATAATGAACTTACCTCTCAATATTCTGTGCGTGGTGGCAGTTATGATGAGAATCTTGTTTATGTAAACGACTTTGAAGTATATCGTCCATATCTTACAAGAAGCGGTCAGCAGGAAGGCTTAAGTTTTATAAATCCTGAATTAACCAGTGGTGTAAAATTTTATAACGGTGGATTTTCTGCAAAGTATGGTGATAAGATGAGTTCAGTCCTGGATGTGACTTATAAAAAACCTGTGCGCAATGGTGGTTCTGCATATTTTGGTTTGCTTGAACAAGGTTTCCATTTGGAAGGTGTCGCAAAAAATAATAAGGTCACTTATTTGATTGGTGTACGCAACAGAACTAATCAGAATTTAGTGAGCAGCCAGGAAACAAAAGGAAATTATATTCCCTCGTCTGCTGACCTGCAAACATTGATCACATGGCAGGCTTCAACAAAATGGAAGCTTGAAGCATTAGCTAATTTATCACAAACAAAATTTAGCTTAACACCAACCGAAAGTCAATTGACTGCTGCAGTATTCTCTCCATTGTTTTCTCAAAATCTTGGTCTCGATATTTTCTTTGAAGGGCATGAGAAAGATAAATACAGCACCAATTTTGTTGGACTAACTGCAATTAATCAACCTACAAAAAGATTGCAATTAAAATGGATGCTTGGTTATTTCAATGATTATGAAGAAGAGAACATTGATATAACAGGCGCTTATTTATTTGGCGAAAGAGACTATGATCCTGTTACCGGGCAAAGCGGTGCAGTAATAAATCCGCTGGGTGCCGGTATTAACCAGACATATGCAAGAAACAAACTCAATATTAATGTATGGAGTGCTTCGCATAAAGGCAGTTTGGATAAAGGCAGAAATTTTTTGCAGTGGGGTAATACCATCGAAAGACAACTTGTAAATGATAAGCTGCACGAATGGGTGTATAATGATTCTGCAGGTTATTCATTGCCGTATAATCCGGGTAATTTTAATCTCTTTAGTTCTCTTAACAACAATGCAGATTTTGGTATTACGCGATTCAGTGGATATATTCAAGATAACATTCGTTTCCACGATTCATCAGGTTTTATTCTTAATGCCGGCATCCGATATAATTACAATACACTGAATAAAGAATTTCTTGTTTCACCGCGTTTGGGTTTTTCTTTCAAGCCAAAGAATTGGGAGAAAGATATTATTATTCGTGGTGCTGCGGGTGTGTATGTGCAGCCACCTTTCTATCGCGAAATGCGACGATATGACGGCAGCATTAATTATGATCTTAAATCGCAGAAGAGTTACCAGGTAACATTTGGTTTTGATAACAACTTTAAATTATTTCAGCGCCCGGCAAGATTTACAACCGAAGCGTATTATAAACACATGACCGATGTGGTGCCTTATGATATTGATAATGTCCGTTTGCGTTATTATGGTACCAACAACGCAAAAGCTTATGCAGCGGGCATTGAAGCAAGGCTGTTTGGCGAGATTGTTAAAGATGCAGAGAGCTGGATAAGTCTTGGCTTCATGCGTACAAAAGAAGATATTGATAACGATCAATACACCACTTATAAAAATGCGGCAGGTGAAATAATTGGTCCAAATACAACGGATAAAATTCCTGCAGACAGTGCTGTAAATAGTATTGGTTATTTGCGCAGACCAACTGATCGTCTTGTAACTTTTGGTATGTTCTTCCAGGATTATTTAAGCACTAACAAAAATTTCAAAGTATATTTTAGTACGTTGTTTGGCAGCAACATGCCATTCAATATTCCCGGCAGTACACGTTACCGCAATGCTTTGGAGATACCACCATACATTCGTGTTGATCTTGGTTTCAGTACACAGTTACTTGGGCAAGAAAGCAAGCGCCGTGGTCATTCGCCATTCCGCAACTTCGAAAATATCTGGGCTTCGCTGGAAATATTTAATGTGGTTGATCGTGCCAATACCATCAGCTATCAGCTCATCAAAGATTTTTCAAACAACACTTTTGCCATGCCCAATCGTTTAACGCCACGATTACTGAATTTTAAAATTGTAGCGAAGTGGTGATGGAATATTTTTTTACCGGCTTTTGATTTTCATGGCATCACCTGTTGTGTCACTCACTTCAAGGTTCCTTTTTCAATTAAGCTCATTCAAAATTTCAATGATCGTTTTATAAACTTTCATTAATTCATCTTTGGTAATACAATAAGGCGGCATAATATAAACAGTGTTACCAAGTGGTCTTATATAAACACCTTTTGCCAATGCTTTTTCTGTAATAACACTGCTGATATTATTTAAGTATTCATCTTTGCCCAACGCAATTTCAAAAGCAAGAATAGTTCCCAAACAGCTTACATTCCTGCAAATAAGATGGTACCCATTTATGATTCGCTCCCTGAATATTTCATTTTCTTTTGTAAGCCATTTAATAGCTTCATGGGTTTGTGGTTGCTCTAAAAGGTACATGCTTGCCAATGCTGCTGTACAAGCCAAAGGATTTGCAGTAAATGAATGCCCGTGAAAAAAAGTTTTGAGTTTATCATCATTTACATAAGCATTGTAAATTTTTTCATTACAGGCTGTAACACCGAGAGCCATTGTGCCACCCGTTAATCCTTTGCTTAAACAAATAATGTCTGGTTTTTGATTCATGTATTCACTTGCAAAGATTTTTCCTGTGCGCCCAAAGCCAGTCATCACTTCATCAGCAATGCAAATAATGTCGTGCTGTTTTACAGTGCTAAGCAATTCATTCATCAGGTAATCATCATACATTTTCATGCCGCCTGCCCCTTGCACCAATGGCTCGTATATGAATGCTGCGATTTCATTGGCATGTTTATGAACGATTGCTTTCGTGTCGTCAATGTTATCTCCGGTTGGTGTATCAATAAAAATTACTTCAAACAAAAGGTCGTGAAATGCAAGGGTGAAAACACTTCTGTCGCTAACACTCATTGCGCCGAAAGTATCTCCATGATAAGAATTTTTGAAGGCAAGGATTTTATTTTTTCTTTCTTGTTTCGTGTTTCCTGTTCCTTCATTTTGATTCCACCAATATTGTATTGCCATCTTCAACGCCACTTCTGTTGAGGTAGAACCATTGTCACTATAAAATATTTTGGAAAAACCTTCTGGCAATAAGTTGATCAATCGTTCTGCAAGATCAACAGCAGGTTGGTGTGTAAAGCCTGCAAAAATCACCTGTTCCAATTGCAAAGCCTGCTTGTATAATTTTTCTGCAATGTATGGATGTGCATGTCCATGTAATGTAACCCACCAGCTGCTGATAGCATCTACATAACTATTTCCCTTATCGTCGTATAATAATGCTCCTTTTCCTTTTACTATGGGAATAGGTATTACCATATTTTTTTGCGGTGTAAAAGGATGCCATATATATTTCCTGTCGCGTTCTGTTAATTGCATGCGCAAATGTAATGTGTGACAAGCTAATCAATACATATTAAGCTTATGTTGTGTCACTCACTTGTACATTCGGAACTATGCTGGGCATTCAACAAAGCGTACAAGAGTGCGACGCAACGGAAGTCTAATAGTAATTAAACAGCCGGGCTCATAATTGTTTTCTTTCTTCTGAATTTAGATATAATCCATTTTACAAACAATGCAATGACAGTTGTGAGAAACGCATAGAGACAAGCATAACCAAACGCATCACCAATGATATTATAGATTGTGTTTACATGAGTAATTGGAATATCTGCGATCAACAACTTTTCCTCTGGTGTAAAATAATCATGACTTGCAATTATTTTTCCGCGATAATCTGCAGCAATGCTTAAGCCTCCATTCACCTGACGAAAAATAGAATTTCCGTTTTCAATTGCCCTGTACACTGCGGCATTGCTGTGATAAGGGGAGATTGCTTTCCAATCTCCTGAAGGCAGCAGCAACAAACCAGATTTTTGTTTGCCCAACTGCTGCATGAGCGAAGGGAAATCTGCATCGTAACAAATAGAAGTGGAAATATTTCCGTAATCCGTTTTTATTAACGGGATAACGCCATCGCCGGGTTTACTTGGCTCTATGCCTGGCACAGGTTTGTTTTTGAAAAGTGTGTTTTGAATAATGCCATTATGATCTATATAAACGGCTTTATTCTCCATGAACTTTTTGCCTGAGGTTATTTTGCCGGTTTCAATAGACGCCATTGCTATCAACAGGTCTACGTTATTTTCCTTTGCAAAATTTTGTGAACGGGTAATGAATGATCGTTCATTACCTTTCCAGGTTATCACGCTGCCTTCGCTCCATTCGATAATTTTTGCCCCCTGGTCCGCTGCTTTTTTTGAAAGCGCAAACAAACTGTCGTAAATGTTTGAAAGGGTTTGTAATGTTATTTTAAATTTTGTACTATCCGGGTGTTCTATAAAAGGTATCAAAGAAAGTTGTGCCTGTTGTAGATCCGGAGAAACAGGAGAGCTGGCTGGATCTATGTGAATGCTTTTTCTGTTTACGTCTTTATATAATGCTTCAAGAAAAGGAATTGTGTTAACAGTAATGCCTGCAACTTTTACACTATTTGAGGACTGATCATTGCCGTAATACCTAATAGCCCCGGTTGTAAGAACAATAAATAATATAGAAGGAAAAACGAATGCAGTTTTGCCAAAAGGTTTTTTAACCATCAATAAATTCACTAACCAGCCTGTATAGGAAGCAAACCAATATACTAAAAAACTAATTCCCCAAATGCCTGTAACGGAAGCTAATTGATTCAACCAACTAAACTCAAACTGCGTGTTTACAATAGAACTCCATGCCCCCCAAGGTCCAAATGAACTGATAAATTCAAAAGCTGTATAGGTAATTGGAAAAATAAGTGTTGCCCAAAATGAATTGCTCTTTTTTGTAATGACCTTATCCAATACAAAAGGCAATGACTTAAAAATGCTATTCAATAAAACAAAAATGATCAGCCCTGCACCTGGGATAGGGACTACTTCATAAAAGGCGATGATCTGGGAAATGACCAGTACTGATAATACCCAAAGAAATTTTCTTTTAAAATCACTGAAATGGTAAAACAAAAGTAAGGCTGCGGGCCCTGTCCATGCGCAAATTGGAAAAAGCCATTTGGGCGAAATGAAAATAAAACTGGAGAAGCCTGTAATCAATAAAATTAAACTGTAAAAATTGGAGATCTTTTTTGCAGATGCATTTTCAAGCTGTATCATAATAATTTTTTTGCAGCTCAAAATTGCTATTAGCGACAGGTGATTTTCGCCCGACTTTGCGAACCCGAACGAAAAAATCCGTTCGACTTTAAGCAAACGCAATACCGGAAAGGGTTACACCGTAGTGTTCGTCTTTTTGAATTCGCTGGGAGTAAGCCCTGTATATTTTTTAAAAAGCGTATTGAATGAAGATTTGGAATTGAAGCCCACTTTATACAAAACTTCAAGCACAGTTATTTTTTTATCATCGGGATTAGAAAGTAATCGTTTGGCTTCTTCTATCCTGTAACGATTTATAAAATCAAAGAAATTCTGATTAAGACATTCATTAATGACCTGTGAAAGTATCCTTGGTTTTATTTTCAGCATATCTGCCAGTTCTTCAAGTGTTAATTGTGGCTCGAGATAAGGCTGCTGCTGTTGCATGTAATTAATCAAAAGCATTTTTATATTTTCTTTTTCTATATCCGAAAGTGTAGAACCAGCATACCGTGAAGCAGGTTTTTCTGGCTCTACGTTTTCTTTTTCTTTTATTATTTCCGTTTCGCCTTCTATAATGCCATCGAATATGGTTGGTTGTTGCAGAGCTTTAAATAGAACCCTGTTTATGAAAAGAAAAATAGCTATGATGATCAATGTAAGCGTTACATTAAAATAATGCATTAATGGTGTTAATGTGATAAAAGAATTGAGCAGACCAATTCCAATTACGATCATAAAAAGCACTACAGTTGAATAAAGCCAATCAAGGTTAATTTTATTAACGGCTGAAAAGTGATTACTAATAGCTTTCCGGTAGTTTCTTATCTGTAAAAGCGAAAAAAAGGCATAAGAAAAGAATTGTATATATAATAATATACCGACTATATAAAGAACAGCGGGCATCTCCTGCTTGACGGCCGAGCTTAATATAAACCTTTTCATGTCGCTTGATTGTGTATGGTAACTTATTATGGCAAACACTACAAAAACAAAAAAGGGCGCCGCATGTAAAACATCTCTAGCCTTCAACCTGAAATTTTTATAAATCACACTTCTTGTATATAGATAAAGCAATGGCCCGAACAGCAAACTGAAATTGTTACCAATAAATGCAAACGAAGGATGATCAAAATAAGCATTCCGTAAGATCAGTATGCCGTCAGTAAAGTTGAAACAAATTGCCAGGAAAAAACTTGCCAGTAAAATATTGCTCAACCGCTTTCCTTTAGTATAAGAAAAAAGAAATACAGCAAGAAAGAGTAATTGAAAAATTATAATGATTGATAATATGTCAGTAAATCCAAAATTCATAATCAATAACTGAAGAAAGATACTGTAAGATTTATTGTAAAATGTCGGCAGGCAGGCGTTAAGTACAAATTTCTGGATTTCAGGTGCATTTCGTTGTGGCATCGTCCCTTGCTACGCTCAGTTCAACGTTGTATCATTGGGCATCTTTAGCAAGCTGGTTATACTTTTTTCTAACAAAATTTCATCATTGGCCAGCAAAATGGGTATAGGTTTTATAAAAAACAGGTTATTTTCGCTTTCTTTTTCCACAAAACGGGGAAAAATTATTCTGAAATTTTCTTTATTCAGTTGCAAACTTCTATCTTTGCGCTCCCAAAAATTATGTCAAAACAATCATTGATCAAACAGGACGGCGTTATTTTAGAGGCTCTTAGCAACGCTATGTTCAAAGTTAAACTACAGAATGGTCATGAGATTCTGGCAACAATTTCGGGGAAAATGAGGATGAATTACATAAGGATACTTCCAGGTGATAAAGTGGGTGTGGAGATGAGTCCTTATGATCTAAGCAGGGGCAGAATTATATTCAGGTATAAATAAGGCTGACAGCTTATGCTGAAAGCTGAAAGCTAAATTTTAAAGTCATGAAAGTCAGAGCATCAGTAAAAAAACGCAGCGTCGATTGCAAGATCGTTCGTCGTAAAGGCAAGCTGTACATCATTAACAAAAAGAATCCACGCTTTAAGCAAAGACAAGGATAGAACCTGTTAATGTAAAAAGTAAATCAAAAAAAATCAGAAATTAATACACTATGGCCCGTATTGCCGGTATAGACTTACCAAAGAATAAAAGAGGCGAAATTGGTTTAACCTATATTTTCGGAATAGGTCGCTCTACAGCTCGTTATATACTTGATACTGCTGGTATCAGCTATGATAAGAAAGTGAATGAGTGGAACGATGATGAGCTTGCAGCTATCCGTAATCTCATTACAAACGAATTCAAGGTAGAAGGTCAGTTACGCAGTGAAGTGCAAATGAGCATTAAGCGTTTGCTTGATATTGCCTGCTACCGTGGTCTTCGTCATCGTAAAGGATTGCCAGTTCGTGGCCAGCGTACTCGTACCAACAGCCGTACAAGAAAAGGTAAACGTAAAACTGTTGCCGGTAAAAAGAAGGCACCTAAGAAATAAAAAATTGCAAATAAGCAGTCCCGATCTGTATCGGGATTGTTTTTTTGCGTTTTCATATAAAGCCGCTGGATAGTTCTCCGCAATAAGCGCAGAAAAGGAGGGGCTTGATTTTATAACAAGAAGATTACCTCAAAAAAGAATCATGGCAAAACCAGTTAAAGCACAGAACAGCGCTAAAGCCGCTGCCAAAAAAAGGATCGTAAAAGTTGATGCACATGGCGATGCGCACATCAATGCAACTTTCAACAATATTATTATTGCGCTTACCAACAAGCATGGCCAAGTTATAAGCTGGTCGTCTGCAGGTAAAATGGGTTTCAGGGGTTCCAAGAAAAATACTCCATACGCTGCACAAATGGCTGCTGCTGATGCTGCAAAAGTAGCTTCAGAAGCAGGTTTGAGAAGAGTAGATGTATTTGTAAAAGGTCCTGGTGCCGGTCGTGAAAGTGCTATCCGTGGATTAGCACAAAATGGCATTGAAGTATCAATGATCAAAGACGTTACACCTTTACCACATAATGGTTGTCGCCCTCCAAAGAAACGTAGAGTATAATTTGAGATTAATATCTCATTTTTCATAAACGGGTGTACAATTCATTTTAAGATTTTTACTGATTGTACATCGTCAACAAAAAATCAAACATTAAAAGATTATGGCACGTTACAACGGTCCGAAAACCAAGATCAGCCGCAAATTCGGCGAACCAATTCTTGGTAATGGCAAGTGGTTAGACAAGAATAGCAACCCTCCGGGTCAGCACGGCGCAGCAAAGAAGCGCAAGACCTTGGGAGAATATGCATTGCAGTTAAAAGAAAAGCAAAAAGCAAAATACACTTATGGTGTATTAGAGCGCCAGTTCCGCAATACATTTGAAGAAGCTGCACGAATTAAAGGTGTTACAGGTGAAAATCTCATCAAATTACTTGAAGCTCGTTTGGATAATACAGTTTTTCGCTTAGGTATAGCTCCTTCACGTCCTGCGGCACGCCAGTTAGTTAGTCACAAACACGTTACAGTAAATGGAGATGTTGTTAATATCCCTTCTTACCAATTGAAAGCCGGTGACATCATCGGCCTTAAAGAAAAGAGTGGTGCTAACAGTTCTCTTACCAGCGTGATCCGCGGAAAGAATCCAAAGTTCAGCTGGCTGGATTGGAATGATACTGAGAAACAAGGTACTTTCATTACTTACCCTGAAAGGGAAAGTGTTCCTGAAAACATCAAGGAACAACTGATCGTAGAGTTGTACTCTAAATAGTGAGTGCTGAATAGTGAGTTGAAAGTACAGGAGTGCGACGCAACGGAAGTAACATAAGAAGTACCGAAGTTGGGTACACAACAGAAAAAAATCTTCGACCGTAAAAAGTTGAATTAACAAGCAAAATAAAAACCCAAGTTTTAATATGGCCATATTAAACTTTCAGAAGCCAGACAAGATCGTTTTACAGAAAGCAACCGATTTTGAAGGCCAGTTTGAGTTTCGTCCTTTGGAGCCAGGTTATGGCTTAACTATTGGTAACGCATTGCGCAGGGTGTTACTGAATAGTTTGGAAGGATATGCCCTCACCGGAATGAAAATTGAAGGTGTGGACCATGAGTTTGCAACCATCAAAGGTGTTACAGAAGATGTAACAGAAATGATCCTGAACTTAAAACAGGTTCGTTTTCGTAAAAAAGTTGACCATGATGTGGTTAACGAAAAAGTTTTACTGAGTGTAAAAGGTAAAACAGAATTTACTGCAGCTATGATTGGGGAAGGAACACAGAGTTTCGAGGTGATGAACCCTGAGCTGGTGATCTGTACCATGGATACTTCTGCAAGATTGGATATTGAATTAACTATCGGCCGTGGCCGTGGTTATATTCCATCCGAAGAGAACAAAGTTAAAGATGCTCCTTTTGGATATATTCCTATTGATTCAATTCATACTCCTATTAAAAATGTGAAGTATGCAGTTGAAAACTATCGTGTGGAACAAAGAACTGACTACGAAAAATTAGTGCTTGATGTTGCTACAGATGGTACTATTCATCCTGAAGATGCTGTAAAGCAGGCTTCAAGAATATTGATCCAGCATTTGATGATCATCACTGATGAGAACATCACATTCGACAATAAAGAAGACAAGAAAGAAGATGTAGTTGACGAGCAGGTCCTTCAATTACGTAAAGTATTGAAGACACCACTTGAAGACTTAGATCTTTCTGTACGTGCCTTCAACTGTTTGAAAGCAGCTAAGATCAATTCTTTAAGCGAACTGGTACAGTACGAACAGGAAGACCTGATGAAGTTCCGCAACTTTGGTCAGAAATCTTTAAGCGAAATCGAACAGGTACTTAGTGAAAGAGGCTTACACTTCGGTATGGATCTCGGAAAGTTAGGTCTTGATGATCTGGATAGATAATTAAGCATGTTGAGCTTTTAGCTCGCATATTCATAACAGTCTTGTAATTCCTGACACGGTACAAGGCTACAAAATTTAAACGTCATGCGTCACGGAGACAAAATCAACAACCTGGGTCGTAAGAAAGCACACAGGGAAGCATTACTGGCAAACTTAGCCAGCCAGTTAATAGTGCACAAGCGTATTGTAACTACATTGGCAAAAGCAAAAGCTTTACGCACTTATGTAGAACCGCTGATCACTAAAACAAAGAAAACAGGAAGTCCAGAGCAAATCATGCACCAGCACAGGGTTGTGTTTAGCTACCTTGGCGATAAAATAGCAGTAAAAGAATTGTTTACTGTAGTAGCGCCAAAAATTGCAAGCCGCCCCGGTGGATATTCAAGAATTTTAAAGCTTGGTATTCGTCCCGGTGATAATGCTGAATTGGCAATGATCGAACTGGTTGACTTTAATGATGTTTACGGTAAAGGTGTTGAAAAAGCTACTGAAGCTACCAAGAAAACACGTCGTAGCCGTGGTGGTGCAAAAAAAGCAGATGCTCCAAAAGCTGAAGCTGCTGCACCGGTTGAAGAAGCATCACCTGCAATTGTTGAAGAACCTAAAACAGAAGAAAAAGCCGCTGAATAATGAAGCAGTTTTAAAAATACAAAAGGCAAGATCGTTTACCGGTTTTGCCTTTTTTGTTGCACGTTATTTTTGGAAGATATTTTTTATGAGCCATAATGTAAAATAGATATTAAGCTTTCGTTGCGTCGCACTCTTCAACACCTTGTTCATTAATGAACAGGACGTACAAGTGAGTGACACAACAGGTGGACGCTACCTGCACAATGGCTTGTAACACAAAAGGAAAAATAGTGTGACAAACTTTTTATCCATATTTAGAAATCATATTCTTTTTTTGCAAACTGAAACAAGAAAATAAATAATGCCGAATTCACAACAACCTGCCGTTTTATTGTTAGCTGATGGAAATGTATTTCATGGTAAAGCATTTGGAAAGATTGGCACCACTACCGGGGAAATATGTTTTAATACCGGCATGACAGGCTACCAGGAAGTTTTTACAGACCCCAGTTACTCAGGCCAGATACTGATCATGAACAATGTGCACGTAGGTAACTACGGTGTAAAAGACGCCGATACAGAAAGTAATGGTGTAAAGATTCGTGGCCTTATTGGCAGAAACCTTGAAGATAAATTCTCCCGCTACCAGGCGACAGACAGTCTTGATGCTTATCTTAAGGCAAATGATATTGTTTCTATTGAAGCAATAGATACAAGAGCCTTGGTATCACACATACGCACCAAAGGTGCTATGAACTGTATTATATCTTCTGAGATATCAGATATAGAACAGTTAAAAGCTGAACTTGCCAAGGTGCCGGATATGGACGGCCTTGAGCTTGCCAGCCTTGTAAGCACAAAAGAAGAGTACGAAGTGGGAGATACTGATGCGTCTATAAAAATTGCGGTGCTTGATTTTGGTGTAAAAAGAAACATCATTACCTGTCTGGCAGCACGTGGTGCATATGTAAGGGTACATCCTGCAAAAACGTCCACCAGCAGGTTGAAAGAATTTAACCCCGATGGTTATTTTATCTCCAACGGCCCCGGAGATCCCGCTGCCATGCCTTATGCAGTGGAAACATTGAAAGAAATTCTGAAAGAAAATAAACCGTTGTTTGGAATTTGTCTTGGTCACCAGTTGCTGGCTTTAGCAAATGATATTCCAACTTTCAAAATGCATCATGGTCACCGTGGATTGAACCACCCGGTGAAAAATATTATCACCGGTCAGTGTGAGATCACTACGCAGAATCATGGCTTTGGTGTGTTGCCCGAAGCAGTGAGAAATCATCCAAATGTTGAGATCACACACGTTAATCTTAATGATAACAGTATTGAAGGTATTCGTTTGAAAGATAAGCCAGCGTTTAGTGTACAGTATCACCCGGAAAGCACACCGGGTCCGCATGACAGCCGTTATTTGTTTGATGATTTCATCAACATGATTAAAGCGAACTAGTTTTCGTACTAAGCTGCGGTAATGCTATTAAGTGTTGTTGCGTCGCACTCTTCAACGCTTTTATCTTTGCTGAGCAAAGAACAAAAACGTACAAGTGTTCAAATTTGCTGCTTCGACACGCAAATTGCTCAACAGAAGTTAAATAGTAGTAATAAAAGTTAAGTTCATAAATAAATTTAAAGCCATCTTTTTGATGGCTTTTTTTATTACCAAATCTTTAAAAGCTATTCCGGTATTTTTGCCACATACAATGTTGCCACAAGCACTTATAAAAAGTTTGCAAAATGTAAAAGGCTTTGATGAAGAAGCTTTTAAAAAAGTGCATGCATCTGGTATGCAGGTTACCAGCGTGCGTTTAAACCCTGATAAAAAGGTCAATGGTGAATGGTCAATGTTTAATGAAGAACCAGTTCCATGGTGCAGGTATGGGAAATATTTAACAGAGCGTCCATCATTTACATTTGACCCTTTATTTCATGGTGGTGCGTATTATGTGCAGGAAGCAAGCAGTATGTTTTTGTGGCATGTATTGCAACAGGCCGTAGGTGCTGAAACAACAGGTTTGAAAGTGCTCGATCTTTGTGCAGCACCCGGTGGCAAGAGTACATTGCTGGCGTCTTATTTCAAAGATGGATTACTTGTGTCGAATGAAGTAATTAAATCAAGAGCCAATATTCTTGTTGAAAATATTACAAAATGGGGTAATGATAATGTGATTGTTACGAACAATGACCCAAAAGATTTTTCTTCTCTTGAAAATTATTTTGATGTAATAGTTGTTGATGCTCCATGCAGCGGCAGTGGCTTATTCAGAAAAGATCCTGACGCAATTAATGAATGGAGTGAAGCGAATGTGGCACTCTGTAGCCATCGCCAGCAAAGGATCCTGGCGGATATATATCCTGCCCTGAAAAAAGATGGGATATTAATTTACTCAACTTGTTCCTATTCGAAAGAAGAAGATGAAGATATACTTAACTGGATGAGCGGAGAGTTTAATGTTTCCGGGGTAAAGTTAAAAATTGAAGATGAGTGGAGCATTGTTGAAACAATTACGTCAAAAAAAAATTATGGTTATCGCTTCTATCCGGATAAAGTAAAAGGGGAAGGTTTTTTTATTGCTGCATTTAAAAAAAATGATGGCTATGGGAATGATTTTAAACCACTATCTATACCATCCATTTCAAAAAATGAAAATGCATTGATCAAAGAATGGATTAAAAATGACCAATCACTTTTCTTTTTCAAACAGGCTGACAACATTATTGCTATTCCGCAACAATGGAAAAATGATCTTGCTTTACTGCAAAAGAGTTTATACTTACGTAAAGCCGGCATTACAATTGGTTCACTAAAAGGTAAAGATGTGATTCCGGATCATGAACTGGCATTAAGCTTGCTGATGAATGACCGGGTTCCGGTTGTATATGTCAGTAAAGAACAAGCTTTGCAATATTTAAAGCGGAAAGAGTTTATTATTGAGGACTCTGTTAAAGGTTGGGCATTGGTTAATTACTGTGGAATAAACCTCGGCTGGATGAAAGTTTTGCACAACCGCATCAATAATTATTACCCCGTGAACTGGAGAATTTTAAAAGACTAATTTTACCTGCATTGAAAATCTGTTCATACATGAAAAAGATATTCTTATTACTCTTTACATGCGCATTGTTTTTAAATGTTTCTCTTTTTGCACAAAATGTAAAATATACGTTACATACACTGGCACAAGGTGAAACACTTTCAATGCTTGCAGAAAAATATAAAACTACAGTCGGTGATATCATGCGATTGAATGGAATGCATGCAGATACCAAACTTGCTGTCGGGCAAAAAATTAAAATACCTGCAAGTGGTCAGACTGTTGTACGCGGTGGTACGACAAAAGAAGTACCGCCTGTTCCAACTAAAGCAAAACCTCCAGTAGTTAAAGATTCACCACCCCTCACACAGACACCGGCAGCAACCACAAAATCAAAGAGCTTATCTAAAGAATTAACGCACATTGTTGAGCCCAAAGAAACAATGTACAGTATCAGTAAAAAGTATGGTATTACAGTTGAGCAACTGCAAAAATGGAATTACAAAAAAGATAATAATCTTGAAACAGGAGAGGTGCTTGCAGTTAGTGTTGATGGTATACCTGATGCAATAGCCAAAAGAAAGACAATGGAAGAGTCAAAAGCTATTGCTGCTGTTCCCGATCAAACACCGCCATTGATAGTCAACGAACCGGTCAATGTCGATAAAACGGCTACAGAAAAATCTGCAGCAGATATAAGTGCCAAAGAAAATAAAGCTGTTGAAGAAAAGAAACCAGCAGCATATATAATTACAGAACAAAAACAACGACCAACTATAAATGCTGCTGCTGATGGCAGTGATAATTTCTTTGCAAAGAATTTTGGGGATCAGGCATCCGGCAGATCAACTGCTAATAAAAGTGGCACTGCCATGATATTTAAAACTGCCAGTGGCTGGAGTGACAAAAAATATTATATACTGATGAATGATGCGCCATCGGGTTCTATCGTAAAGATCAGCGCACCAAACGGAAATATTGTTTACGCAAAAGTGCTTTGGAAACTGGATGACATGAAAGAAAACAAAGGGCTTCAATTTCGTATAAGCGAAGCTGCCGCTGCTGCATTAAATGTGCAAGACGATAAATTTCCTTTAACTATTCAATACTATCAATAAATCCAATTATGAAATATCTATTTTTAGTTTTAATGAATGTAGTGCTGTTCTCCTGTTCATCTACAGCACAGCAAACAAATACAGATGTGGATGTTTCCACATTTCAGCAACATCTGGCAAAAGAAAATGTGCAGGTGCTCGATGTAAGAACTGCAGGCGAATATCAGGGCGGTCATATAAAAAATGCTATGCTTGCAGACTGGATGAACCCTGAACAATTCAAAGACCGGGTGCAATACCTTGATAAATCAAAACCCGTATTGGTGTATTGCGCATCGGGAGGCCGTAGTGGTAAAGCTGCACAGTGGTTAGCACAAAATGGATTCACAACAGTTGAAAATCTTAAAGGTGGTTTTACTCAATGGAAGATCGAGAATAAACCCGTGGAAGGCGCTTCAAATACGCCCCAGATCACTGATGCCGATTATAAAACTTATACTACTTCATCAAATGTTGTCTTGATAGATTTTGGTGCAGAGTGGTGCCCGCCCTGCAGAAAAATGGAACCTGTTATTAATGAATTGCAATCAACAGCAAAAGATAAATTCAAGATTGTAAGAGTGGATGGTGGAATAAATACTAATGTAATGCAACAGCAAAATGTAACCGCGTTGCCAACTTTTATTATCTATAAAAATGGCAAAGAAGTCTGGCGCAAACAAGGTGTTATAGAAAAGAGTGAATTGCTTGAGCAATTAAATAATTAATTTTTTGAGCCGAGCTTTTTTACATTTTGCATCTCCTGTTGCGTCGCACACTTATACTTTTGAATTTACTTTAGCAATATTATATAATGTTGAATAAAAAACAGGACGTACAAGTGAGTGACACAACAAAAGCATAATTGTAATGCTACAGCCGGTCACAAAAAAAGCCTGCATCACCTGCAAGCCTTTATATACTTAATACTACTTTATTTACTTTACACATTAACTACTTCCACTGAGTGCTTTATCAATCAACTCTTCCATTTGTGATAACTTGCTGATCGTTTCTTCTAATTGAAAATGCTGACCACCATTTTTTGATTGCTCTGTAGTAAACCAAATAAGCACCATTGATATAAAATCCTGCATGTCTTTACCTGCAAATGTGCCACGGAATTCAATGATCTTTTCGTTAATGAGCTTTACAGACCTGCGTAATGTTTCTTCGTCTTCCGGCTCTATCTTTAAACGGTAAGTACGGTCGCCAATAATAACATTTACGGGTATCAATGCTTCCATATTTATTCATTTATAAGTGTCAGGCATTTCTCTATTTCGGCAAGATACATGTCGATCCTTTTTCTCAATTCCTGTTTTTCTTTTTCATCAAGCGCATTGGCACTTAATTTAAAAACATCCATTTGCTGTTGCATCTTTGTTACTGTTTCTTTTTTTTCCTCAACAGATGTTTTGAGTGCAAGAATTTCTTTTTGTAAAGCCGCATTCTGTTTTTGCAACAACTGGTTTTGCTTCAGCAATTGCTGAAGTTTGGTGTACAGATTTTTTACTTGTAATTCCAGTTGTTCCATGGTAATTATTTTCTAATTACGGCGTTCAATTCTTTTTCGCACGCCTGCATTATTTTTTGCATCATGTTATCGGTCTCTTTATCAATAAGTGTTTTTTCTTCGTCAAGAAAAGTAAAATTAATAGCTAATGATTTTTTATCTGCACCCAATTTATCACTTTCAAATACATCGAATAATTTTATTTCCTGCAATTTTGAAAGGTTCAGTTTCTTTATCACTTTTTCTATCTCTGCAAATGTTATGGCTTTTTCAACCACCAGTGCAATATCTCTTTGTACTGCCGGGAATTTTGATACTTCTTTATAAACGATCTTTTGTTTTTCAATTAAGTTTATGAGTGGCGCATAATAAAAGTCAATAAAATATACCGGCTGTTTTATATCAAACCCCTGCAGGTAATTATTACTTACTTCAGCAATCGTGCCGAGGATGTTATTTTTTATTTTTAAATTATGCTTCCTTCCATAATAAATGCTCGTAGGTTCTTCCAGTTGCATTCCTGAAAGACCACATAATCTGCATAAAGCAAAGGCAATGCCCTTTGCTGTAAAGAAATCCGGTGCCATGCTGTTTTTTCGCCAGTTGTCATTATCATTATTACCGGTAATGAAAACTGAAAAATGTTCTTCTTCTTTATACACGCCAACATTTTCTGAGAAATAAATTTTTCCAAATTCAAAGAAACGCAGGTTGTTATTTTTACGGTTGATATTATATGCAATTGATTCAAGCCCGGTCTCCAGCATGGATGGACGCAACACATCAAGATCAGCACTTAAATTATTGACCATTTTCACGGTAGTTGCTGCAACTTCTTCATTGTAATATTTACTGTTCGTAATTGAATTGGTCAATATTTCATGGAAGCCTAAGCCAACAAGATAATCAGCCATTTTCTCCTTTAGTCTTTCTGTATAAACGGTGCCTTCATTAGAAGGCGTTAAGTAAATACCTTTTGGTATTTCAATATTGTCGAGGCCATCTATGCGGATAATTTCTTCCACAATATCTGCGGGTAAGCTTATATCAGGCTTGCTGAAAGGTACCGCTACGCGAATCTCGTCCATGCCTTCTTTTACAATTTCAAAGCCGAGGCTTTCAAGGATATTTTTGATAGAATCCTGGTGATAATTTTTACCACTCAGTTTTTTCAAATAATGATACTTAATGGCAACCTGTACTTTATCTTTTTTATCAGGATAAACATCAACGACATCACTTGCAATTTCACCACCTGCAATTTCTTTGATAAGCAGTGCAGCACGTTTCAAAACATTTACTGTATTGGAAATATCAACACCCTTCTCAAAACGTGTAGCAGCATCTGTGCGCAATCCATGTTGCACAGATGTTCTTCTGATGTTTACAGGATTGAACCAGGCACTCTCCAGAAAAATATTTTTCGTAGCTTCTTTTACGCCGCTTTTTATACCACCAAAAACACCGCCGATACACATGCCTTCCACTTCATTACAGATCATTAGATCATCTGCTGTTAGTACGCGATCCTTATCATCCAATGTTTTAAAAATGGTGCCGGCCGGCAGGTTCTTTACAATGATCTTAGAACCGGTTATGGCGTCTGCATCAAAAGCGTGCAATGGCTGGCCAGTTTCATGCAATACATAATTGGTAATATCGACAATGTTACTGATGGGTCTTAATCCGATCGCTTTCAGTTTATTTTGCAACCATTCAGGAGATGGTTTTATAGTCACATTTTTTATGCTTACACCGGCATAGCGTTGGCACGCTTCTGTGTTTTCAATAGTTACTTTTATGGGCAGGTCATTATTATCCGGTTTAAAAGCATTTACAAATGGTGTAACCGGTTTTGTTTTCTTCCTGTTGTGGTGAGAAAGATAAGCGCATACATCTTTGGCAACACCCATATGGCTCATTGCATCCATCCTGTTAGGTGTAAGGCCGATCTCGAAAATGTGATCTGTATAAATGCCGAAGTAATCGCTGGCTGCGGTGCCCACTTTTACAGTTTCGGACAAAACCATAATACCTGCATGACTTTCACCAATACCAATCTCATCTTCAGCGCAGATCATACCATGGCTTTCAACGCCGCGGATCTTTGCTACTTTCATAGTAAGCGGTTCACCTGATATTGGGTGTATAGTTGTGCCAACCTTTGCTACAATTACTTTCTGTCCCGCGGCCACATTGGGCGCACCACAAACAATCTGCAATGGTTCACCGTTACCAACAGTTACTTTGGTTACAGAAAGTTTATCTGCACCGGGATGTTTTTCGCACTCCAGTACCTGGCCAATCACCAATCCTTTCAGACCACCTTTTATGTTTTCGTATGTTTCAAGGCTTTCTACCTCAAGTCCAATGGATGTAAGTATCCTTGATAATCTTTCCGGTTCAATCTTTTCGGGCAGGTATTCACTCAGCCAGTTATAAGAGATCGTCATGTAGCTATGCTATTTATAATGGCTGCAAATATAATTCATGCCTGCAAGCTTGGCGGCATAAAAGCTTTCCTGTGTATATTTTAGTGTTGGAATTATTTTGAGCCCGGCTGTATTTCAATAATTAAACTCCTGTTGCGTCGCACTCTTCAACTTTTATGGCAAGATGGGGCAATAATATGAAAATCATTTTTACTGGATGCCCAAAGTTCAAAAGTAAAAGAGTGCGACGCAAGGAACGCCGGGTTATTTATTTTGCCGGCAACACCATTGAGTTTATTTCCTGATAGCTATTAATTTATTTATGTAGCCAACTGAGCCATTTTTTTGGCGATATGATCCATAACTTCTTTGAGCTCTTTTTCCGGGCTAAAATCAATTATTTTAAGATCTTTTTTTACAATGGCAGTATGCCCCGGAGGCATATAGAAGGTATCTCCTGTCGTTAGCCTTTCTTCTGCTCCTGTATCGTATTTTATCAATATCTCACCTTCAACTATATAACCCCAATGGGGACATTGGCAACTATTATTTTTTAACCCCTCCAATAACGGAGAAATATCTGTGCCTGCAGGAAGTTCATTAAAGGCAACAGTCATTCCTCCATATCCGGAAAATGCTCTCATTATTGTACCTGGAGATTCCATTATCATCGGTATTTCTTCTTTTTTGATTTTCATACTATTTATTTTTTATTGCCAATGAACAATGAATGTTTTATAGTCAACTATTGTTCGTCAATTCGTTAAAGGTTATCAGGCCATAGCAGGTGCCTCCACCATTTGCGGTTTAATGTTTTGATTGACCCTGAATAAATTGCCCGGATCATACTTGGCTTTTATTGCAGCCAGTCTTTTGTAATTATCGCCGTAAGTAGCTTTTATCCTGTCTTCGCCTTCGTCCATCATAAAGTTTACATAGGCACCGCCTGCGGAGAAAGGATGCAATGCGTTCCAGTAATCTCTTGCCCAGCTAATGATCTTGTCTTTGTTTGCAGTGTCTGAATCGATACCAACTATTACAACAGCATAATTGGCATCGCGGTAATTCCATGCAGTATCACTTTTACCAACACGGCTTGCTGCGCCATTTACCGGATACATATGCATGCTGGAAAGCGGCGTTGGCATTTCGTTTCCGAATTTTGCATGAATATCAATAGACACTTCATGAAGATCTTTTACAAAATCCGCTTTCCAATACCACATCAACCCCGGCGGATAAAGTCCGTCAAACATGGTTTGTAAGGCAGGCACAGGCAACGGCCCAACAAAATCCAAAGCCGGTGTTTTATAAGCACGGATTGGTTTAAATACTTCTTCTGCTTTGTCAAGATCGCCGGTGTAGCACCAAACAACACCGCACATTTTTTTCATGTGTAAATGTTCCGGGAATGGGGGGAATGGCGGGACAGTAAGAAATGCAAAAAAACCATTGATATTATCAGGAGCAGTTGTAATAAGATTATTGTACCATGTCATCATTTCTTTCGAATCTTCAATATTCCAAAGCATTGGTCCGCCATAGATAGTGGCTGTTGGTTGTAACTGGAAAGTGAATGAAACAACCACACCAAAGTTTCCACCGCCACCACGCAAAGCCCAGAAAAGATCAGGGTTTTCGTTAGCCGATGCGGTTACCTGGTTGCCATTTGCCAGTACTACTTGTGCTTCCAAAAGATTATCGATTGAAAGTCCGTATTGGCGTGTCATATGCCCTAGTCCGCCACCAAGTGTAAGTCCTGACACACCAGTTGTTCCAAATATGCCCGATGGAACAGACATGCCTACCTCATGTGTGGCCGCATCTAATTCTTTTAATAAAACACCACCTTGTACACGTACTGTTTTAGTTGCTGTATCAATTTTGATATCTTTCATATGGGAAAGATCAATCACCAACGCATCGTCTGCAATGCCCAGCCCGCCTGCATTATGCCCGCCTCCTCTTATCGAGAGAAGTACATTGTTTTCTTTTGCAAAATTTATACAGGTCTTTACGTCTTCTACATCAGTGCATTGCGCAATCATGGCCGGATGTTTATCAATCATGCCATTATACACTTTGCGTAGGGTATCATAATCTGCATCATTGGGCAGCACCAGTTTACCGTGTAAACTGTTTTTGAGAGCGTTAATTAATTCGTTTGTCATACGGGAAGTATTTAGTTTAAGTGAGTAATTAAAGTGCAGTTAAAACTGTTTTGTGTTGTTGTAGGTAAATTGTTCTGAAAGTTTCAAACTGTCTGAAGAGTAAGCCCGGATTTGTTTTTGCCGTTTTCTTTAGCTTATATAAGTATGGTACAAAATTATATTTGCAGATAGCAGTATGTTAGCAATAGCTGTTCAAAGAGTAACAATATTTGTTCAGTAATTATATCAGGCAATATCAGTTTTGATAAACAAAGAAGGCGTACAACCAAATTTTTCGGCAAAACATTTGGTAAAATAGGAAGAGCTGTTGAATCCGCTCTCATAGGCTATTTCAGCTATGTTAGATCTTTTTTGTTTTAATAAAGTAAGCGCTTTATCCATTCGCAGGTCACGTATAAAATCAATCGGGGAGCGGCCTGTAAGAGACATAACTTTCCGGTACAACTGTGGTCGGCTCACACAAACCTCATTGCTGAGTCTGTTAAGATCGAATTGCTGGTCGGCTAATTTTGCTTCGGCTATACTTATAAGGGTTGAAACAAATTCTTCTTCTTTTTCATTTAGAAATTTCAGTGAAGATTTTTTTGTTAAAAGTTCTTCATTCCTGCAAAGCTTTTTTACAAGAGAAGAAATAAGTATCTGATTATCCTGTACCGTTACGCTGAGACGGTGTGCAAGCTTTATAGCTTCTTTAAAAAAATCACCATTTTGTGTTACAGGCTGCGAGGCACTGATACCGATCTTAAAAATAATTTCCGGTTGTTTTTGTTCAAAATGTATAAGCTCCTGCTGAATTTGTAATGCGCATTGTATAGCATGAGTGGCATTATGAAAAACACCAATAAGACTGTCGTCTTTTTCCCACCCAAGTTCTCTGCCGTTAAATGCAGGAATATTTTGCATAATAATTTTTCTTGCCCAATCCGGTCTCTGTAATTGAGAAAGATCAGTTAAACCATAAGCCCTGGTTTTGCCATATACAGAAGCGATCAAAATATTCCTGTAGCCAAGATCTTCAGAACCGTCATTATTTTTTACATGTCCGTTATCAACAGTGTGTTCTTTCCCCATTAACTTTTCATAGAAGCCTATTTCTACTTCTGTAAGTGCACAGGCAAGATTACCATGTGCCATTTGATGTACTCGTTCACAGGTTTCTTTGTCCGGGCCTTCTACCAGGCAAAACACAGAACCATTTTCCTGGTTTACCCAAAACTGGTGATATTTTACACCGTATTTATCCTGTATAGCTTCATCTGCCATATGAGCTTTTTTTACATCATCAATGGTTACATTGGCGATTTTATGAAAGTCCATGTAGATAGGCATAGTGCAGATATTTAAACGCAGGCTTATAAAGTTAGTAATTTCCGGATGGTATAGAAATAGTAAGAGTTTTTTAGCTAAAATTTATTTTGCACCAAACTGTAACGGTTTATGGAGCGACTGTTGCGTCGACTCTTGTACTGTTGAATGTGAATCGTCAATGAAAAACACCATTTGACCTCACGATTCACTTTTTACAACTGATGAATAAAGTTCCGAACGCAAAAGTGAGTGACACAACAGGCGATGCTACGAAGTGCCAAAGCTTGTAATATAAGATTACATTATTATGACTTTTATTTCTGGTCGTCAAAACCATCCATCAGTTCTCTTTCGATTTCTTCCATTTGCACAATATCCCACGCTTCGCTTTCTGTTGGTGTAATATTCATTATTTCAAGTAGTTCCATTTGCTCAAGTTTTTCCGATACAGCAGGTTGCATTTCGCAAATAACAAAAGAAGTGTTACTTTCATAAAACGATTGCTGCAGCGTCATAAGATTTGTAGCAGCGGCTTCATCCAATGAAACCACTTCCTTCATGTTGAGCACTACGTTCTTTATGTCGGTTTGCAGACAATTAGTTGCAGTTTGATTGAGTTCTGCTGTTAAATTGTCAGACAAATGAAACTGCAGGGGTGTAATAACCGTAAATTTCTCTTTGGTATCAATTTTGAAATTCATATACCTTTATTAATACATTAACAGGCTGTGCATAACTGCACCATAACATAGCTCAAATTTATTTGTTATAATTGTACAAACACAACTAAATGGATAACAACTTTTCAGCGCAGGTAAAAGAGATCATTTCGTTCAGCAGGGAGGAGGCACTGCGGCTGGGAAATGATTTCATAGGGACCGAACATTTGTTGTTGGGTCTCATTAGAGAAGGAGAGAATATGGCCATAAAAATTCTGAAGCAATTGAACGTGGATCTTTATGAATTGCGCAAAGAAGTTGAACTGGCTGTAAAAGACAAGACAGGAAAAAATATTGCCAACATTAACAGTCTTCCGTTAACGAAACAGGCAGAGAAAGTAATAAGGGTTACTGTGTTAGAAGCAAAAGCTTTGAAGAGTCCGCTGGTAGAAACAGAACACCTGATGCTTTCTATTTTAAAGAACAAAGAAAATATTGCTACACAAATACTCGGACAATTTGATGTAGACTATGATATTTTCAGAAACGAATTAGGTATGGTAAGAAGCAATGAAACTCGCAGCGAGTATACAGAAGATGACAATGATGATTTTGATGAAGAAAAGAAAAGTTATTCTCAGCAATCGAAAGGCAAGCAGGCTGGTGCTGCAAAAAGCAAAACACCTGTGCTTGATAATTTTGGAAGAGATATAACAAGGCTTGCAGAATCAGGATCACTTGACCCGATTGTAGGAAGAGAAGCAGAGATAGAACGAGTGTCTCAGATACTTTCAAGAAGAAAGAAAAATAATCCTATTCTTATTGGCGAACCCGGAGTTGGTAAAACAGCAATCGTAGAAGGTTTGGCATTGCGTATCGTTCAGCGCAAAGTGAGCCGTGTATTATTTGATAAGAGAGTGATTAGCCTTGATCTTGCCGCATTGGTTGCAGGTACAAAGTATCGCGGCCAGTTTGAAGAGCGTATGAAAGCCATCATGAATGAACTGGAAAAAAATCGTGATGTGATCTTGTTCATTGATGAAATTCATACGATTGTTGGTGCAGGTGGCGCCAGTGGTTCTCTTGACGCAAGCAATATATTTAAACCGGCATTGGCACGTGGTGAACTGCAATGCATTGGTGCGTCTACATTGGATGAGTACCGTATGTATATTGAAAAAGATGGCGCATTGGACCGTCGTTTCCAGAAAGTATTGGTAGAGCCACCAACAGTGGATGAAACCATACAGATATTAAACAACATCAAATCTAAATACGAAGATTACCACAACGTAATTTATAACGATGAAGCAATTGATGCCTGCGTAAAACTGAGTGATCGCTACATGACGGATCGCCTGTTACCAGACAAAGCTATTGATGTTTTAGATGAAGTGGGTGCAAGAGTGCATTTGAAAAATATCAACGTTCCCCAGAATATCATTGAGCTTGAAAAACAGATCGAGGATATTAAGCAGGAAAAAAACAAAGTAGTAAAAAGCCAGCGTTTTGAAGAAGCCGCAGCATTGCGTGATACAGAAAAACGTTTAGGCGAAGAGCTTGAAAAAGCAAAGAACAACTGGGAAGAAGAAAGCAAACACAAACGCTATCCCATAGATGAAGAAGCTATTGCAGAAGTAGTAAGCATGATGACCGGTATTCCTGTAAAACGTATGGTGCAGGCAGAAACAGAGAAGCTGCGTAAGATGAGTGATGACATGCGTGGAATGGTTGTTGGACAGGATGAAGCAATCAGTAAAGTGGTGAAGGCAATTCAGCGTAACCGCGTTGGGTTGAAAGATCCAAAGAAGCCAATTGGTACATTTATTTTTCTTGGCCCAACTGGTGTTGGTAAAACAGAGTTGGCAAGAGCATTGGCAAGATATATGTTCGACAGTGAAGATGCATTGATAAGAATGGACATGAGTGAATACATGGAAAAATTCACTGTGAGCCGATTAATTGGTGCGCCTCCGGGATATGTTGGTTATGAAGAAGGTGGTCAATTAACAGAAAAAGTTCGCCGCAAACCCTACAGCGTAATCCTGTTGGATGAAATTGAAAAAGCGCATCCAGATATTTACAACATCTTGTTGCAGGTGCTTGATGATGGTCAGTTAACGGATGGTCTTGGCCGCAAGGTTAATTTCAAAAATACCCTGATCATCATGACATCAAATATTGGTGTACGACAGTTAAAGGATTTTGGTGATGGTGTTGGTTTTGCAACAGCGGCACGTGTACAAAACCAGGATGAGAACAACAAAGCAGTAATTGAAAAAGCGTTGAAGCGCACTTTCTCGCCTGAGTTCCTGAACCGTGTGGATGATGTGGTGATATTCAACTCACTGGATAAGACACATATCTTCGACATTATAGATATACTGATGCGTGGTGTGTTGAAACGCCTTGCCAACCTTGGTTTCAGTCTTGAGCTTACACCGGATGCTAAAGATTTTCTTGCAGAGAAAGGTTACGATTCGCAGTTTGGCGCAAGGCCATTGCATCGTGCCATTCAGAAATATCTTGAAGATCCTTTGGCAGAAGAAATTCTTAACCTGAACATAAAGAACGGCGACATCCTTATTGCTGATGCTGATAAAGAAAACAGCAAACTGAAGTTTAGTTTTAAGAAGAAAGAAGAAGAAGCGAGTGTATAAATAAATATTTTTTATGAGTAAGGTCATCATGCAAATGGTGACCTTTTTTATTTTTATGAGCTGAGCAGTTGAAATGCTATTAAGCTTTTGTTGCGTCGCACACTTGTACACAAGATTATAAATCAGCATTGATGTTAAGGTTACACTATTTACTTTTGCAACAAGCTTATGATTGAAAAGAAAAATAGCACAATTACATTTCGAATAGTTTTTCCGTTTTTGGCTTTAATAGTTCTTGTCATTTTGTTCTAATAAAAACCTCGAATGACAACTCTTCTGAAGAAGAGTATTTTAAAAATTTAGACTTAAAATTAACTGGCATAATAAAATATATAGGCACCCGCAGTAGTTCTAATGGCTTTGGAGTGGTTGGTGTAAAGGTTTTATCATCAAACAAAAGTTATGTTGATGAACGAAAGCAAAGAAAAAATTATTACTGCTTAGTCAAAGAAGACAATGCAGAATTATACCAAATGATTTACGATAGCGACGTAAATAAAGTGGGAGACACAATTTTAGTTGACACTAAAGAGATGATATTTAGCATAAATAAAAATGAGAGCACCCGAACATTTCCTTTGAAGCTTTACGACAATGAATTTTTTTGGGATTTTGTTGAAAAAAATTATCAAAAATTTTAGTTGATTAAACACTGATTTTATTAATCTATTGTTGAAAACCTTTTGCATGTCAAGAACACTGCTCCCCAAACATCCAATCGTACAAGTGAGTGACACAACAACCGATGCCATGAAATACTAAAGCGTGTAACAAAAATATTTTTCTATTTCCCCATCCACTTTTTAAAGTCCGTAACTTTTTCGCGGCTTACAATTGTTTCTTTATCTACGGTTGGTTTAAGCTGCAGCAAAAGGCGATTGCCAAAATAGTCGTGTATCTGATCGATACTGGCAACGGAAATATAGAAGGAGCGGCTGATGCGGAAATAGCGCTGCGGATCAAGCATGTCTTCGAGTTCATCCATGGTATAATCAACAACAAATTTGCGGTTGTCGAATGTTTTGAAAAAGTTTAAACGTCCATCGCTGAAGAAGTATGCAATATCATCTGTTTCGATAGACACAAGTTTTTGCCCGTGCTTTACAAGAAATCTTTTTCTGTAATCTTTTGGTTGTAATTTCTGTTGCAATTCTTTTACCAGTGCATCCATATTCAGTTCGGTTTTTTCTGTTGGTTTATAGATGCCCGTCATGTTTTTGAATTTGTCAAGTGCTGCACTTAACTCTTCTTTCTGCACAGGCTTTAGTAAATAATCTATGCTGTTTACTTTAAAAGCTTTTAGCGCAAACTCATCATAAGAAGTAGTGAATATTACTGCGCTTTTTACTTTTGTTCTGCTGAATATTTCAAAGCTTTGCCCGTCTGATAATTCAATGTCCATCAATATAAGATCCGGAGCAGGGTTACCTTCAAGCCAGTTAACGGTGCTCTGTATGCTTTCTGTAACAGCAATTACTTCTGCAACAGGGTCTACTTCTGCCAGTGTTTTCTTTATTTTTTTTGCTGCCAGTTCTTCATCTTCTACTATCAGGATTTTCATACTACATGTTTTATTGGTTTGGAGATAAATTGATTGCATTTTGTTGAGCAAAGGCCATTTGTTTATCGGCTGTATGGTTCCAGATAAGCGGCAATATCACGGTAAAATTTTTTGGGTCTTCTAATACTTTAAAACCTGTTTGCTGCAGTAATTCATATTTTAGTTTAATATTGGAAAGACCCACTTTATTTGAGTGGACATTTGCAGGTTTGCATTGCAGGTTATTATTTATTGCCAGCTTATTGCCGGGCATACTGAAAATATCTATAGAAAGTGGTTGCTGTTTTGAAACGATATTATGTTTTACCGCATTTTCTACCAACAACTGAAGTGTTAATGAGGGTAAGAGGTAATTGTAATACTTTTTGTCCACTTCTATTTGCAATTGTATGCAATCGCCATGTCTTGTTTTAAGCAATTCAAAGTATGAGTTGATAAAATTAAGTTCGTTCTGAAGCGTTGATAAGCCGTCCTCATTATTGCGCAGCAGGTAGCGATATACTTTACTGAGGTCATTTAAAAAAACTTCGGCCTGTTTAGGATCTTCTGTAATTAATGACGAGAGGGTATTAAAACAATTGAAGAGAAAATGCGGATTTACCTGGCTTTTTAGTGTTTCAAATTCATATTGTAATGACAGCTGTTCTATTTGTTCTTTTTCAGCAAGGCTTTCTTTCCATTTGGTAATAGTGTACTCTGCTTCCCATGCTGTAGTAGCGATAAGCGTTAATGCTACTGCTGCAAGAATAGATATCTGCAGGTTATGTGCGTCAAAAACATACCCAAGAAAATGAAACCTATCGTAGCCGTAAAAAAGCGCTGCAAACGTTAAGGAAGTAAGCGCAACATGAGTAAAAAATAAAAGCACTAACCGGTACACCGCTTGTTTCATCAGCGGGAACCAGATACGGTAGAGGTGCATGGCCACAATATGAAAATACCATGATATAAATCCCTGTGCATAAATAACCGGAAAAGAATACAACCAAATATATACATCGTGCCATATGCGCTCACCAAAAAGCAAATAGTTAAGCGTTGCATCAATAAAAGGCATTAATGCAAAATAAGTTATCCATTCGATCTTTGTTGGCCGCCACGGGTTCATGTTATTGTTATTGCTTCTTTTGCCGGTATTAATGGCACTGTTATCAATTGGTATTCGCCGGTATCTTTAACTATGATATACTTGTTACACAACAACCTGAATTTTTTTGACAGGTTCTGAATACCACTTCTGTCTGCAAGGCTGTCTGTAATCTTACGCTGCACATTATTTTTTATCTGCAGCCAGCCATTATCTGTCACTGACAATTCAATCTTTAATGGTTGCTCTTTGCTTATTGCATTCATATTAAATGCAGATTCGAGCAGTATCTGTAGTGTAAGTGGTGGCAATTGTTTTTCATTATGAAAGGAGTTGATGTTTATTTCCATATCAAGCCCTTCTCCATGTCTTGCTTTTAACAAATAGAAATATGATCTGGTAAACTGTAATTCTGTTTCAAGGGTTACAAGTTGTTCGTCACTATTCTTTAACAGGTAACGATATACCTTACTCATCTCATCTAAAAATTTTTCTGCCTGCTGCGGTTGCTCCTGTATAAGACAGGATAAAGAATTGAGACTATTAAAAAGAAAATGCGGATTAAGCTGGCTCTTCAATCCCAGTAACCTGCTTTGCATATATTCCGTTTTCAATGACTCTGTTTCTGTAATTGTTTTCTTCCATTTTTCAAAATTGGCCACACCCTCATGCAGCAGTGTTATAAAAATATTTACGATCACACCAGACATTAACACCCATTTCAATCTTGCATCGTCAGTAAATGGTTCTATTAAAGTAATACGGCTAAATAGCCAGAAAATAATCGTAAGCGTAAGTGCCGTTATAATAATGAACAATAATATTGCAATGCTTAATCTTTTTAGAATGTCTTTGTCATCAGGAAAACGGTTGCGCAGTGTGACGGCAATCCATGTAAGTAATTGCCAGGAAACAGTAAGAATAATGGCTGCAAATAATGTTGCTAACATAAAAACACCAAAAGAACTAAAATAGCCACTACCCAGCAGTATCGTATTTACCAAAAAAACAAACAAAGGCATTGCTATAGCAATGATAAGCCAGTCTTTTTGTGTGTATTGCGGCAACTTCATAAATATATTCGGGCATATGCCTTTATGCAATTTACAGAAGACGTTATAATTATTTGGCCATACAGCAAATGAATTGACACAGTATCAGATGAATTGTACTAATTACTGTACAGGTTGTAACAGGAATTGTATGGATTGGGCACCCGGCATTTATAATGCTATCAGACTTTCGTTGCGTCGCACTCTTGTACTGCCGTAATTATTTTGAGCGATGATAGGGTTCAATATATGTATTGCCTTACCAAAAGATCATCATTTTTCTGAAACCTGAAGTGTGCGACGCAACAGGCGGTGATAATAGTTTTGTTGACGGGCTTATAAAAATTTAAAAGCGTGTTGCATCAACCATTGAACTTTTAATTGTAATGCATATCTTGTCCCGACAAGAGTCAAACGGGATTAAATATTTTTAATATTAGAGTAAGTAAATAAAAATTTTATAGCTTCAATTTTATCCAATACTGTTGAGAAATTATATCACTTACCCTGCGATTACACATGAGCATGTCTGCAACGATCACTAATGAGACCGGTTTCATTGCTTTCCGGTAACAAGTAAAAGGCAATAACATCATTTACTAAAACCAAAACAGATTATGAAAAAATTTTTCCTCATGATGGGATGCTCTTTGGGCATTCTGGTTTCTAATGCACAAAATGTACAGTCGGGTTTATGGAAACGTACAGACAATGCTGCTTTAAGCACCGAAGTGTTTAAGCACAATTACAAGCCGGAGAATTTTATTACATTTCAACTGAATGAAGCAGGCATGCAATCAGCTTTAAAAAATGCACCTGCTGAAAAAAGTATTGTTGCTGGTATCTCCTCATTAATTTTTCGTGTTCCCAATTCAAAAGGCGAAATGGAAAGCTACCGTGTAGTGGAAGCACCCGTAATGGAACCTGCTTTGGCAGAAAAGTATCCAAATATCAAATCATATGCAGGCCAGGGAATTGAGCATCCGCAATCAACAATCCGTTTTGATATTTCACCCCTCGGCTTTCATGCTATGATCATTTCTCCTGACAGAAAAACGATTTACATTAATCCTGTTGATAAGAGCACTAACTCTTACATTGTTTTCGACAGGGAAAATCTAAATAAAGAACGTCAAACTTTTGACTGTTCTGTGGATGAAGCGGTGAACAGCCAGTTGCAGGCTTCTGTAAAAATTAAAGATGGTGGTATTAGTAACCTGAATGCAAATGATGGAAAGCTACGGCAATATCGCCTGGCGTTATGCACCACCGGCGAATTTTCTACTGCAGCATTAAATGGTGCAACAGGCACAGATGCAGAAAAGAAAGCAATTGTACTTTCTGTTTTAAATACAGACCTTACAAGGGCAAATGCTGTATATGAAAGAGATTTTGGAATAAGAATGGTACTGGTAGCAAATGAAACCAATATTATTTATCTCACTGCATCTACAGATCCATGGTCAAGTTCGTCAGTATGGAACAGCGCCACACAAACCACCTGCGATAACGTTATCGGTAGTGCCAATTATGACGTGGGTCATTTGCTTGCCTGGGTTTCTTCAACTGCAAGCAATAATGGTAATGCCGGCTGTATTGGTTGTGTTTGTAAATCCGGTTCAAAAGGCAGTGGCTTTACGGCTCATACAGATGTGCAGGGAGATCCATTGGTTATTGATTACTGGACACACGAACTGGGGCACCAGTTTGGGGGCAATCACACGTTTACTTTCAGCAGCGAAGGAACTATCGCACAGGTAGAGCCTGGCAGTGGTTCAACTATCATGGGATATGCAGGCATCACAGGTGCAACCGATCTTCAGCCACATAGTGATGATTATTTTAGTGCGATCAGCATTCAACAGATAACAGACTACACACAAACAGGTACAGGTTCGGGTTGTGCTGTGGCAACTTTAACCGGTAATAATATTCCAACTGCTAATGCCGGTGCGGATTTTACGATTCCAAAATCAACGCCATTCATATTGACGGGTTCCGGTTCCGATGCAGATGCTGCCGATGTTCTTTCTTATTGCTGGGAGCAATTAGATGCATATGGTACAAGTTCTAATTCCAACACATACCCAACATCTACAACAACCAAAGGGCCGGTATTCCGTTCCTATTTACCTGTTACAGGAACAAGCAGAATTTTTCCACAGCTAAGTTCAATACTAGATGGCACTAACGCCAATAAATGGGAAGTGTTGCCATCTGTAGCGAGAACATTAAATTTCCGCCTTACGGTAAAAGATAATCATACCGGGGGTGGCGGAAACCAGAGTGATAATATGATCGTTACCGTCAACAGTACATCAGGGCCATTTGCTGTTACTGCTCCTAATACAGCAATAACATGGGCAGCAGGTTCGCAGCAAACTGTTACCTGGAATGTAGCATCTTCCAATGTTACACCTGTTAATTGTGCCAACGTAAATATTCTTTTATCTACAGATGGTGGTCAAACTTTCTCTACCGTGTTAGCTGCCAATACTCCTAATGATGGTTCAGAACTAATAACATTACCATCCATTCAGAATACAACATGCCGTATTAAAGTTGAATCAGTTGGTAATATCTTCTTTGATATTTCAAATACAAACTTTACTATCGGCACACCGCCTGCCTGTGCAGACCCAACGGGCCTTGCTTCTTCCGCAATTACAGCATCTGGTGCAACTGTTAGCTGGACAGCAGTTAGTGGCGCTTCGTCCTATGCAGTAGATTATAAATTGAATTCTTCCTCTACATGGATAAACGCAGCAACAGCCACAACCGCAATATCTGTTAATCTAACAGGTTTAACAGCTTCCAGTTTGTACGATTGGAGAGTAAGAACAAATTGCTCTTCTTCAAACAGTAATTATGTGGCGGCACAATTTACTACAGCAGCAGCTTCTTCCTGCCCGGGCACTTACGATTTAGTAGCAAATGAATCATTCAGTGCTGCCGTTTTAATACCTTTAAACACAGATGTTAAAGGACTCATCAGTACTAACACCGATAATGATTACTACAAATTCACTTTTGTAACAGGTGGCACTATTACGGTGTCATTAACCACGCTTCCTGCAGATTTTGACCTGCGATTATACAATAGTGCACAAACACAGGTAGCTATTTCACAAAACAGTGGTACAATATCTGAAACCATAAACTATACTGTATCTGCCGGCACATATTATGCAAGAGCTTATGGCTATAAAAGAGCAAAAAGCACCACAGTTTGTTATACACTGAAAGTGGCTACAGGTACAGCCGCCAAAGCAGGGATTGCGTTAGCGGGTGATGCATTTAATAAGTTGTATCCTAACCCGGCACAATCTGTACTTAATATCAGTATTACAAAACTGCCTGTCAATGCAGTTATAAAAGTGTTTGATGTTAATGGAAAACAGGTCATGAGAAATACTCTTACACAAAAAGATATACAGCTCGATGTGAAAAAATTAATACAGGGTATGTATTTTATAAAAATAGAAGATGCTTCGGGTGAAGTATTTTACACGTCTAAATTCCTGAAACAATAATATTTTGCTTGTAATCTCCCCAAAAGAAAGGTCGCTGTAAAAAGCGGCCTTTCTTATTTTTACGATACCGGCTTTCAGTTCTCCGGGCATCGTTTGTTGCGTCGCAATCACTTCATCGGCTGGTCAATGAATCAGCTTTTTAAAATGTATGAATCTTATTGTTTTCGTAACCGGTATTTAATTCAACAAAAAAGCGACAATAATAAAGTGCCGCTTAACAGATCTTCGGTACTATAACTATTAAGATACTGCCTGTAACGCTTTCTTCAAATATACTTTTGCCAAATGCCTGCGGTAAGGTTCAGATGCATAGTGATCACTCATGATACTTACACCTGCAGCAGCAGCATTGGTTGCTGCGCTAATTGTTGCATTATCCAATGTTTTGCCTGAAACGGCAGCTTCAGCACCAGCATCACGAAAAGGATTATCACTTACACCTGTAAATGCAATATTCGTTTTGCCATCTGGTGCCCGCATCACTGCACAACCAACAATCGCAAATCTTGAAGCGGGTTGCACAAATTTCTGGTAACTTGTTTTAGTACCCGCAGCAGGAACCGCAATACGGATAGCTGTGATTATTTCTCCATCTTCTAGTGCTGTTGAAAATAAACCGGTGAAAAAATCTGTGGCTTTTATTATTCTTTTACCGCTACTGCTTTGCACCTCAATAGCAGCATCTGCAGCAAGCACCAATGCTGTCCAGTCAGCAGCGGGGTCTGCATGTGCCAGGCTGCCGCCAATAGTACCATGATTACGTACCTGCACATCACCGATCATAGAGGCGCCATCTGCAAAGAATGGTAATTTAGTTTTAATGAGATCATCTTTGGCTATATCGCCATGTGTGGTGCCTGCGCCAATAACAATTTCTCCATTTTCTTCTTTAATGCCTTTTAAGGCAGCAATCCTTGTTATATCAACGAGTTTTGCCGGTTGACTTAAACGCAGTTTCATAGCAGGTAAAAGGCTATGACCACCTGCCAGAATTTTACTGTCGCCTGATAAAGCTGCAATAGCTTCATCAACAGTTGTTGCTCTTTGATAATCGAATGCAACTGGTATCATAATAATTAATAATTAAAAATGAACAATGAATAATTAGAGAACTGAAACACGAATTTTAGCGCACGAATTACACGAATTCCATTTTGTGTTTCTTTGTGTCTTCTTGGTTTCATAGCTGAATATTGTTTTAGCGGTACAAGAGTGCGACGCAACCAAAGCATCATGGATGAACAATTGCACGGTTCATAAAATTCATCTTGTACATAGAACTAATCCTGCATTGCATTCCAGACACGTTCTGATGTAAGTGGCATGCGTATATCTTTTACTTTATGCCCACCACTCCACAATGCATCGATCACTGCATTTACAACTGCTGGCGTAGAACCAATGCAACCGGCTTCGCCTGCACCTTTTACACCAAGCGGATTATGCGGACAGGGTGTAACCTGGCTGCCTGTTTCAAACATCGGGAAATCATCAGCGCGTGGCATGCAATAATCCATATAAGAACCGTTGGTAAGCTGGCCATTATCATCATACTCAGCACCTTCAAATAATGCCTGTCCAACACCCTGCACAACGCCGCCATGTATCTGGCCTTCAACGATCATCGGGTTGATAACATTGCCTACGTCATCTACCGCAACAAAACGTTTCAATTGCACCTTGCCGGTTTCTTTATCTACTTCCACCACGGCGATATGACAACCGAATGGATAAGTGAAATTTGCGGGATCATAGAAACTGCTGAAATCGAGACCCGGCTCTAATCCGGGAGGATATACATGCGGTACATAAGCAGTAAGTGCAATATCACCAAAACTCAATGATTTGTCGGTGCCTTTTACGGTGAATTTACCATCTGTAAAATCAATATCATCTGCACTGGCTTCCAGTTTATGGGCTGCAATCTTCTTTCCTTTTTCAACAATTTTATCAATGCTTTTTACAATAGCGGATCCGCCAACTGCAAGACTTCTGGAGCCATAAGTACCCATACCAAAAGCCACGCTGTCTGTGTCTCCATGAATGATATCAACATCCTCCATGGGAATACCCAGTTTATCTGCAACCACTTGTGCAAAGGTTGTTTCATGCCCCTGCCCATGCGAGTGAGAACCCGTGAAAACACTTACTTTACCGGTTGGCTGAACGCGTACCTGGCCAACTTCAAACAAGCCAGCTCTTGCACCTAGTGAACCAACCACTGCGGATGGCGCAATACCACATGCTTCTATATAGGTAGAGAAGCCAACCCCAATTAATTTGCCATTGCCGGCTGCTTCTTTTTGTGCTTTGCGCACATCCTCATAGCCCAGCATTTTTAAGCCTTTTTCTAACACACCATGATAGTTACCACTATCATATTGTAATGCCACCTGTGTTTGATAACCGGGTTGGTTAACTCCGTCAAATGGTGGAATGAAATTTTTGAAACGCAGTTGAACAGGATCAACATTCATTTCCAATGCGGCAAGATCAATCAATCTCTCCAGTAAATAAGTTGCTTCGGGTCTGCCTGCACCACGGTATGCATCCACGGGAGTTGTATTGGTGAATGTTGCTGTTACATCTACATTGATCTTTGGAGTAGTATATAAACCCTGTAACAAAGTGCCATGCAAATAAGTAGGAACACAACTGCCAAATGTGGAGAGGTAAGCACCAAGGTTGGCATAAGTTTTTACACGCAGGGCAACGATCTTACCATCATTATCAAAGCCCATTTCTGCTTTGGTTACATGATCGCGGCCATGCGCATCCAATTGAAATGCTTCACTTCTTGTGGCAGTCCATTTAATAGGCCGGCCAATTTTTCTGGTGCACCAGGTAAGTAATGCTTCTTCGGTATAATGAAATATTTTACTGCCAAAACCACCGCCCACATCAGGCCCTACTACACGCACTTTATGTTCCGGAAGACCAAGCACGAAAGCGCACATCAGCAAACGGATTACATGCGGGTTTTGTGTACTGGTATATAGAACATATTTATCACTGGTTGCATCATAAGAGCTATTATAACAACGTGGTTCGATTGCATTCGGCACGAGACGCTGGTTTACAAATTCAAGCGATGTAACATGGGCTGCTGCAGCCATTGCCGCATTTACTTCTTCTATGGGGTTACCCAATGCCCAGTCGTAACACATATTATTTGGAACGTCATCATGCACCAATGGAGCGCCGGGTTGTGCAGCTTTAAAAGCATCTACTACACAAGGCAGTTCTTCATATTCCACTACAACAGCTTCTGCCGCATCAACTGCCTGTTCTTTTGTTTCTGCAATAACAAGCGCAACAGCATCCCCTACATGTCTTGCTTTATCAGACACCAGCAATGGATGCTTGGGCTCTTTCATCGTATCGCCATTCTTGAAATTTACCTGCCAGCCGCAAGGCACACCATTTACATCTGCCACATCAGCGCCGGTATAAATAGCTACCACACCAGGCATAGTTTTAGCAGCAGATGTATCCACGCTTAAAATCTTTGCATGCCCATAAGGGCAGCGCACAAAGGATGCATAGGTTTGATGTGGCAATACAATATCATCTGTATAATTACCGCGGCCGGTAATGAATCTTTTATCTTCAACCCGTTTAACGGATTTCCCGATCAATCCATTTGTACTCATACAACAGCCTCCTTTTTATTTTTTTGAGCTGCATGTATTTTATCAGCAGCATATTGCACAGACTTTACAATGTTGTGGTAGCCTGTACAGCGGCAGAAATTACCTTCCAGTGCTACACGTATTTCTTCTTCGGTTGGTTGATCATTGTGTTGCAGCAAATCTGCTGAAGTCATGATCATACCCGGCGTACAGAAACCACATTGCAGACCGTGAGACTCTTTAAATCCTTCCTGCAAAGGATGTAATTCGCCGTTATTGGCAAGCCCTTCAATTGTGGTAATATCGCAGCCCTCTGCCTGTACAGCCAGCATGGTACAACTCTTGGTGGCTTTACCATTTATATGAATGGTGCATGCCCCGCAACTACTGGTGTCGCAGCCCACATGTGTGCCCGTAAGCCGCAGCACATCACGCAGGTAATGCACCAATAGCAATCGTGGTTCAACATCGTGATTGTAATTCACTCCATTGACCTTAACATGAATTTGTATGCTCATGGATCTTTAGTTTTTAAAAATATATGATTAGAATTTTATGATACAAGCTTTCGTTTTTATGGCATCGCCGGTTGCGTCGCAAGCACTTCATCCTCCGGAATTTTATTCAGCAAGTTCCTTTTCCATATTTGTAAAAAACTGCTTACTCAACGTGTTTGCAACACCGCCTAATACACGTTGTCCCATACTAGCCAGCATCCCCGATAATTTTACGTCTCCTTCAAAAGATACTTCTGTTTGTGTGTCTGCAACGGGGGTCAACCCGATTTTTATAGCTGCATTTGCATTGCCGATCTTGCTGTTTTGCTGAACTTTTAGCGTAAAGCCTTTTTCCTGTTCTATATCTTCCATTTGCAGGTTGCCTGTAAAGGAACTGCTCACCGGGCCAAGTTTCATGGAGATGGTAGAGATGTATGAATTGTCGCCGTTCTTTTCCAGTTTGGATATACCCGGAACGATACGCGCAAGCGTATCTGTATTCATGAGCATCTGCCAAACCTTTGCGGGTACTGCATTTACCACATGTTTGCCTGTAAGAAGCATGGAAGAGAGGTTATAAGTGTTAAGAAAGCGTAGCAACGGCCTTATTATGGGCAAGCATTCGTTGCAGCAAATTCAGTATTAAGTTATGAAAAAACAATAACGATTGTATTAAAAATATGAATGATGCTATCATTTTTTACTGCAGCCATGTAAAAGCAGGTGTACAAGTGAGTGACACAACAACCGATGCCATAAAAAACAATGGTCTGCGTACAAAAAATATCATCACACAATAGCCACTTTTTATTAAAAGGGAAATCATAAATTACGCTTTGAAGTATGGCTTATGAAAAAAGCAGCTTTGAATATTAATAAACATTTGCAGATCCGCAAGCTGGAGCAGGTGGTGGAAAACCGCACGGCCTATACACTTGACCAGGCTGAACTGAGTATTTATGAAACGCATGAAACGATTCGTGATGTGGCATTTCAATTCAATATACCCGTACTGGCAAGTATGATAAGAGGGAAGAAAATTATACATATTGATGACAAACCATCTTTTGAATTTTTAGCTGGTGAAAGTATGATTCTTACACCGGGGCAAACCTGCTATATTGATTTTCCCGAAGCAACTCCGCAGGAACCTGTTGAATGTTTGAAGCTTGCCATTTCCCCGGAAAAAATAGCTGCATTTTGCAGCAAGCTAAATGAAAAATATCCCTTAACCGATAGCTTAAATGGCTGGAGTTATAACGCAAATGGCAGCCGTTTTGTAAATGATGCTATGATCAATCAATTGCTAAACAGGCTGGTGCTTATTTGTACAGAAAAAAATGAGGCCAAAGATTTTTTTGCCAACCTGGTACTCCAGGAACTGGTAGTGCGTTTGATGCAGACACAGGCCAGACATACATTGTTGGATAATAGCAAAAAGCATAACACCAGCAATCGCTTTGCACATGTGGCCGATTATATTCAAAAACACCTGCAGGAAAATATTTCAGTAAAAACACTCAGCCGGGAAGCGTACATGAGCGAGCCACATTTTTTCCGATGTTTTAAACAGCAATTCGGGATGTCTCCTGTAGATTATATAAATGAACAACGCATAAGGGTGGCAAAAATGATGCTGCAGGCCGCAGATTATAGTATTACGGAGATCAGTTTTGCCTGCGGTTTCAATAACCTCAATTATTTTCTAAAAATGTTTAAAAGGCGCACTGGTTTAACACCGGCTCAATTCCGCAAATCCCTTCATATTTAAATTTTGATAGGATTGTTCAAGCGTTTTTCTTTTCCGGATTATTAGTTTAGTTTTTGAAAAGAACAGAGATGAAAGAAATTAAAGCGATTATTGATGCTTACAAAGGAATTGATTTTGCAACTACTAAGGCCGCATTGGCAACGGTTGCAAGAGTAGAAGGATCATCATATAGAAGGTCAGGCGCAAGAATGCTTGTACTTGATAATGGTAATTATCTTGGTGGTATCAGCGGTGGCTGCCTGGAAGGCGATGCGTTGAGAAGATCACAAAAAGCAATTGTGCAGGACAAACCTTCCATCATTACTTATGACACAACACAGGATGACGGCGCACAGATAGGTGTTGGTTTGGGATGTAATGGAATTATTGATGTGTTGTTTACACCCCTGCATAAAGAAGATAAAAACAACCCGGTTGAACTACTGTCTGCACTTACAGAAATAAGGAAGCCAAAAGCTGTTGTTTCTATTACATCCGGCACCCAAAAAGATGTTCTTGGCAAAACCATAGTTTATGAAACCCGGGAACAATTCAGTAAAGATTTTCCTTTAGCGAATATTACCGCAGCGGTTGAAGAGGAAATTCATCAATGCTTAAACAAGCAGGCTTCTGTAACCGTTAATTATAATGAAGAGAGTGTAAGAGTTTTCATTGAAGTTTTATTCCCTGTAACACATCTTATTTTATACGGTGGCAACTACGATATCTATCCTATGGCAAGGTGTGCAAGAGAGTTAGGATGGGATGTAACAGTGGTGATGAATATCCAAAAAGCAAACAAAGCACTTTTTTCAATTGGGGCAAAGGTCATTAATAATAAAAGCGAAGAAAATCCTTTGATTGATGCATATTCAGCAGTTGTATTGATGGCGCATGATTACAAAACAGATCTGCAAAATCTGCAAAAAGTACTGGCGACAAACACGAGGTATATCGGTATGCTTGGTCCACGCAAACGAAGCCGGAAAATGTTTGATGTGATGGCAAATGAAGGCAACAGCCTAAATGAAGAAAATATGCAGCGTATCTTTGCTCCTGCGGGTTTGGATATTGGCGCAGCAACACCCGAAGAAATTGCTTTATCTATCTGCGCAGAGATCCGCAGTGTTTTTGCAAAAAGAAATGGCACTAGTCTGCGTTTGAGAGAAGGAACTATTTACGGAAATTCATAAAAAGGGAATAAACATTGCTTACAGATAACCACGGCAGAAAAATAAATTACGTACGGCTTGCAGTAACAGATCGCTGCAATCTACGATGCTTTTATTGTATGCCTGAACATGGTCTTGACTGGCTTTCACGCTCAGAGCTGATGAGCTATGAAGAAATGTTGCGCATCTGTTCTTTAATGGTAAGTATGGGTGTTGAAAAGATTCGCATTACCGGTGGCGAGCCATTTGTAAGAAAAGATATCATGCAATTGCTTACTTCACTTTCAAAGCTGAATGGCTTAAAGCAACTAACACTTACAACGAATGGTGTATTGACTGCACCACATGTTCCTGAACTAAAAAAGATAGGTGTAAAGTCTGTCAATCTTAGTATGGATACACTTGACCGTAACAAATTTTTCACCATCACAAGAAGAGATGAATTACCTGCTGTACTTGAAACGTTGGAACAATTGTTGAAACATGATATTGATGTAAAGATCAATGCTGTGGTGATGGATGGAAAAAATATTGATGACATTATTCCGCTTGTTGAGCTTACAAAAAATCTTCCTGTGAGTGTGCGTTTTATTGAGGAGATGCCTTTTAATGGAGAAGGTAATCATTATTCGCATCTGCACTGGCACTATATGCGCATATTAAGAAAGATACAGGAACAATTTCCAAACATAGAGAAGCTTGTTGATGCACCGCATAGCACTTCATATAATTATCATATTCCAAATCATCGCGGCAACGTTGGTATTATTGCTGCGTATTCACGAACGTTTTGTGGTACATGCAACCGTATTCGTTTAACGCCGCAGGGCATGCTCAATACCTGCTTGTATGACGGCGGTGTATTGAACCTGAAAGACCTTATGCGCAATGGTTTAAGCGATGAAGAGATTGCTCAGCAGTTACTAAATTCAATCAGCCACCGTGCGAAAGATGGTTTTGTGGCAGAGCGTTTAAGAAATGAAAAAGGACCTGTACATGAAAGTATGGCAACGATTGGAGGTTAATTTTTTTATGAACCCAGCTTCATTACTACTATGAAACTTCGTTGCGTCGCACTCTTGTACGTTTAGTTCTTTATTCAGCAATAAAAGTCAAAGAAACATAAAGCCAATTCGTGTAATTCGTCATACAAAATTCGTGTTTCAATTGTTTATTAATTTCGGAACGTACAAGTGAGTGACACAACAGACGATGCCATGAAACACATTTGCTGTACAAAAAATATTTACCATTCACGATCATGATCCAACTGAACGATATTAAACAAATGCTTTTTCAGCAGGGATATATAACTGATGAAAGTGTGGCTATGTCTGTGTTTCTTTCATTGCAATTAAATAAACCATTATTGATTGAAGGTCCTGCAGGTGTAGGAAAAACAGAGATCGCAAAAGTAATGGCGAAAGCTTTGCAAACTGATTTGATAAGATTACAATGTTATGAAGGGCTTGATGCTACACATGCTTTGTATGAATGGAATTATCAAAAGCAATTGCTGCATTTAAAAATGACGGAGCACACATCGCAGAGCATTGATGAAAAAGAGCAAACGATTTTTGGTGATGCATTCTTAATGAAACGCCCATTGCTGCAGGCCATTACACAGGAAAAAAAACCTGTATTGCTGATTGATGAAATTGACAGAAGCGATGAGGAGTTCGAAAGTTTTTTATTGGAAGTATTAAGCGACTGGCAAATAACAATACCAGAAATTGGAACAATCAAAGCAACTAATATTCCACAAGTAATTTTAACAGGCAACAGAACAAGAGAACTAAGTGAAGCATTGCGCAGACGCTGCTTATACCTCTACATAGATTATCCTGATTTTGAAAAAGAATACCTGATTGTAAAGAATAAAGTAAATGGTATTGATGTAAAACTTGCAGAGCAGATCACAAAATTTATGCAACAGTTACGTCTAATGAAACTCGAAAAAGTTCCCGGCATTGCAGAAACGCTTGATTGGGCAATGGCACTTTCTTCATTGCATATTGATTACCTCGATAAAAATATTATTGAACAAACACTTGGTGTTGTTTTAAAAGACTGGCGTGATACAAGACAGGTGCAAATGTCTTTAAGTGATCTGATGGAAAGAATCGGCGTTATTTCCAAATTAGATAATCTTTAAACGATGAAAAATAAGAATTTTATTTTGGTCGTTTTAGTTTCAATTATCTTCTTCTTTCTAGTTAGCACTACATATTACTGGGAAAGTTTTCTTGGGATTTTGGTGATGCCTTCAATATTGATTTTGATTCTTGTTTTTTTCATTCTTTTATTTATTCTTTTTAGGAATATTGCATTTGCAGTAAAAGAGAAATTCAAAGTAAGGGCAAGGATAATTTTAATTTTTATATTAATTACAGTTCTCGGACTTACTGCCTATAAGCCTTCAGGAATAATTGACTTCGATTCTTTGCAAGGCAGGGATTTATTAATCGCAGGCGCAGAAGGCGCTGCAAACTGCACGACAACATTCAAATTAAAAGATAATAACAAGTTCTACGAAAGGAGTATTTGCTTTGGCATAAGTGAAATAAATGGTGAATATTATTTATCAGGTGATACTATTAAATTTAAAAATATAAACTCTCATAGCGTTAAAGATTCTTATGATTTTGCCATTATAAGAACTGCTAAATTCTACAAAAATGAATTTAAAAGGAGCTTGTTATTTTTAGAAATGCGAAGGATACAGTTCCTCAATATCTATCTATTGAAAAAAATGAGCTTCAAATAAAATAGAGCTATTAATGATACAGCGCCAAACATCTCTCTCAAAGAACATTATACAATTCTGTCGCTTTCTGCGGCAGAAAAATTTCACCATAAGCATAGAAGAAGAAGCACTTGCATTGCAGGCGCTGGCATTTATCGACTACAGTAATAAAGATATTTTCAGGACAGCCTTGAAAGCAATTCTATGCAGAAGTCATGCACAGTTGAATGAGTTTGATGAGTTGTTCAATCAATACTGGAAAGAACTGGCAAGTGCGGTTGATTCAAAATTGAAATCTCAACAACAGCCAATTGTAAAACCAACAATAAAAGATGCATCTTTTAAATCATTGAAAGCATGGCTCAATGGCAACCGTAGCGAAGAATTGGAGGAAGTTGCATCATATAGTTTGTATGAAAGTTTATCACAGAAAAACTTTGCAGATGTGCCCGATGATGAAGTAGACGAACTGATGCGTAACATCAAAGCATTATCCAGGAGATTGGCGGCGCATATAAATCGGCGCTATGAAAAAGATAACCGAATTAATCTTCCTGATCTCAGAAGAACATTAAGAAAAAATATGCGGCGCGGCGGAGAGTTATTAGAACTTGCATTTCGTAAACCAAAAAAGAATCGTACAAAGCTTGTCGTGATTTGCGATGTAAGCCGCTCTATGGAATTATATGCAGCTTTTTTATTACAATTCGTGTATGCATTTCAGCAGGTGTATAAACGCGTAGAAACATTTGCATTCAGTACTTCGCTGCAACATATTACACAACTTCTTAAACAAAATGATTTTCATGCAGCCATGCGTGTATTGAGTACGCAGAATGAAGGCTGGAGTGGCGGTACAAGAATCGGTAAAAGCCTGCATGCGTTTGTGAAAGACTATGCAATAAAATACCTTGATAAAAAAACTATTGTAATTATTATGAGTGATGGTTGGGATACCGGCGATATTGATCTTTTACAGCAAAGCATGGAAACTATTCATAACAGAAGTAAAAAAGTGATTTGGTTAAACCCACTGGCGGGCTATTCAGATTACCAACCGCATGTAGCCGGCATGAAGGCTGCATTACCTTTCATTAATGTATTTGCGCCGGTGCACAATGCAGAGAGTTTAAGAAGTTTAAGTAAATGGTTATAATTTTATTTCAATAAGATGACGGGCACAAAAAATATAGCTATACATAAAATCGGAAACGGAAGCACTACGCAAAAAGAAGATTGCATAGTTGAAGAGTCTCCTTTGCAGATCGTTATTGAATATAGCACTGAAAATACCAGGATACAGGAATCACTTTCTGTAACCATGCGGACACCCGGCGATGACAAAAACCTTGTTGCAGGATTTTTATTTTGCGAAGGGTTTATACAGCATGCTTCTGATATCATATCCATAAAACACATCGGCAACGTAGCTGACGAATCTGTAATACTCGTGGAACTTGCCTATCATGTGTATGTAGATATAGAAAGTAAAAAAAGAAATTTTGTTTCTGCTGCTTCCTGCGGATTTTGCGGTAAAACAAATGCTGATATAATTTCGCAACAGGTATTTGCTCCGTTGAATAACAACTTTCAAATAAACGCTCAACAATTATATCAACTGCCGCAATTATTAAACACGTCACAAAATATTTTTACACAAACAGGTGGCTCACATGCAGTCGCATTGATCAATGGAAATGCTGAGTTGATACATATATGTGAAGATGTTGGCAGACATAATGCAATGGATAAATTGGTTGGTACGATGCTATTCAAAAATCTATTGCCACTTAAAGAACATGTCGTTTTATTTAGTGGCAGGCTTGGTTATGAGTTAGTACAAAAGTCTTTAACAGCGGGTATTCCGGTGGTTTGTGCAATCGGTGCACCGTCGAGTTTGGCAGTAGAACTTGCAGCAAAAAATGGCATGACTATCATTGGGTTTCTTAAAAATAACAGCTTCAATATTTATTGCGGTGAAGAAAGAATTATTCAGTCGTAAATTTGTAGAAATCTGTGATCATGAAATTGCGTTTTGAAAATAAGTCCATCCGTTTTCGCATCCGTAAATCTGAATTGCAACATTTGAAGCAACATGGTTTTGTAAAAGATGAAGTAGCATTTCCAAATGAGGTGCTTACTTATGAATTGCGTATTACAGATATTTCTGAAATAACTCCAGCTTTTTCTGATAATAAAATAACCATACATCTTCCTATTATAAAAGCCAATGACTGGCTCGATACTGATGAAGTCGGCATCTACAAACTCATCCACATTAATGCAGACGAGGTACTTGATATTGTTATAGAAAAAGATTTTCCCTGTAAAGACAGACCTGAAGAAGATAAAAGCGACACTTTTACTGAGCTAGTAGATAAAGATTCAAAAGGTAAAGTGTGTTAGTGTTTTTATGGACTTAGCTTCTGGATAAGCATTGAGCTTTTGTTGCGTCGCACACTTTTACTGTATAACTATATTCGGCAGATCATTCTCTAAAAAAATTATAGAAAAAATTTGCGCAAGTAAATACTTGCATTTATATTTGCAAGCACTTACTTGCATATTATGGAAACAAGACGCGATGTATTCCAGGCAATAGCAGATCCAACAAGACGAAAAATAATTGACCTGGTTGCCGGAGAAAAGCAAAACCTTAATGCGATAGCTGGAAATTTTGATATGAGCCGCCAGGCAATCTCGTTGCATATCAAAATACTCTCCGAATGTGGTTTAATAGTAATAAGAAAACAAGGCAGGGAAAGATATTGTGAAGCAAAACTCAAAAAACTTGGCGAAGTATCAACCTGGCTGGAGCAATACCGTAAGATCTATGAGGCAAAATTAGATTCGCTCGAAACCTACCTCGGTAAACTACAATCAAAAAACACGAAATATGGAAAACAAAAAAGCAATCGATAGTAATATATCCGATCGTGAATTGTTGCTATCAAGAGTATTAAATGCACCTGTAAAACTTGTATGGGATGTATGGACAGACCCAGAGCATATAAAAAACTGGTGGGGACCAAATGGTTTTACAAACACTATTCACAAAATGGAAGTAAATGAAGGGGGTGAATGGAATTTGACGATGCATGGACCAGATGGAACTGATTATAAAAATAAAAGTGTCTTCAAAGAAATAGTCAAACATAAAAAAATAGTTTACGAACATATTTCAGCGCCAAAATTTCTTGCAACCATAACCTTTGCCGAACAAGGAAATAAAACATTATTAACATGGCACATGCTTTTTAATACTGTCGAAGAATTTGAGCAAGTAGTAAAAGTATTTAAAGCTGATCAGGGTTTGAAACAGAACATTGACAAATTGGAAAGCTATCTTGCAAAAAGTTAATTTTCGTAATCTGCTATAGTATTTATTTAGTAATAATTGTGGAAGCGGTTATTTTTATTTCTGGTAAGGTGCGTGTTACATGCACCTTAATTTATTTTATAGCAGAGTAAAATATCCAGAGTACAAGAGTGCGACGCAACCACCGATGCCCAAAACTGTGTAGCCCGGCCAATAACTTTTTCTTTGATTACTCTTCATTCTTTCCTTAGTTTAGCAATAATTGTATTACCTACACTTAAAAGCCATTGAAATGAATTTTAAACAAAGCTTACTTCGTTATTCTTTTTTATTGCAACTGTTAATATGTCTTGTGTGTTTTCCTTCCTGTAATAATAATGAAACTGCAAAACAGAAAGAGGATAAGTCAGACAGCTTATCAGATGCACAACAACGGCTTCCTGAAAATGCATTGAAGGGTTTAACTGTTGCAAAAGACGTGCAGGTAAAAACAATGGCAACAGAACCAATGTTGAAAAACCCGACAAACATTGATGTTGATGAGCGTGGAAGAGTGTGGGTAAATGAAGCATACAATTACAGGCCTGCCATTAATGGCAATCCGGTGAATGCTTTGGGAGACCGCATTATGATTTTGGAAGATACAAATGGAGATGGCATTGCAGACACAGCAAAAGTTTTTTACCAGGGACCGGAACTTGATGCACCTCTTGGTATTTGTGTTTTGGGTAATAGAGTTATTGTTTCGCAAAGCCCTTATGTATGGGCCTTTTACGATGACGACGGAGACGATAAAGCAGACCGCAAAGAAATTTTATTTCAAGGCATCAGTGGAGAGCAACATGATCATGGTGTGCATGCATTCACTTTTGGTGCGGATGGAAAATTGTATTTCAACATGGGCAATGCAGGCGAGCAATTAAGAGATAAAAATAACAAGCCGGTTCTTGACCAGGATGGAGATGTAATCAGTCAAAAGAAATACAGGCAAGGCATGGTATTTCGTTGTGATCTTGATGGCTCACATGTAGAATGTCTCGGGCAAAATTTTCGCAATCCTTATGAAGTAGCTGTTGATAGTTATGGTACACTTTGGCAAAGTGATAATGATGACGATGGTAATCGTGGTACACGCATCAATTATGTAATGCAGTATGGCAATTATGGTTATACAGATGAAATAACTGGCGCCGGCTGGCAGGGAAACAGAACAAATATTGAAGATTCGATTCCCTTACGTCACTGGCATTTGAATGACCCCGGAACAGTACCGAATATGCTGCAAACATTTGCAGGATCACCCACAGGTATTTTAGTTTATGAAGGTTCTTTATTACCAAAAGAATTTCATGATCAGTTAATTCATTGCGATGCCGGTACAAATGTAGTGCGCAGTTATACTGTTGCAAATGCTGGCGCAGGCTACAACGCAAGCATCATCAATATTCTGAAAGGCGAGAAGGATCAATGGTTTCGCCCTGCTGATGTTTGCACTGCGCCTGATGGTTCAATCATTGTTGCGGATTGGTATGATCCCGGTGTTGGTGGTCATCAGGCAGGTGATCAGACACGCGGAAGAATTTATCGTGTTGCACAGGATATTTCAACATATAAAATTTCAAAAGAAGATTATTCAACTGCAGCCGGTGCAGTCGCTGCGTTGCAAAACCCAAATCTTTCTGTGCGTTATCACGCGTTTACTGCATTGCAGCAAATGGGTGCAATAGCAGTTCCTGAATTAGAAAAGTTATGGCACAATACAAATGCTGACCCACGCATGCGTGCAAGAGCTTTTTGGGTGTTGGTAAAAATGCCAAAAACTAATGCAGCACAATATATACAGGAAGCAATAAAAGATAACAACCCTGATCTGCGTATAACTGCAATAAGAGCGGCGCATGAATTAAATGCAAATGATGTTACAGTTATTCGTGCATTGGTAAATGTTCCAGATGCACAAGTTCGTCGTGAATGTGCACTTGCCTTACATCATAACAAAAATGCAGAAGCTGCTTCTTTATGGACAACACTTGCTTCACAATACGATGGAAAAGACCGCTGGTATTTAGAAGCGCTTGGTATTGGTGCCGATAAACAGTGGGATAAATTCTTTGCTGCTTATCTTGATAAAGTAAACGACCCTTTGCAAACGGCAGCATCAAAAGACATTGTCTGGCGTGCAAGAACAGATGCGGCTATTCCATACCTGGCAACACTTGCAAGTGATAAACAAACTGATCTCAGCAGTCGCTTAAAATATTTTCGTGCATTTGATTTTGAAACCGGGTCTTTGAAATCAAAGCTGTTGTTGAAAATGATCGAAGACAATACAAGCAATGATATTGCTTTGAATAAATTGGTGTTGCATGCACTCGATATAAAAACAGTAACACAATCACCCGTTGCGCAAAAAGCTTTGGCAGATGTGCTGCAATCTGTAGCAGGGACTGATGAATATATAGAATTGGTAAGTCGTTATGAAGTAAGATCTCAGAATAATAATTTATTACAGCTTGCCATTAACAAGCCACATGAAGGTGTTGGCAGAAATGCTGCGGGTTTGTTGTTGCATTTAGGCGGTGCGTCATTAGTTTCCGGCGTTTTCAATGGAAAAGATGCAGCACAGAAAGATAGTTTATTAATTTCACTTGCAGGTGTTGGTAGCAAAGAATCAATCGACATATTGCAGAACATTGCGCTCTCCAATAAATATGATATTGCGGTTAGAAAAAGTGCGGCTCATAAAATTGGTAATAGCTGGAGTGGCGAAGATCGTGTGCTTGAAATTTTGAAAGCAAAAAAAGTTCCTGCAGAATTAATACCCGATGTTGTTGCGAGTGTTGATGGTGCGTGGCGTGGTTCTGTGCGCAGCGAAGCAGCGAGTTATTTACCTGATAATGGCAAAAGCAAAACTTCAAAACCTGCACCAACTATGCAGGAGATCGCTGCGTTAACTCCCAATGCTGCAGAAGGACAAAAAATATTTGCAAACACCTGTAGTGTTTGTCACATGGTAAATAATATCGGCAACGATTTCGGTCCAAAACTTTCAGAGATCGGTTCCAAGTTGCCCAAAGAAGCGCTGCTCGAAGCAATCGTTAATCCTTCGGCTGGCATTGGTTTTGGCTACGAAGGCTGGGAAGTTAAAATGAAAGATGGTTCCACTATGTCTGGCATTATTGCCAGCAAAACAGAAACAGATATTGATATCAAATTTCCCGGTGGCGCACGAAAGCAGATCAAGACCGCAGATGTATTAGCGCTTACACAAATGAAAACTTCTATGATGACAGATGGCTTGTATCAAAACATGTCAACACAAGATCTTGCCAATTTGCTTGACTATCTTGAATCGTTGAAAAAGAAATAATTTTTTGAGCCGGGCTGAAGAATAAGTATTAGGCTTTCGTTGCGTCGCACTCTTGTGCGAATTGTTCTTTATGCGACATATTCTCTGGAGTAAAATGAATACAAGTAAGAAACTAAAAATATGGACAATCATTACTCAAGCATTTATTCTTGTCGGCTTTGGGCATGGAATTTTGTTCTTTCTGATAATCGAAATATTATGGTTTCCTTATTTTAATAAAGAACATTTCAGTTTTGATTTAAATGCATCTTTCGAAAATCATTTGCCTGTAGCAGGATTATTGACATTGCTAGGACAATGTGCTTTTATAATTTCGATTCTATTGAAGAATTATAAAATTAAGATGACTCTTCAAATTCTGGGGTTTGTTTTATTTTGGGTAAGTATATTTTATTTCGTTTACAACATAGAAGAATCTCCTGGGGTTCACTTTGCCACTATAACTTTTTTTCCATTTGTAATAAGCACAATCATTGCTTTTGCAGGAAAGCCAATAAGCAAATTTTATAAATATATCTTTAAAAAATAGGCATCTTCGCTGTAGTGGGTGTTATACTCTACACATTCTCTTCTTTCATAAAGTTCATCATTGTTCCACGAGTACAAGTGTGCGACGCAACAACCGGTGCCATGAAAAACTTTCGTTTGGTACATAAAAACCCTTCACTATTATTTTGACACAATTCTAATAAGTAACTTAGTGCCATGCCTGTAGAAAATGATCAGATAGATATTTCGCTTACACCTGTAAAATTTTCACACCTGTATCAAACGCCTATGCAGCATAAAGCTGTTGGTGTGCCTGCGATTGTTTCTTCGCTCAAACAAATGCTGCAATACATGCATGTGAAAGATGCGTGGAAAGCCGCGTTTGCATTAAATCAGAAAGGAGGTTTTGATTGCCCGGGTTGCGCCTGGCCCGATCCTGATGATGAGCGTTCATCGCTGGGAGAATATTGCGAGAATGGCATAAAGGCAATTGCAGATGAAGCACAGAAGAAAAAAATAACTGCGGATTTTTTTGCAAAACATAGTGTCTCAGCAATTGGTTCATGGACAGATTTTGAAATAGGCAAACAAGGGAGGTTAACGGAGCCGATGTTATTGAAAGAAGGTGCAACGAATTATACGCCTGTAACATGGGACGAAGCATTTACGATTATTGCAAATGAAATTCAGTCAATGCAATCGCCTGATGAAGCTGTGTTTTACACATCTGGCAGAACAAGCAATGAAGCGGCATTTTTATACCAGTTATTTGTAAGGATGAGTGGTACGAATAATTTACCCGATTGTTCAAATATGTGTCATGAAAGCAGTGGTGCAGGTTTATCAGAAACAATTGGCGTAGGAAAAGGAACGGTTTCATTAGAAGATATTCATAACGCAGAGTTGTTAATTATAATGGGACAAAACCCTGGCACCAATCACCCACGTATGTTGTCTGCATTGGAAAAATGTAAGAAGCATGGCGGAAAAATCATTGCCGTAAATCCTTTGCCAGAGCCGGGTTTAATGAATTTTATCAATCCGCAAAATCCATTGAAAATTGCAACGGGTGGAACACAGTTAGCTGATCTTTTTTTGCAGGTTCGCATTAATGGTGATGTTGCCTTATTAAAAGCAATCATGTTGGTGTTGTTGAATGAAGAAGAAAAAAATCCTGGAACAGTTTTCGACAAAAAATTTATTGGAGAACATACTTCAGGATATGATGAATTTATTGCTTCATTAAAAACGCAATCATTAAAAGAATGCATTGAAGAAAGTGGGGTCGAAGAAAATTTTATTCGTGAAGCAGTAACGTTAATTCAACAGCACAAAAAGATCATTGTAACGTGGGCAATGGGTTTAACGCAGCACAAGAATGCAGTTGACAATATAAAAGAGATCGTAAATCTTCTATTACTGCGTGGAAGTATTGGAAAACCTGCAGCAGGTGTTTGCCCGGTACGTGGGCACAGCAATGTACAGGGCGACAGAACAATGGGCATTTGGGAAAAAATGCCCGAGGCATTTATGCAAAAACTGAAAGATGTTTTTCAATTTGAACCACCTGCGAAACATGGTTATGATGTGGTGCAATCCATCAAAGCAATGCATGATGGGAAAGTGAGATTGTTCTTTGCAATGGGAGGTAATTTTTTGTCTGCAACACCTGATACAGCATTTACTGCAGGAGCACTACGCAAAACAAATCTTACAGTGCATGTTTCTACAAAACTCAACAGAAGTCATTTAGTGCATGGAAAACAAGCGTTGATATTACCTTGTCTTGGCAGAACGGATATTGATCTGCAAAGTGATAATGCACAATTTGTAAGTTGTGAAAATTCAATGGGTGTTGTGCAAATGAGTAGAGGCGTTTTGCAGCCACCATCAAAAGATCTGTTAAGTGAAGTTGCGATTATTTGTCAATTAGCAAAAAAGGTTTTGGGAAATAAATTCAATATTGATTGGGATGAACTGCAAAATAATTATGATGCTATAAGAGACCTTATTGAAAAAATAATTCCAGGTTTTGAAAACTATAATCAGCGTGTAAGAAACCCCGGTGGCTTTTATTTACCCAATGCGGTCAGGGAAAGAAACTTCAAAACAAAAACAGGTAAAGCAAACTTTACCGTATTGCCATTAAATAAAATTGAACTAAATAATGATGAGTATATTATGATGACGATAAGAAGTCATGATCAGTTCAATACTACTATTTACGGCATGCATGATCGTTACCGCGGAATACATAACGAGCGCAGAGTCGTGATGATGCATGAAGAGGACATGAAAGTGGCATCATTGGTAAAGCATGAAGTTGTTGATCTTGTAAGTTATTATGACAGCAAAGAAAGAGTTGCTGAAAAATTCATTGTAGTTCCCATGCCGATTGCAAAAAAATGCATTGCCACATATTTCCCGGAAGCAAACGTGTTGGTTTCTGTAAATGAAGTAGCTCACACAAGCAATACACCTGCTTCAAAATCTGTTGTGGTGAAAATAAGAAAGCGTGTTGACTAGTTTGTAGAATTAATTCCTCAGAGAATACAAATAATAGTCACCCACCTGTTAAAAAATATAAGGCATAGAAATTTCTATGTAACCTGTTGATAAACATCAAACATGGAAGCCATAGAAATTGTTCCTGCTCTTAACAAACAAAAGATCAAACGAATTGGTAAAGATCCTGTGAAAGCTGCTAAAGCTGTTGATCTCATTTATGTTTCAGACAGCCAGCCGGGCATTCTGCGTGTTCGCAATGAGAAGAACTTTGATTATGTTTTTAATAACAGGAAAATAAAAATTAAAAAAGAGCTTGATCGCATTAAAAGCCTTGTAATACCACCCGCGTGGGAAGATGTGTGGATCTGTGCTTTGGCAAACGGGCACCTGCAGGTTACAGGAAAAGATGCATTGAAGCGTAAACAATATCGTTATCATCCGGCATGGAATCATCTGCGCAACCATACCAAGTTTTATAAAATGATAGCTTTTGCAAAAGCATTACCTGCAATAAGATTGCAGTTAGAAAAAGACCTGGCTTTACCGGAACTTTCACAAAGAAAAGTATTGGCTGCGGTGGTCAGTCTTATGCAAAGAACAAATATTCGTGTTGGTAATAGTACGTATGAAAAATTGTATGGTTCATTTGGTTTAACAACGTTGAAAGACAAACATGTGGCCATAGAAGGTAGTAAGTTGCAATTCATGTTTAAAGGAAAGAAAGGTGTGGAGCATGATGTGAATATTACAAGTAAGCGTTTAGCAAGGATTGTAAAACAATGCCGCGATATTCCAGGGAAAGAACTCTTTCAGTATTTTGATGTGAACAAAGAACGTAGGAGCATTGATTCGGGCATGGTAAATAATTATATCAAAGAGATCAGTGGCGAAGACTTTACAGCAAAGGATTTCAGAACGTGGGCGGGAACAGTCAACGCTTTTCTTGCATTTAAAGAGCTTGGTTTTTTTGAAACGGAAGCTGAGTCAAAAAAGAAGGTTGTTGAGGCGTTGGATAATGTTGCAAAAAGTCTTGGCAATACAAGAACAGTGTGTAAAAAATATTATGTGCACCCAATCATCATAAGTATGTATGAAGATAAAACGCTTGAAAAATATTTGAACGAACTTGAAAAGATGGAAGTAAATGATAATAAAGCTGACCTTACTCCGGAAGAAAAAATTGTGATGAAGATTTTGGAGAATTAAATTTTTTAACCGGCAGTGGTTCTTCGTGGTATCGCCTGTTGTGTCACTCACTTGTGCGTTCGGAACATTTATGAACGGGTGAAAAATGAAAGGTAAAAAGGCAAAACTCTATTTCACATGTCACAATTGCTTTTTCACTTGCTGAAATGTGTAGTGCTGTACAAGAGTGCGACGCAAGAGTAGATGCCACCTGCATTGCAGCCCGGCTCATAAAAATAATTGTCGTAAATTAATCTGGATATGTTTTTGTAGTTAATCTTTAAATGTATTTATATGAAAGCGATCTGGACCGGTTCAATTGGTTTTGGGCTTGTAAATATTCCCATAAAAATGTACAGCGCCGTTGAAGAAAGTACACTCGATCTTGATATGCTCGACAAGAATGGGCACGCCAATATAAAATTTAAACGTGTAAATGAACATACTGGCAAAGAAGTGCCATGGGAAAACATAGTGAGAGCATACATGTTGAATGATAAGTATGTAATACTTGACGATAAAGATTTTGCAAAAGCAAGTCCTGAAAAGACAGATCATATAGAGATCATTCAATTCGTTGATGAAAAAGAAATTGATAGTACCTACTTTGAAGCGCCCTATTACCTGGAGCCACAGAAAACCGGAGGCCGTGCCTATGTTTTACTGCGGGATGCGTTAAAAAAAACTGCAAAGGCAGGTGTGGGCACTTTTGTAATGCGCAACAGAGAACATGTTTGTATCATTAAAACAATTGATGATGTATTGGTGCTTAACAGGATTCGTTTTGCAGAAGAAATAAGAAAGACGGCAGATTTAAAAATTCCAACAGCAAAAAGCAAACCTGCAGAAGTAAAGATGGCAACATCTCTAATTAATCAGTTGACAAAACCATTTGATCCATCAAAATTTAAAGATGATTATTCTGACAAACTATTGAAAGTAATTCGCGCAAAAGCAAAAGGTAAACAAGTTGCATATAAGCCTATGAAAGTTGTACATAGCAATACAAAAGACCTGATGGAACAACTAAAGGCAAGCTTATCAGGATCCGGATCAACTAAAAGAAAAGCATCATGAGTTTAAGCACTTATCATAAAAAAAGAGACTTTAAACAAACACGAGAACCAAAAGGAAGTGCAGCAAGGAAAAAAGGTTCTCGTTTTGTTGTTCAAAGGCATGATGCCTCTCATCTTCATTATGATTTTCGCCTGGAGTTGGGAGGTGTGTTGAAAAGTTGGGCTGTGCCAAAAGGCCCTTCATTGAATCCTTCTGAGAAAAGATTGGCGGTAATGGTCGAAGATCACCCGGTTGATTATATTACTTTCAAAGGAACCATTCCGAAAGGCAATTATGGAGCGGGTACAGTGCAGATTTGGGATAATGGAACGTTTATCCCTGTTGATGAAAAGCACGAACCAATAACAGAAGCAAAAGCATTGGCAAACATAAAAAAGGGTGAAATAAAATTTTCGCTGAAAGGAAAAAAATTAAAAGGTGAGTTTGTTTTGGTACGCCTGAAGAAAGATGAGAAGAACTGGTTAATGATAAAACACAAGGATGACTATTCTGTAAATAAGTTGTACGATGCTGAAGATGAAAAGAATGGCGTAATAGCAAAGAAAACGGTAGCGTCAATAAGACATGGAAAAGCAAAAAAAATAGCGACTTACATAAAGCCAATGCTTGCATCAATTGCTAAGAATGCATTTGATGATAAAGACTGGTTGTTTGAAATAAAATGGGATGGGTATCGTGCTATAGCTGAAATAAAAAAAGGTGAAGTGAAATTTTATTCACGTAATGGTATAGATTTTTCAGAACGTTTTCCAGCTATAGTAAAAGAACTGCAAAAGATAAAACATGATGTAATACTCGATGGTGAGATCGTTTTGCTGAACGATAAAAATCTTCCCGATTTTCAAAAGCTGCAGCATTACGAAAATCATTTGAATTATCCTTTGATGTATTATGTTTTCGATATGCTGATGTTGGATGGAAAATCAACAACAGAGCTTCCATTGACAGACAGGAAAGAACTGGTGAAAAAAATGTTGAAGAAGAATGGTGTTATCCGTTACTGCGATGACGTTGATGAAAAAGGCATTTCATTTTTTGCAACTGCAAAAGAACAAGGACTCGAGGGAATTATTGCAAAAAAGAAAGACAGCACTTATGCAAAAGGCGCACGCAGTAAAGAATGGCTTAAGATAAAAAATGTGCAAAGCACCGAATCTGTTATTGTTGGTTATACAGAACCAAAAGGAGGGAGGCATCATTTCGGATCTTTGATACTTGCAAATAAAAAAGGAAAAGGCTGGCAATATCGCGGTCATGTAGGCACAGGTTTTAACAATGATCTGCTTGCATCCCTAAAAAAATTAATGAAGCCTTTGGAAACAGATGCTTCACCATTTAAAGAGGAAGTGCCGGTTAATGGTGAGACAACATGGCTCAAGCCGAAACTGGTTGCCGATATTGCATATACAGAAATAACAAGAGATGGCAGCTTTCGCCATCCCGTATTTTTAAGATTACGTGACGAAAAAAATATAAGTGCTGTGAACGATGAAAGTGAAAATGCAATAGAACCTGTTGCCAAAGAAAGAAAAGTAACTATTGGGAAAGATGTTATTGTCATCACCAATCAACATAAGATTTTCTGGCCCGATGAAGGTTATACGAAAGGCGATCTGGTAAATTATTATGACAGTATTTCAAAATATATACTGCCGCATTTAAAGAACAGACCATTATCGCTGAAGCGAAATCCAAACGGTATCAGAGATGCAGGGTTTTTTCATAAAGATGCAGGTGAACATGCACCAAAATATGCTTCTGTATTTCCTGTGCACAGTGAGAGCAGCAACAAGACAGTTGATTATATTGTGTGCAACAATAAAGCAACATTATTGTATCTCGCCAATCTTGGTTGTATTGAGATCAATCCATGGAACAGCACTGTTCAAAAACCTGATCATCCAACCTGGATGGTAATTGATATTGATCCTTCCGATAAAAATGATTTTACGCAGGTTGTAGATGTTGCGCTTGTTACAAAAGAAATTTTAGACCAGGCAGGTATAATAAGTTTTTGTAAAACATCCGGCGCCTCCGGGTTGCATGTTTATGCGCCAATGAAAAATAAATATGATTATAATACGGTAAAAGATTTTGCGCACATCATTGCATCATTGGTTCATGAACAGTTACCGGATACAACTTCTATAGAGCGTTCATTAAGTAAACGTGGACCACATATTTATATAGATTACTTGCAAAACAGGAGCGGGCAAACGCTGGCATCTGTGTACAGCCTCAGGCCTGTTGAAGGAGCAAATGCATCTGCCGCATTGGAGTGGAAAGAAGTAAATCATAAACTGCATCCATCCCAGTTCAACATACAAAACATGCCTGAAAGATTGGAAAAGAAACATGATCTTTTTAGTAAAGTACTTACTACTTCAAATAACATACAGAAAGCTTTGAAATTGTTGAATGTCTAAATAATATTACTATGAAAAAAGCTACACCTCAACAAAGACCTGGCAGTGAAAGTGCCATGCACCCTGATCCCGTGAGTAATGACCTGAAAGTTGCTGCGACACCAAAGCTTAAAAATAAAGTTGCATTGATAACAGGCGGAGATAGCGGCATCGGAAAAGCTGTAGCTATTCTCTTTGCAAAAGAAGGCGCAGATATAGCGATATCTTATTGGAAAGAACATAAGGATGCAAAAGATACTAAAACAACCATCGAAGAACAGTATGGTAGAAAATGCATATTGATACCCGGAGATATAAGCAATGAGCAACATTGCAAACAGGTGATTAAAGAAACGATTAAGACATTTAAAAAAATTAATGTGCTCGTAAATAATGCCGCCATTCATTATGAAGCAAAGAGCCTTGAAGATATTACTACAAAGCACCTGAAGCACACGTTTGAAGTAAATATTTACTCCATGTTCTTCATAACAAAGTATGCATTGCTGCATATGCGAAAAGGAAGCAGTATTATTAATACTTCATCCGTTACGGCATACCGCGGTAGTAAAGCTTTGATCGATTATTCGGCAACCAAAGGCGCTATCGTTTCTTTTACGCGTAGCTTGTCAGAAAACCTTGTGCAGAAAGGCATACGTGTAAACGGTGTTGCACCCGGCCCGATATGGACGCCATTGATCGTTTCGAGTTTTGATAAGAAACGTATTAAAGAACACGGGAAGAAAGCTCCCATGCAAAGGCCAGGAGAGCCTGTTGAAGTAGCGCCGTCTTATTTGTTTCTTGCATGCGATGACAGCAGTTATATCTCCGGACAATTCCTGCATCCGAATGGTGGCGAGATCATTAATGGTTAGTATTTGTTTGTTGCAGGCATTTGTTCTTCGTGGCATCTTTGTTGTGTCACTCACTTGTGCGTTTCTACATGTATGATCTTTGAGATTGATATTATTGCCCGGGGAAGGATCAGTTAATCAAAATGTTTTAATAAAGCGGGTCTTTGCTGCGTTGAATTGGATAAGTACAAGTGTGCGACGCAACAAAAGCATCATTCCCATTCTTAAGCCAGGCTCATAAAAAAAGCCCACATAAATTGTGAGCTTTCTTATAATTATCGAATATTTTATTTCATCCGCATATATGCTTGTCCACTCATCCGCATATTACGCATACATCTCTTCTCTTAATGCATGTACTCTTGTATCTTCAATATATTCATCAAATGTCATTAACCTGTCGATGGTTCCTTTAGGCGTTATTTCAATAACACGATTGGCAACAGTTTGCATGAACGTGTGGTCATGAGATGTGAGCAACACAATGCCGGGGAAAGTTTGACAACCATCGTTGAAACTTTGAATGCTTTCAAGATCCAGGTGATTGGTTGGCTGGTCGAGCACAATAAGATTTGGGTTTTGCAACATCATCCGGCTGATCATGCAACGCACTTTTTCACCACCACTCAGCACATTGGTTTTCTTCATAATGTCATCACCGCTAAACAACATCTTACCCAAAAAACCACGCAGGAAAGGCTCATCAGCATCTGTAACATGCGCAGGAACAAATTGGCGCAACCAATCTAACAGCGTTAAACCTTCTGTAAAGAATTCCTGGTTCTCTAAAGGCAAATATGCTTTTGTAATAGTAGTGCCCCATTCAAATTTTCCGCTATCCGCAGTTGCGTTGCCATTAATGATTTCGAAGAAAGCGGTAACAGCCAATGGATCTTTACTCAACATTGCGATCTTCTCACCTTTGTGAATACTGAAAGAAAGTTTATCAAACAACTTTCTGCCATCAACACTTTTGCTGAGATTTTCAACATTCAAAATCTGGTTGCCGACTTCACGCAATGGCTGAAAAATGATGCCGGGATATTTTCTGTTGGATGGTTCTATCTCTTCGATGTTCAGTTTTTCTAATGCTTTCTTTCTTGAAGTAGCCTGTTTACTCTTGGAAGCATTTGCAGAGAAACGCGCAATGAAGTCAAGCAATGCCTGGCGTTTCTCTTCCATTTTCTTGTTCTTGTCAGTCAACTGTCTTGCGATCAACTGCGAACTCTCATACCAGAAAGTATAGTTACCCGTATATATCTTAATTTTTCTTTTATCAACGTCGGCAACATGCGTACAAATGGTATCTAAAAAGTGACGGTCATGGCTTACCACCAACACAATGTTTTCGTAATCTGCCAAAAAGTTTTCGAGCCAGCCGATGGTTTCTATATCAAGACCGTTGGTCGGTTCATCCAATAATAAAATATCAGGATTGCCAAAGATTGCCTGTGCCAATAACACACGCACTTTCAACGTACCCGGAATATCTTTCATCAAAGTCTGATGATAAATATCTTTTACACCAAGATCGCTCAAGAGGCTGCCTGCATTGCTTTCCGCTTCGTAGCCGCCCATTTCGCCAAATTCGCCTTCCAGTTCACCGGCACGCATACCATCTTCTTCTGTAAAATCTGCTTTTGCGTAAATTGCTTCACGTTCATGCATTACATTCCACAAATGTTTGTGGCCCATCATCACGGTATTCAATACGGTGCATTCGTCAAACTCAAACTGGTTCTGCTTTAGTACGGCCATACGCTCACCAGGGGTAATTTCTACCGTACCTTTATTTGGCTCAATTTCACCGCTCAGGATTTTTAGAAAAGTACTTTTACCGGCGCCATTTGCACCAATAACACCATAACAGTTACCCTTTATAAAATTCAGGTTAACCTCATCAAACAAAACACGCTTGCCATAAGCCAGCGTTACATTTTTTACACTTATCATTTATTGCTGCTCTTTTAAGAAGGCGCAAAAGTAAGGCATAGTGCGGAAATATGAGAAGAAGATTGTGTTACGGGCCGAAGTGCCTGTGGCATCGCCGGTTGTGTCACTCACTTGTGCGGTTGGGGCTATTGTGCACAGATTATTTTACTTAAATAAAATGATAAGCCAAACTTTGTAAACCGGCATTACCTAAATGCAAAAAATCTTATCCATATATTTATCTAACTAATGTTAAATAACCGCTTTTACTTATGTTTTTTCTACCATCGATTGATTTCATAACTACATAATAGACATAAGTGCCGGAAGGTGCAGGATAATTTTTAAGCATTCCATTCCAGCCTTCAGAAATATTAGAAGTTCTAAAAACTATCTGCCCCCAACGGTTGAAAACCGTAAAGCTTACAAGGAGGTTATTCACCTGTGGTGGTACACGAAAAATGTCATTCACATTGTCACCATTTGGTGTAAATGCATTTGGCATATGTATTTCAAATTCGCATTGTTTAAATACGTTAATGGTATCTTCTTTAAACCCACAGCGGTTTGTAACATTAACTTTATAAACTCCGGGCTCATGAACAGAAAAAGTATTTTCAGTCGTATTGAGTCCATCCCACACATAATTGGTATAACCCTCCTGTGTTTTTAAAATAATGGTATCTTTCTGTCCCAGGCACCTGTCTGCTCCCAGGCTTAATTGTGGAGTGAAAGCGAAATCTACATTGTAGTATACCAGACTGTCACAACCTTTAATTGTTTTGAACTTAATAGTATAAGTGCCGGAGTTTTTAATGGTATCGTTATTAGGTAAAATATAAGATGAAATATTACATAAATTTATCTTAGATGCAGTATCAGTTACATCAGTGCAGCAAAGTTGCTTACAGCCATATTCCCCTTTAATAAAATAGTCAGCTGATGATAATAAAGAAAAATCGTTCCATTGCACAGAAGGCTGTTGATATACTAAATGAATGGGCCGGTTAATAAATGCTGTAGTGGCATCATTTGCTTTTATATTTTTAGGAGCTCCGATACATCCTCCATTGCCAAAGGGATCAGTTTTAATAAGCTGTAAAAATTTGCTTCCCCCATTCTGAGTAAATGAAAAAAAGTAATGACCAAATTCTGTACTAAATAATGCATTTGTTTCCTGGCTTCGTCCAAGTCCGGGGTAAGATTTTTGCCATTTTATATTTCCCTCAGGCTCTACTTCCATAAGAAAAGCGGTATCTGCATTATCCATTAGTATCACCCTGTTTCCGGTATTTGCTATATTAGTACCTGATGAGGCATATAAAGGCGGGCTATCATTTGTATAGCTTATTACCTTTGAAAGAAAACCAAGGCTGTCTGTTATATAATTGAACAATTTTTTTGTTTCTCTTCCATAAAAGTATTTTGTATCAGCATAAGAACTAATAAATCTAAGTTTACCGCCAGGCAATTCAGTAAATCCTGTTATTTCGCCAAACACTTTCTGGGTAAAGGAGAGCGTATCCGTATCAAGTAAAAATCTTTCCCAGTTAAGCGCTCCTGTTTCGCTGTTTAAGGAAGTAAAATAATATCCCTGTTGCTGGTAAGGGTGCGCATCATCAGCGAATCCAATAAAATTTGCAGATACAATTGCGCCATTTTTTAGCTGTTTTATTTTTGGAGCACCCAACGTTGCATGCTGAATAGTTGACTGGATTATTGTGGCCCATTTTGTATTTCCATTTTTATCTGTTCTTACAATAACATTATAGTCTTTATTAGCTAAATAATTAACAGCTAAAATATAATCTCCTTCTTTAGTTATTTCAATACCGCTCACATCGGAAAACGGTTCAGTAAGTGAAGTAACATTTATTTTTCCAAGTATTTTAGACCATATTGGGTTGCCATATTTATTCACTTTTATTAAAAATGCATATTGAGAAAGATGCGTTATGGGAAAGCTTGTATCTACATTTCCCACATTTCCAGCAAGAATAAAATTTTCGTCTTCTACTGCTATAACAGTATTTAAAACAACATAATTGTAAACATTCGTTTTATAATGCCTGCTCCATTGAACAGTTCCATTTGATGAAAATTTTGTAAGCCACCCATCTTGTAACAAAGAGTTATAACGATGTACATTTCCTGCCATCAATATTTCATTTTCGGAAGTGTATATGCTGCTTCTGGGTTCTTGAACAGTTAATGTGTTAAAGTGAATATCAAAATATTCGTCTGCACACGATTGGGCTTGCAGCTGAAGAGGCATTATAAATACCATCATCCATAATATAATAAATGCCAATGTCTTTTTAAACTCCTGCATTTTTGTATGCATAAAGGGTAATGGATAAAGGTAAAATTATATTGATAATAAAGTTTATCGAATATTTAAGAGCACCAGGTTCTTTTTAGAAAATATAATCAACCTGTAAGATAAATTATTAAAAACGTATATTATAAGCTTTGGATAAGTGGCATTGCTGGTTGTGGGCTATAAAATCAGGTGAACGTGTTAAGAAATCGTTTTGAAGATTACTCATGAACTAGTTATAAACTGAATTGTTAATTTAAAAAAATAAATATTGAATAAAGATATATAGCACAAGAGCGCGACGCAACCAAAGCATCATGCATATTCTTATGCCCGTCACCAAAAAATAATTTATCAACTGCAAACGTTTGAGATTATTATTTGTAGGATTTTTTTAAACATAAAATGCACATTGCCCTTTAATATTTTATCACTTATCCTATTTTAATGTGTAACAAATACGGTTTAAATAATAAAACCTAAATTGCGGCGGCATTTTTCACCAAAACGATTGACATGAATTTTAGAAGTTTCCAGGTTCCTTATCAGGTTGACGAGCAGTATTCAACAAGAACGGCTTACTTCTCCATGGAGTTTGCAGTACATAATGCATTAAAAATTTACAGTGGCGGACTTGGTTTTTTAGCGGGCTCTCACATGCGCAGTGCGTATGAATTAAAACAGAATTTAATTGGCATAGGTATATTATGGAAATATGGTTATTACGACCAGGCACGCAACCAGGATCAGACTTTGCAGGTTACGTGGATGGAAAAAATTTATTCATTTCTTGAAGATCCCGGCATCAAGTTTCAGATACTAATTCATGAACATCCTGTGTGGGTTAAAGCATATTATTTAAACCCGGAAACATTTAATACAGCACCCATGTTTTTGCTGAGTACAGATCTTCCGGAAAATGATTATGTATCTCAAACTATTACACACCGTTTATACGATGCGAATGTTGCAACAAAAGTTGCACAATTTATTTTGCTTGGTGTTGGTGGTGCAAAGCTTGTAGATGAATTGGGTTTTGCTCCTGACTTCTATCATTTGAATGAAGCACATGGTATTTCATCTGCATTTTATTTGCTTAATAAATTCAAGAGCGTGGAAATGGTGCGTAAACATTTAGTATTTACCACACACACACCTGAAGAAGCAGGCAATGAAAAACATGATATTTATCTCTGCCATAAAATGAGTTATTTCTGTGGTTTAAGTATTGATGAAGTACGAAAACTTACAGGTTTAAAAGATGACCAGTTCAACCATTCATTGGTTGCATTGCGTTTTGCAAAAATATCCAATGGTGTTTCACAGTTGCACGGGCACGTATCCCGTGAAATGTGGGGCAAGTATGAAGGCATTTGCCCGATCATTTCTATAACCAATGCACAGAACTGGCGCTATTGGGCAGATAAACAATCTTACCGTGCAATGGAAGAAGGCAATGACTGGGCATTTGATGACCGAAAAAAATATTTGAAGAAAAGAGCATTCAATAATGTTATCGCAGACCAGACAGGGAAACTGTTTGACCCCAATATTCTTACCATCGTTTGGGCACGCAGGTTTGCAGGTTATAAACGTGCAGACATGATAACACAGGATAAGGAAAGATTTGAGGCGCTGATGCATAATAAAAAATATCCTATCCAGATCATCTGGGCCGGAAAGCCTTACCCGCTTGATTATCCGGCTATCACGCAATTCAACAGTCTTGTACATTTAAGCAAGAACTATAAGAATATGGCAGTGCTTATTGGCTATGAATTATGGTTAAGCAAACGTTTGAAACAGTCTGCAGATATCTGGTTAAACAATCCACGTGTGCCACGCGAAGCATCAGGAACCAGTGGTATGACGGCAGCCATGAATGGCGCAGTGAATTTCTCCACAGATGATGGATGGATACCGGAGTTTATTAATCATGGTCACAATGGTTTTGTAGTACCGAAAGCAGATTACGAAAATATGACCGTACATGAGCAGGATGAGTATGATCTTAATAAAATGTACGACATTCTTGAAAACCAGGTATTGCCTTTATACTATGACAACTACGATACATGGAGACAGATCATGAAAAATGGTATGCGTGATGTGCGTTTCCAGTTTGACAGCAATCGTATGGCACATGAGTATTATGAATTAATGTATAAATAAAATAACAACGTAAATAAAGTAATAATGAATCCCGTTAAATAATTAGCGGGATTTTTTATGAACTGAACTGAAGAATATGAATGATGCTTTTGTTGCGTCGCACTCTTGTACTTTCTGTTCATTATTCAGCAATTGAAACAAAATGAATTCTTGTAATTCGTGCAATAAAATTCGTGTTTCAAAGATTAGTGTTATGGAAAATACAAATAACTGCATCTGGTAGTATAAAATAATTATTTTAACAGCGTGAAGAAAGACGTTTACGCAAATATCACCGACCAACAATTGCTTGACAATTATTATGCGGGCCATGATAGTCAGTGGTTGGGTATATTGTTACAACGCTATACCATGTTGTTGCTGGGTGTGTGCATGAAGTATTTAAAGAATGAAGAAGAATCAAAAGATGCAGTACAACAAATATTTTTAAAGGCGATAACTGAACTGCAGCGTTATAAGGTTGATTATTTTAAAAGCTGGTTGTACATGGTGGCACGGAATCATTGCCTGATGAAACTGCGGGATAAGAATGGAAGAGCAGTAAGAGAAATAAATGATAATATGCCATTGGCTGCAGACATTCCGGAGCCTGCATTGCAGATAGAAAAAGATAAGCTGCTTACTTATGTAGGGCTTTCACTGAATGAACTTACTGCTGAGCAGAAAACATGCGTAACTTTATTTTACCTCGAAAAGAAAAGCTATACAGAGATTGCTGCAATTACGGGCTTTACATTAATGCAGGTAAAGAGCTACATACAAAACGGTAAACGCAATTTAAAAATTCTTGTAGAAAAAAAGATGAAAGCATAGATGGCAGATCTGAGCAATATATTACAAAGTAATGATGACTTGAATGAAGAGCAACTGAAGAAATATCTTTCAGGTGAAGCGAGTGCTGAAGAGTTGCATGCCGTTGAAAAAAATATGGCAGATGATCCTTTTACAAATGATGCAGTGGAAGGGCTACAAAACTTTTCATCAGAAGCTAAGCTAAATGATTATGTTGAACAGCTTAATAAAAAACTGCATCAGCAGTTAGAGCTGCCTAAAAAACGAAAAGAGAAGAGAAGAATAAAAGATCTTTCATGGGTGATAATTGCCGTTATTATTATTTTACTTTTATGTATTGTAGCGGTATGGGTAATAAGAATTGAACGCGAAAGACAAAATGAAAACAATCAACTAAAAGTCGAGTTTTTTAATAAGCAGGATAATAGCGATGATAATTTTATCTTGTAAGCCTTCTTATCAATACTTCGTGCTGTGGATATTGGTTGCTTAACTCATCTGCATTTGCCAGTTCAAAATCTGCAAAGTCAAATCCAGGCGCTACAGTACAGCCAACAAGGCTGAATGAAGTTGCCGGCATCGTTTCAGACGCAAACCAGCACCCTGCCGGTACAACGAATTGGAGCCTTTCTCCACTCAAAATATCAGGGCCAAGTTTAATTGTTTCAAGATTTCCATGTGCATCAATTAAGTGGATAAGCATACGGCCACCTGCATAAAAATGCCAGCATTCGTCACTTTGTATGCGATGGAACGAAGAAAAATTATTTTCCTGCAGCAGAAAATAAATTGCTGTTGAGAAATTTCTTACTCCTTTAAATCTTCCGGGTAAAGCATTATGTGCAATACTTTCCACAGCCCGGTAAGTTTCTTTATAATAGCCACCTTCCGGATGAGGAATTAATTTGTAATAATTAATAAGATCGATTGCTCTATACATAAGGTATGTGTTATATATAAATAAATCAAACCTTTCGCTTTGAGAAAAGCTTAATAGCAGCACTTCTGATGAACGTAATGCGACGCAACGAAGATGCTATATGTACCTATGCCAGGTTCATAAAATTTAATTATCAAATATATTTTTTATGGAATTGCGTGCAACTTTTTTAATGCAATCTAAAGTAAAGAAAATTTGATGGTTTGTAATTAATCCTGTTCATAGGTTAATAACTCTTTTTTAAAATCGTTTTGAACCCATTTGGAAAAAAATCGTACATCTTATTAAACAGTATTGTTTACCAGCATACATTTACATTTGAATCAACCTAATTGTAACTTAACGTTACTCAGTTTCTAACGATATAAATGTTTGTTTAATGGCGCTCGATAAATATGGTATTGCAAAACGCATTGCACAGGAACTTAAAGATGGCATGTATGTAAATCTTGGTATAGGTATTCCTACACTGGTGGCTAATTTTATTCCTGAAGGCATGACGGTAATATTGCAAAGCGAGAATGGTATTTTAGGTATGGGCCCATATCCCTCAGAAGAAGAAGTTGACGCAGATCTTATAAATGCAGGAAAAGAAACAGTGACGGTTATTCCCGGAGGCGTTTTTTTTGACAGTGCAGAGAGTTTTGGAATGATACGTGCAGGTAAAATTGATCTGACTGTTTTAGGTGCCATGGAAGTAAGTGATAGAGGAGATATTGCCAACTGGAAAATTCCAGGGAAGATGGTAAAAGGTATGGGAGGTGCTATGGATCTTGTAGCAAGTGCAAAAAATATTATAGTAGCAATGCAGCATACTAATCCTAAAGGAGAAAGTAAACTGCTTGCTGAATGTACACTTCCGCTTACAGGTATAAAATGTGTGAAGAAAATTGTTACGGAACTTGCAGTGTTGGATATAAGAGAAGATGGTTTCATTCTTATAGAAAGAGCGCCGGGTGTTTCTGTTGAAGAGATTGTTGCAAAAACAAAAGGCAGATTGAAAGTGCCTGTAGTTGTACCGGAAATGCAGTTGTAATTTTTTTATTATCCTGCATAAGTAATACGATAGGTATTCAATACTTAAAGAATTATTTTATTGAATTTATTGCAAGCCGTTTAAATAGGTGCCACATAAAAGAGTGAATGTAATGAAGTCGCTTTGCAGTATGAATTCATTAAAATTATTCGAAAACGTATATGATAGGTTTTTTAACTAAGCTGTATATTAAATAAGCTATTGCAAAAAGCGATAAACCATAATGTCTTGTTATGGGTGTTTTTTTTCTTTTGTTCCAGCATAAGAACATTCGCCCAACCCAAAGCCGATTTCACTGTAAATGCAACGCATGGATGTGGATCGTTAGTGACTTTTTTTTCAGATAAGTCTTCCGGCAATCCTACTACCTGGTTCTGGGATTTTGGTAATGGGCAAACTTCAATTATTCAAAACCCTTCTATTGTTTATAGTGCTCCCGGCTCTTATACAGTAACGCTAACTGTTACAAATAATGCAGGTAATGACAACAATACAAAAACAAATTATATAGTTGTAGATGCCAAGCCAATCGCACAATTTGATTTGTCTGCTGGAAAAGGTTGTCTGCCTTTTCCTTTATCCTTTACAGACTATTCAAATCCTGTGTCTGGAACCATAACAAACTGGTGGTGGGATTTTGGAGATAGTTCAGTTTCTAACTTGCAGAACCCTACTTATACTTACAACAAGGATGGCATCTTTAGTGTGAAACTAACCGTGCAAAATTCAAAAGGCTGCATTGATTCTTTGGTATTAGTTGATACAGTAAGTGTAGGGGCTAAACCTACACCGGATTTTGTTGCCAATCTTTTTAATGTATGTGCTTCTGTACCTATCAATTTTAATAATAAAACGAAAGGTAGTTACACTTCCTTTTATTGGGAGTTTGGAGATGGCGATACCAGTACCAAAACGGGTCCATTACATTATTTTGATGATACTGGTTTTATGAATGTAAAACTTAAAGCTTATAACAATGGATGTGTTGATTCGATAGAAAAGAAAAAATATGTTTTTATAAAGCCGCCTATTGTCAGAATCCGTTACACCTTTAATTGTGATTCTCCTTATACAAGAAATTTCCAGGCAAGATTTCTTGGCGCCAAAAGCTATGTTTGGGATTTTGGAGACGGAACTACCAGCAGCACGAGTAAGCAACCTTCACATACCTATCAAAATCCAGGAACTTATATTGTAAGTTTATATGCCATTGCAGATACGTGTGATTACACAGATACTGCTATGGTCAGTGTTGTTGATGAACACCCCACTTACTCTTTTATTTCCAAACCAAATGCCTGTAAATATGATACCATAAGATTTAAAGCAGACAATTACAATCCTGCTTTTGTTGATGGGTTTGCATGGGACTATGGTGATGGGACGATAGCTTCATTTAGCAAGTTACCGGTAAGCAACTATGCCTATAAAAGATCAGGTATTTTTTATCCTTCATTAATAGTGCGAAACATTTTGGGGTGTTTTGATACCATAAAAAATAATACAGGCATCCAGGTATATGGGCCCTTAGCGTCTTTTGCTGTTGATACTTTTGTATGCACCAATTTCAATGTAGATTTCAGAGATTTATCAACTAATGACGGCTATAACCCCATTACAACATGGATATGGCAATATGGTGATGGTAAATTTGATTCGCTTCAGTCAGCACCTTTTAAACATAATTATGCAGTTACCGGAATCTATACAATAAAATTAAAAGTAAAAGATGCGATTGGCTGCAGTGATACACTTGTAAAGCTAAACGGGTTAACGGCAATCCCAAAACCTGTTGCTGCTATTAATATTATTGATACTGTTTCTTGTTTCCTATCATCTGTTTCTTTTTTTGATCAGTCGCAGGGCCAGCAATTAGGCAGGCATTGGTTTTTTGGCGATGGCGATACATCGTCCCAAAGCTATGAGCAGCATATATATAGCCAACCAGGGCTTTATAATGCAATGCTTATTGTAGGCTCGCAACAAGGCTGCTCCGATACGGCAAGAGGAATCGTAAGGATAGTAGCCTTGCCAACTGTTGATGCTGGTGTAGACACTTTTTTATGTTATGGCAAAGGCTTATCTCTCAAACCAACGGGCGCTGATAGCTACAATTGGTATGCGGATCCTTCATTAAGTTGTACTGCATGCACAAACCCGTTTGTTCAACCCTTTTCCTCAACGCATTATTTTGTTACGGGCACGAATAAGGAAGGCTGTACTGCATTGGATTCTGTTATCGTTGAAGTTAAACCAATGATTAATCTTTCTTTTCAAAAAACACTCGATAGTATTTGTTATGGTCAATTTACACAATTGATAGCTACAGGATCAGAACTTTATAACTGGTTTCCGGCTTCAGGTTTAAGCAGTGCAAATATTCCAAACCCAATTGCCTCTCCGTCTTTAACTACCAGCTACACTATAATCGGAACCGACAGTAAAAATTGTTTCAGAGATACAGGATATGTAACTGTAGTGGTTATTCCAAACCCGCAGTTTAATATTATTGATACAAACATTGTTATAGCAGCAGGAAGTTTTTACACTATTAAAACAACCAATTCGCCTGATGTTGTAAAATGGCAATGGGCACCGCCAACTGACCTTACTTGCACCAATTGTCCGCAACCTCAGGCAAAAGGAAATAGAATAGTAGAATATACAGGCACTGCTTATAACGCCTTTGGTTGCGCCGTTACTGATAAAATAAAAGTTACAGGACTTTGTAACAATCAGGTAATATTCGTTCCCAACACATTCTCCCCAAACGGAGATGGGGTAAATGATCATTTCTATCTTCGTGGCAAGGGCTTATACATCGTAAAATCTATGCGGATTTTCAGCAGGTGGGGGCAGGCTGTTTTTCAGAAGTTGAACTTTGCTGCTGATGTAGAAAGCGAAGGATGGGATGGTACAAATTATGGTAAGAAACTTCCGTCAGACGTTTATATTTATTATATTGAAGTAATGTGTAATAATGGAGCAACTATAACACTGAGGGGAGATATTACTTTGCTTTTATAGATTACTTCAATAAATTAGTATCAATCCAAAAACCGGACAAATTTTGTCTTTTATGAGTAATACTTTTTTTGGAAACCCGGCTTTAAAAAGCACTACCTGTCTTTGTTGCGTCGCACTCTTGTACCGTAGAATATGAGGCATCAAAAATGTCTGAACCGGACACAAAAAGCTTTTGGTCATGAAATATTTTATACATTCTGCTCGTTAGATTATTAACTTTCTTTTTAGCTGTTTTATTGACGGCATAAGAAGCTAAAAGCAGATTTATGAATTAATCAAATCGAATAGTATATTTTCAACAGCAGGCTAACTGTTTAAAGACAGTTATTTTAATTGATCCCAAAACCCCTCTGAAAATCCTGCTTCATATAGGACAAATGTACAAGAGTGCGACGCAACGAAGACGCCATAAGGCCAAAAAAGCCGGGCAATAAAAAATCGCTTTAAATTTTGTTTGTAACAATTGCCAGTGATAAGTAAATGAATGTTTTAATGTTTGAAGATCAGTTATTAGCCTTATGATGTTAACCAGGATAAAACAGGTGGGGAATTATTTTAATATAAAGCCAGCGGTGTTACTGCTGACAACGGTATTTTTATACGCTTCTGCTTTTGCGCAACCCAAAGCTGATTTTACTGCTTCAGTTACTTCTGGTTGTACACCTCTTTTGGTAAACTTTAAAGATGCATCTACGGGAAACCCCACAGAGTGGTTATGGAACCTGGGAAACGGAGCCATATCAACAAAAGATAGTGCCAGTGCTATTTATATAACGCCGGGTACTTATACTATAAAACTAAGGGTAAAAAATGCCAGTGGTGAAGATTCCATTGTAAAAACAAATTATATAACTGTTTACGCAAAACCTACCATTAATTTCAATGCTTCTCCGGTTACCGGATGTATCCCGTTAAATGTAAATTTTACTGATTTGAGTACAGCAGGCAGTGGTACTTTACAAAACTGGGTATGGGATTTTGGTGATGGCACATCTTCAATAGATCAAAACCCGGCTCATACATATAATTCCAGTGGAAGTTTTAATGTAAGTCTTTTTATTGTCAACAGTTTTGGTTGTCAGCAGTCAATTATTAAGCCTGCATTTATTAAGCCTGCCGATTCTGTGCATGCAGACTTCTCTTACAGTTATCTGAATATATGCAAGCCGCCCACACTTGTTAATTTTACCAATGCTTCTGTTTCCGCATCTGCATTGACCTACTCGTGGGATTTTGGTAATGGTGGTCAATCAACTGCAACTAACCCATCACAAACATATAATACACCAGGTACTTATAATGTAAGCCTTATTGCGACAAATAGTGCAGGATGTTCAGACACTATTATGCATCCTATATCAATAGGCAATGTTTCGGCAGGATTTTCACTGCCACAAGGTGTGTGTGTAAATGAGCCTGCATTAATGAGTGACTCTTCTTCACCCGTAGCAATCTCTGCCACATGGGATTTTGGAGATGGTCAAACTGCAAGCGGTCTATCCGTTACACATACTTACACAGTTTTAGGTTCTTATGTTGTTACTTATACTGCCAATTTTGGTGGCTGTAACAGTGTTGTCACGAAAACAATAAATGTGACAGGCAAACCAACTGCATCATTTACTTCGCCATCAGTTTTGACGTCCTGTCTGCCACCTTTAACTGTGCAGTTTAATAATACTTCTGTTAATGCCACTACCTACGTATGGGATTTTGGTGATGGAACAACATCTGCTCTGGATAGTCCTCAGCATACTTATACTGTTAGTGGAAATTATACTGTAAAATTAATTGCCATAAGTGCAGGGGGGTGTAGTGATACAATTACAAGAAATAATTATGTAAGAATAAATCAGCCGCGTATAAATGGCTTTGCAAATCTTCCATTTCTAGGATGCGCACCTGCAACTGTACCTTTTAAAGCGCTCATTGCAAGCCCGGAAATAATAGGCACATATTTATGGGATTTTGGAGATGGTACTACCTCAACTCAACCCACGCCTACACATATATATACAAATACCGGAACATATACTGTTACACTTACGGTTACCACTGTCAGTGGTTGCACAGTTACGTATAAACAACTTTCTGCAGTTGTACTTGCAGCAAAGCCTGTTGCAAATTTTAGTGCCACTCCTCTAAATGCCTGCGCTTCGGATAGTGTAAAATTTACAGACCTAAGTACAGGGAATGTGGATACCTGGAGTTGGTATTTTGGTGACGGGAATGCTTATACTAACCAGAACCCTCTTTATCATTACACTGATACAGGTTATTTTAGTGTGACTTTAGTTGTAGAAAGTAGTGGGTGCAGCGACACACTTAAGAAGAATAATTATGTTTATGTTGCACCGCCAGTAGCAGCGTTTAATATTTTTGAAAGTTGCGATACGCCTTATGAGAAAACTTTACAGGACATATCAGTTGCGCCGAAAAGCTGGAATTGGGATTTTGGCGATGGTATTATTTCTAACACGCAAAACCCCGCGCATGTTTATACTACGCCTGGCTCCTATAACATTCGTTTGATCGTGACCAACGGAGCTTGTGCAGATACAATATATAAAGTCACTAATGTGATTGATGAAAATCCAACATTCGCGGCAACACCGTTATCGGGTAATTTTTGCAAATTCGACAATATTCAGTTTACAGCGGGTAACTTAAATATGACCAATGTAAATGGCATACGATGGGCCTTTGGTGATGGTACTTCTAACCCCTTCAATATTAATAATGATACTATACTGCATAAGTACGACAGCTCTGCTACTTATAATGTAAGGATGATTGTAAGTTACACAAACGGATGTTATGACACAGCGCTGCTTGCAACACCTATAACAATTAATGGCCCTAAGGCTGCTTTTGCAAACGGGCCAGGTACATGTGCGGATAGTATTTTTGTTTTTACAGACCAGTCGTCAACATATGGTGGATTTGCATTAAATAAATGGATATGGGATTATGGCGATGGTACTATTGACACGCTTACAGGCTCACCATTTCAGCACAGGTATGCAGATTCCGGGACTTATAATATAAAACTAAAAGTTTTTGACGCTAATGGTTGCTATGATAGTACATATAACACCTCATCGGTTATCATAGGTAAACCTTATGCTGATTTTTCTATTCTTGATTCACTACGGTGTACCTCAAGCAGCGTATCTTTTAGTAATCAATCAGCTGGCTTATCCTTACAATATAACTGGAATTTTGGTGATGGCACTATTTCAAATGCAACATTGCCGGCACATTTTTACGCAACAGAAGGCATTTATACTGTTTCGTTATCTGTGAGTGATATTTATGGGTGTAAAGACTCTGCAATAAAACCTACGTCTGTTACAATCTCAAACCCTGTTGCGGCTTTCAGTATTTCAGATTCAGCATCACGTTGTACGCTACCTGTGCAGGCAACAAATATGTCAAAAAACTATAGCAGCCTGGCGTGGGATTTCGGAGATGGAGGCAACGCAGTAATCGATAATCCTTTTCATCTTTATACAGTACCCGGGAAATACAATCTTCAACTGATTGCAAAAGGCTATGGTGAATGTTATGATACAGCCTACCGTTCGGTTGAATTACGCGGTCCTTATGGAACATTTCAATTCACAGCTAACGATGGATGTTTTCCATTAACAGTTACATTCAATGCAAATACAACAAGCACGGTATCTTATATCTGGGATTTTGGTGATGGCTCAGTTAAAAAGACTTTAGCAAATAATACCATATACACTTATACAACGCCTGGTACTTTTGTGCCGAGAGTTTTACTTGAAGATTCAAGTGGTTGTACTGTGGCCCTGGAGTCATCAGACACAGCACATATTGCAGGTGTAAAGCCTAAATTCTATTTAAGTTCGCAGATCGGATGCGATTCATCACTGGTTACATTTACGGATTCATCCTATATAGTAAATACTGATCCTCTAGCTTTCACGTTATGGGACTTTGGTGATGGTACAACATCAAACATAACTAAACCTGTACATTATTATAATGCACCCGGTAATTATCTGGTCACGCAAACAGTAAAGTCTGTGGCGGGTTGTGTAGCAACTTATACATTACCTGTTGATATTTTAATAAATAAATCTCCAAAGCTTAAGCTTGGACTTGTTGACTCTGCATGTGTAAATAGTACTGTCGCGTTTGACGTAAAAGATACGGCCTCTTTACCTGAAACGCTACAGTGGCTTTGGGATATAGGAAATGGAAATCAGTCGTCTACACAAAATTTTAATTACACTTATACAACCCCGGGTATTTATAATGTTAGTGTTATAGCAACATCTTCAATAACCGGTTGCGCCGATACTGTAGGCAATAGTTTAAATATACTTGGATTGCCTCTTGTAAATGCCGGTAACGACACCTCTGTTTGCTTAAATACCTTTGCAATTTTAAATCCATCGGGTGCCTCGTCATACAGATGGGCTGCTTCACCAACATTAAGCTGTACAAATTGTACAAATCCCTTAGCGGCACCAACAACATCAACCACTTACTATGTTACGGGGAGTGATAATTTTGGTTGTCAGGCATCGGATTCAGTAACAGTAATTATCGTTGCGCCTACACAACTTTCATTATCTGTAAACAGCGATACATTATGTCAGGGTAGTTCAATACAATTAGCTGCATCGGGAGCTCAAAAGTATTTATGGCAACCACCAACAGGTCTTAGCAGCACAACTATAGAGAACCCTGTTGCTTCACCAACAGTAAATACGGTTTACACGGTAATTGGCTCTGACAACATAGGATGTTTTGCAGATACGCAATATGTTTCTATTCTTGTTGCACCACTACCTACATTTGATATTGCCGATACTCTTGTAAAGCTTAGTGCAGGTTCTACCTATAGAATTGCAACAACAAGTTCACCAGATGTAATAACATGGTCATGGAACCCTCCTGCAGGATTAAATTCTCCAAATGTTGAGCAACCTTTAGCAGAAACTAAATTTACAACCACTTACAGAGGCACCGCATCAAATGCATTTGGATGTAGTGCAATTGATAATATTACTATTGAAGTGTCATGCAATAATTCGAACGTATATATTCCAAACACTTTCTCGCCAAACGGTGATGGGAATAATGAATATTTCCTTCCTCGCGGAAAGGGCTTGTTTAATATAAAGTCAATGAAAATATTTAACCGGTGGGGTGTTGCGGTTTTTGAAAAATGGAATTTCCCTGCAAACTCACAAAGCAATGATGCTGCATGGGATGGCACTTACCTTGGTAAACCACAACCTGCTGATGTGTATGTTTACGTTATAGATGTAATTTGTGAGAATGGAACAGTGTTGTCTTATAAAGGAAATGTAACACTGCTCAGATAGTTTGTGTATTTATAAAAGTTGAGAAATGAGATAAGTGTACAAGTGTGCGACGCAATTACTGCTTCATTGCAGTAATGTAGCCGGGTTACAAATAAATAAATGTATTGAAGATTATAATTGATAATGATGCAAAAGAATTGAATTATGAAAGAACTAATTTTACATTATTGGGTATGCAAGACAGTGAAAAAGAATTATTTTTTCATACTAATAATGATGCTTTGTATATCTGCTGTAAATGCACAGGATCCTCACTTTTCTCAATTCTTTGAGGCCCCGTTATTGCGTAATCCTTCATTGGCAGGTTTGTTTTCCGGTGATATTAGAGTGCAGGGTGTTTATAGAAACCAATGGGGTAGTGTTACAACGCCTTATCAGACTGGTTCTTTTAATATTGAGTATAAACAGCCAGTAGGTAAAGGGAATGATTTTCTTACTACAGGCTTGCAAATATTATATGATAAAGCGGGTGTTACAAATTTTACCACAACCAATGTATATCCTACTATCAATTTTCATAAGTCCCTAAGTGATGAGAAAAACAAATTTCTTTCTCTTGGGTTTATGGGCGGTATAGTACAGCGCAGAATTGACAGATCGAAAATGACGACCAATAACCAATATGATGGTAATGGTTATAACCCGGCCTTGCCCGATGGGGAACTTTTTAGTAAAACAAATTACAGTTACCTGGATGGTAGTTTTGGAATGTCTTATAACGCCTCCATCAATGGCAGCGAAAATGACAACTATTTTTTTGGAATAGCATACCATCATTTCAACAGGCCTGTAAATTCTTTTTATAAAAATCCACCTGTTGAGTTAAATCCCAAGTGGGTAGTTTCAGGTGGTGTAAGGTTTACGTCTTCTGAAACATCATTCATAACCATACAGGCAGATTTTAGTAAACAAGGCGAGTATAATGAAGCAATTGCAGGCGCTACTTATTCTGTAAAAATCGGCGACGATTATGACAAGCCTAAATACATAATTCATGCAGGAGGCTATCTTCGATTAAAAGACGCGTTTATACCGGTCATTAAAATTGATTATCATCCTTTTTCAATATCTATGAGTTATGATGCAAACATCTCTCAATTGAAAACCGCAAGTCAGGGAAGAGGCGGCTTTGAGCTTGCAATTTCATATGCGGGTTTTCTTGACAGGAATAATACTACTCAAAATGCGGTATTGTGCCCTAAATTTTAGTAACCGATTTTTATTTATCGGCTCAAGATTATATGGCATCGGTTGTTGTGTCACTCACTTATACACTCTATCCTTTATTCAGCAGAATAGATCAAGGTCATCTGTAATAAGCCCAATTGTTCTCTGCTAATAATTTCAAGTATTTCTACGGAAAATCCTGTATTTCTTAAGCAAAACTTCTTATATTGACTATGCATGCTGTAATTTGCGCTAATTAATAATTAATTAAGAAGCATGAGTTTAGCAATTGGCCAGCAGGCACCTGATTTTAATTTATACGATACAGAGAAGAAAATTGTAACTTTATCCGGGCAAAAAGGAAGTAATATTTTGCTTCTGTTCTTTCCATTGGCTTTTACAGGTGTTTGTACAAAGGAATTGTGCAGCGTAAGAGACAATATTGCTGCCTATAATAATGTAAATGCGAAAGTTTTTGCAATATCTGTAGATTCACCACAGACCCTTGCCAGGTTTAAGGAAGAGCAGCATCTTAATTTCACTTTGTTAAGTGATTTTAATAAAGAAGCATCGGAAGCCTACGGTTGTGCATATAATGCATTTATAGGTTGGATGAAAGGGGTTTCAAAGCGTTCCGCTTTCATTATAGACAAACAAGGAGTAGTTCAATACGCTGAAGTTCTTGAGAATGCCGGTGAGTTGCCTGATTTTGAAAAAATTAATGCAGCACTGGCTTCATTAAATTAATATTTGCTGAAAATCGCATTTCATAGTAGGAACAACAATAATATCTTGGTATTTTTATTGTACCAATATATCTTATGAAGAAAAATTTACACATCTTATTAATTACAAAATCTGTTTTAACACTCATTATAGTTCTGATGAGCGTCACTGCTGTATTCGCAAGACCAGCTGGTACACAGATTAAAATAGTTAAATGTTATCCAAACCCTGCCACTTCTGTTATTAATTTTGAGTTCCAATCCGGAGCAGATAGAAATGCCGTTTTACAGATATATAGTTTTTCTGGTAAGAAGATGAAAGATATTCCTGTTTCTTTAGGAAAGGTATCCGTAATACTCGATAATGAATATTACAGGGGTATTTATGTTTTCCAGCTAAGGGATAAAAATGGTAATATTATTGAGACAGGAAAATTTCAGGTGGTAAAATAAAATAACTTACGTTATATAGAACATTTCAAAAGCGCTTTTTACAAGGCGCTTTTTTATTCAATGCTAAAAATAATATTCCAGCGTTTTTCATAAATAGGCAATATTTTTTGTTCATAATATAATCTGAAAGATGCAATATACTACGCACCAGAAGTTTAACAGTTGTTCATAGATTTGGCTCACAATAGCCGTGGGAGTATCACAATTTTAGCGCCTAAAATAAATCTTTGTTTCCGGCTATAGAATATATATTTAACCTTGTTGCGTCGTACACCTGTACTGCAAATCTTCTATTATTACTAAGAGGATTTGGTTTTGCATAGTATCAATTTTGGTAACTGTTAGTTTTATAAAACCTTATAAATACTTTTGCAGCTATTAAGCCAATAAGGAGTAATAAAATTAATTAAGATGAACGACTTTGATAAATTGTTTTCGGATTTCTCAGATCTTAAAGTAGCAGTAATAGGTGATGTAATGCTTGATACATATTGGTGGGGAAAGGTTGAACGTATATCTCCGGAAGCGCCTGTACCAGTTGTTGCTTTGCGCAAAAAAGAACAAAGAATTGGTGGCGCAGGTAATGTAGCGCTGAACACTGTTTCACTTGGTGCAGAAACAGCTTTATTTACTGTTACAGGAGATGATGAAGATGCAGATATTTTATTGAGCCTCTTACAGGATCAGCATATAGACACGAAATATGTTGTAAAGAGTAATGAGCGCATAACTACAAATAAAATACGCATCATAAGCCGAAATCAACAAATGATGAGGCTCGACTCTGAGGTTACAGATTATATTTCCAAAGAAGATGAAACGACACTTATTCAGAACTTTACTTCTTTTGTAAAACGTTACCAACCTTCTGTGGTAATATTTGAAGATTATAATAAAGGGGTTCTAACAGAAACGCTGATTGAAAAGATCATTTCCATTTGCAAAGAACATAATATTGTAACTACGGTTGACCCTAAAAGAAAAAATTTCTTTTCTTTTAAGTCAGTTGAAATATTTAAGCCCAATCTTAAAGAAGTAAAAGAAGGTTTGAACCTGCTTACTGATGAAATAAATGAAGAAGTGCTAAAAAATATTCATAAAGAGTTACACGCTATTCTTCAACATAAGATATCCCTTATTACACTTTCGGAAAAAGGAGTTTACATACAGAAAGGCAATTATTCAAGGATCATTCCTACCCATGCGCGTAATATAGCTGACGTAAGTGGGGCTGGGGATACAGTGATAGCAGTTGCCTCATTAGTCTATGCAGCTACAAAAGATATCACACTTGCTGCCCAGGTAGCAAATGTAGCTGGCGGTCAGGTCTGTGAAGAAGTGGGAACTGTTGCGGTGAATAAAGAGAAACTGCTAAACGAATGCAAAAGCTTATTGAAAACCGAGTTATAATATTCTTATATTATTAACATTGTAATAAGTTAACTGAATTACTCTATTGGCTCTCCTTCAGTTGCTGTTATTTTTTTAAAAGCAGTATACAAACTATTTCTTATTGCTGAATTTGATTTGTTTTCAATTGTTCTTCCATCAATTTCATATACAGGTGTAAGTTCGCCCATTGTGCCTGTAATAAATACTTCATCTGCATTATAAAATTCACTTACAGAAATATTTCTTTCTATACATGGTATATTTAATTCGTGTGCAAGTTGAATAGTTGTTTCTCGTGTAATGCCTGTGAGACAAGCATCTGCATGAGGCGTAAGCAGTCTGCCATTTTTTACCATAAAGATATTGCAGTCATTTGTTTCGGAAACAAAACCAAGATTATCAAGCATAAGGCCTGCATCTGCACCACAATAATTGGCTTCTATTTTTGCAAGAATATTATTGATCAAATTGTTGTGATGAATCTTTGAATCAAGGTGCATAGGAGAATTGCGGCGGACATGCGAAGTAATAAGCCTGATACCTTTGGCATTATCAAAAACGGGTGGTTTAAATTCTGCCAATACGATCAAACAGGACCCTTTTTGATTAAGTCTTGGATCCATACCGGAGGTTACTTTCTCACCTCTTGTTAATGTCAAACGAATATGTGTATTTGTGTACATATCGTTTGCTTTCAATGTTTGCTTAATGGCGTCTTTAATAAATGCTTTTGTGGGAATATCAGCAAAAGCCAATGTTTTAGCTGATGCATGTAACCGATCCAGATGTTTATCGAGATGAAATATTTTTCCGTCATATACGCGCAAACCTTCCCAAACCGCATCTCCGCCCTGCACTGAACTATCAAATACAGAAACCTTGGCTTCACTGCGGTGATACAATTTATCTTTTACAAAGACTTGTATGTTCTCATTCTTTGGATTGTATGGTTGTTGCATGATTATGCTTTTATAGAATGTTGAAATAATTGATCGTAATATTTTTTGCTTTCGTTGTAAAGTGATTCTAAATATCCAGGTAGTGTGCGACTGCTTGTTGCCTGTTTTTCGAAGCCCGTTGACTTGTGTACATTATCATACCAGTATTTTGCCCAAACGCCGTCTTCTGATTTTGGGCCTGTCGGCCAATGCAACATTTCGTTGTAAAACGGAATATCAATAGCCTGACATAACTCAGCCAATACTTTTTTCGGTGCTTTTAGAATTTCATTAGAGTCAAGCACAACACAATTCTGGTTGTTTGTAGTGAGTTGTTCAAACAAATGCCATTGTTTTTCTATACCAATATCCTGCATATTCACATCCGGTCTTACCTGCGCATACGAGCTTATAATCTGTTTTGGATCACGAATAAAAAGTATATTTTTCATCCGAGATAGAAATTTTTCATCTAACTCCACAAGATGATGTGTCATCTGTTTAAAGAAAGCAACAGACTTATCAAAAGAACCAAGCATTAACTCATTCACTACTTTGTTGCCATCATTTTCCTGTGACTGTAATATTTCTTTCTGCCCTGGATGTACGACACCTGTTGCACGCAGGTAATGCGCATACAAAGGTTCATCAAACACAATAGTGTCGGGCCTTTGTGCAAAGGAATACATCATCGCAGTAGAAATATTTCTCGGACTACTCCATAAACAAATGCGTGTTGTATCCATTGCTAAGCTATAAATTGTGTAAGATAATTTCTTGCAGTTAAAATTGCTTTTTCAATACTTGCTGCTGAACCCTCAAAGGCTTTGTCTTCCACTTCAATACACACAGGTCCTTTATATCTTATATCAGTTAATGCAGTAAAAAAATTATTCCATTTTACATCGCCAAGACCCGGCAGTTTTGGTGAATGATATTCCAAAGGATGCGCCATGATACCAACTTTATCTAATTTGTTTTTATACAGCTTTGCATCTTTTAAATGTATATGATGCATGCGGTCTTTAAAATCATATATTGGTTGTATTGGATCCATCTGTTGCCAGATCATGTGCGATGGATCATAATTCAATCCAAAATTTTTAGATGGAAGGGCTTCAAACATTCTTGCCCAGATTGCCGGACTGATAGCAAGATTCTTACCACCCGGCCATTCATCTTTTGTAAAATACATCGGGCAATTTTCAATGCCTATGTTAATGCCGTTATCTTCTGCAAATTTTATTATCGCAGGCCAGCGTTTCAGAAATACTTTAAAATTATCATCAATGCTTTTTGTGTGATCTCTCCCAATAAAAGTATTTACCACAGGAATATTTAATAGTGTTGCAGCCTTTATGATCTTTTTTATATGATCAAGAAAAACCTTTGCCTGTGCTGTATCTGCCACTAAAGGATTTGGATAATATCCCAATCCAGAAATATAAATATTCTTCTGTTGCAAATAATCTTTTATATATGCTACATCATTTTTTGTAAGTGCATTTACATCAATATGTGTTACACCTGCATAACGCCTTTCTGCTTTTCCTTTGGGCCAGCACATCATCTCCACGCATTTAAAATCGTTGATTGCAGCAAAGTCAACCACTTCTTCAAAACTATTATCAGCAAGTATGGCGCTTACGAATCCAAGATCAAACATGATGTAATTTTTTGTGGTCGTAAATGTATTTCAAAATGAGGAATGATTTGGTTGCGGGCTGTATATTTTCATAGCATCAGTTGTTGTGTCACTCACTTGTACGTTTAGAAATTTATTGAACATAGGTTTACGCGTTCACGAAGTTTACAAGTTTACGCGTTGTTCAAAATCCAAAGAACTCGTGAACATACAAACCTGTAAACTGTTGAAAATTTTTCTCCAGCACAAGTGTGCGACGCAACTAATGCATCATATATGTTTTTCTGCCCGGCTCCAAAAAATTAATAACCATCTTTTGTATTTGTATCTGTAAAAGAGGGAGAAGCATTCGCTACACCAAATCTTTTCTTTGCATCTTCAAGAATTGTTGCAGTTGCCGTAGCACCAATACGCGTAACGCCCAGTGCTTTTACTTTTAGCAGATCATCTAATGTACGCACACCGCCAGCGGCTTTTATCTGCACTTCCGGTGTAGAATGTTTGCGCATTAAAATAAGATCATGTTCTGTGGCGCCTTCATAAGAATATTTTCCATCAGTACCTTTTACAAAACCGTAACCTGTAGATGTTTTCACAAACTCCACCTGCAGTTTGCTGCATATTTCGCAGAGCTTTATTTTATATTCATCTTTTGGTAAGTAATCATTTTCAAAAATTACTTTTAATGCAGCTTTATATTTTTTTGTAACAGCAACAATTGCAGCAATTTCTTTTTCAACATAATCCCAATCTTCACCCAACACTTTACCGATGTTTACCACCATATCAATTTCATGTGCACCATCTTTACATGCCTGTTCCGTTTCAAAAACTTTTACATCAATGGTACTGTTGCCCTGCGGAAAACCAATGACAGCGCAGACCATAACATCACTGCCTTTCAGCCATTCCAATGCTTCTTTGATTGCATAAGGTTTTATACAAACTGTTGCTACGTTGTATGCTTTGGCAAGTGCACAACCTTGTTTAAGATCTTCATCTGTCATCGTTGGATGCAGCAATGAATGATCGATCATTTTGGCAAGCTCTGTTACAGGATCCATTTTTATTAGAATTTATAATATGAAATTTATCTTCTTCGTAACGCGGTTATAGAACCGCTCCACATATAACCAACAAAAAAGATGAAATAAATAATGCCGGCAAACATTGCTGACTGGTCATTAATGAACAGCATAATGCACGTGATAATACAAAGCAATATCATAATATGTGCGGTAACCTGCCTGCCCTCTCCTTTGAACCATTTGATGGGAAAATCAATAAAGCTAAGTGGTATAGAAAGTGAGCCGATAAATAATCCCATATACAGGAATTTTTTATCGAGCCATATACCACATGCTATTGATAGTATGCCTGCAACTAACACAATGCCTACAGCTTTTGCACTACTTTTTTCACTATCTGTTAATGCAAGCCTTCCATGTTTTGATGTAAGTAAAAATAAATTTGCCAGCGAATTACCTAACCACGATAACATTACAAATGCAAGGTAGATAAATACAATGCCCACTGTAACATATTTCCACCACACAGGAGCATCCTTGCCTGCCCATGTTAATGCACGTACTACTCCCCATAATCCAAAGATCATTACAATGCGCATGGTGCGATTCTGATGGTTCATCCACAAACTATATTGCAAGATCCATCTATAAAAAGGAAGCTTAGATTTTAGCGATGCTTTGTAACCTTCTTTTGCAGCATTGTTGTTCGGATTAATACGCAATGCTTCACTAAAATGTTCATATGCCTGTTTGTGTTTGCCTTTCTCTAAATAATGCCAGCCATAATTGGTATGCGTATAATCATCTTCGGGATTTACCTGCAATGACTCGTTGATCGTTTCATAAGCTTCTTCTTTTTTATTCAACCGAAACAATGCAGCACTGCGTGCATTTAAGCAACCAATATCTTCCGCATTTATTTGCAAACCCTGGTTGGCCGCATACAAAGCATCTGCATATCTTCTTTCAGTCGCATGAATATTTGATAGTAAGGAGAAGTAACCTGCATTGTATGGAAATATTGCGATGGCCTGTTCAAGATATTTTTGCGCAGCATCAATTTCATGCTTACGATAATAACAAAATGCAATCAGGTAAAGTACATAATCATCATCGGGTTGGTGCCCAATACATTGCTGAAATATTTTTAATGCTTCATCATATTGCTTGTTATCGAGCCTGCAGTGACCAATGATCTGTAATGCATCTGCATCATTAGGGTCCTGCTGTAATACTATGCCAGCCTGCGTTTCGGCATCTTTATACCTGCGCTGACTTAATAACAATCTTGCCCTTTCAATATGTTGATGGCGGTTTAATTCACTCATGATTGATGGCAGTTCCCCGAAATGTTTATTTTATTTTTGTTCCCAACTATATTACATCTATTAAGCTTCTGTTGCGTCGCACTCTTGTACAGTTCATTCTCTATGCAACATTTGGATCCATACAATTCGCGTTATTCGCGCAGTTAGTTCTCTCTAATTCGTGTCTTACTTCTTCAAATTTAAATACTGCAAAATATCATCATACAAACCAGTTTCATTTGCATACAACGCATAGTTGCGTGCAGTGCTGAACCATTCTGCTGTTGTCGGCTTATGTACTTTAATTGCTTTGGTAATGTCTTTTTGTGTTACAGCCTGCAATGAACCTTTTGCTAAAGATTCTTCCAGTTTGCTTTCAACAGCAATATCAATTAAAGCTTTAAGATCAGCACCGGAGTAACCCGGTGTAAGTTTGGCGATATCTTTTGTATCTATTTTTTCTGTCGGTTTATCTTTAATCAACGAGTCAAGAATTTCTTTCCTGCTTTCTTCATCAGGTGGTGCCACAAATATTACACGATCAAATCTGCCCGGTCTTCTAAAAGCACTGTCAACACTCCATGGTGCATTGGTGGCTGCTAATATCAATACACCTTCGTTGCTATCTTTTACACCATCCAACTCGGCAAGAAATTGATTAATGATCTGTCGCATAGCGCTTGTGCGCATATCGCTTCTGCTTGCACCTAATGCATCTACTTCATCAATAAATAAAACACAGGGAGTATTTTTTCTTGCTGCCTGGAAAACTTCATGCAAATTCTTTTCACTATTTCCCATCCACATATCAAGAATATCATGCAGGCCAAGTGTTATAAACTTAGCATCAATTTCACCGGCAGTTGCTTTGGCGAGAAATGTTTTACCACAACCCGGCGGACCATACATCAAAATACCACCGCCTATTTTTTTCCCAAAGGCTTTATAGAGATCAGGATTTTTTAAAGGCTGAATGATCTTTAATGAGATCTCACTTTTTATTTTTTGCATGCCACCAACATCAGCAAATTTTACAGAAGGCTTCTCCATAAAATATTTACCTGATGTTGCTAGTTCTTCTAATAACTCTTCTGCATCCATCCCGGTCTCAATACCAGTCATTCTTAAAACGGAATCAATTTCTGCGTCACGGAAATTTGGTTGTTCTGTTAATGCCTGCGCATAAATTTCTTTAGCTTGTGTTATTGAATTTTCTTTCAACAGGCAACGAACCAGTTTTATTTTGTTCTCGAAGTTTAAGGCGTGCTGCTGTTGTAGTTGCTCAAATAAAATAATAGCCGCAGAATATTTATTTTGTTTGAAATAAATATCTGCCAATCCGCCTAGCGCTTTTGTATTGCTGTGTTCTCTCTTTAATATTTCAGAAAACTGCTCAGATGCTTCGGATAGAAGATTTTGCTGCAACATCATTTCTGCCAGGTGTAAACGCAAAGGAATATTATCGGGAGAAATGTTTACGGCCTGTTTTAACTGCTCTATAATTTTGTTCATATGTTATACTTCCGGTTAAGTTGGCAAAGTACAAAAGAATAAGAAATGAAATATAAAAACAGCAAAGCTTTAAGAAATGCTTCGGATAAAATTTATACCACGCTTGTCTTGGTGCCATTAGTAATGCAGGCGAAGTGCTTGCGACGCAACGAAGATGCTATAGAAAACTATTGCCGGTATCCAAAAAATTTCCCGAATGCAAAAGAACCGGCAATTGTACCGGTTCTTTTAAAAAATTCTCCTAAAACCGTTAATAACGGCTATGGATTAAGGTTGAAACTTTCGATAATTTGAGTAAAAGGTTTTGCGCTGGTTTCCACTACAAGATTACGTGGAAAAATCACAGGACAAACCCGTGTTTTTCACGAAAAAAAATGTGAGAAACACTAATTATTGTTTTAACCAATATTATTTTATCAGAACATAAGATTTTCCAAATCCATGTAATGCCGCACCTGCTAATTAAACAAGTGTAAAACCTGTAAATTATTTTTTGAGTTTAGCTCAACCCGTTGCGCATTAACGCTATAATATGAGCTTCCAGGAGTTCCGGTGCGAGATCATCGCTGGTAATATTTGTAAACCGTATGTATTGCTTTTTAGATATTTTTTCAGCTTTCGGTATATAATCCGGAGCCACGGTTAGTAAGTGTTTTTTTTCGGTGTATTTGTCGGTTAACGTATTCATAAATGGTGTTTTACTGATCATACTCTTAAGATACGATATTAATACAATTCCGGTTGATATGCAAGGTGATTTTTCACTTTGGGCAAGTGATTTTTCACATTCCATTAAGCCTCAACAGAGAAATTTACATAAATACGGAAATCTTAGTGAAAATTGTACAGCCAATTGGAGAAAAAGTTCCAGATAAATACACAACCTATGGCCATTGCTTTGGCATAATAAAACCGCACTTTAAGTTTTTCATGAAAAAAATAAAGCAGGCTATTATTTAGCAGTAACCCTATTAGGCTAAATAGTAAAAATTTTCCAAATTCCGGTAGCCAGTTTTGATTGCTGTGAAAGGTCCAGTAGCGGTTAATCAGATAATTATTGATAACAGCCAGTGTAAATCCACAAGAGTTAGCAACATATTGGTTCCATTTTAATTTTTCACGCACAAGCCAGGTAGTGCTAAAATCTACCACCATACCAATAAGACCGGTAATACCAAACCTTATCAGTTTATAAAAATTCTCCAGGTTAAATTCATTCATGCAATTTTTTTTGGCCAGCTGTATTGCTGCTATATAGTTTTTCTTGTCTGGCTTCTTCCAGTACAAGACGGTTTCACTTGTACGCTTTGTCCATTATACAGCTAGCACAACCATAATTACTTATTTCAAATTTACTCAGGCATTACTTGTAACAATACTGTTTTTCTCGTTACTGCTGTTCTTGTCGCAGGATTCAGGAACTCGCCTGTAAGCATACTTATCCGGTAATATTCAAAATTATGCAGCACTTTTATTTTGAGGCCAGCCTGCTGCAGACTGTCAACGCTTTCTTTTGCAGCATAAATAACACAAGGCTGGTGCGCAGCAGCAAAGTTTTTTACATCATCATTATTATAAAGCCAGGCTGGTTCACCTGCCGCATAAAATTCAAATGAATGCATGAATTCCTTATACATGGCGGCAGGCGTTTTATAATTGTGCTCATTCAGCCATCTTGCTGCCACCATCCCGCTTTCGTATTGCATTATGTACGGGTAAAAAATAAAATTCAGAAATGGGTAGAGGATCAAAGCAAAAGCAAAACTTCTGAAACAAATATTTATGAAAGAAACCTTCCGGAATAAGATAAGCGAGGCGGTTAAAATAAATGCGGTTAAAAAAATAATTAGTGCCTGCAATGGCAACTGTACATAGATGCAAAGAAATACAACTGCTGCGGCCACAATAACCAGGATCACAGTCTGTAAAATAAATATTGCTTTCTGCGCCTTTGCAGAACTACCTTCAAACAATCTTACAAGATAATCTGCCGCCATTATAGAAAACTGTGGAAACAGTATAATAATATAATGCGGCAATTGAAATTTAGAAAACGAGAATAATATAAATGTTAAACCGGCGCTGGCAAAGATGATCCACTGTGCTTTATTGGTAAGCCTGTTATTCCTGCGGAATAATCTTACAACCGCAATATAAAACACAACCGACCAAGGAAGAAAAGCCCATAATGTGGTGTGCAGGAAAAAACTTATATCACCGCTGCCTTGTATTGGCCCGGTGTTAAAGAACCTTCCAAACTGGCTATCCCAGAAAAAGAATTTTATACCCGAAATACCCGTTGTTCCAAACACAACTTTTTCCGGGTGCAGATCAAACTGCATATACAGGCAATACAATTCGGGAAGTATAAATACAAGTATCAATAATACTAAAACATACCAGCGATAATTAATAAACTCTTTCCATTCCTTGTTTACTATCCAGTACATAACAAAACCACCACCAATAGTAAGTAACGCAAAAATGCCTTTTGTCATTACGGCACAGGCGGCAAGCAATGCAGCAAGCAGTATATAAGAAAATTTCTTTTCCCTGTATACTTTATACATATAATATATGCTGCCGATTGTAAGTGTGGTAAGGTAAGGCTCTGCCCTTACATCAAAATTGGCAAGTACAGAATGTAATGCTATTACATAAACCAGTACAGAAACCTGCGCCACTGTTATATTATATAATTCTTTTGCAAGCAGATAAGTAAATCGTATACCAAACAACCAGAATAAAAATGCCGGGAACTTGTATGCAAAAGAATTTATGCCAAAAATTTTATAACTAAACGCAGTTATCCAGAAAGGAAAATGTGGTTTATCAAGCCAGTCGTGGTTATCACCTATAAGATTTATCCAGTCATTGCTCAAAGCCATATGCTTGGCAATGGTAGCATACAATGTGCCATCGGGTTCAAGCACATCATTGAATAATCCTGTTGCATTAAGTGCAACACCCACCAGTACCAATAAAGGAAAAAAACGTTGAATAGATGCACGCATTTTGTGCTATTTCTTTATACAAATATTATATCTGTTTTAAAATCCTCTGCAAATTAAGTGTAACAACTCGTAGTAGTACCAACCTAACAATCGTATGTTCATAAAGTAATTAACAATCACCATTTTATTATGTGGACAATGCGCTTTTGGCTTCAAAAATTTTATGGTTAATTTCATTACTGCTAAAGATTGTGGCGGCATTGTTATCTTATTATTACCATTTCATTAATTCGGTCAAGTACCATTTCGGGATGTTAGTTTTACTAAAATACGCACCATGAATTTACTACTCCAGAATCATGAAACGTTTCCTATCAAGGGAAGAAGACAATTAAATGTTGAACTGCTCAGTGGCACGGAAACAATTTTCTCCATGCATTACGATGTGCCCCTGCATACAGCAAGATTAGAAAGCAATGGCACAAGAAGAGTATTCATGGTTTACACAGAAGGCAAGCGCATGCCTAAACATGTTTTCAAAAATGAATATGGTTTCGATGTTGGTCTTATAGATCCGCAGGCTACCTATAATAATTATGGCTGCGTACAATTGTATGGCAATTCATTTTATTACAATTTAGATTTTGTAGCCACAAAATTTTTGTCTATATACAGAATCCCTGATGCGCCTGCGCAGCTTACTATAAAGCTTGACAGTTATACAACGGGCATTAATAACCTGCCTGATGATTATTTTAATTTCCTGCTTGCGGGTGTATGCTGGTATTTACAATTGCCGGTAAAAGCAGAAGTTATCAATACAAATATTTTAAACACAACGGCAACAGCAATAAGAGTGTAAATACATAAAGACATTTTATAAAAAACGGTTTGATATTTCAGACCGTTTTTTATTGTTGTTATTTTTTGTTTACCGGCTTAAGGTTTCATGGCATCTTCGTTGTGTCACTCACTTGTGCGTTCGGAAAATGGATGAACTTTTTTTAGTAAACAATTAAAGATTAAAAGTAAATTCAAAAAAGACTTCCTTTCTTATTTCTACTTGTCAAAAATATTTTTATCCCATCCCCTGAAGTCATAGTATTTTGATTTTGGCTCTCCTGTAAAACCGTGTATGCCTTTTTTCTTTGGTAGGTAATACGCATGAATGTACAGGAAAGGAATTATGAAAGCAGACAGCACAAGCATAGCAACAGTTCTTCCAAAGTAAACGGAGAGTGCAATTACAATAACCAGCGTAAGAATGTATTTACCTATCCTGCGCCATTTGGGTGTTTGTTCTTCAAACTGGCCAAAGAGAATATTGCCCGCTGCATATATAATGCTAACGATGGCTATCTCAAACCATAATGTATCTGTGTGCCACATGCTGTTGATTTTATAATTTCAGATTATCGTTTTCATCAAGCTCCCAAAAAGGATTATGTGCAACTTCAATTACATAACCATCAAGGTCTTTAAAGTAACCACTATAACCGCCCCAGAATACTTTTTGTGCAGGTTTAATAATTGTTGCACCAAGTGTTTCAACTTTTGCCAAAACCTCATCTACCTCTTTTTCTGATTTGGTGTTATAGGCAAGCGTTAAGCCTGAAAATGTTGTTGGCTGGTATTCTACTGTTACATCTGCGGCAAGTTCTTTCCTGGGGTATAATGCAAGTGTTATTCCGCCTAAAGGAAATAATGCAAGATCGTCGATGCTTTTTTCAGATTTTTTCCAGCCAAACCCTTTTTCATAAAAGTGCAATGACTTTTCAAAATCATCAACGCCAAGCGTTATTAAATTTAGTTTCTGTCTCATAGTATTGCAGTTATTGGTGAAGTGATGTTTTTATTGAAGGTACATTTTGTTGTAGTAATTATTTTCGGTTGGTGGGGAAGACAAAGCAATAGAAACACTATTCACTAAATTCTTTTACGAATTTCTCTGGTTCATCTGGTGTGAGGATAATTTTTTTGTTGGCTGTGGTTGTGACTAAAACAGGTTTATCACGGCGGGTTGCATACCACGTCATACGGCCTAAAGAAAAATTTGCAAAGTTTCCATAATATCCAAATAGCCCGCCGTTGCCAAATGTGCGCAATGAACCTGCAATTTTATTCTTATCAATTAATTCTACGCTTTTAATGTCGGCTCTTTTTATATGAACATTCGAAAGTGGTCTGCGAACGATAATTTCTTCAGTAGTAACAATATAATTAACAGGCGTGAATGCAAATGCCAAAAAATAAATAAGCAGGCAGGCTGTTGTTGTGTAAATTGGAATGGCACTTCCTTCATCCTTGATGATTGCGAATTGCCCGATTATAATAAAGGCAAATAAAACAGTTACAGCAATTGTTATAATTATAGCAGTCTTATCTAAAGAAGTTTTATAAGTCATCGTTTAAAATTTTAGGGTGCTGCAAAATGCTTGTAGCTAACGCAAAGATTAATATTATTAAACGCAATGCCAAACGTAGAAATGGTTCGTGTGACACGAACCATGGCGGACGAGAATGTTTAGTCGGAATGTTTTGGTTTTAATTTAGAGCCCATGTACAACAACTGCTTCTTTTCTAAAATGGCAATTGTATCTCTATAATTTGATTTAGCAAATAGCAATGCACTATTCCATGTTGCCTTTGAATGTTCTATCAAGGGTTTTGCTTGTATTGAATCATCCTTGTTGTATCTGTATTTAAAAAAAATAGTATCCCCGAAGATTGAGTAAATGCCTGTGGCAGTATCAGACTTTAAATGGCTATGAAATAAAGTGCTAAAACTACTGTCGGAATTTAACGTAATGGAATAATTCCAATACGTTAAACCGCCTGAATATTATTTATAAAAAGATTTACTTGAACTACAACTAATAATAATTGAGCAAAGGGAAATTAAAAGGGTTGTTTTCATTGTTCTGTTTCTTATTTATATACTCACAAAGATTTAAGATATTCTACGCAACGCCAAATTTTCCTCCCCTCACTTCATCACAATCTCTTTCAGCAGATCCCTTTCTTTCTTTACATCTTCCAGTTCTTTTTGCAGTTTGGTTATTTATTTTTGTAATTTTTTTTTCTATCGGTTTTCTCCGCACAGACCGAAATTATTGAGTTATATTATTTCGATTGGAGGGTGGCACAGTGCCAGATTATTTGAATTCATTCAGATCATTAAGTTCCGTTGCGATCATTTCACTCCATTCAAGTTGTTTGGCTTTATTTATAGAGTGATCTGTTTCTTTATCGTAGCGTGCATCAAATGCTTTCTTCTCTTCCCATACTTTATTGAAAATTGCTTCGAGGTCTTTATTAACGCTTACAGGGTTAAACGAATAAGCTTTGAATGCTTTCTTTAGTTTTCTTGTAAACAATTCGTTTATATCAAAATGGCCTTGTTCATGTTTAAGTAATATAGTATCATCTCTGAATTTTAACCAAGATTTTGACCTTGTAAATAATGATGCGATCTTAAAAGAGAGTGAATCGTCTTTGTAAATAAAGCTGTATGATATACTGCAATCGCTTAACGCGCCAAATTCGGAAGCTTCGTCTGGTTTGGCCCTGAAATCCTGCCATGTTAATTTGTAAGAAGGCCGCCAGTTAATGGTATCCTGGCAAAAAATTTTATGTGGCAGGATTGAAAAAATGATTGAGATAATTATAAAAGCTTTTTTCATTTCGGTTGAATGTTGTACAATTTCAAAATTAAAAGTTGTTTGATCTTTTTTGATAATAGCATTGTTACAGTACAAGAGTGCGACGCAACAGAAGCATCATAGAGGTTCTGCAGACGGGTTCATAAAAATGTTTTTTACTTTATAAATACTCTTTAACTGTTACAGGAATTTTGCCGTATAGCTTTCTTTTACTTTCTTAAGATCGGCGGGCTTGCCGGCAAACACAAGATTGCCACCTGCATCTCCGGCTTCAGGACCAAGATCAATTACCCAATCTGCATTCTTTATAACATCTGTGTTGTGTTCTATAACGATGATGGAATGACCCTGCTCTATCAGCGCATTGAAGGAAGTAAGGAGCTTATTGATGTCGTGAAAGTGCAGTCCTGTTGTTGGCTCATCGAAAATGAACAGCACATTGCCGCTTGCTTTGCCTTTGCCAAGAAAAGATGCCAGCTTTACACGCTGTGCCTCGCCGCCGCTAAGCGTATCGCTGCTCTGGCCAAGCTTTACATAACCAAGACCAACATCCTGCAATGGCTGTAATGCTTTTGTCAATGTTTTTTCTTCTTTGAAGAATTCTATGGATTCATCAACGCTTAGTTCCAGCACATCAAAAATGCTTTTGTTTTTGTACTGGACTTCTAAAACTTCTTCTTTGAATTTTTTTCCACCACATACTTCGCAGGTGAGGTGCACATCTGCAAGAAACTGCATTTCAACCACCTGTTCACCTTCTCCTTTACAAGTATCGCATCGGCCACCATCTACATTGAAAGAAAAATGTTTGGGCTGAAAACCACGAATTCTGGAAAGCGGTTGATTGGCATAGAGGTCGCGTATCTGGTCGTATGCTTTTATATAAGTAACAGGATTGCTGCGGGATGATTTACCAATGGGATTTTGATCAACGAGTTCTACCTGCGTAATGTAATCAACATCGCCGGTAAGTGCTTTGTGAAAACCAACTTTGTCTGCAAACTCACCTTTTATTTTTTTAAGTGCCGGGTATAAAATTTGTTTTACCAATGTTGTTTTACCACTGCCGCTAACGCCGCTAACCACGCAAAGCATATTTAATGGAAATTCAACTGTGATATCTTTTAAATTGTTATGCCTTGCATTTTCAACACGCAGGTAACGTAAATATTTCCTGCTCACTTTTGGAATGCTTACCTGCAGCTCACCTTTGAGATATTTACCGGTAAGACTTTCGGGATTACTGATGATCTCATTATAATTGCCTGCTGCAATTACTTCGCCACCCAGATGAGAGGCGAGTGGCCCCATATCTATAATATGGTCTGCTTCACGCATCATCATTTCATCATGTTCCACTACTACAACCGTGTTGCCAGCATCACGTAATTGTTTTAATACATTGATGAGCCTTTCTGTATCTCTTGAATGCAACCCAATAGAAGGCTCATCTAATATATATAAGGAGTTAGTGAGGTTACTTCCAAGACTGCGCGTTAGTTGTATGCGTTGACTTTCACCACCGCTTAAGGAATTGGCCAAACGGTTTAAGGTGAGATAACCAAGACCAACATCGATCAATGTTTGCAAACGCTGATGTAGTTCTATCAATATTCTTTTAGCAATCTGTTTGTCATGATCGTTTAACTGTAATTTATTGAACCATTGCTTTAGGTCTTTGGTTTGCATCTGGCACAATTCACCAATATGTTTGCCGCCTACTTTTACATAGAGCGCTTCTTTGCGTAAACGAAAGCCATGGCAATCCGGGCAATTGGTACGACCCCGATAGCGGCTGAGCAAAACCCTGTATTGTACCTTATAAAGATTTTGCTCCACTTCTTTAAAAAAAGCATGAATACCATAAACATTTCCTTTGCCGTTCCATAAAAGCTCGTATTGTGCAGGGGTAAGATCGGCAATAGGTTTATGAATGGGGAAGTCAATGGATTTGGCGCCCTTTACAAATTGCTCTCTCCACCATCCAAGCTTTTCACCCTTCCATGGAGCAACTCCGGAATCGTACACACTCAGTCTTCTGTCTGGTATTACCAGGTCTTCATCTATACCCAGCACCTGGCTAAAGCCCTCGCAGGTGGGGCAGGCACCAAAAGGATTATTAAAAGAAAATAAATTAGGTACAGGCTCTTCGAATTGTATTCCATCGAGTTCAAACTTATTACTGAAGTGTAGTAACTCAACACCATTTACCTGTACATACATCTCACCTTCGCCTTCATAAAATGCTGTACCAATAGAATCAGAAATGCGGTGCAGGTCGTCTTCATCAAAGTTCCTGGTTACTATACGGTCAATTAAAATATAGGGTTGTAATTTTTTTGTATTTACTTTTTCATTAAGTGCTTTGTCATTTAGTTCCAGTAGTTCTTCAATTTTAACAGCCTGGTCATTGATGAATAGGCGTGAGAAACCTTTTTGTATAAGAATATTCAGGTCTTCCCTTATTTCTCTTTTGGCGTGCTGTTTAAAAGCAACAAGTATAATTACTTTTGAACCAACCAATAATAATTTGATAGCCTTAAGTACATCGGCAACATCATCTTTCTTAACTTCCCTGCCACTAACCGGAGAAATAGTTCTGCCAGCACGTGCATAAAGCAGGCGCAGATAATCATATATTTCTGTCATACTTCCAACCGTGCTTCGTGGTGTCCTTGTAATAACTTTTTGCTCAATAGCAATAGCCGGGCATAGACCTTTTATATAATCAACATCAGGCTTTACCATACGGCTCATAAACTGCCTTGCATAAGCACTAAGGCTTTCAGCGTATCTTCGCTGGCCTTCTGCAAATAAAGTATCTATAGTAAGTGATGATTTACCACTACCCGAAACACCAGTAACAACTATAAATTTATTTCTGGGGAATGAGACAGAAATATCCTTAAGGTTATGTACCCTTGCACCTTTAATAAAAATATCGTTTGCCGATTTGCTATGTTTATGCATTTTCACTTTCGCCGGTTTCTTTGCTATAATTCTATCAGACATAAATTTTATTTGAATTTAATATATCAAAGCACTATTTAATTATAGTAATTCACAAATTTTTTACAAATTGCATACAATTAAAATCAATATTCTATATATCTTCACAAAACCACACAATCTCATCCGCCTATTGTCAAATTTATACTCATCGCCACTTACTGTCCAAGAAAAACCGAAACAAACGTACTTTAAGCGGCATGCTTGAAATCCAAAAGCATATTTATTATGAGAAAGTTTAACGAATTCACCGACACCGAACTGGTACTATCTTTTCAAGATGGCAATTCCTATGCCCTTGAAGCCCTTATCAACCGCTATAAGGACAAATTGTTCAGTTCAATTCAGTTTATTGTGAAAGACAAATTTCTGGCAGAGGATCTCTTCCAGGAAACTTTTTTACGCATCATTGATACATTGCGCAGCAAACGTTACAATGAAGAAGGTAAGTTTCTTCCTTGGGCCATGCGTATTGCGCACAACCTTTGTGTAGATTATTTCCGCAAGGTTAAACGTACGCCAACTATTGTTACCGGCGATAACAAAGATGTATTCGATGTTATTGTAGTAGTAAACGAAAATGCGGAGCAAAAGATCATTAAGAAACAAGGTTATGATCGCATGCATCAAATGCTTTCTGCATTACCAGAAGAACAACGCGAAGTAATTGTACTGCGCCATTTTGGTGATATGAGTTTTAAAGATATAGCAGCAGTTACCAACTGCAGCATTAATACTGCACTCGGCAGAATGCGTTATGGATTAATAAACCTGCGCAAGATGATGCTCGAAAAACAAGTAAGCTTATAATAATAGGTATCTTATTGTCATTCTGTAGTGCGAATATGCACCACCGCTTGTCATAGCATATAAGTATTTCAGAATGACAGCCTATGTCTAACGTAAGGCCTCCCTTTAGGGAGGCCTTCATTTTTGATTAACGATTTAATAACCTGCCTGCCTGGGAATGGGAATTATTTTCGTTTCAAATAGTACGATGGATTTTATTTATCTTGTTCCTCTAATGAATATCCAAAAAATTTCTCATGAGTAACGACCTTATTCTTCAAATAAGTAACCGTATAAAAGAAAAAAGAAAAGGCAAGAAAATAACCTTGCAGCAACTGGCCGAAGAGGTGGGAGTAACAAAAGGCCTTATATCTCAAATAGAAAACAACCGCACTGTTCCTTCTTTGACTGTATTACTTAGTATCATTAAATCATTGCATGTAGACCTGAATGATTTTTTTGATAAGCTTGATACCACAGAACCCAATGAGCCGCTTATTATAAAAGCCTCGGCACAACAGTCTATCGAAAAGGAATATACTAAGGGCTCATTTTATTATCGTATAACATCTTTCAAACTACATGGCAAACTGGTAGATGTTGTTTTATACCGTCAGGAAAAAGATGCACGTAAAGGGTATGTGTCTACACAGGCTCATGAATTTGACTATATGATCAAGGGTAAAATGCAATACACAATCGACGGTAAAAAATATATACTTGAAACAGGTGATTCTTTTTATTATAATGCCCGCAAACAGCACCACACAAAATGTTTGAGCAATGAGCCTTATGAAATGTTGGTTATATATTTTTTTGATGAAGAATAATTTATGTGCCCGTCTGCTGAATAGCGGTTTAGCTTTTGTTCCGGTGTGCACCCGTGCAATTGAGTGGTGAATAACAGCAATTTCTTATTCACCATTTACAATTGATCATTAACGTTCCGAACGTACAAGAGAGTGACACAACAACCGATGCCATAAAGATTATTGCCGGCTAAAAAAATCTTTTCTCTTTATTTTACGAAACAATTTTAAAGTTTAGTATTACTGCACATTAAGTAATTGTTAACGCACAAAAAGTTTACAATTGCTTTACTATTTGTTAACCAACTTTCTTGGGAAACAGTATGCATACACAGGTAGTTTTGCCGCATCAATAACCAAATTAACGTTATGAAGCAGCATTTTAACCAGGTACAAAAGAGATGGATTATTGGATGTTTGTCTCTTTTTTTATTGCTGCATGTTCATGCACAGAGCATGCAGTTGAAAGGCCATATTACAGATGCAGCAGCCAAAAAGCCTGTCGCATCTGCAACTGTTGAAAACACTACAACAAAAAAATCTGTGCTTACGGATACGGAAGGTAATTTTTCTATTGCAGCAAATAAGAATGACCAGCTTTCTGTTTCTTATGTAGGTTATCAAACAAAAAAAATTACAGTAAATGACGATGCTTTTTTGAGTATTGAAATAATTTCAAACGAAAACCAGCTTACAGATGTTGTGGTAACAGCTTTAGGTGTAAAGAAAGAAATTAAACGTTTGGGTTATTCTATACAGGAAGTAAAAGGAGAAGATCTTATTAAAGCCAGAGATCAAAATCCAATAACCGGTTTAACTGGTAAGGTTGCCGGGTTATCAGTTGGTGCTTCCGCAGAATTGTTAAGAAAGCCAACCGTTATTTTACGTGGCAATGAGCTTTCTTTATATGTTGTAGATGGGGTGCCCATTAGTTCAGACACATGGAATATAAGCCCTGACGATATTGAATCATATACTGTACTAAAAGGCCCCGCTGCAGCTGCATTATATGGTAGCCGTGCACAATATGGCGCTATACTTATCACAACCAAGAAAGGATTAAAAACAAAGGGATTTACGGTTGAATTGAATTCAACAAATTCGATTGACCAGGGGTTTCTTGCTTTTCCAAGATTGCAGGATGAATACGGTCCTGGTGAAAACCAGTTATACGCTTTTGGAAATGGTAAAGGTGGTGGTTTATTTGATAATGACTATGATGTGTGGGGTCCACGTTTTGATGGACGTCTTCTTCCGCAGTACGATGGCAAATACGATCCTAATACAACTTATACCACTACTTACCCCGGAGGATTGACGTGGACGGGTAATATAGAGCCTACACCATGGATTGCACGTGGCAAGAATAACCTGGGAAATTTTTTAAGAACAGGTTTTCAGACAACGAATAACATTGCTTTAAACGCAACAGGAGATAATTATAGTCTTCGTTTTTCTTTGTCACATTCCTACCAGCAGAGCATGATTCCAAATATGGAGTTGAATATTACCAACTTCAACATGTTTGGATCATACAATGTAAGTAAACGATTAAAGATAGATGCCAATCTTAATTTCAACAGGCAGTACACGCCAAACTATCCTGATGTGGATTATGGCCCTAACAGTTTATTATATAATGTTGCTGTATGGACTGGTGCGGACTGGGATGTGAATGCACCGGATATTCGCGGTGAATGGCAAACCGGGAAAGTGGGTACACAATCTGTATTCGCGGAATACCAGCGTTATCATAATCCATGGTTTATGGTGAATGAATGGCTTCGCGGACATTACAAAAGTGATATTTATGGCTATGTATCGGGTAATTACAAAATTGACGATCATTTAAATGTAAACCTGCGTACCCAAATATCAACTTATGATTTGTTGAGAACAGAAAAAATGCCTTTTTCTGCTCACCCATACGGTCGTGAAGGAAACATGGGCGATTACAGGGAAGATAGGCGAAATCTTTTTGAAAGCAACTCTGATATCCAGTTAAACTATAATTATACTGTCGCAAAATTCCTGAATCTTTCAGGCCTGGTAGGAGGTAATGCAAGATTGTTTAATTATAATTCTAGCTGGACATCTACTGATTATCTTAATATCCCCAATGTATACAGTTTTAGTAATTCGTTGAATCCAATACAGGCAAGCAGTTTTAATGCTGATATGCGTGTGTATAGTGCATACTATTCTTTAGATGCATCCCTTGGTAAATATGCAACAATCTCCGTTACAGGTCGTGTTGATAAATCATCGGCATTACCTAAAGGAAATAACAGCTATTTCTATCCAAGTATTTCTGCGTCATCAGTTATTTCAGATTACGTAAAGATGCCGGATGTAATTTCTTTCTTAAAAGTAAGAGCTTCTTATGCGGCCGTACATGGCGATGCCACTTCATCAACCGTTGGTACTGCTCCGTTTAATTCTATTACCGCTTTTGGAACAAGCCCATCAGGAAACTCATTGTATGATTATCCACTGGATTATGGCAACAATTATTTGTCTCCTTACGGCGGACCAGATTATTCCCTCGTTGCATTATATAATACCAGTAAGCCGTACAATAATCAAACCGCTGCCTATTATTCAGGAAACCTTTACGACCCTAATATCAAAACCTTTAACCGCGTAAGTTATGAAGCTGGTATAGATGTTAAATTCCTGAAAAACCGTTTAGGTTTTTCAGCAACAGGTTTTCAATATATTGATGGACCAAGAATTCTTCAGAACCCTATTTCATCTGCAACGGGTTATAATTATTATTACCTGAATGCTTTAAAGACCAAGAAAACAGGTTATGAATTATCATTATCCGGTACACCCATCAAAACAAAGAGTGGTATTAACTGGAATGTGCTTGTCAACTGGAGCACTTTTCAGGATAAGTATGATGAATTACCACCAGGACAAGCAACCTATAATACCTTCTTCCATGCAGGTGACCGTGTGGACGCATTTTACAGCAGTGCATTTGTAAAAACAACAGACGGCAAAATAGTATTTGATGCAGCTGGCAAACCATTGGTAAATCCTGTGTCTCAATTCCTCGGGTACTTAAATGCGGATTTTCAGTGGAGCATCTATAACAATATTAGCTGGAAAAATCTTTCTATCGGTTTTCAATTTGATGGTAGTGTAGGTGGTGTTACCACAGATTATATGCACAACAAAACAATGCGTGGTGGCAGAAATATTGAAACAGTACAAGGTGCATTCGGTGAAGCAAGGCTTTCTGATGATGGACATGCAGGGGATGCTTCTTACCCGGGTATTTATGTTGGTGATGGGGTTGCTGTAAGTAATGGAGTTGCTATCAACTACAATTCAGAAACAGGCGAAATATTAAATTATAAGGATCTTCAATTTGCGCCTAACACGCAGGTTACATTGGTACAGGATTACATAAGTAAGTATTACAATGTATCTGAAGCGAACCTAATGAGCAAATCTTATGCAAAACTGCGTGAGGTAACTATTACTTATAACTTCCCGCAACAGTGGATACAAAGAAGTTTTATCAACAAATTAAGTGTTTCATTAATTGGCCGCAACCTGCTGTATTTCTACGCAGATAAACGTTTTAAAGATGTAGACCTTGACCAGTATAATTATAGCACTGGCGGTACGGGTTTACAATCTCCCACTACACGCAGATATGGTTTAAATATCAATGTGGTGTTTTAATATGGGCCGGGCTAATGAACAGGCATTAAGCTCCTGTTGCGTCGCACACTTCAGCGTTAAGATCAACACTGTGCAGTAAGTACAAGTGAGTGACACAACAAAGATGCTATGTAAAACAAGAGCCGGTAAACAAAAAATAAACTTCGATTCATTTATAAAATGAACAAACAAATGAAAAAATATTCAGGCATACTGGTTGTAGCTGTAATGGCAGCAACGTTAATGACCAGTTGTAAAAAAAGTTTTGATGAGTTATATCAAAACCCCAATAAACCAACTTCGGTGCCCTCTTCTTTATTAATGAATGGCATATTAAATGACCTTTATGATGGGCCTGCCGGCATGTATGAACGCTGGAGCCAATATTATTGCATCAACTATGATTATTATGGAAATAACCGCTACGATTTTGAATCTGGTGCAGATTATTATGCCACTTTAAAGAATGTGATCAAAATGGAACAGGAAGCGCAGAATGCAGGTCTTGCAACTGTCAATCCATATAGTGCAATGGCAAAATTTTTCAAAGCTTACTTCTTTACAAAGATGAGTCTTGAAATGGGTGATATACCTATGACACAGGCATTGCAGGGCCTTGACAATTTAACTCCTTCTTACGATGCGCAGAAAGATGTTTTTAAGCAATCATTTGCATGGCTTGATAGCGCCAATACAGAATTGGCCTCTTTAATTGAAGCAGGCGAATCTATATCGGGTGATATTTATTTTGGTAATGATCTTTCCAAATGGCAAAAAACAGTAAATACCTTTCGGTTGCGTTTATTGATCGAATTAAGCAAAAAAGCAGATGACGCAGATCTTAATATAAAATCTCAATTTGCAGCTATCACAGGCGATCCTGTTAAGTATCCTGTAATGGAAAGTGCAGAAGATAACCTGCAGTTTATTTATACACATCCTACGAATGACTATCCCAACAGTCCCGATAGCTATGGTTTTGATGGGTTGCGATATAATATGTCTTCAACCTATCTTGGCTTGCTGACTGCATTTAAAGACCCCAGGGTATTTATTGTTTCAGAACCCGCTACAGCATTGGTAGATGCGGGTACCAGCCCAACAAGCTTCGATGCATTTGTTGGTGCTAATCCTGGTGAGGATCTGGGTATCATGTTTAATAAAGCAGGCAATGGGCAATATTCCCAGTTAAATCGCTGGCGTTATTATCAAACCTATACTGCAGAACCATCTGTGCAAATTGGTTACGCTGAAATGTGTTTCAATATAGCAGAAGCAATTAACCGCGGCTGGATCAGTTCGGGGAAATTAGGCGGTGCAGAAGATTATTATAAAGCTGGTATCAAAGCTTCTATGGCTTTTTATGATATTCCTGAAAACGGCGATATGACAACACATGTTTATGAATCAGGCAGCCCGGGTGGTGCAGATGTTAAATACAGCACTTATACTGTCAGCGTAAATTTTGATAATTATTATGCGCAGCCTTTAATTAAATATGCTTCAGGAGAAACAGGTTTGAAACAGATTCTGCAGCAACGATACCTGGCATTGTTTCGCCACTCAGGTTTGGAATCATATTATGCATGGCGCAGAACAGGTGTGCCAACCTTTACAACAGGCCCCGGTACAGGCAATAGTTCGAGGATCGCATTACGTTTTCAATATCCTTATGATGAGCGAACTTCAAATGCCACTAATTACGAAAGCGCATTACAAAACCAATATGGTGGCAATGATGATATCAATGCGCAGATGTGGCTGATAAAATAATTGAATGTCCACTTAAACCATGGCAAAGCCGAAAGGCTTTGCCTCTTTTCATTAACTTTCGTTTTGTTTTTATGTTCCCGGCTTTAGTAAAAATATTAAGCTTTGGTTGTGTCACTCACTTGTACGTTCAGATAGGTATGGACTATCAGGCATCAGCATTCAGTTGCAACTGTATTTAGCTGAAACCTGATCTTCAGTACAGGAGTGCGACGCAAGGAACGATGAGTAATAAAAAAAAGTTTGGCTCAAAAAAATAACTGACACAAATGAAGAAAATATTTTCAATAGTATTTTTTATTGTTATCGTGCTGCATTCTTTTGCCCAGCATAAAACAGAAAATGTGGTCATCGTTACTCTCGATGGTATGCGCTGGCAGGAAGTGTTTAAAGGGGTTGATTCTGCTATCATCGTCAACAAAAAATTTACCAGCGATTCCGGGCAGATAACAAAAAATTTCTGGAGTAATGATATAAATGAACGTCGCGCAAAACTGTTTCCATTTCTTTGGAACACTGTTGCACAGCATGGTCAACTGTATGGCAACCGCACAAAAGGCAGTGAAGTAAACAATGCAAATCCCTATAAATTCTCATATCCCGGCTACAATGAAATTTTTACAGGCTATCCTGATACGGCTGTAAATTCCAACGATAAGATTCCAAATAAGAATGAAAATGTGTTGGAGTTTATCAACAAACAAAAAGGTTATACAGGCAAGGTTGCAGCATTTGCAACCTGGGATTGTTTTCCATACATACTCAATAAATGGCGCAGTAATATTTATGTAAATGCAGGTGTGGACACATTTAATTTTTCATCGCCTTCTTTTCAGTTGTTGAATGATCTGCAATTTCTTTCAGCCAAGCCGATTGATGTTCGTTTGGATGTCAATACTTACCTCGCAGCAAAAACATATCTCAAAGAAAACAAACCAAAAGTGCTGTATGTTGCTTTCGATGAAACGGATGATTTTGCACACTCGGGTATGTATGATCAATATTTGAAAAGTGCACATGCAGAAGATGCCATGATTGCTGATCTTTGGAATACTTTGCAGTCAATGCCTGAATATAAAAACAAAACAACATTGATTGTTACCTGTGATCATGGTCGGGGTGATGCTATAAAAGAACAATGGACCTCTCATGGTAAAGACATAGCAGATGCAGGCCAGATATGGATTGCAGCGATGGGCCCTGATACAAAGCCAACCGGCGAAGCAACTAACACGGAGCTGTTATACCAAAGACAAATTGCAACAAGCATTGCAGCATTGCTTGGGCTTAATTTTACACCTGCGCATCCAGTAATGCAGCCTATTGGTACTATACTTAAATAATTGTTACATGAGTAAAGCAGATATGGTTACGAATGAGATTATGCACCTTTTTGAGAATTACGGTAACGAAGATTATGATGGTGAACCCGTATCGCAAACATCACACATGATACAATGTGCCATGCAGGCAATGGAAGAATGTGGTGATATGGAATTGATATTAGGCGCATTCTTGCATGACGTTGGCCATTTATTACGTCATGAACAAAACACAGATGCAATGGGTGGATATGGTGTGGTAAATCACGAAGGGCTTGGTGGAGAATACTTACGTCGTAAAGGTTTTGCGGAGCGTGTTTGCGCAATGGTAGAAAAACATGTTGATGCAAAACGTTATCTTGTTGCAACAGATCCCTCCTATAAGGATAAATTATCAGAAGCGAGTTTGCAAACATTGAATATGTGGCAGGGCGGCCCCATGAGTGAAACAGAAATTATTTTGTTTAAACAACATCCTTATTTTGATGATATTATTAAAGTGCGTTTATGGGATGAATGTGCAAAGAATCATGAAATGATCATGCTGCCACTCAATCATTTCCGTCATTTGATTCATGAATATTTAAAAGAAAGAAGTTAATGTATAAAAATATTCAGCTTGTAGTATTTGACATTGCAGGCACTACCGTAAGAGACAATGGTGAGATTGCTGCGGCATTTCATGATGCGATGAAAGAAAGAGGTTATGATATTCCACATGAAAAAATCTATCCGCTGATGGGGTATAAAAAACCTGAGGCAATAAGAATGATGCTGGAAGAATACGAATCAGATGTGGCGGGCATTACAGCAGAATACATCAATATTATTCATGACCGGTTTATTGAACTGATGGTACAATATTATTATAATGCACCACAGTTAGAACCATTGCCACATGCAGAAGAAATATTTGCCTGGCTAAAAGCGCATGATATAAAGGTTGGTCTTGATACAGGGTTCTCTACGCACATCACCAATGTTATTATCGAAAGATTGCGTTGGCTAAAAGATGGTAAAATTGATTATGTAGTTTGCAGTAACGAAGTGCCAGCAGGCAGACCACAGCCATACATGATTCAAAAAATGATGCAGGCTGCAGGCGTAGCAGATCCAAAACATGTTATTAAAATCGGAGATACTGAAGTAGATGTGAATGAAGGAAAGAATGCAGGTTGTTTATATTCAATAGGAATAACAACAGGTGCTTTTACAGGAGAAGCATTATTACCTTATCACCCCGATTTTATTATTGATGATTTGAAAGAGTTGATAGGGATCATTGAAAAATAATTTTGTTACAGGCTTTCGGTTTTCATGGCACCGGTTGTTGCGTCGCAATCACTTCATCGTTCGGAACTTTATTGAGCAATGTTTACAAGTTTACCCGTTGTTCAAATGCAGAGAACTCGTGAACATTTTAACTCGTAAACCGCTGAAACTTTTGCTTGTGTACAAGCGTGCGACGCAACAAAAGCTAAATAGTAATTCCACCGCTAAGTACATATAATAGATGTTTATATCGCAACCACTTAAAAGGAAATTAGAGAAAGCCCCTGTATGGGCACTATCTGGCTATGCAGCGCTTGTTTCTTTTTGTGTGTACTTCTGTATGTATGCTTTTCGCAAACCCTTTACTGCTGCTGGTTTTAGCGGGATAGAATATTTGAATATTGATTATAAAGTTTGGCTGGTTACTGCACAGGTTATTGGTTATATGCTGAGTAAATTTTATGGCATTCGTTTTATTTCATCCATGACAGGGGAGAAGCGGGCTGTAACTATTATCAAACTTATTATTACGGCATGGATGTCTTTATTACTATTTGCAATAGTTCCTGCGCCATATAATATTATTTTTCTTTTGCTTAATGGTTTTCCATTAGGTATGGTATGGGGCCTTGTATTTAGTTTTCTTGAAGGAAGAAGAGCCACGGAATTTATGGGTGCAGTATTATCTATTAGTTTTATATTTTCTTCCGGTGTTGTAAAAACAGTAGGTAAATCTATTTTACTTGATTGGCATATAACTGAGATGTGGATGCCTTTTATAACGGGTGGATTATTTGTTTTGCCCATGCTTTTGTTTGTATGGCTTTTGAATCATGTGCCACCACCAACGGAAAAAGATATTGCACTGCGAAGTGTGAGGCCTCCTATGACTAAAGAAGAACGCAAAGCTTTTCTTACAATGTTTATGCCGGGTATAGTTACCATTGTTATCACTTATGTTCTATTAACAATACTCAGGGACTTCAGGGATAATTTTGCAAATGAACTCTACACTGAATTAGGATATGGTAATAATGCTTCTATTTTTACTATTACAGAAATACCTGTTTCGCTGATCGTATTGTTATGCATGAGCCTGCTGATATTAGTGAAGAATAATTTTAAAGCTTTTATGATCAACCATTACCTCGTTATTGGTGGTTATGCTTTAGCATTATTATTTACTTTTTTGTTTATGGGTCATTATGTAGGTCCCATTACATGGATGACAATGATTGGGACAGGATTATACCTGAGTTATGTTCCATTCAATGCTTTGTATTTTGAACGTATGATTGCTACATACAGAATGAAAAGTAATATTGGTTTCCTGATGTATATAGCAGATGCGTTTGGTTATTTAGGGAGTGTGGCGATCTTGTTTGCAAAAGAATTTATCGGTGTGCAACTTTCCTGGACAAGTTTTTTTACGCATGCAGTAATATTTATTTCTGTTGTTGGCATTGCCGGAACAGCAGTTGCTGCTATTTATTTTAAACGAAAATTTTTATCTGTTCAATCAATAGCTCCTACTTTTTATGGCTAAGAAAAATGCGATTGTAATTGGTGCCGGTATTGTTGGTCTTGCCATGGCAAGAAGCCTTGCTGAAAATGGGTTTGCTGTAACTGTCTTTGAAAGAAACGAAAAAGCAGTTGGTGCATCGGTAAGAAATTTTGGTATGGTGTGGCCCATCGGTCAGCCTGTTGGTAAATTGTATGAAAGAGCATTACGTTCAAAAGCAATCTGGAAAAAGGTTTGCACCGAAGCGGGTTTGTGGCACAATGAAGTAGGCAGTTTGCATCTTGCTTATAACGATCTTGAATGGAAAGTGCTGCAGGAAATAGCAGAAGCCGAGAAAGCACACAGACCAATTGCTGCAATCACTGCTAATCAGGCATTGCAAAAAAGTGAAGCAGTAAATCCTTTCGAATTAAAAGGCGCTTTATGGAATGAAGATGAGATGATCGTTGAATCAAGAGTGGCTATTGAAAAATTACCTGCTTATATAACAGAGAAGTATGGAATTGTTTTTTATTTTAATACAGCAATAAATGAGATCAATTATCCTTCAGTAAAATCAGGCAAACAAACATGGCAGGCTGACCTTATTTATGTCTGCAGCGGTCCTGATCTTGAAACTTTATATCCTGAAGTATTTGCTGCGAATTATTTTACGAAAAGCAAATTGCAGATGATGCGTTTGATCATGCAGCCTGGTGGCTGGCGCATCGGCCCATCATTATGCGGTGGCTTATCTCTTATCCATTACAAAGGTTTTCAATCAGCAGCATCATTACCTGCATTGAAAGAATATTATGAAACAACTATGCCTGATTATATCAAATGGGGAATTCATGTAATGGTGTCTCAAAATGCGGAAGGTGAATTGACAATAGGGGATAGCCATGAATATGGATTGGTATTTGATCCTTTTGATAAAGTATTTATCAATAAACTGATCATTGATTATATGCAAAAATTTGCTGTGTTCAAAGACTGGAGCATAATCCAGAGCTGGCATGGCATTTATCCCAAACGTACCAATGGGGAAGTTGAGTTTATTCATTCTCCTGAAAATGGTGTAACCATTGTAAATGGACTTGGTGGCAATGGAATGACATTAAGTTTTGGGTTGGCAGAAGAAGTGGTTACTGCTATTTAAAATCAGCTTTTGTTTATTTCTTTTATACTGCCATCCTTATATGCAATAACAGCACTGGTTGCTATATTTATAAATAAGCCATTTTCTGCAACACCCGCAATATTGTTTATCTGGTGGTGCAATTGTGCGGCATCTTTTATTTGCTGAAAATAGCAATCAAGTATATAATGTCCATGATCTGAGACAAATATTTTATCATCCTTTTTCCTGAGTACGATTCTTTCACAACCCAGTTGCTGTAGATGTTTCATCGTGTGCTTCCAGCCAAAATCAATTACTTCTACAGGTAAAGGAAATTTACCAAGTGTTTGCACGTATTTGCTTTCATCTGCTATAACGATCATTCTTTTTGAGGCGGCTGCTACAATTTTTTCCTGCAGTAATGCGCCGCCACCGCCTTTTATCAATTGCAGTTGCGGATCAATTTCATCAGCGCCATCAACAGTAATATCAAGTTGGTCAACATTATTCAAATCAACTAAAGGAATATTTAATTCCGTGGCCAGTTCCTGGGTTTGTTTTGAAGTAGGAACTCCCTTTATAATTAATCCTTCCTGTATTTTCTTTGCCAATGCCTGTATAAAAAAATATACGGTAGAGCCTGTGCCAATGCCAATCGTCATTCCAGGCTCTATTAATGTGGCGGCATATTCACCGGCCTTTTTTTTGGCAATATTTTGATCGCTCATTTTATTTTGGTTTATAAAAATATTTGTTGCAGTACAAGTGTGCGACGCAACGAAAGCCTGATGCTTATTCAATTGCTTGGTTCAAAAAATTAAATAGTTGTGGCATACACCATATACTCCCATGCCTGCAATTCAAATTTTTCTGTATTGTTTATGGTATGTTGTATGCCGGAAAAAAGATTGTAATAATCTCCAAAAAGAAGATCATGTTTTATATTACATATCACTTTATCATTGGGAGAAAGATTGAGTATTACAAATACTTTTGATTCATTGTTAACAAGCAAATAAGCAAGTACTTTGTCATCAACACCTGTTTGTAAAGTGAACAATTGAGCATGATTGTGTAAAGCAGCATTTACATACAAGAGATGAAATAATTTTTTATAAAAATCATGCAGTAAAATTTTGGGTTGCCATTCTATACAATCTTTTTCGAAAAATTTTAAACGTTTATGATTGGGCAATTCCTGCCCGCTATAGACCAAAGGAGTTCCCGGCCATGTAACGGTAAACACAGCCATTGCTTTAGCCGCAGCACCATACTTTTCATACTCTGTACCGTTCCAGCTATTCTCATCATGATTTGAGGTGAAAAATAATTTGTTGGCGCCTTTTGGGTATTGAGAATATTTAAGCAGCACATCTCTTTTTGTTTGCAGCGGTAAACTTTTCTTCACTATCTCTTCTGTAATGCGCATCCACTCCCATGCATAAGTAACATCAAACACTTTGTGATACTCCATTACATCGCATTCTGCAAGCCAGAACAATTGTTTCAGTGCATCGCATTGCAATCTTGCATCAACCCAAAAATCAAGCGGCACAAGATGCGCCATATCGCAGCGAAAACCATCAATATCACATTCAGTAACCCAATAACGCATTGCATCAATTAAAGCATTGCGCATGTCATTATTTTTGTAATCAAGATCAATTACATCTTCCCATCCATTAGGATCGTAGAATCTTCCAAGCTCATCATGCAAATACCATTCAGGATGCTCTTTTGTCCAATGATGATCCCATCCCGTATGATTTGCCACCCAATCAATAATCAATTTCATGCCTGCATTATGTGCTGCATGCACAAGATTTTTAAAATCATCAAGCGTGCCATATTCACGATTGATAGCAGTATAACTGCTGCATGCATAATAACTGCCCAGTGTGCCTTGTCTTTTTTCCAAACTAATTGGTGTTACCGGCATTAACCATAAAATTTTCACACCCATATCCTGTAATCTTGGTAAGTGTTTTGCAAATGCCGCAAAAGTTCCTTCAGGTGTATACTGTCTTATGTTCACTTCATAAATATTGCTGCCATACATCCAATCCACGCGGTTAAATAAGTCTGCCATACTCAACAAATAATTTTATTGCCTTACAAGATAAAGAATCAATAGTTTTAAATGATAATAAGTTTAATTCTTTAAAGTTTTTATGAACCGGATTGTAGAATAACTATTAAACTTTCGTTGCGTCGCACTCTTGTACATCCTTATCTTTATGCAGCAATGAAATAACCACCAAATAATTTGCCATGAGACCATATTCAAGAAGGAAATTTATAGGAACCGCTGCAAGTATTGCCGGCGCTGCATTTGCAGGCCCTTTGATGAGCTTTAAAAAGCAAACGCCATTACTTTCTTTTTCTACATTGGGCTGTCCGGACTGGAGTTTTGATGAGATAATAAATTTTGCGGCTGCCAATAATTATAATGGCATTGAAATACGCGGCATTAGGAAAGAGTTGGATCTTACCAAATGCAATGAGTTTAGTACTAAAGAAAATATTGCCGCATCAAAACAAAAACTAAAAGATAAAGGGCTTGCTTTTGTTTGTCTTGGCTCATCTGCAACCATGCATTATAAAGAAGAGAAAGAAAGACAAAAAAATCTTGACGATGGAAAAAAATTCATTGATCTCGCTAATGAATTGGGTTGTCCTTACGTAAGGGTTTTTCCAAACAATTTACCTAAAGAACAGGATAAAAATGAAACCCTGGAATTGATAACACAAGGACTACTTACACTTGGTGATTATGCAAAGAACAGTAATGTAACTGTACTTATGGAAACGCATGGTGATCTTACAAAAACGGAAGATATTGTAAAGGTTATTACCCCTGCTGCAGGTAAACATGTTGGTCTTGTTTGGGATGTTGCGAATATGTGGAATGCAACAAAAGAGTCTCCTTCAAATGTATACCCGCAATTAAAAAAATATATCCATCATACACATATTAAAGACAGCCTTACTGTTGATGGTAAAATAAATTATAAATTCCTGGGTAAAGGTGAAGTACCCATCTTCGAGGCAATAGATTTGTTGCATAAAGGTGGATATAAAGGTTACTACAGTTTTGAATGGGAGAAATTGTGGCACCCGGAAATTGAGGCGCCGGAACTTGCTTTTGCAGATTACAGCAAGGCCATGCAACAACATTTTGGGAAATAAATTAACACGATTGCTTTACATAAAACTCAATTATGCCTTCAACATTATTTAGAGGAAAGGTTGCCATAGTTACCGGCGCAGGCCAGGGGATAGGTTTTGAGATATGCAGGCAACTTGCATTCCAGGGCGCATCTGTATTATTGAATGATATAGATGAAGCATTAACTGCTGAAGCTGCGGTAAAAATAAAGACAGAAACGGGCAATTGCATTGCCCTGCATGGCGATGCCGGTGATGTGAAATTTATACAGCAAATGGTAGATACTGCCATAAATGAATTTGGTAAGCTGGATATTGTTATAGCCAATGCTGGCATTACGCTCTTTGCCGACTTTTTTGAATACACACCTGACTCTTTTTACAAAGTAATGCAGTTAAATCTTGGTGGCAGTTTCTTCCTGGCACAAGCGGCAGCCAGGCAAATGAAGACGCAACAAACAGGAGGAAGTATATTATTTATGAGTTCTGTTGTAGGTCATCAGGCGCATAAAAATTTAGCAGCTTATGCCATTACAAAAGCAGGCCTGGAAATGCTGGCAAAGAATCTAGTGATAGAATTATCTCCTTACAGTATAACTGTAAATGCAATTGCACCGGGCGCAACACTTACAGAAAGGACGTTGCATGATAAAGATTATGAAGCAACATGGAAGCGTATTACACCGCTTGGCAAACCCGCTACAACAAAAGATATTGCTGATGCCGCCTTATTCATGGTGTCGGATAATGCAAAACATATCACGGGTCAAAGTTTGGTAATTGATGGTGGCTGGACGAGTGTTAGCCCATCGCCGTATTAGTTGCAAAATGATTTAAAAGTACAAGCGTGCGACGCAACAGGTGATACACTATGGAATACAAAAGCCCGGCTCAAAATATTTTTAAAATTTAAAGCCAATAGTGGCAAGAATATTTGCACGATTGTTTTTCGTTTCTGCAAAAACGTTTGCTTTATCATTTAAACGGTATGGAAAGTTCACATCTTTATTAAGGGTTTCTGATAGTGTAAGATCAATAAAGAAGCCACGGTTGCGATAGCCTATACCACCGGAAGCCATGATACGGTTAGCTTTTAGCGTTTTGTCTGCGTAAGGGCTGCCATAATAAGCGCCACCAAGTCTTATAGCCCACGGATCAAATTTTAATTCTCCACCCACGCGCACATTGATGTTTCCCTTATAATAATCTTTTATCACATCATTAAGCGCTTTATAATAATCAATACCTGACTGGTCGCCGGAATTATCTGATGAAACAGAATAACGCACACCACGATAATTTACATATTCAAGATCTGCAGTTATAAAACCTCTTTGCTTTTTTGTTTCTTCTACAGGGTTCAGTACAAAACTAATGCTGCCGATAGCACGGTAAGGTGTAGTAACCTGGTAACTTACTTCGCCGGCATTACCACTGTTTAATTCATCGCTGGTAACTTTTCGTTCGCCTGCATATGCTTCTGTGTTAGTGGTCATTTCTGATCTTATCTTATCGGTAAGTACCATTATAGAAGGTGTGTGAAAAGCAAAGCCCAGCCTGAAACTGTTACTGCTTTTATAAATAAGACCAAGTTTTGCATTTACACCTGCCCCGCTTGTTTCATAATGTTCTTTGTAATTAAAGAAAGAAAAATTATTGTTGGTGTTACCGCTTATATCGGTTTCACTAAAACTAAGGTCCCGTGTGTAATACATTATAGGAACATTCAGGCTAATGCCAAGGTATAACCTGTCCTGCACATTACTTGCAAAAGACAGGGAAACTTCGTGAAGACCACCTTTTGTGTCTTCATCTCTCTCCTGAGCAACGCCGCTTGCAATAGGTACCAGGCTTTTAAAACCGGTAAGTTGTCCGTTTGTATTTACAGTATCTACAAGATAGGTTCTGTACGCGAGTGAGGATCCAAAAATGTAATTGCTTGCAGCGGCATAATCATTTGCGCCATCTCTTACCAATTCTTCGAGGTATTTTTCTGAATAAGAGCTGTAGTTGTTATATCCCTTATAATGTGTGTGATTATTGTAAGTGGCCAGTTGTGTTAGTGAAATAGAAAAAGCCGTACTTACAATAGCTCCTTTATAACGGCTGGGCATACCAAAAATAACGCCGCTTGTGCCATAGGCAAATGCATTTCTTGTTTCCTTGCTTTGACTGTCGAGAAAATTGATCTTGTTATTGTTGAGATTAATACCCGGAGAAAATACAAACTCTCTTGTTTTAAACAGGCCAAGGCCCGCAGGATTAATATGATTGGTTGATATATCACCACCCAACGAAGCCATTGCCCCGCCAATGGCAATATTTCTTGCAGTACCATTTGGCGTAAACCAGCCAAAACGTAATGCATCATCAGGTTGCTGGGCAACTATTATTTTCGACAAACAAATAGTAACTAAAAGAAGAAAAGAAATTTTTTTCATGTTGTCGGGTTATGATACAGCATTATCTGTAACACCACAAACGGATGTTCTCTGTTGATTTATTGAATCTCAAAATTTGAGTGTTATCTTGGAGGTCTTGGGCTTGATGAACTGCTTCCGCTGCTGTTAAAGCCGCCACTGCGCCCACCTGCACTACCGCTTGGCGTAGTACCTGTACTAAATGATCTGGTCGGGTTAGTGCTGTTAAAATTGTTATTGCTGTTGTTATAATTGTTGGTACTAAATGCACTTTTTAACAAGCTGCCAAAGCTTTGCCTGTTTGGATTGTAATAGTTGGTATTTCTGTATGCAGAAAGATTGCTTTTAGAAGTATTTCCGTAATAGGCTTTTGGCGTTTTATAATAAACAACAGTATAGACCGGGTTATACCAGGCACCCCATGGTCTTAGATAATAAGGGTTCCAAACGCTTACACCATAATAAGGGTTTATCATCACCTCACGGGAAGGGAAACAACTATAGCCAAAATCATAACGACTGTCATTCCAGTAACTATAATCATCTATACCGTTCCACTGGTAGCGGTTACGCACTTTCATGCGCAGGTAATTGTCATCACTGTTAGAAGAATAATCTTCATACCTGTCTTCGTCAACACGATCCACTGCTGTCTTTGCCGGAGAATAATATACATCATCGGGCGTACGGCTGGCTTTATAAGCAGCACAACCACTTAAGAGCAGTACAACAGCTATACCTAGGAGTATAAAACTTTTCATATAACAGGTTTTATAGAAATAATAGGTGAAGTTATTACTTTTGCCGCGCTTTTTCCTCTATTAAAATTACGCTTGTTTGTTTATGATGTTGGCTTTGCAATGTTAAGGTTACACTAAAAACGAACAGGTGTTTGTTGTGGATTAGAAGTAGTTTTGTTGCCCGGCTGAAGAAAAAGCATAACGCTTTAGTTGCGTCGCACACTTGTACGCTTTTTTCTTCGGTCGGCTGTCGACAGATATTAAGAATGTACAAGTGAGTGACACAACAGGCGATGAATAACGGATTTGACGCCAGTCACATAAAAATTAAACTTTAAACAATCATAAAGGAAGATAATGGCAAAAGAAATTACAACAAGAGCGCAGGATTACTCGCAATGGTACAACGATGTTGTTTTAAAATCAGACCTTGCAGATTACAGTGCTGTACGTGGTTGCATGGTTATAAAACCGCATGGTTTTGCACTGTGGGAAAAAATGCGTGATACGCTCGACAGAATGTTTAAAGATACCGGACATGTGAATGCATACTTTCCATTATTTATACCAAAAAGTTTTTTAAGCAAAGAAGCTGCGCATGTAGAAGGTTTTGCAAAAGAATGTGCCGTGGTTACACATTATCGTTTAAAGAACGATCCTGATGGCGGAGGAGTAGTGGTAGATCCTGATGCAAAGCTGGAAGAAGAATTAATTGTTCGCCCAACTTCTGAAACCATTATCTGGAATACATATAAAACATGGATTCAAAGTTATCGTGATCTCCCACTGCTCATTAATCAATGGGCAAATGTGGTGCGTTGGGAAATGCGCACGAGATTATTCTTACGCACAGCAGAATTTCTGTGGCAGGAAGGTCATACGGCACACGCTACCAAACAGGAAGCGGTTGATGAGACAATTCAAATGCTGAATATCTATGCAACGTTTGCAGAAGAATATATGGCATTACCTGTAGTGAAAGGAGTAAAAACAGAAAGCGAACGTTTTGCGGGTGCAGAAGATACCTATTGTATAGAAGCATTGATGCAGGATGGAAAAGCATTACAGGCTGGTACATCGCATTTTTTAGGTCAGAATTTTGCTAAGGCGTTCGATGTAAAATTCAGTGATAAAGAAAACAAACTTGATTATGTATGGGCTACAAGCTGGGGTGTAAGTACCCGTCTGATCGGTGCACTCGTTATGGCGCATAGTGATGATGAAGGTTTGGTACTACCACCAAGAATTGCTCCGTTGCAGGTAGTGATTGTTCCAATCTTTAAAGGGGAAGAACAATTGTCCATGATCTCTGAAAAAGTTGCTCCAATAGTAAAAGAATTGAAAGGCCTGGGCATATCTGTTAAGTATGATAATTCAGACAATGCAAGACCGGGCTGGAAATTTGCAGAATATGAGAAGAAAGGTGTTCCTGTGCGTATTGCCATTGGTGCAAGAGATTTAGAGAATAATGTTGTTGAAGTTGCAAGAAGAGATACAAAAGAAAAGCAAACGGTCTCATTGAATGGAATTGCTGCACATGTAAATAAATTGCTGGAAGATATTCAGCAAAACATTTATGACAAAGCAAAGGCTTATCAGCAGGCTCATATAACAAATGCAGACAACTGGGATGAGTTTGTAAAACTGCTTGATGAGAAAGGCGGTTTTGTTGCAGCGCATTGGGATGGTACTGCAGCAACAGAAGAAAAGATAAAGGAGCTTACCAAAGCAACCATACGTTGTATTCCTTTGGAGAATAAAATGGAAGATGGCAAATGTATCCTTACAGGTAATGCATCAACCCAAAGAGTTTTATTTGCGAGGGCGTATTAATTCGCAGGTATGAAATAAAAAAATGCCACGAATTTTTTTTGTGGCATTTTTTTGTTGTTGAAAAAAACTTTTATATTACCCTGTTATTTAAACCCAAAACAAACTACTATGGAAAATTTTTCACAGCAACCGTACTATCAGCAGCAACCTGTAAATCCTCCAAAGAACTGGCTTGTGGAATCTATTCTCGTAACTATTTTTTGTTGCTTACCCTTTGGCATTGCAGGTATAGTCTTCGCTTCCCAGGTAAATTCTAAATTTGCGGCAGGTGATTATGCCGGCGCAGAGCAAGCTTCAAAAGAAGCTGCAAAATGGACTAAAGTTGCTTTCATCATCGGCATCGTACAGGCGATATTGTCAATCTTGTGGGTAATGTTTTGGGGTGGCATGGCATTTCTTGGCATAAGGCACGATATGTAAAAATGTATATTGTAAGAGTAATATCAAATTATGTAAGTCTTGTTATCGCAGCAGCGGTGGCTTTATCGCTGCTGTATTTTTTTGTATATCCAGCTTACCAGCAATATTTTCCTAAATGCATTTTTTACCTTACTACCGGTTTGCATTGTCCCGGTTGTGGTTCGCAAAGAGCAATGGTGGCGTTATTGCACGGCGATGTTCTTACTGCCATGCACGATAATTTGTTGGCTGTTATATTCCTGCCTTTTTTACTATACGCACTCTTTGTTTTCTTTTACAATAAGTTCAATTCCCGGAAAAAACTGCAAAAAATATTCTACACTTCTTTAGCCGCTAAAATTGTATTGATAATTGTTTTAGTTTTTGCGGTTGTAAGAAATATTCCTTTTTATCCATTTACATTATTGGCTCCTTTGTAAAAGCTATTTTTTTTGCCGGCCTGTAATGCTGCCATCATCGTCTCTTGCGTCGCACACTTGTACTAAAAAATCTTAGCGCAGCATTTCACGAACAGCCAGCGCTATAAGACAGTGCAGGGTTTTAATCTCTATGCGGTTGATTATGTTGTAAAGCCTGTAGAACTTATGATGTTTTTAACAGGTAAAAATGCTTTATAAATTACACGAGATAACTAAAGAGTGTATCATCTTTATTCAGTTCGGTATAATCAATATTATATTGCTGCATTTTATTCATCAGCTCTTCATAATCGTGTCTTGATCGCAATTCTATTCCAACTAATGCAGGTCCGCTTTCTTTGTTTGTCTTTTGCATAAATTCAAAACGGGTTATATCATCTGTAGCACCAAGTACATTATTTACAAATTCTTTTAGTGCACCGGGCCGTTGTGCAAAGCGTATCAGGAAATAGTGTTTCAATCCTTCATACTGTAAAGAGCGCTCTTTTATTTCCGGCATGCGATCAATATCATTGTTGCCACCGCTGACAATACACACAACTGTTTTGCCTTTTATTTTCCAGGCATAATCATCTAAAGCAGCGATGGACATAGCTCCTGCAGGTTCTGCAACAATTGCATCCTGATTATATAGTTGAAGAATGGCAGTACAAATTTTTCCTTCGGGCACAAGATGCATGTCGTCTAATACATCTTTACAAATATTGTAAGTTAAATCCCCGGCACGCTTTACTGCAGCACCATCTACAAAGCGGTCTATTTCATCAAGGGTAACAGGATGACCAGCTTTGAATGCGGCAAGCATACTTGGTGCTCCTTCCGGTTCAAGACCTATAAGTTTTGTTTGTAGCGAGTGTATTTTGAAATAAGTTCCCACACCCGCACTTAAACCGCCACCACCAACCGGAACGAATACATAGTCTATGTCTTGTAATTCTTCAAGAATTTCAACTGCAACAGTTCCCTGACCTTCAATGATCTTATAATCATCAAAAGGAGGAATGAAAGTCATACCATTTTCTTCTGTATATTTTTTTGCAGCAATTGCACAATCGTCAAAGGTATCGCCGATAAGTTTTATCTCTATATTCTCTTCACCAAACATTTTTGTTTGTGTAATCTTTTGTTTTGGGGTTATTACAGGCATGAATACAACTCCTTTTATATTCATTTTTCTACAGCTATATGCAAAACCTTGTGCATGATTACCTGCACTTGCACAAACAACGCCTCTGTATAATTGCTCCTGAACTAAAGTACTGATCATATTATAAGCACCACGTAGTTTATAGGAGCGTACGATCTGCTGATCTTCTCTTTTTAAATAAATATTTGCATTGTATTTACGGGATAGATTTTGATTGTATTGCAGTGGTGTTTTAATAACAACATCTTTCAACCTTTCTGCGGCAGCCTTGCTATCTATAACAATAATTGTATTGCTGGTTTCTTTCATTGCTCAATTTATTTTAGCAACTATGATAAGGCCGGTTGACCAATTCATTTTTGTTAATCGTATACCTTTTTTTGCTTCCAGCTCACTGATAAGTCTTTCTACATTTTCTTCATGCCCTGCGGGCCAATTTGGTTGTGGCAACATATCATCTATAATATAAAAACCACCGCGTTTTACTAAAGCTAATGTTTCTTCAAATGCTTCGTATTTTCCTGGCCAAGCATCTGCAAAAATGAGATCGAACTTTTCCTGTTGATTATTTTTTATCCATGTAATTCCATCTTCACACATAATTATTACCCGATCATCTGCATCAAAATGCTTTTTTGCAATAACCTGATAGGCTTCATTGGTATCAATTGAAATAACTTTTGAATTTTCATCCATAGCATCAACGATCCACGCAAGTGAAAGCCCTGTTCCTGTACCAAGCTCTAAAAATTTCCCGTTTGGTTTTGATGTAACAAGTGTGCTTAATATACTTCCTGTCTGCAGATCAGAAGACATATTGAAATTTATTTTTTCGGATTCTTCTTTTATTGCAGTGTAATTTTTTGGAAGTACAATTTGCTGATCGTTCATGAAAATATTTTTAAAAAGAAGGCGCAAAGATCTTTATGCTTTGCGCCTTTGCTATAAACTGTTAAATAATTTGTTGCAGTACAAGGGTGCGACGCAACGAAAGTTCAATGCATGCACAAATGCCTGGTACAAAAAATTATTTCTGATTTTCCGGACGAAGCGAGCGAACAGTTTTACCTGCCTGCCACATTTCGCTTTCGCGTAGTTCCTTCAATTCTTCTTCCAGCTTTACGCGATAATCTGGTTTGCTGTTGCTGTCGATCGAGCGTTGAGATTCTTTGCCGGTTGCAACGCTGGTGTACAATTCATTGAACACAGGCAATGTAGCATCGCGGAATTTTTTCCACCAGTCAAGCGCACCACGCTGTGCAGTTGTGGAACAGTTTGCATACATCCAGTCCATTCCATTTTCTGCAACGAGTGGCATTAAGCTTTGGGTAAGTTCTTCAACAGTTTCGTTGAACGCTTCAGAAGGTGAATGACCTCTTTCGCGTAACACCTGGTATTGCGCAGCAAATACGCCTTGTATGCAACCCATCAATGTGCCGCGCTCACCCGTAAGATCGCTGTACACTTCTTTTTTGAAATCTGTTTCAAATAAATAACCACTTCCTACCGCAATACCCAGCGCAATTACACGCTCTTTTGCTTTGCCTGTTGCATCCTGGAAGATGGCATAAGAGCTATTCAAACCACGACCTTGTAAAAACATTCTGCGCAAAGATGTACCTGAACCTTTTGGCGCAACCAGAAACACATCAACATCTGCAGGAGGAATAATTCCTGTTTGCTCTTTAAATGTTATACCAAATCCATGAGAAAAATATAATGCTTTACCCGCAGTCAAGTGTTTTTTAACTGTGGGCCACAATTCAATTTGTGCAGCATCACTCAACAGGTAACAAATAATTGTTCCGCGTTGCAATGCTTCTTCAATTTCAAACAATGTTTCGCCCGGCACAAAACCATCTGCAACTGCTTTGTCCCATGTCTTTGAATTCTTACGCTGACCAACAATCACGTTAATGCCGTTATCACGCTGGTTCAGTGCCTGACCTGGTCCCTGCACGCCATAACCAATTACTGCTATTGTTTCATTCTTTAAAACTTCCTGCGCTTTTGCAAGTGGAAATTCTTCACGTGTTACTACGTTTTCTTCCACTCCGCCGAAATTTAACTTTGCCATCTTTTTAATTTGAAAATTTGATGATTTGAAAATTTGAAAATTTTTGGTTGCTCTTTTTGTTTTATGTACTAAACTTTTTTGCTACTATTAAACATTTGTTGCGTCGCACTCTTGTACTTTCTGATCTTGTCTGAACAGGAATTTGGGATGATCCGGAGGATTATTAAATAGATGTATTTAAATCCTCAAAATCATTTAACATACCCCAATCAGGGTTCTTGCAATTTACATCGTAAACACTTCTTCCTGTTTGCCCAGAAACACATTTTCGATTACTTTTTCACCCGCATCTTTAGCTTCAAACTCTTTCAGTTTTTCGTGGAAACCCGCACTGTTCTTAATGATAGCAACTCTTGCACTGCGTACGAATTCAATTAAGCCGTAGGGTTCAAGCGCTTTCATTAAGCTGTCTATTTCTTCGCGGTGACCGGAAGTTTCGAATACTGTATAATCATGACGGATCACAACTGCATTAGCACCGTACTGGCGTAATAATCTTTCCACTTTTACTTTCTCTGCAATAACATCTGTAGGTACTTTGTACATAGCAAGTTCCTGCCATACAATTTCTTCGTTGGTATTGTAGTATGCTTTCAACACTTCAACCTGCTTTTCTATCTGGCGGCAAAGTTTGCGTACCACGTCTTCTGTTTCGTTAATGACGATGGTGAAACGATGAACGCTATCCACTTCCGAAGGAGAAGTGTTGAGGCTGTCTATATTTATTTTACGACGCGTAAATATGATCGCTATACGATTGAGTAAACCAATCTGGTTCTCTGTATAAACTGTTATGGTATATTCCTGTTTCATTGTTTTAGCGTTTGGCTATTCGCTTTTAGCTGCCAGCTTTTTGTTGAGTTTATTGTTTCAGTACAAGCGTGCGACGCAACGGAAGTTTAATGCTTGTTATGTTGCACGGCTCATAATTATTTCAATCTTATTTCCGCAACACTGCAGCCCTGCGGCACCATTGGGAACACGTTGTTTTCTTTGCCCACCATTACTTCCAGCAGATAAGCACCATTGTGCTCAAGCATTTCTTTCAACGCTGCTTTCAGATCTTTTCTGTCATTCACTGATTGTCCTGCAACACCGTATCCTTTTGCAATGGTAACAAAATCGGGGCTCTGAATATCTACAAAAGAATATCTCCTTGAATGGAAAAGTTCCTGCCACTGACGCACCATGCCAAGAAAATTATTGTTGAGAATAATAATTTTTACAGCCGCACCAAATTGCATAATGGTGCCAAGTTCCTGCAATGTCATTTGAAAACCGCCATCACCAATAATGGCAACAACAGTGCGATCAGGTGCGCCATACTTTGCGCCAATGGCAGCAGGCAAAGCAAAACCCATCGTGCCGAGACCGCCACTCGTTACATTGCTTTTACTCTTAATAAATTTTGCGTAGCGGCAAGCCACCATCTGGTGCTGACCAACATCTGTAACAATTACTGCATCGCCTTTTGTAAGATCGTTCAATGCATCAATTACTTCAGCCATACTCATTTCATCTGACGCAGGGTGCATTTCATGATCAATCACAAGCATCTGTTCTTCCTTCATCATATCTTTAAAACGTTGCAGCCATGCATTGTGTTCTTTCTTTTCAACAAGTGCCGTAAGCATGGGCAATGTTTCTTTGCAATCGCCCCAAACAGGCACAGTTGCTTTTACATTTTTATCGATTTCCGCAGGATCAATATCAAGATGAATAACTTTTGCCTGTTTTGCATATTTATCTAAGCGACCTGTAACTCGATCATCGAAGCGCATACCAATTGCGATCAATACATCGCATTCATTCGTTAATACATTTGGTCCGTAATTGCCATGCATACCGAGCATTCCCACATTTAGCGGATGATCTGTTTCCAACGCACTCAAACCAAGTATGGTCCATGCTGCAGGTATACCTGTTTTCTCAATAAATGTTTTGAATTCTTTTTCTGCCCCACCAAGAATTACACCCTGTCCAAAAACTACAAATGGTTTTTCTGCAGCGTTGATGAGCTTTGCAGCTTCTTCTACATACTCTTTGCGAATGATTGGTGTTGGGCGGTAACTGCGAATATGATTGCATGGCTCGTAGCCATTGTAATCAAATTTTTGTATCTGCGCATTCTTGGTAATATCGATCAAAACAGGGCCGGGTCTTCCGCTGCGTGCTATATAAAATGCTTTTGCAAGCACAGCAGGAATTTCTGTTGCATCAGTAACCTGGTAGTTCCATTTTGTAACAGGCGTTGTAATATTTATCACATCAGTTTCCTGGAATGCATCTGTACCAAGTAAGTGCGCAAACACCTGCCCCGTAATTGCTACAACAGGTGTGCTGTCTATCTGTGCATCAGCCAAGCCTGTTACAAGATTTGTTGCACCGGGTCCGCTTGTTGCAAATACAACACCAACTTCGCCAGACGTTCTTGCATAACCCTGCGCTGCATGTATGCCACCCTGTTCATGACGAACCAATATATGTTTCAACTTATCTTCATAATCAAAAAGAGCATCATAGATAGGCATAATAGCACCACCAGGATAGCCAAAAACTGTATGCACATTCTCTGCTATTAATGCTTCCAATACTGCCTGTGAGCCTGAGATAGAAGTATTTTTCTTATCCGCCCACGACGGTTTTTCTTTTACTAATTCAAGTGTTTGCATAACACAATTTTTATTTTTATGAACCCAGCGAAAGAATATCAATTAAACTTCCGTTGCGTCGCACTCTTGTGCTTACTATTTTTATTCAACAATAATCGAACATTTACTTTTTCCTATAGACTCCCAATAAGTCAGTTGATCCAACACCTGAGAATCCTGCCTGCCGCAACATAGTCACCAACTGTCCCCGATGATATGTTGCATGGTTGACGACGTGTGCAAACAATTGATAAAAAGGCATTGAGTAGGCATCACCGTTCAATCTTTTGAAATCGAGATTTGTATCAAGTTCATTTTCATCAAATGCATCAATGAATGCTTTCAATTCTGTTGATGTTTCTTTCCAGAGTTTAATATGATCTTCTTTTGATCCTTTATATGTTGATTGCAGCCATTCTACAGGTTCTTTTTTAAATCTCTGTAACCATGCATTTTCTGCGCTGATAACATGCAATACAGTTTCCTGTATGCTGTTGAAGCTGCTGATGATCTCACGGTTCCATTGCTCGTCATTAATTTGTTCAAGCCAGCCACAAACAATGGTATTTGCCCATAAATTATATCCTGCTGCTTCTTTAAAATAATCTTTAGTCATTATTTCTATTTTTTAAAACCAATCCTTTCTCTTTCTCCCCATTTGCGCTGCGCTGCTTTTTCATCTAATAAGTTTTCCATCGCGTCGTAAATCTGGTTCAGTTGTACATCATGTTCGCCTAATCTTTCTTTTATTTCTTTCATTTGTTCTTTTACATCATTTTCTTTTAATAGTATTCTTCTTATTTCAACAAAAGCCCTCATAATAGCAATGTTCATGTTGATGGCTTTGTCGCTGTTTAGAATACCACTTAGCATTGCAACACCTTGTTCGGTAAAGGCATAGGGTAAATATCTTGTACCGCCTCTTTTTGAGGTTTCATTTTGCAACCTCAAAGGATATTGTTGCTTTTCTAAGGTTTCAATTTGAAACCTCAAACTATCCCATTCTTCTTTTGTAAGCTGAAACATGAAATCTTTAGGAAAACGTTTTAAATTTCGCTTTACAGCGAGATTTAAAGATTTTGTTTCAATTTCATACAAAGCAGCTAAATCTCTGTCGATCATAACTCTTTCTCCACGTAGTTCATAAATTCTGTTTTGTATGCTTTGTATGATCTGCATGTTTATTTGTTGCTTTATATTCTTCAGTACAAGGGTGCGACGCAACTATGTTTAATGCTTATTCAATTGCCTGGCTCAAAAATTAATCTTCATCTGTCACACAACCTTCTGCTGCAGTCTTTACAACCTTTGCATATTTATATAAAATTCCTTTTATTGCTTTCGGCGCAGGTTTCTTCCATGCTGCTTTTCTTGCGGCAATAACATCATCTGCAACTTTTAATGTCAATGTATTTTTTGTTGCATCAATTTCAATAATGTCATTGTCTTCAACAAGACCGATCAAGCCACCTTCAACCGCTTCAGGCGTAATGTGACCAACCACAAAACCATGCGTGCCACCGCTAAATCTGCCGTCTGTAATGAGTGCAACAGATTTGCCCAAACCCGCGCCAATAATGGCTCCCGTGGGTTTCAGCATTTCAGGCATGCCTGGTGCACCTTTTGGTCCGATGTTCCTGATCACCACCACATCACCTGCATGTACACGACCAGATTGAATACCTTTTATAAGATCATGTTCGCCATCAAATACACGTGCAGTGCCTTCAAAACGTTCACCTTCTTTACCGCTGATCTTAGCAACGCTGCCGCCCGTTGCAAGATTGCCATATAATATTTGCAAATGCCCGGTTGCCTTTAACGGCGTTTCCAACGGCATGATTATTTTTTGTTTTTCAAAATCAAGATCGGGAGCCTCTTTTAAATTCTCTGCAACAGTTTTGCCTGTTACAGTTATACAATCGCCATGCAACAAACCTTTGCTTAATAAATATTTCATTACTGCAGGTACACCACCATGTTGATGCAGATCTTCCATCAAATATTTGCCACTTGGTTTAAAGTCTGCAAGCACAGGAATTTTATTGCTGATCGCCTGGAAATCATCCTGTGTTAAAGGTACATCAACACTTTTCGCCATTGCAATCAAATGCAATACAGCATTGGTACTTCCGCCCAGCACCATGATAACGGTAATTGCATTTTCAAATGCTTTGCGTGTCATGATATCTTTTGGCTTGATATCTTTTTCCAACAATAATTTTATCGCTGCACCAACTGACGCACATTCTTTTTGTTTGTCTTCACTCAAAGCAGGATTGGATGATGAGTTTGGCAGACTCATGCCCAATGCTTCAATAGCAGAAGCCATTGTGTTTGCAGTGTACATGCCACCACAGGCACCTGCACCGGGACAAGAATTCATTACAATCCCTTTAAAATCTGCTTCGCTTAAATTGCCTGCGATCTTTTGACCCAATGCTTCAAACGCACTTACAATATTTAAGTCTTCTCCTTTATAATGACCTGGCGCAATCGTACCACCATACAACATAATTGAAGGGCGATTCAATCTTCCCATCGCCATAATAGTGCCGGGCATATTTTTATCACAACCCGGAATACAAACCAATCCATCATAATATTGAGCACCTGCATTTGTTTCAATGCTGTCTGCAATTACATCGCGACTAACCAAACTATAACGCATACCATCTGTGCCCATACTAATACCATCGCTAACGCCGATGGTGTAGAAACGCAGTCCCAGCAAGCCTTCTGTGGCATTCACACTTGCTCTTACAGTAGTGGCAAGATCATTCAAATGCATGTTGCAAGGATTACCATCCCACCCCATACTTGCAATGCCAACCTGCGCTTTCTTAAAATCTTCTTCTTTAAAACCAATTGCATAATACATTGCCTGTGCACCAGGTTGTGTAACATCCTGTGTTAACGTCTTCGAGTATTTATTCAGTTCAGCCATTTGATATTTTATTTATTATGAGCCTGTCTTTATTACTACTATGATGCTTTTGTTGCGTCGCACTCTTGTGCGCTTTGTTATTTATTCAGCAATTACTTCCGTTAAAACTTCTGCCTCTGTAACTCTTGCCAAATATGCTTGTTGAATTTTTCTGCTCGCAGTTTCTTTCCAGTTCTTTTTAAATTTTACATCGTTGAAGCTTTCCCAACCTATTACTTCTGCTGCTGTGCCGCAGAAAAATGCAGCATCAGCTTCATTTATCTCGTCAAGTGTTATTTGTTTTTCTTCTACTTCGATGCCAAGCTCATTACATAATTCTAAAACTGTTGCTCTTGTTATGCCGGGAAGAATATTTCCTGTTGCCGGTGTAAATAATTTTCCATCTTTTTCATAAAAGAAATTTGCACCAACACCTTCTGCAGCAAAACCATTCATATCCGTAAGCAATGCTTCATCATAACCTTTTGTTTTTGCTTCCTGGCTTGCGAGAATAGAATTTACATAATGACCACTTGCTTTTGCAGTGATCTTAAATGCTTTTGGATTTGGTCTTTGAAAAGATGAGGTCATTATTCTTAAAAGCTTGTCTCCAAAGAATGGCGCCATTTCCCACACTTCAATAAAAATGTATGACACTTCATTTTGTACAAAACTCATATTCATTGGTGCATATACAACAGGGCGTATATAAGCATCCTGGAAATTATTTCTGCGGAGCACTTCATAAGTAGCTTCAATCAATTCTTCATTGCTCCATGTGTAAGGCATATTCATCGACAAAGCAGAATTTCTTAAACGGTCATAATGTTCTTCTGCTTTGAAAATTTTTGTTTCGCCGCTTGCCGTTTTATATGAACGGATTCCTTCGAACACTGCATAACCGTAATGCAAAGACTGGCTATAGAAGTCCATCTTTGCCTCAGAAGCCTTTACAAATTCTCCGTTTAGCCAGAGCACCGTTTCACTGTTGTAATAATTTGCCATTGTTGTTGTATTTTTCTTTGTTGAATAATGTTATAAACGTACAAGTGAGTGACACAACGAAAGCTTAATGCTTATTCTGTCGCCCGAAAACAAAAACATATAAAACAAAAAACCCACCTCTTTGGGAGGCGGGTCTATGAAAAATTGTTTATTGTTTTACATGTAAGAACCACCTCCGACTGAAGCAGGAATAATAACGACAACGACAAGTAGCACGAGTGCCAAAGTGTTGCTTATATTTAAAATGCTTCTGTACATCAAGTGTGATTTGATGCGAATATACGCCCACCATTAATACAAACAAAGAACTAGAATGATTTTTAGATCACAATTATATGATCGTTGATTTTCTCAACTCGATATTTGATTGATTTACTTCGCCGGTGATCTTATTAGTGATACAATCTGAAACAAGATCTCCGATGGTTGAAGTAAAATAAAAGTTGATCGGATCAATATCTTTTGTTACAAAACGATTTTGTAAGGTCCATTCTACTGCGCTTCTTACTATAGCCGCTTCTTCATGCATCTGCATATACTCAAGCATCATAGCAGTTGAAAGTATTGACCCTAGCGGATTTGCAATGTCTTTGCCTGCAGCCTGCGGATAAGAACCATGAATAGGTTCGAACATTGCAGTGCCAGTGCCAACAGAAGCAGATGGTGATAAACCTAATGAGCCTGCTAATACACTTGCTTCATCGCTTAGAATATCTCCAAACATATTCTCTGTAAGAATTACATCAAATTGTTTTGGATTCAAAATGATCTGCATAGCAGCATTGTCTACAAACATATAATCAACCGCAACAGTTGGATATTGTGGTGCAATTTCTTTTACAACCCTTCTCCACAATCTTGATGTTTCTAATACATTTGATTTATCAACCAAAGTAAGTTTACGTTTACGGTTGCCTGCAAATTCAAAAGCAAGTTTTGCAATACGAACAACTTCATCGCTTGTGTAAATACATTCATCAAGTGCAGTGTTCTGATCTTCGCTTAATTCTTTTTTGCCGAAATAAATACCGCCTGTTAACTCGCGGAATATAATAAAATCTACACCTTCCAGGTGTTTTGGTTTAAGCGGGGAAAGATGTTGCAATGCTGCGTAAGTTGTAATAGGTCTTATGTTAGCGTATAACTGCAATGCTTTACGCAATTTCAACAAACCTTGTTCAGGACGAACTTTTGCAGTTGGATCATTATCATATTTTGGATGACCGATTGCACCAAACAAAACAGCATCGCTGTTTAAGCATGATGCAATAGTTTCATCAGGAAGAGGGCTGCCTGTTTTATCGATAGCATCAGCACCCATCAGGCAATAAGTATAATTGAATTCATGATCGTAACGATCAGCAATGGCATTCAGTACTTTGATTGATTGTGCTGTTACTTCAGGTCCGATGCCATCTCCATTAATAACTGTGATGTTCTTTTTCATTGTCTGAACCAGGATTTATAGGATTTATGGATTTACAGGAATATTGAATGATTGATATTTTTGATTGATCAATCTTTTAAATTGAAGACTGGTACTACCAAAATTTATCAATAATCCAATTTCCATATTGTATGCTTCTAAATAATTTTTTGCTTGTGCCAAATGAACATCTTCTAATTGCACAATTGCTTTTAATTCAACCATAATTTTTTGCTCAATAAAAAAATCAACTCTTCTCTCACCAATCTCTTCATTCCGATAATAAATTTTCATGTTGTGTTCTCTTTCAAACGAAAGATCAGCATATCGCATTTCAATTGCCAACGCTCTTTGATAAATTACTTCCTGAAAACCATTGCCAAGTTCGTTATGCACTTTCATAGCTGCTCCAATTATTTTTTCAGTTATGTCTTTATATTTTAATTCAGACATACTAAATCATTAACTGCCGTATTAACAAATTTCCTGTCAATCTTATCATCCTTCAAATCCAGGTTCAGACATTTATCTATGCATGAAGGAATTTCATTATCGTAATGACTTATATAAATAAGTGTTTTATTTAGCTGAATACAAAGGTCATCTATTAATTGAACAAAGTGAGTTGTTTGTTTTTCATCCAAACCCTGGCATGGTTCATCCAAAAGAAGCAATGGCGGATCTTTTACTAAAGCCCTTAACAGCAAAGTCAATCGTTGCTCACTCGCTGAAATTGTTGAGAGAGGCTTGTGGGTCACATGAGAAAGTCGCAAAAGATCCAACCATTGTTCAATTATGTTTTGTTGTTCAGCCGTTAATTTTCTGAACAAACCAATTGTGTCATAAAATCCAGAACCTATTGCATAGTAGACTGTTGTGTTTCTATCAAAATACCATTGCAACTCGGGCGATACATAACCAATATTTTTTTTGATATCCCAGATGCTTTCGCCGCTGCCTCTTCTTTTATCAAAAAGATAAATAGAATTAGCATAAGCTTGTGGATTATCTCCATATATTAAACTGAGTAGAGTTGATTTTCCCGCACCATTATGACCTCTCAATAACCAACGCTCACCTTGCTTAACGGTCCAATTGATATTATCTAAAACTTTCTTCTCTCCATAAGCTATAGAAACATTTTCCATTCTTACGGCATTTGAAAATTGCTTTTCTTCTTTATTTGTTAAAGCAGGGAATGAATATACGGGCTGGTAATCTGCAAATAAATTTTCTTTTGAAAGTTCAAAAACTTCTTTCGTTGTAAACTGTTTCAGCTTTCCTTCCTCAAGGTAGGCTATATCTGTGATGCAGTCAGGAATTTCATTTATATCTGTAATACAGATGATCTGTGTGCCTGATGCTGCAACATTTGACAAGATATTATTGAGTTTTTTTCTGCTTGTAATATCAAGACCAACAAATGGTTCGTCCAAGATCAAAATATCTGTATGTGCAAGCAATGCCTTGATCAATTGAAAGCGTTTATGCTCACCACTTGATAAATGCAATAATGGTGATTGTCTTCTATGCTCCAATTGCAATTCTGATAAAAGCGAATCAATCTTCGTTTCATCGGTTGAAACAAGTTGCAATTCTTCTTCAATAGTTAATGCATCATTGTTATCAAAACTATTATAGCGCTGCTGGTAATAAAAGTCCTGGGTATTAGATCTTGTTTTGAAATGATAATGTTGCTCAACAAAATTGATAGAACGCTTATTTGCAAACTCAACAATTCCATGATGAAAAGCTCTGCTACAAATTACTTTTGCTAAAGTTGTTTTGCCACTTCCTGATGCGCCTGCGATAGCAAGATGCTGATTTGATTGTAAAGAAAATGAAATGCCATCCAGCAAGGTATTGCCTTGCAGTTTTACACTTATATCTTTTAATATAATGGATGGTTGTTGCATTTATTTCCTGCCAGCAAAAACTACAAAATTGAAATATTGATAATAGCAATTTGCCTGTTCAAAACCTGCATCTTTTAACCAATGTAACTGATCGTTCAATGGCGCCATTATGTCTAACTGAATTCTTTTATATGCACTTTGCTTTGCATCTTCTGTTAATGGTGATTGCTCAACTTTCTTTTTCCAGTTGTCACGATAAATGTAATCTGCTTCTTCGGTTCCACCTTCTACCTGATCTGCATTTATGAACCAACCACCCGGCTTCAATGCTTTATAAATCTTTGAAAACAACTCTTGTTTTAAAGAATGTTCCAAATGATGAATTGCCAAACCAGAGATCACTAAATCGTATTGTTGTTCGCCAAAATCTGTAGTTGAAAAATCCGCGCTTAAATAAGTAAAATTTTCATTTTGTTTTTCAAAACGCTCTTTTGCTTTTGCAAGCATATCATTTGATAGGTCAACCAAAGTAAAAGAAGCTTCCGGGTATTTTTCGTAAAAGAATGCACTCATTAAACCTGTGCCCGCACCAACATCCAAGACATTTTTTACTTCTTCAATTTCTTCAGAAAGTTCCAGTGGTATGCTATAGAAATCGTTGAAGCATGGAATCAAATGTTTTCTTTGCGTATCGTATTTTTCAGATACAGCTTTGAATTCATTTTGTATGTTGAGGTTTGATGCCATTACTTTTTTCTTTGTTAGCAAGCTTTCTGTTCTTTACTCATCGCCTGTTGTGTCACTCACTTGTGCGTTCGGGTTAACTGCTGAACTAAGAACAAACCGTACAAGTGTGCGACGCAAGAAAAGCCCAACGCTTTGTCTGCAGTTGGGCTTATAATTATTTTATACTTCTACCGTATGTTGCTTGTATTGCTTCGCCATTTCGTGCAAGTCATCATCTTCAACTTCTTTCTTTCTGTCTGCAACCTGTAAGAATTCCTGGTACAAAACATCAACATCGTTGCGTGTATATTGGTAACCTAATTTCTGGAAACGATGTGCCAACGCACTGCGACCGCTGCGTGCAGTCAACACGATCTTAGAACCATCTGCACCAACTTCTTCCGGCGTGATGATCTCGTATGTTTGAGAATCTTTTAAGAAACCATCCTGGTGAATACCGCTGCTGTGTGCAAATGCATTGCTGCCCACAATTGCTTTGTTTGGCTGCACCGGCATACGCATTGTATCACTAACAAGACGGCTCATTGGATTGAGCTTTTCTGTTTTGATGTTGGTGTACAAACCAAGCGAATGATGTTGTTTCATCACCATCACAACCTCTTCAAGAGATGTATTGCCGGCTCGTTCGCCTAGCCCGTTTATAGTGCATTCTATTTGACCTGCACCGGCAATAACTCCTGCGATCGAATTAGCAGTAGCTAATCCAAGATCGTTGTGGCAATGGCATGAAATCGTAGCTTTATCAATGTTTGGAACATTGTTCACGAGATAAGCGATTTTCTCACCGTATTGGTGAGGTAAGCAGTAGCCCGTTGTATCAGGAATGTTTACAACAGTAGCGCCTGCGGCGATAACTGCTTCAACAACTCTTGCGAGATAATCGTTGTCTGTGCGACCGGCATCTTCTGCGTAGAACTCCACATCGTCCACAAAATTCTTAGCCCATTTTACACATTGAATGGCGCGCTTTAAAATATCTTCCCTGTTGGAATTGAATTTCGATTTAATATGAAAATCAGAAGTACCTATACCCGTGTGGATGCGCGGACGAACTGCATATTTTAATGCATCAGCAGCAACCTCAATATCTTTCTGCACTGCACGGCTTAGGCCCGCTACTGTTGCTTTTTTAATTACTTTGGTTATTTCACGAACGGAATTGAAATCACCGGGACTTGAAACAGGGAAACCTGCTTCAATAATGTCTACACCAAGATCTTCCAAAGCAATTGCTAACTCGATCTTTTCTTTTGTATTTAATTTACAACCCGGAACCTGCTCGCCGTCTCTTAAAGTAGTGTCGAAAATGTCTATCTTTTTACCCGGCATTTTGGATATTTTAGAAATGAAAAATGCAGACTGCTTAATTTTGGATTGCCTGCCATTATATTTAAGCAGCCTGCAAGAACAAATATAGTATGGACCAGTTTCACCGGGAAGTCAAAATAGCTGTTATTTTACGGTTGATAAACAGTTGTAATTGTGTTAAAATGCAATGATAGTAAGGGTTTTATAAAAATGAAATTACGATGCCTAACAGGAGTACAGATGAACTATTTCAATTAATAAAATCGCTGGATAAGGGTGAAAAGCGATCATTTAAGTTATATATGAAGCGTTCTTCAGGTGGAGAAGACCTGAAGATCATCCGGCTTTTTGATGCTTTGGACAGGATGGATGAGTATGATGAGAAGGTTTTACTTAGCCGCAACAAGAGCATACTGAAGCAACAGCTATCTAATATGAAGGCAAGCCTTTACAAACAATTGTTAGCGAGCCTGCGACAAACAAAGGATGATGAGAACATAGACATATACCTGAATGAACAAATGGGTTATGCCCGCATATTGTATAATAAAGGCCTGTATCACCAGGCTTTAAAAATTCTTGATAAGATAAAGCAAACCGCTAAAGCCAATAACCAGGTCACTTTTCAGTTGCAGGTACTGTTCTTTGAAAAGAAAATTGAGGCATTGCACATAACCCGAAGCATAGAGAACAGGGCTGAGCAACTGAGCCATGAAGTGGATGAAGTAAATACACAACTTTCCCTGATGAGCAAACTCTCCAGTCTTTCCCTGCAGTTATATAGTTGGTATATAAAAATGGGGCATGCCAGGGATGAAAAAGATGTGACTGCAGTAAAAATGTTCTTTGAAGCAAACCTTCCACCCTGTAGTGTATCAAGGATGCATTTTTATGAGAAGATGTATTTATACCAGAGCCATTGCTGGTATGGATTTATTTTGCAGGACTTGCTGATGTATTATCGTTATGCGCAAAAGTGGGTGGATATTTTTGAACAGGAACCATACATGAAAAAAGTGGAAGCTGTTCAATATATCAAAGCGATGCATAATTTATTAAGTGCGCATTTTGATACAAATAACTACACAAAATTCAATGAAGCGCTGGCACAGTTTGAAAAATTTTCTCATTCTGAAAATGCCAACATGAACACCAATGTGCGGATTCAAACTTTTGTGTATTTAAACATCGCAAAAATTAATAAACACTTTTTGGAAGGCACCTTTACAAAGGGTTTGGAGCTTGTGCCTGAAATAGAAGAGAAACTGCAGGAATATCATTTGCAATTGGACAGGCACAGAATACTTGTGTTCTATTACAAAATTGCCTGCCTGTATTTTGGCAGCGGCGATAATGAAAAGGCGATCGATTATTTAAACCGTATCATTAACTGGAAAGTTGACCTGCGTACAGACCTGCAATGTTATGCACGGCTGCTTCACCTGATTGCTCATTATGAACTGGGTAATTATCAACTGCTCGAATATCTTATCAAATCTGTGTACCGGTTTATGGCAAAGATGAAAAACCTAAGTGTGGTAGAAGAAGAGATATTCCGGTTCTTACGCAAGTCATTTTCATTGGCGCCCAATAAAATGATTCCTGCATTTAAATCGCTGAAAGAAAAACTGCAGCGCTATGAAGGCAATCCTTTGGAAACACGTTCCTTTATGTACCTCGATGTTATTGCATGGCTCGAAAGTAAAATTCAAAATGTGCCTGTAGAAGAGGTGAGAAGAGATAAATTTAAAACAGGCAGGAAAGTAAAAGCTGTAGTGGAATAATTTTTTGTGACGAGCTTTGTTCTTTGTGGCATCGCCTGTTGTGTCACTCACTTGTACGGTTGGAAATTAAATGAGCAATTGAGACACGAATTTTAAGTCACGAATTACACGAATTGAAACTATTGTTTAATTCTTTAATAAAGAACTAAACGTACAAGAGTGCGACGCAACGAAGGTTTCATGCATATTCTGCAGCCTGAATCATAACTCTTTTATCATCCATATATCACAACCAAAATGCCCTGAATTACCCAGTGGTCCTTTCAGATAAGTAAAGCCCATTTGCTCATACATGCCAACGGCAGTACTTAGCTCGGGCATTGTTTCAAGGTACATACTGGTGTAACCCAATTCTTTTGCTGCATTAAAACATTGCTGCATCAATGCCTTGCCAATCCCCTTGCCTCTTGCAACAGGAGAGAGATAAATTTTTACCAGCTCGCAGCAACCTTCCGGAAGATTGGGCGTGGGATACACACCGCTGCCACCAACAATTTCATTGTTGACTGTTGCAACAAAATATGCAGAACGCGGTGTTTGAAAAAGTGTAAACAAATCATCTGTTGTAGGATCATAATAAACAGTGCCGGGCTTATTGGCTTTAAACTCTGCAAGTACAGAACGTATGATAGCTGCAATTGCTTTGTTATCTTCTTTGGCAAGTTTTCTTATAATGTAAGTATCCTTTGCAATCATTAGTTAACAATTAAGACAGGAATAGAAAGTTTATGCCTTACCTGGTCAACAGTTGCACCGTAAAAAATATCTTTTAGCCCACTGTGTTTGTGTGCACCCATTACTAACATATCCGCTTTTGCCTCATTTACAATGCGTACAATTTCCTGCACCCTGCTGTTGTATCCAAGATGAATTTCTGTTTTGTAGCCCATATTTCTTAATTGTATTGCATAAGCTTCGAGACGTTCCATATCTTTTCTTGTTTCATAATCATCAGATGAATCACCAAGGTATTTTGCGGAAGCAGTTTCTACAATATGCATTAATAAATAAGTGGCTTCATGTTTTCTTTGCGCTATAGCATAAGCAATGATCTTTTCATCTTTGTCACTAAAATCCAATGCCACAGCTATTTTGTGAGGCTCAGGTATATTTGCTATAGTAAGCGGCTTTGCTGTACTATGCATGCTGATTGCTGCAGATGCATCTGCTTTTTCTTTTCTTCTGCGTAAGAGTGGAAGTAAGGTCATACTTGTGAACAACCATGCAAAGATCAACCATCCAATGATAATAATTGTTTTCAAAATGGGTTGGCCACCTTCCTGAAATTTATCTACTGATGCATCCGCTACCAATTTTACATTCAGGAAAACAAGGATGCCTGCAACGATCCATGATAATATTTTTGTGTACGTTTTGATCGCAAATTTCCCCATCGTTTTTTTATCACTTACAAAATGTATCAATGGAATGATCGCAAAGCCCAGTTGAAGACTTAATATAACCTGGCTGAACACAAGTAATGCATCAAGCTTGTCATCGCCATAAATCACAATTACCAATACTGCAGGGATAATGGCGATCAGCCTTGTGATCAATCTTCGTATCCACGGATTGATGCGCAAATGCAAGTAACCCTCCATAACAATTTGCCCGGCCAATGTTCCCGTAACTGTTGAGCTTTGCCCCGCAGCAATTAATGCAATAGCAAAAAGTATTGGAGCTAGATCCCCAAGCATTGGTTTTAATAAAGCATGTGCATCTTCAATCTTCGCAACATTTGTATTCCCGCTGGTAAAAAAAACGGATGCTGCTAAAATAAGAATAGCCGCATTTACAAAGAATGCTGCATTTAATGCAATGGTGGTATCAAATAAATTAAACTTGAGTGCTCGTTTAATACCGGCTTCGTCATTTTTTATTTTGCGTGTTTGCACCAGCGCAGAATGCAGGTAAAGATTATGTGGCATTACTGTAGCGCCAATAATGCCAACAGCAATATAAAGCGCCTCACTGTTTAATGAAGTTGGCACAAAACCTTTTACTACATCGCCAAAATGTGGTTGCGCAAAAAACAATTCAATTAAAAATGATAAACCGATAATAGCTACCAGCGCAATAATAAATGCTTCCATTTTCCGCATACCATAACGTTGCAAAACCAATAGTAAAAAAGTATCCAGCACGGTAATACACACGCCGCCAAGAATAGGAAGCCCTGTTAATAGATGAATACCAATAGCCATACCTAAAACCTCAGCAAGATCACATGCAGCAATGGCAAGTTCCGCCAGCACATACAAACAGAAATTTACGGTGCGTGGGTATTCCTCGCGGTTGGCCTGTGCCAGATCACGGCGCCTTACAATACCAAGCCTTGCACTAAGACTCTGTAACAGCAATGCCATAAGGTTACTCATCAGTAAAACCCAGATCAATTGATAGCCGAATTTAGCGCCGCCCTGTAAATCTGTAGCCCAATTGCCGGGGTCCATGTAACCAACACTTACGAGATACGCCGGGCCCAAATACGGCAGAAATTTTCTTATTCCACTTCTGTGTTTTGTTGCATCAATCGTTTCATGCACTTCACTTAACGAGTTATCACTATGAAATCTTTCGAGCATGTTTGTTTGCTGTTTTATTTTTTTGTTACCGGCTTTTGAATAACTATTAAGCACCTGTTGTGTCACTCACTTGTACGTTCTTAACTTTTATCAACAATCACACAGGCTTTACAAATAATGACCTTGCCAGTTGCTCGCTTATAGTTACCGCCGGTTGATTTCTTATTTTTAGTTCCAATGAATTATCAAAGCTGAATTTCTTTTTTACTTCAAGCATAGTACCGATATGAATATTCTTATGTTTAAGCACTTCCAGTAATTCTGTTGATTGATTACCCACGGAAGTAACTTCTGCAGGTGTATTAAATTCAACAGATAATAAATTTACCTGTTGCTGTAAACTCATTTTGCCGTTGCTGTCAGGAATAGGATCTCCATGTGGGTCAAAACGTGGATGATCAAGAAACGCATCTAGCTTTTCTATCAGTAATTTGCTCGTAATATGTTCCAGTTCTTCCGCCACTTCATGCACCTCGTCCCAACCAAACTGCAATTTTTCTACTAAGAAAAATTCCCAAAGCCTGTGTTTCCTTATAATCCCTAATGCAATTTTTTTCCCCTGCGTACTTAGCTGAAATTCTTTATAAGGCTCATAGTTAATAATCTTTTTTGTCTTGAGTTTTTTGAGCATATCAGTAATAGATGCGGGCCTGGCCCTGATTGCAGCGGCAAGTTCATTGGTGGTTGTATAACCAGTTGCCTGCTGCAGGTGATAAATATTCTTGATATAATTTTCTTCTGTTGCTGTAAAATTAGGCTGCACGTAAAAATAATTTTAGACAAATCTAAAAAAACTTATCTTATATATACCATTAAAAATTTATTTTTATCAAAACATTGCCCATGCTCAGGCTTATTGTTATTTGTTTTTCGTCGTTGCTGCTGTTTTCCTGTAAGGAAAAAAAAGTTTCATTAGCGGGTAGTGATCCTGTGGATGCAAAGGACTTCATGGCAGCTTTTCCTGCATTGAAGCTGCCTTATAAAATTGCGGATACCAATATGGTAAAACTGGCTGATACTACCAACATTAGTTATGTCGTCTTTTCTGGATTTATACCTGACTCTGCACTTATTTCACTCTTAGGCAAAAATGTAAGTAAGAGTAAAATAAAGCCTGTGGGAAAGATCGAAACAGAAAAAGAAACTTATCTGCTCACCGAGTTTACGCAAAATAAAAAGGCTACACTGGTTACTTTTTTGCTTGATAAAAAATCAAGTTATCTCAGTGGGCTTGTATTGTTAAAGCAGGGAGATAAGGACGGATATCTACATTCTGTGAACATTACATCAGAGCCAACCTTTATCATCAGTAAGGAAAAATACAGCAGTACGAATGAGCTGATGTACACGCGTAATGGTTATGCATATAATAATGGATCTGCAGCATTTATTGCAGTAATGAACGACAGTAATGAAGATCTTAAACGTATCAACGAGGTCATTAACCCGATAGATACGTTTCCGAGGCTGAATAAACTAAGCGGGGATTATGTGCAGGATAAAAAGAATTATATTTCTATACGTGATGGAAGAAACACCAGTAAATACCAGTTCTTTATTCACTTCGAAAAAAATGATGGCGACTGTACCGGCGAGTTAAAAGGAATAATGACCATGCAGGATGCAACACATGGTTATTTCCAGGAAAGCGGCGATCCATGCGAAATTGACTTTAGGTTTACCACAAGCAGTATCATAGTGAAGGAACGTGGCAACTGCGGCAATCACAGGGGTATTAAATGTTTCTTTAATGATACTTACCGTAAAAAGAAAGACGCCAAGCCCACCTCTAAAAAGAAAACAGAAAAGTAAACTGTATGGACAAAAGGGTAATGTTTGATTTTGAAATATATTTCACCAATGGCGGAAGCATTAAAGGAGAAGATTTTCGACTGGATATTAATGGAGAAGATATTTCTGATAAAGAACTTGCTGATTACATTGTTGCTGATATGCATTTATTAATGGTCGGCCAAACGAAAATCCTGCACAAAGAAATCCTGCATGAAAAGCATAAACGACAACACATTGATGTTAAAATTGAAAACGAAGTTTTTATAGACCTCAGTCATGTAATAGAAAGCGGATTAATAACCTATAAAGGATTGCCCGCGCCTATTATCTGCGATTACCTGAGCAGGGAAGATTCAAAAAAATTTTATGAGGAAGGAACTGAATTTCAAATAGGCAAAATTGAAATGGTTTCTAATACAGGAACGTATATTGATTGTCCTTTTCACAGGTTTGAAAATGGCAAAGACCTTTCAGAGATTGGATTAGAAAGTTTTGCAGACCTGGAAGGTATTGTTATTCGTGTACCTTATAAAGAAACACTGGAAATAACAGCAGATCATCTAAAGAATTATGAAGTAAGAAACCGTGCTGTTCTTATAAATACAGGTTGGGATGAACACTGGAACACAGATAATTATTATACTGATCATCCGTACTTAACAAAAGATGCAGCAGAATATCTAAGGGATTGCAGTGTAAAATTAGTGGGCATAGACTCTCATAATATTGATAACACCAACGGTAAAAGCCGTCCCGTACATACTACACTTTTAGGCGCTGAGATTTTGATCGTTGAGCATTTGTGTAATTTATATTTATTACCACAGGAAGGTTTTTTGTTTAGCGCTATTCCGCCAAAGTTCAAAGGAGTGGGCACTTTCCCGGTACGCGCCATGGCAAAAATTGCAAAAGCAAAATAAACAGTAATAGTATTTTGATTGCCGCATAAAGTTTTGTAGTACAAGTGTGCGACGCAAGGAACGATGCCAACCGTATTGCAGCACGGCCCATAATCTTTCAAAACTTCTTTTCATTAATTATTGCCTTTGGTCATTTTCATAAAAGACAAGATTGTAATGTTTGTCTATCTTCATCTATATACCATCTAACTACTTTTATTCAAAAAAATATGCTCATGAGAAAGATTACCGCACTGTTTTTTTTAATTGTCATTACGACAACTGCATTTGCGCAAAAACAAAAATCCACAGACGATAAAAGATTTGCAGGTCTTGATACCGCATTTGCAAGAGTGCTGAAAGACTGGAAGGCCGCTGGCTTTGCTGTAGCGGTAGTTGAAAAAGATAAAGTGGTTTATGCAAAAGGTTTTGGCTACAGGGATGTTGAAAATAAAATTCCTGCAACAGCGAATACATTGTTTGCCATTGGTTCCTGCACTAAAGCATTTACAGCATCATTAATAGGCATGCTTAGTAAAGATGACAAAGTTGATATTGATAAACCTGTACGTGCCTATTTACCCGAACTGAAATTTTATAATGATGAAATGAATGATCACATCACGCTGCGTGATATGATGTGTCATCGTACGGGTTTGCCAAGGCATGATTACTCCTGGTATTATTTTTCTACGCAATCACGTGACAGCATTATGCAACGCATTGCCTATATGGAGCCTTCTGCCGGCCTGCGTGAAAAATGGCAGTATAATAATTTTATGTTCTTCCTGCAGGGTGTGGTTACTGAAAAGCTTACCGGGCAAAGCTGGGAAGACAATATCAAAGAAAAAATATTTAAGCCGCTGGGCATGGATAGCGCCACTGTTTCCATTGATGAAATGCAAAAGCATGGTGATATTGCAGTAGGTTATGGTTTAAAGAATGACAGTATAATTAAGAAGCTCGATTACTATCATATAGATGCGATGGCACCAGCAGGCAGCATTAACAGCAGCGTGAATGATATGGCCAAATGGGTAACCACGTGGATCAACGGCGGCAAGTATAATGGCAAAGAATTATTGCCTGCTTCTTATATAAACCAGGCTATGAGTTCACAAATGGTAATAAGTGGTGCGTTGCCTTCTAAAGAAAAGCCTGATCTGTATATGGCAAATTATGGTTTTGGGTGGATGCTGTCTTCTTATAAAGGTCATTACCGTGTAGAGCATGGTGGCAACATTGATGGATTTTCCGCCAGTACTTCATTCTTCCCTTCTGATAGTATTGGCATTATTGTATTATGCAACCAGGATGGTTCTTCTGTGCCATCTATTGTTAGAAATCTTATCGCGGACCGTATGCTGGGATTAAAATATTTTGACTGGGAAACAGACCTGAGATCAGCTGTTGTGAAAGCTAAAGCTGCTGCTAAAGATGCGGAAAAAGCAAAGACCACAACTGCAAAGAAAGAAACCAAACCAACACATGAACTTAAAGATTATGAAGGTCTTTATTCCAACAAAGGCTATGGCACTTTTGAAGTGGTTTTAAAAAATGATTCTTTGTTTGCTTTACCTGGTAAGCATACCTGGTGGCTAAAACATTTGCAGTATGATATTTTTATGCCGGTAGAAAAAGATAAAGAGGGCAACCTGGATACCAGTGAAAACAGCGATCCACTTCAATTCAATATGAATGTTTCCGGCGACATTGAATCTGTTGATATAAACTTTGAGCCCAGTTTAAAACCCATTGCATTTTCTAAAACGCCTAAAGGAAAGGAAATTACCAAAGAAGAATTACAGCAATACGAAGGCGAGTATGATCTTAGCGGCACTGCTATAAAAGTTTACCTGAAAGGAGAGAAGACCTTGTATCTTTTTGTGCCCGGCCAGCCTGAGTATGAGCTGGTGCCTGTAGATAAAGACAAATTCTCTATCAAGATCCTTAAAGGCTTTACGGTGCAGTTTAATCGTGATGATAAAAAAGAAGTGAATGAATTGTTATCGATTCAGCCAAACGGAACATTTAAAGCAACGAAGAAAAAGAAATAAGAAAATCGTTTTAATAAAAAACTCCGGTAATATTATTGCCGGAGTTTTTTATGTACTTAGTTTTTGAATTACTATTAAGCTTTGGTTGTGTCACTCACTTGTACGTTCTGTTGTTAAATAAGCTTTTAGCCTTTAGCTATTAGCTAAAAGCCAATTGTTAATAGCTATCCGATTGTACAAGTGTGCGACGCAAGAAAAGCCTCATAGCACTACTACAGCATGGCTCATAAAAAATTATACTCTTAAGAAAACTTTTTTCTGATACATAAAATATAAGAACACCCACTTTACCATTACATAACAAATAGCCATTACCACAATATTAAATGGATCGCCGATCAACTGGCCAAGCCATTGGAAAAGAGCGTTGGTTGTGTATTCCCAATTAATAAACTGGCCCGACATGTAAATCAATATCGAGTTCATTCCAATGATCTTAAAAAAGAAAGCCCATTTTTTATAACCGCGTACGTCTATGATGTAATAAAACAGTGCCAGTAATATTAAACTGTAACCACCCACATTTAACACAAATGAACTTGACCATAGATTTTTATTGATGGGAAAATCAAGATCCCACAAATGTGCCAAGGCAATAAAAATAATGCCTGTGATAGCCATATACAATGCTTTCTTTGCAGGCGCTGCAGGATTTTTTTTCAGGAAGTTTCCTGTCATAATACCCAGCAATCCCGTACTGATTGCGGGAATGGTACTCATTAATCCTTCGGGATCGTGAATGCCAAGATAAAGTTTGCCAGGCAGAATTAAGCGATCAACATAAGAAGCAAAGTTTCCTTCCATGGTAAGGTCACCGGGTGCAAAACCTGGGGCAGATGTAAATTTCAACAACAGCCAGTAACCTATAATGATACAAAAGAACCAAATGACCTGCGCTCTTTCTTTTGTGTAGATATAAATAATGTTGGCAAACATGTAAGCAAGGCCAATGCGTCCTAACACACTGCCAAAGCGGATCTCGGCAAGCGGCTTTATTTCAAGGCCATTGTTGTAAATAATGCCGAGCAAAACAAGTATCAGTCCGCGTTTTACCACGCGCCATAATACCTGTTTTTTTGTTTTTCCTTTTTCCAGTTCGCGGCCAACAGAATAAGGTGTTGCCACACCAGCCATGAAAAGAAACAATGGAAAGATAAGATCATAAAAATGAAAACCGTTCCATGCAGGATGGGTTAATTCATTTGAGATAGCTCCCCAGAAAGGCGAGCCTGTTGCTTTGAATAATGTATGCACAATTTCTTCGGCGCCCATGATCCAGAACATGTCGAAGCCGCGAAGTGCATCAAGCGAGAACAAACGTTCAGATGTGTTGGTTGTTGTAAGCGACATAAAATGTAAATTCAGAATAATAGTTGGAATGCTGATTAAGCAGACAATGTAATTACTTTGATCGAATCAACTGTGCAGGGTTGCTAAAGTTAAGCGGTTTATAATACTACTGTAAATTTTGTTTCGGTAATTATTTAGTCAGCGAATGAATTAACCAACTGTGGTAAATCCCTGTTGCTAACTATGTTTTTATTTCAACACTGATGATATGCAGATCTTGAAGGCCCGTATTGCATAGCGTATGTGGTGGCAGCGGCCCTGACCAAAATGCAGAAGATGTAGATGGCGATTTGGCGAGATTTTTTGAGTCCAGTACAATATTGCCATCGCTGTCGTATCGTACAAAATCAGACCAGCTGATCACATATAAAGAGGCCGGCCATTTATGCGTATGTAATTCAGTTGTTTCTCCGGATGGAATGCAGGCATCTATAACACGTACCTTTTCATTTTCAAATAACAGCTTATGATGTTTTGGTGCTGCCAGTAATGCATCCAGTTCTTCGGGCCATTGCTCTTTATTTGATTCCATTGCGAATAGCGTTTATTGTTTTCCTTTTTTATTTTTTATTTGCGCCCATACCGCCGATGATCAGCCACCCATTATCGGTTTTCTTCCATGTGTGTGTGATCTTGTAAGTGGTTTTTTCCAGTACTTCATTCTTATTATTCGTCCATGTTTCAGTTACATCATATAATACAATTACAATGTCGCCAAAAACATTTTCTACTTTGCGGTCGAGCCGGTAATCAAAATGCCTGCTCTTGTCTTTAAACATATCGGTGATCCAATCGGTGATATGATCTTTACCAGCTATTTTGTTGTTAGACGGGTAACCAATAAATTGATCATCCCATAAAGTGGCATATGATTTCAGATCCTGGGTCTTTACATAAGTCCAGTATTTTTCTTCCAGGTGCCACACTGTATCTTTTGACTGTTGCATGGAAAGCGGCGCAGCATAGCCATTGTTAACTTCAATCCAATAGCCATCGGGGTCCTGGAAATAAACCTGTTTTACACCATCTGCTCTTCTGTTGATAGCGGAAGCAGTGCCGGGCCAATTGGAGTAAGCGATATTCATTGTCTGCAGCCGCTTAAGAAATGCATCAAAGTTTTGCGTGGTTAGTGCAAGATGTAATGCTTTATTGGCTGTAACATTTTCTTTAATGATAGAAATAAGGTGCAACTCTTTGCCTTCTCCCAAAGAGAGCCAGCGGATGCCTTCTATTTTTGAGCGGTTGGTTATTTCTTTTAATTGAAACAGGTTCATGTAAAACGTTGCAGAGCGGCCCAGGTCTTTCACAGAAAGTGCCATATGGTTAAAGCTGAAATCAAAACGAATGCTGTCCTGTGCTTTCACTAAAGTTGTGGAAATAAGTACTGCTAAAATCAGCGCTATCTTTTTCATTTGTTGATTTTGTTAGTGATAGATTACCAAGCTTATTTAAAACGTGGTGCAATTATTTAGAGGCCGGTAATAATCCCAACTGTTGCATAAAAGCATAGTTGTCGAAGAAATCTCTTTCTTCTGCTATTTTCCCGTTTCTCATTGCTACCAATGTAACGCCATCAATACGCACCTGCTTGCCTGTTGGTGGAATGCCAAAGAATACGCCTGTATGTGTGCCTTTAAAATTCCAGTGCTTTACTAATTTGTTGCCTTGCCCGAACACATCAACAATAGTGAATGTAATGTTTGAGAAGCCGGTAAGATAATTTGCATAGTATGCCCTTGCGCTATCGATGCCCACAATGTCAGGGTTTGCATGCATTACCACATCGGTTGTAAAGTTGGAATCGTTGAACATGTCCAGTTTACCATGATTGATGATTTCATCCCATGTATGCGTGTACATTTTTATGTTAGCTGCAACGGAGTCTGCGGCCACTGTTTCTTTGGGTTGTTCCGGGGCATTGCAGGATGTTGTAAAGATACTTAATGCTACAAATGAAATAAACAAGCTAAGCATGTACGGATTTAGTTTCATTGTTATGTTTTGAGTTTTGAAAATACAATTTTTTTGAGCCCTGCTGTAGTATAATTTTGGCTTTGCTTGCGTCGCACTCTTGTACGTTTTGTTCAATAATGAGCAGAACGTAGAAGTGAGTGACACAACACCAGACAAATAGTATTTTCACAGCTTGTAAAATAATATTTTATTTGTACCGCACTATTGTATATCATATTCCTTTTTTATTTCGCTCAACAATGTTGTTGTATGTGATAATAACGTATCTGCAGTAGCAACAGGGTTACCCGCAGGGAACTCTGTGGTTAAAAGAACTATGTTGCGAACAACGTTTCTAAGTTTCTCGTTGATATCGCGATAGGTTATGAGCAATGAGCAATGGTACCTTGTGCCTTTTTATCTTCTAAATATGTTTCCAAAAAAGTGAGTGGTTATCATATTCAAATTCGATTATGAATAAAGAGAGCATTCCAGAAATTATTGATTACTTAATTGGCATAGGTCTCTTAATCACTTTACTTTTTGTTTTGAAAAATAAAAATGGGCTCTATCAAAAAAAGGTGTTTGGTTTTCCTATCAGAAATGTAGTTTATGCTGTTATTGTATATTTCATAGTTATGATTGCATTAGCTTTTTTCAAGTAAGTATTAATATAAGTTCCGAACGATAAGGTGAGTGACACAACAGTTGATACCATAAGAAGCAAAAGCGTGTAATATAATATCAAAAAGCATCATTTATCATAAGGCTTTGTTTGATAAATTATTATGCTTCATCAAAATTTTATTTACTCAATCATTTTTAAAATAAATGGAATACTGTCTATTTGCATTTAAACTGTTATGCAAAAGGCAATGTATTAAAGCATTCATCTCAAGCAACCTCCTTTCAAATATATTTTGATAGTTTCGTGAGATTAAATTTATAAGTAAAAATGTATGGCAGATCATGGAAAATTTATTATATCTGTAGATCTTGAATTAATGTGGGGTGTAAGGGATAAAATGAATATTAAGGAATATGGAGAAAACGTAAAAGGAGTTCATAATGCACTTCCCCGTTTATTGGAAACTTTTCGTGGACACAAAATAAGAGCAACTTTCGCAGCGGTTGGATTACTGGTTTTTGAAACAAAAGAGGAACTTTTAAAAAGCATGCCGGATACATTACCTGGCTATGCTAATGAAAATTTATCTCCCTACAATGGTTATTTTGATTTGGTTGGGAGGAATACAAAAGAGGATCCATATCATTTTGGCAGCCATCTTATAAAGCAAATACTACGATATCCCGAACAGGAGGTCGGTACGCATACATTCTCGCATTATTACTGTTTGGAAAAGGGGCAAACCATTGAAGCATTTAAAGCAGATATTTTGCAGGCACAAAAAGTGGCACAAGATAAATTTGGGCTTCACTTAACTTCTTTGGTATTTCCAAGAAACCAGTTTAATAACGACTATCTCGAGGTATGCAAAGAACTGGGTATTATTTGCTTTCGAGGAAATGAACACTCCTGGATCTATGCCGCAAGAAATATGGAAGAGGAAAGCCTTTTTCGGCGTGCATTAAAATTGGCAGATACTTATATTAATCTATCAGGAAATAATTGTTACAATGATCAATATTTGAAAAGTAAATTCCCTGTAGATATCCCTGCAAGCAGATTTTTGAGACCATATTCTCCACTTTTAAAATCATTGGAAAGTTTGAGACTGAAGCGTATAAAATCAGGGATGAGTTATGCAGCTAAAAAAAATCTTACTTATCATTTGTGGTGGCATCCGCATAATTTTGGCATCAATCAGGATGAGAATTTTTCCTTCCTGGAAAAAGTACTTGCTCATTATGATGATTTAAATAACCAGTATAATTTTCAGTCATACACAATGTCTGCTTTAGCAAAAGGAATTTTAACCAATGAACACTAAGCAAATAACAGAACTTGCAATCAGGCGCCACGACGAGGATGCGGAATTTTTTCAGAACGTTTATTCAGGCACGCTTCATTCAGCGCAGTCACAGGTATTTCTTTATGGAAGAAATATGATACTGGAGGAATTGGAAATTCTTTTACAAACGGTGCCAAAAGGCGGAAATATTTTAGATGTTGGATGTGGAACCGGTCATTTGACAAATTGGTTAAAAGAAAAAGGTTATCATGTTTGCGGGGTAGAGCCATCTGAAGAGATGTATCAATATGCCGTTAACAATTTCCCTGGTATTGATTTCAAAAAAAGCATTTCTTCCTCTTTGCCTTTTAATGATGAAAGCTTTGACCTGGTAATAGCACTTGAAGTTTTAAGATACCTGGAGGATGAAGAAAATAATGCGACTTATAAAGAGTTCTATCGTGTGTTGAAAAATGATGCAAGGATTTTTGTGACACACGTAAACCTGTTTTCAACTGATGGGTATTTTTTCTTTTACAATGCAATAAGCGTAATGCATAGTCTTAGCAATAAGCCGTATCATTTTTGCAATTTTACTACGCCCTCCAAACAAGTAAAAATGCTTATTGACAATAACTATAAAAACATTACAACGATTGGACGAATGGCTGGTGCTGTAAGGATATTTTATAAGTTCGGAAATTTTATTGGAAATAAGTTCGGTGAGTTAATTAAACGAACATCCGAGCAACGTTATACAAAAGGAGTTTTAAAATCAATGGCGGGTCATTTGATTGTTATTGCTCAAAAATAATCTGTAGTGTTGAATATTTTAATATCATGATACCTATCATATCTTAAACCGGCATTAAAGGAAGAATAATAATGAAATATAAATTCAGCAGGATAGCCTGCTTTATTGATAAATACGGAATATTTAAAGGAATAAGCCTGTATTTTGTTTTTAAATTTAAACACGCAACCAAAATTAAAGTTCCCGGAATAAGCAGTGCCTTTTTTCTAAGAAAAAATACTTCAGATGCTGCTGTGTTTGACCAGGTTTTTTTACATGGTGATTACAATATCAATTTTTCCTTTGTCCCAACTGTTATTGTTGATGCCGGTGCTAACATTGGTCTTTTTACAATAGTTATGAAAAACAGGTTTCCTGAAGCAAAAGTTATTTGTGTAGAACCTGATAAGGATAATTATGAAATATTAAAGAAAAATGTAAGTGGCTATAAGAACGTGGAACTTATGCATGCAGGATTGTGGAGCAGTGAGACAAAGCTTAATGTGGTTGATAAATATGAAATGGGTCATTCAGCATTGGTTGTTGAAGAAAATAAAGAGAAAGGAGATGTACAAGCTATAACTATTGATATGCTGATGAGAACGCAACATATAGACAGGATTGATGTATTGAAAATAGATATTGAGACAAGTGAAAGAGAATTGTTCCTACAAAACTATGAGGAATGGTTACCAAAGGTCAGACTAATAATTATTGAATTGCATGATTGGATGAAAGATGGCTGTTCTAAACCTTTTTTTGAAGCAATAAATAAATCGTTCAATAAGTACAGCTATGCTATATGCGGTGCAAATACAATTATAGAAAACAAAGATTTAAATTGTCAATAATGGCAATTGTAATTTGTTCCTATGAAAACAGAACGTACAAGAGTGCGACGCAACACGTGATGACATAAAAACATATAGCCGGCAACATATATAAAAACAAAAAGCATCATTGTACATGATGCTTTGTTTTACAAATATGTTTTGTTATCAGAATTTTATTTCTTCATCATTTGCATCAAAGAAATGAAACTCTGTAAAGTAATAATCTGAATTGGGCTTTACTGTAATCTTACACTTGCATTTACGTTTCCATTTACGGGCAATAGAGAACAACCAACCTTTTGTAAGATGCGAATAAAGGATGGGATGCACGAAAATAGTTAGATTGCTGTGTTGGTGCGTAACAAGATAGAGTAATCTTTTTTCTATTTCATCCTCGAGCAATAAGGTGCTGGTTACTTTTCCGGTGCCATTGCAACTTGGGCAGATCTCAGATGTATTGATACTCATTTCGGGCCGCATACGCTGGCGGGTGATCTGCATTAGGCCAAACTTGGAAATGGCAAGCACCGCATGCTTTGCCCTGTCTGTACGCATGAATTCTTCCATGGCTTCCTGAACCTTTCTTTTGTTATCAGGAAGTTTCATATCGATAAAGTCAACAACGATAATGCCGCCAATATCTCGTAAGCGTAATTGCCTTGCTATTTCTTCTGCGGCTTCCATGTTTGTCTCCAATGCATTCTCTTCCTGGTTATTACTTACACTTTTGTAACCACTGTTTACATCAATTACATGAAGCGCTTCTGTATGCTCGATGATAAGGTAAGCGCCGCTGGGCAGGTTAACTGTTTTACCAAAAGAAGATTTTACCTGCTTGGTTACACCATACTGGTCGAATATAGGAATGCCGTTGTGGTAATGAGTAACAATATCTTGTTTATCAGGTGCGATCTTATTAACGTAAGAGAGGGTGTCGTTATAAATATTCTTGTCGTTGATCACAACACGGTTGAAATCTTCGCTCAGCAGATCACGGAGAATGGAAGTTGTTTTATCCTGCTCGCTTAATATTTTAGAAGGGGAAACACTGTTCTTTAAATTACGCTGAATATTTTTCCAGGTTTCTACGAGGTTTAGCAAGTCTTCATGCAGCTCTGCTGTATTCTTGCCTTCTGCTGCTGTGCGCACAATTACGCCAAAGTTCTTTGGTTTAATGTTCTCAACGATCTTTTGTAATCTCTTTCTTTCTTCGCCTGAATGGATCTTTTTGGAAACGGCAACAATATCATTGAAAGGGGTAATAACAACAAACCTGCCCGGTAATGAGATCTCGCAACTAAGGCGCGGGCCTTTTGCAGCAATAGGTTCTTTTAAGATCTGCACCAATATATCGGGCTTGCCGTTAAGTACTTCATTTATTTTGCCCGTTTTTATGATCTCAGGCTCTACCTGGAATTTGGAGAAATCAGGTATCTGATCAGATTTTTCTGTAACACATAGCTGGGTAAATTTGAGCAAGGAACGGGCATACGGACTAAGATCTGTATAATGCAGAAATGCATCTTTCTCAAACCCAACATCTACGAAAGCAGCATTTAAACCGGGTATCAGTTTTTTTACTTTACCAAGATAAAGGTCGCCCACAGCAAAACTTGCATCTGTTTTTTCATGATGCAGTTCTACCAGCTTTTTGTTTTCAAGCAAGGCAATTTCAACACCGGTTGGTGCTGCGTTTATAATTAGTTCTTTATTCACAAATGCAACTTTTTAGGTCAGGTAGATATTAATAATATTAGCCTGACAATTCACAGTACTTCCATCAAAACACCATGCTGCCAGAATTACAAGGAAAGGATAGGTAAAAGTTGCGGTGGAAAAATATGGCAGTTCGTGTAAGCGGTCAATGCCGGCAACAAAATTGCAACCGGCATTGATCTCAATAAAAAAGAGAAATTATTTATTTTTCTTTTTATGACGGTTCTTTCTAAGCCTTTTTTTGCGTTTGTGTGTTGCTATTTTATGACGTTTTCTTTTCTTGCCACAAGGCATAATCCAATAATTTTAAGGTTAAATAATAAATTTTATTTCAATGAATTGATCCTGTTTTCAATTTCCTGTTTTGCAGCAGGAACATCAATATGACCTTCCACCTCTCGATACCATTTAATGGCATTTTCTTTATCACCTTTACGTTCATACGTCTCAGCAAGATTGAAAAGTGCCTGCAGGTTATTCGGTTCTTTTTGCACAACTTTTTCCAGTCGCTCAACAGCTTTGTCATATTGCTGGCTTCTGATATCTCCCAAACCAAGCATCAGTTGAGCATACATATTTGTTGTATCCCTGTCTGCTACTTCACGAATCTTCTGGATGCCTTCCATTGGCATTGCAGATATATTTCCAAAAAGATAGCATGCCCCTAATTCGATCTTTGCAGAATCATTGGCAGGATTGATCTTTAAAACCTGTTCATAAAGAGCTTTTGCGTTTAAGGCAAGCCAGGATGTTTTATCTGGTTCACTTCCGGCCATAATCTGGTTTAACATCAAACGGGCTGCGAAATTGAGGTTTTTTTCCGAATTCTCCAATTTTGCAGCTTCCCCCATGTAATAGGCACCAATATCAGGTCTATGTAAAGTATCCCGCCAATAATGTGCTATCTGGTTATACACCAAAATCTTTTGATCTTTTACATCACCGCGCACTACACTGTTTTCTAATTGTGTAAGTTTTTCAGACTGAGCCGGGGCAAGGCTTTTCCTGGCTATAGCAAGAACATCTGTGGATACGCTGTTGTTGTTAGTAGCAGACTGTCCCTGTTCTGACTGCATTTGTGGAGACGCAGATGCAGGGGGCGTTGTATTACCAAAAAAATACAATAGCACCAGTAATACGAGGCCACCGGAGATAAGAATAAGTTGTTGTTTTTTCACAAATGATTTAATTGAACCGCAAATCTATTGCGGAATCTTCATTTGCTTTACTTCATTCACAAATTCTTTGGAAGGTTTAAATGCCGGGATGTGATGCTCGGGGATATGAACAGCAATATTTTTCTTGATGTTGCGGCCAATCTTTGCCGCTCTTTTTTTGGTAATAAAGCTTCCAAAGCCGCGTATGTAAATGTTCTCGCCTTTGGAAATGTTTTCTTTTATTTCTTTTATAAGTGTTTCCACCGTAACAAGTACATCCACTTTTGGGATGCCTGTTTTTTCAGAAATGTTGTTAATCAGGTCTGATTTTCTCATACAGAGTATGTTTAAGATGTTTAAGCAATCGTAAGGCTAAAATTATAACAAAACATTAGGTTTTGAAAATAAATTGTTTTTTCGTGAAATTGTTTTTGTCTGAATAGCAATGCTTTGTAAAGATATAAATATTTATGTGCCCGGCTTTAAATCGTCAGTCAAATCCTGTTGCGTCGCACACTTTAGCTGTAGCAATGTTATTCAGCACCTGGCAACACCGATTAATATTTTTTGACTTTTTTGTTTTAGTTTTTTTAGAAAAGAAGTATATAAAATGTAAAATAATACTCAAACCAGCTTTCTAATTATCAGCTTAACTTTCATCTTTGCTGCATTAAGTACAGAGGGTACAAGAGTGCGACGCAAGAGACGATGAGTGTAGAATAAAATGCCCGGTTCAATATGACTAAAATAGTCTTTTAATTTGATAATTAACATAATAGCAATTAATTTTTCTGATTTATGCAAGATGCAGGATTTGAAAGGCTTTTGATGCAATGGAATAAGGAACAGAATGACAGGCCTATGCCATGGAAAGGTGAAAAGAATCCTTACAAAGTTTGGTTAAGCGAAATAATTTTACAGCAAACACGTGTGGAACAAGGCTGGGCATATTATGAACGTTTCGTAAAAAAATACCCTGATATAAGACTTTTAGCCAAAGCAAAAGATGAAGAAGTATTTAAATTGTGGGAAGGCTTGGGCTATTATACACGTTGCAAAAATTTATTGCATACTGCCCGTTTTATCAATAAAAATTATAAAGGAAAATTTCCATCCACATACGAAAAGATCGTAGCATTGAAAGGGGTTGGCCCATATACAGCTGCTGCAATTGCTTCTTTTTGTTTTGACCTGCCTTATGCTGTAGTGGATGGCAATGTATTCAGAATACTTTCAAGAGTTTTTGGGATTGCAACACCCATTGATACCACAGAAGGTAAAAAACAATTTAAAGAGCTTGCAGATAAAATGCTCGATAAAAAAAGTCCAGGCCTTTATAATCAGGCTATCATGGATTTTGGAGCAACCGTTTGCAAACCAATGCTGCCATTGTGTGCAGGATGTATGCTTAACAAAATATGTAAAGCATATCAAGCTGCAACAGTAAATAAATTACCGGTAAAAGAAAAGGTACTTAGTAAAAAACAGCGCTGGTTTTCTTACTTTATTTTCGAGGCCGGAGAAAAAACATTTGTACGTAAAAGGACTGAAAAAGATATATGGCAAAATCTTTTTGAGTTCTATTTGATAGAATCTGCATCACACCGGGAATGGGATAAAAAGATGATCGCTGACTTTCTTAAACAGCAGTTGGGAATTGACAGCCATGAAGTAAAACTGATTACAACCGCCGCGTCACAGCAACTAACACATCAGCATATAAAAGGGCATTTTATTGTGGTTAAATTAAATAACATTCCCCCAAAATTGAAAACAAAAGATAGCTTATGGCTATCTGCACAGGAGATGGCACATTTACCATTTCCGGCTTTTATTAACCAGCATCTTGAAACTAAAAATGTACAGCCTGCTCTTTTTTAGCACTTTAACTTATTTGTTTAGCTGGTTTTTTTATAATTTTAGAGTGACAAGGGTTATATTATCACCGGCGAATAAAAAATAAGTTGTATGAGAGGAGTAAACAGAGTAATGTTGATTGGCAACCTTGGTAAAGACCCGGATGTTCAGTACCTCGAGGGAAACATTGCAGTTGCCAAATTTCCATTAGCCACTACAGAAACTTACAAAGACAGGGCTGGAAAACTGATCTCACAAACAGAGTGGCACACAGTAGTATTGTGGCGGGGTCTTGCAGAACTGGCGCAAAAATATTTGCATAAAGGGAGTTTGATTTATGTGGAAGGAAGATTGCGAACCCGCAGTTGGGACGATAGGGAAGGCAATAAAAAATTTGCTACAGAAATTGTAGGTGATAACCTGATAATGCTTGATAAACGTAATGATGGCAGTGGCGGATATCATCCGGCGCCCGGTGTTACTGACGGCGCAGAACCTTTCCCCGGCGGAGATATTCCGCCGATAGCAGACGAACCGGCCGAAGGTCTGCCGTTTTAAACTGCCCTCTTTTAATAATATTTCTTAATATTGGCACGCTGATAATGGCGTGCCATTATAATTTAGCTTTGTAATCAAAATCGAATCGTTTGGAAACTGTTGCAGTGTCCCATTTTCAATATATACATCCAGCTTATCTTGCATCTATTGACCCGCGAAGTACCACGGCGCTTATTATTTTGCTGCTTATCCTGATATTCTTCTCATTCGTGGTATCAGGTGCAGAAGTTGCTTTCTTTTCTCTCACTAATAAAGATATCAACCTGCTCAAAACAAAGCAACAGCCACCTTACAACAGGGTTATAGATCTGCTGGAACAACCTAAAGAACTTTTCGCTTCTTTTATTCTTGCGAACAGTTTTTTCAATATTGGTATCATCATTATCCTTAATATTCTTTTAGATGATATTACCAAAGCTGAATATCAGTGGTTAGAATTTGTAATTAAAGTAGTGGTGGTCGCTGTTATATTGGTATTGTTTTGCGAAATAATGCCGAAGATACTGGCACGTCAGAATAATATCAGGTACGCAAAAGATTTTGGGGTGATCGCAGAAGGTGTTTTTTACATCTTTAAGAGACCTGGTGCATGGTTTATGCGGCATTCAGATGCTGTAGAAAGAAGGTTCTCCCGTAATTCAGGCCGGGCAAAGAGGATGGAAGAAATCTATGATGCTATTGATACTACTACGCCCGGTGATGATGAGAATACAACCAAAGAGAAAGACATCTTAAAAGGTATTGCAAAGTTCAGTAACATTTTTGTAAAGCAGATCATGCGCACAAGGCTTGATGTGAGTGGCATCGATCACAAAGCTTCTTTTAAAGAACTGGTAAAAAGGATAGAAGAATTACATTATAGCAGGCTTCCTGTGTATAAAGATGATCTTGACGAAGTGGTTGGCATTATTAACACAAAAGATATATTGCCTTATCTTGATAATGATGATGATTTTGACTGGCATTTTCTTATGCGTCAGCCTTATTTTGTACACGAAAATAAATTGATAGATGACTTGCTGCAGGAGTTCCAGGCTAAGCGTGTTCATTTTGCAGTGGTGGTAGATGAGTTTGGCGGAACCAGCGGTATCGTTACATTGGAAGATATTTTAGAAGAGGTTATTGGTGAAATTAAAGATGAATTTGATGATGAAGAAAGCGGCTTTAAAAAACTTGACGATTATAACTACATTTTCGATGGCCGCACTTCTGTAAGTGATGTTTGTAAATTTATGCAGCTTCCGATGGATACCTTTAATGGGGTTAAGGGAGAAAGTGATTCACTCGCCGGTCTTGTGCTTGAGATAGCAGGAGAATTTCCAAGAATTAATGCTGTAGTAAATGTTGGAGACTTTGATTTTACAGTACTTGAAATTGCAAGAAACCGTCTGCAAAAAATAAAAATTACTATAAGGCCTAAAACGATCTAAAAATTTATTTGTGACTTATATATCATACAGGCGGAGCAAACATTCATTACGTTATTTCATCTGCAGTTTATCCGTTTTGTTATTATCTGCCTGCAACAGCCCGTATGTTCCAAAGCCAACTGGTTACTTCAATATAGATTTTCCAAAAAAATCTTATCAAACTTTTAATGAGCCCGGCTTTCCTTACACATTTGAATATCCAACTTATGCAAAGATTGTAAGAGACAGCAGCTTCTTTGGAGATGCTCCTGAAAACCCCTGGTGGATCAATGTTGAGTTCCCTCAGTTCAACGGGCGTGTGTACGTAAGCTACAAAAAAATTGGTGCAAACAAGCTCGATAAATTATTGAACGACGCTTATAATCTCACCAACAAACAATCTGTGAAAGCCAGCGCCATCAACGATTCGCTTATATCAACAGAAAACGGTATTCATGGAACATACTTCAAAGTAAGCGGAGATGTAGCTACCGCCAATCAATTTTTTCTTACTGATTCGTCGCAACATTTTCTACGCGGCGCATTATATTTCGACACAACACCGAACCAGGATTCATTAAAACCGGTAAATGATTTTTTGGTGCAGGACCTTATGCATCTTATCAGCACATTTAAGTGGACGAAATAGCTTTTTGTTTATAAGCTTTAGAATAAATAGCATCGCCTGTTGTGTCACTCTCTTCATCGTTCAGTTCTTTCTTCAACATAGCGTATCTTCGCTATTAAAATTTAAACTCCTCTTTAGGGGGATGGGGGCAACATGATAGCAATAGATAATAAACTAATCAGCGACCACATTATAGAAGAACAATTCGTTTGCGATCTCAGCAAATGCAAAGGCGGTTGTTGCGAAGATGGAGATGCAGGTGCACCGCTTGAACTTAATGAACTTGATGAACTCATTAGTAATTACAACATCATAGAACCATATCTTACCGAAGCAGGAAAAACGGCAATAGAAAAACTTGGGAAATATACCTACGATACCACTTATGGCTGGGTTACACCAACTATAAGAGGAGAAATGTGTGCTTATGGTTTTCGAGATGACAAAGGCATTTTAAAATGTAGCATTGAACAGGCTTACAACGATGGAAAACTTAGTTGGAAAAAACCCATCAGTTGCCATCTCTTTCCTATTCGTATAAAGAAAAGCAGGCAGGACCCTGATCTCGAATATGTAAACTACGAGCCTCGTGAAGATCTTTGCAAAGCAGCATGTAACCTTGGCAAGAAATTGAAAGTGCCGGTGTATATTTTCCTGAAAGAATCCATTATACGCAAATACGGTGAAGAATTTTATGAAGCATTAGCAGCAACGGCAGAACATATCGGTAAAGATTAATTCCGGGTGCGGAATGAAGTTCTAAGCGTACAAGAGTGCGACGCAACGAAAGCTTAATTGAATTCTAAAGTTTGGCTCAAAAAAATATTTAATAATTGCATGACCGAAACAGCATCATCTTTTATTGCAAAGAGTACGATCAAAGCAACTGATTTAGATCATCGGCGCAAGATCAATTTCAACATTGGTAAATACAATGCTGTCGTGCCCATTGGCAAGCAACAATTTGCTGATGTTGCTACTGCGCGGGAAAGAGCGAAGAATGCAAAGTGGCGTGCCATTGAAAATTTAGATACGTATCTGGAGGAATTTGAAAATAAAATTTCTGCACGTGGCGCAAAAGTAATCTGGGCCGATACTTCAGAGGAAGCGCTTCAGGAAATAGAAAATATCTGCAAAGCAAAAAATTGCAAAACATTGGTGAAGAGCAAGAGCATGGTTACTGAAGAAATTCATCTTAATCATCATCTTGAATCTTTGGGAATTGAAAGTGTAGAAACTGATCTTGGCGAATACATTCAGCAACTGGATGGCGAGCCACCTTATCACATAGTTACGCCTGCTATGCACAAAAGCAAAGAAGATGTGGCAAAATTATTTGCAGAAAAGTTAGGCACTAATCCATCTTTATCGCCTGAACAATTAACGCTTGTCGCTCGTCAAAAGCTGCGTGAAAAATATGTGCAGGCGGAAGTTGGTGTTACTGGCGCAAACTTTATCATTGCTGATATTGGTGGCATCGCTGTAACAGAAAATGAAGGTAACGCAAGATTGAGTTGCGCATTTCCTAAAACGCATATTGTAATTGTTGGCATTGAAAAAGTAATTCCTTCTATAAATGATCTTGCATTGTTCTGGCCATTGCTTGCAACGTATGGAACTGGGCAACGCGTTACGGTTTATAACACGATAGTTACCGGCCCAAAACAAGCAAATGAAGTGGATGGACCGGAAGAAATGTATGTGATCCTGTTAGATAATGGACGCACAAATTTGCTGGCAAATGCAAAGACACGCGAAGCATTGTATTGCATTCGTTGTGGCGCCTGTTTGAACGCATGCCCTGTTTATAAAAATATTGGTGGTCATGCTTATGAAACAACTTACAGCGGTCCCATAGGGAGCGTTATAACGCCACATCTTAAAGGCATTGATGAATATAAACATCTTAGTTATGCTTCCTCGTTGTGTGGTAATTGCACAGAAGTTTGCGCGGTAAAAATTAATCTTCATGAGTTATTGTTAGAGAACCGTCACGAAGCGGTTGAAGAAGGTGATAGTTCTTTTGCAGAGCGCATTGCGTGGAAAGTATGGAAACAGGCAAGTCTAAATCGCGGTATGATGAATATGGGAAACGGTAACTTAAAAAACTGGGTTGTAAATAAAGTTTTCAAAGGGTGGACTACACATAGAAGTGATCTTAATTTTAGTAAGAAGACTTTTAATGAAATGTGGAAAGAACAGGAAGAGACGAAATAGTTTTTATTTACCGGCTTTTGTTTTTCATAGCATCTTCGTTGTGTCACTCACTTGTACTTTCTTATCTTTATTCATCACGAGACTGAATGAAAATACTTCTTTACTCCACACAAATAAGTACAAGGCTTTCTTACATCATTGATTTTTTCAGCAAACAGATCAATGATGAAATTATTATTACAAATGATGCCGACCTGTTTCAGCAAACCGATGCTATAAAGATAAATTATTCATCTTCTTCTGTAACTCAACGGGAGCTTTGGATTCAACCTCATGCGTTGTTATTTGAAAATAATATTCAACAACAGAAAGCTGAATGTTTTCAATGGAATGATCTGAAATTTTTTTTTAAATCTGGTGGTGATATTCCATTCGATATTTTTTCTGCTTCATTTTATTTGCTGGCACGCTACGAAGAATATCTGCCGCATGAAAAAGATATGTATAGCAGGTATGCGCATCCAAATAGCTTAGCTTTTAAAGAAGATTTTTTGCATTTGCCTTTGATCAATTTATGGATTGAAGAATTTAAAAAAATGCTGAAGCAAAAATTTTCTACATTCAAGATTTATCATTCATCATTCACCTTTCTGCCAACTTATGACATTGATATAGCTTATGCATTCAGAAATCATCCCTTCTTAAAAAATACGCTTGGACTTTCAAAAGATCTTGGAACAGCAAACTTCAAAAGTTATTTTCAGCGTTTTTTTGCAATGATTGGGTTAGGTGGAGATCCCTTTGATACTTATCAATGGCTTGATGAATTGCATGTAAAATATAATCTACAACCATATTACTTTTTCCTGCTTGCAGAAAATAGAAAAGGCTATGATAAAAATCTTTCTCCATACACAAATGCAATGCAGGGTTTAATCAAAACTCATAATGCAAAATATAGTGTTGGCATTCACCCATCATGGCAAAGTGGTGACGATGAAAATATTTTGAAGAAAGAGATTTCTATTTTTAAAAATATCACGGGCAAAGCTGTTACAATGAGCCGTCAACATTATATAAGAATGACCTTGCCTCAAACTTATCGTTTGCTTATTGATAACCAAATCAAAAATGATTTTTCTATGGGATATGGCAGCATTAATGGTTTCAGGGCCTCTGTTGCATCTTCCTTTTGTTGGTATGACTTAGAAAAAGAAGAGCAAACACCTTTATTAGTTCATCCTTTCTGCTTCATGGAAGCCAACTCATATTTTGAACAACACTATACTGCGAAGCAAGCAGCGGCAGAATTACAGCAATATCATGATGTAATAAAATCTGTTGACGGTGATTTGATCACCATCTTTCACAATCACTTTGTAACGGAACAAAAAGAATGGCTTCCCTGGAGAAATATGTATGCAGATTTTTTAAAAAGAAATTTTGGCTGATCATTATTGAGTATTGATTTGAACGTACAAGAGTGCGACGCAAGAAAAGCTTAATGCTTATTCTGTGGTTGGTTTCACAAAAAAATTATGTCTTCTTTACACTGTAGTTTACAATATACACACCAACCAATGTAACGATTGCGCCAAGTAATAAATTTATTGTGAGTGGCTCATCCAGAATTAACGTGCCGAATAACATGGCAACGATTGGATTAATGTAAGCATAGAGCGATGCGATGGCAGTTGGCAAATATTTTATGGAATAAATAAATGCAGCAAACGCGAATATAGAACCCATGATAATAAGGTATGCAATGGCGCCCCATGTTTTCAGCGAAACTTCATTTATAGGAATATTCTGATTGGTAATTTTTGCAAGCGCAAAGATCATAAAAGAACTGAGAAACATTTGCCAACCCATTGCGTAATACGGATTGATATTGTATTTGTTTCTTGTAATAAAAATGGTTCCGATACTCCAGCCGATCATTGCAATAAAACCATAGATGATACCGAGTGCATAACCTTCCGGTTGTTCGTGAAAAGCATTTTCATAAAACACAATTGCAACACCCGCAAAGCCGATAAACAAACCAATAAACGTTAACGGTGTATTTTTAAATTGCTTGAAAAAAACAAGATCGATAAGCACTACACAAATTGGCGCAAGCGCACTAATGAGTGAAGCCAAGCCACTCGGAATATATTTTACACTCCATGTACTGAAACCATTTGCAAGCACAAACATGAAAATGGAAAGAATGAATAACCAACGAAACTGTTGCCATGTTGGTAATTTTTCTCCTCGTGCAAAAAAGAATACAAGTAAAAGGCAGCCCGCAATGAACTGCCTTAAATAAGATACCTGTAGACCCGGCACATCTTCTACGCCAATTCTGCTGGCAACCCATGTGGTGCCCCAGATGATACTGGTAGCAGTTAGTGCGAAATAGGCTTTATTTTTAATTCCTGTATCCAATAAAATGGAATGCTGTCGTTAATGTTTAAAATGTCTCAACCCGGTCATCACCATTGCAAGATTATTTTGTACACAATATTCAATGCTGTCTTTATCGCGTACTGATCCGCCGGGTTGAATGAAAGCTTCAATACCTTCTGCATGTGCTATCTGCACGCAGTCATTGAACGGAAAGAATGCATCGCTTGCAAGTACCGCACCATGCAGATCAAAATTAAATTGTTTTGCTTTGGTAATACTTTGACGCAATGAATCAACACGACTTGTTTGCCCGCAACCTTTGCCAACGAGTTGTTTATCTTTTATCAATGCAATTGCGTTGCTCTTAAGATGTTTGCAAACAATGTTTGCAAAAGCAAGGTTATCTTTCTCAGTTGCAGTTGTTTCTCTGCCACCAACTTCTTTCCATTCTGCATAGTTGCCTTCATCGTTGTCTTGCACCAATGTGCCATTAAGAACCGACTTGAACTGTGTTTTGACTTTTGACTTTTGATCTTTTAATTCGAGCAATATTCTGTTCTTCTTGCTTTTTAAAATAGCTAATGCATCTCCGTCAAATCCCGGTGCGATCAATACTTCAAAGAATATTTCATTGATGGCTTCAGCAGTTGCTTTGTCAATTGTTCCGTTACAAACAAGTACGCCACCAAATGCACTTTCGGGATCGCCTGCTAATGCTGCATCCCAGCTTTCTTTTACGGTTGGTCTTGCAGCAACGCCGCAAACATTGGTGTGTTTTATAATGGCAAAAGTTGTATCTGTAAATTCTTGTATTATCTGAACGGCTGCATCAACATCTACAAGATTATTGTAAGAAAGTTCTTTACCATTTAACTGCGTAAACACTTCTGTAAGATCACCAAAGAAAGATGCTTTTTGATGAGGGTTCTCACCATAACGCATCGATTGTTTATGCGTTAATGGTTTTAAAATGGTTCCGTTGAAATAATTGTTGATTGCAATATCATAATTCATCACTACGTCAAAAGCCTTTGCCGCATAGGATTTACGTTGTTCAATGGAAGTTGCGCCATTTTGATTTTGCAACAATTCAACCAAGCCTGCATAATCATCTTTTGCTGCGATCACAACAAGGTCACGGAAATTTTTTGCTGCGGCACGAATCATAGACGGTCCGCCGATATCTATTTTTTCAATGATCAGTTTTTCTTCAGTTGTATTACGCAATGTTTCTTCGAACGGATAAAGATCAACGATTACCAAATCAATTTCAGGTATTTTATATTCCTGCATTTCTTTTAGATCCTGCTCTACATCGCGTCTGCCAAGAATACCGCCAAACACCGCCGGGTGCAGGGTTTTTACACGACCACCCAATATCGATGGATATGTTGTAAGATTTTCAACAGGTACACAACTAATGCCAAGGTCCTCGATAAATTTTTGCGTACCACCTGTTGAGTAAATAGTAACTCCCAAACGGTTTAATTCTTTTACCAGTGGTTCAAGACCATCTTTGTAAAAAACAGAGATCAATGCTGACTGAATTTTCTTTTGCATGATGCGAAGGTTTATAAGAAGTTTTTGTTGCTGGCTTAAGTATTTTATGGCATCGCCTGTTGTGTCACTCACTGCATCGTTCAAATCAATATTGAACAAAGCGTACAAGAGTGCGACGCAACGAAAGCTAAATCTGTGTTACAAAAGCCGGGCTCAAAAAAATAAATAACTAAAGATCCATTACAAATGCACCATCATCTGGTGTTGAATGGAAGCGCAAATGTAGGCTGTCGCAATCTTTTTTCCATAGCTGTATTTTCCACAGCGGATTGCTGCTGTCGAAAACGATCAGTTTGCAATCAAATGCCTGCTGTAACTGGTTTATGTAGATGCGTGGATTATGTGCGATGATGAGGATATCAACAGGTATTTTAGTTTGATACTTTTGGCGTGGCATGCTTTGGGTAAGAAGCAAAATTTTTTTGCCATCCATATTAGTCACCTGATTTTCTTTCAAAGCATTTGTTGTTGCGGGCTCCGTTCTGTAAAGAACACGTGCAGGTTTAAGATGAAAATTGCGAAGAAAACCATCTTGTAATAAAATGCTATCACCGGTAAATGAATAATGATTTCCCTGGATTACATCTATAGCACATTGCTTAGGAACATTATAGACAATCAGTTTTTCTTGTTGATTTCGTTCGGTGTAATTAAAGCTTAACGATATAAAAAACATACACGCAAAAGCAATTGATGTTATGAATGCTTTCGAAGATTTCAACATGAGCCATATGCAAACACAAATGAATATTCCAAAAAGCATCCATGTTTGAAATACGCTTAACTGAAGATTATTCCATACAGCAATGGGTAGTGTATTGATGTTTTCGATAAAACTGTTCAGCCAGTATATCATATAGTCAACAAGAGTTCCTATTAGGTTGGCTAATGATGTTATAAAAGAAAGAGCAAGTAAGATCACTTCACCACATAAAATAAAACCGGACAATGGAACCGCTATGAAATTTGTAATTAGAAAAAAGTTTGGAAATTGATGAAAATAAAATATTACAATAGGGATAGTAAGTATTTGCGCAGATAATGTTACTGAGGCTAATCCCCAAACTTTATCAAGCAGTTTGTTTTGATAATAAAGCCAGTTATAAATAGGCTTCTGAAAGGTGATAATACTTATAACAGCGGCATACGATAATAAGAAACCAACATCCCATAAAGTGAACGGATCATATACCAACATGCAAAAAGCAGAAGCTGCAAGTGCATTGTACATATTGGATCGTTTGCTCAACAGATCACCAATTACAATAAAAGTAAACATGACTGCCGAGCGCATTATAGAAGGCACGGCACCTGCAATTAATGTAAAAGTCCACAAGACAAAAAGAATAATAATAGCTTTAAATATCCTACTTGTTCTATTTTGTTTAAAGAAAGAAAATATCCAGACCATTGCGGCATATATCATTCCTAAATGCAACCCACTAATTGCAATAATGTGTACAACTCCTGTGTTGCTATAAGCCTGTACCAGGTCTTTATCGAGATCTTCCCTGTAGCCTATTAGTAATGCTTCTGCAACACCTTGTTCTTTTTCATCGGGAATATTTTGTTGTAACGCATTTATGGTTACATCTCTTAAAGTAAACAGCGTTTTATCTAACCAGTTAATATTTTTTGTTGGTAAAACAGCATACTCATTTTCTTTTAAGAATACCTGTGCCGTAATATCATGGAAGAGGCAATAACGTTTATAATCAAATCCACCAGGGTTACCACTATTGGTTATTTCCTGTAATGGTTTTTGAATCACAATTTGCGTTCCATAATCAATTTGAGGATGTATCTCTTCTTTCTTTAAATAAACAAGAATTTTTCCGTTGGTCTGCTGCCATCTTCCATTATTGTAAACTGCATTTACTGTTGCTAAAGCTTTGTACGAATTGGTTTTGACAACAAGGGGTTCTTCTATGGTAACAAGTACAGGACTTGTACTTGTATAATTGTTATTGTACCAGTCCGGTTGATGCCTTATATCTTTTACATACATGATAGTGGCACCAAATGTCATTACCAATATTAATATTGCTAACCCATGTAGCCAGCGCAAAATAAATCTCTGGGAAAGGGAAAGAAACGTATAGAATAAAAGTAAGGCGCAAGCAAAAATGAATACAAATAAAATTGTCTTCAGATAAATCTGCAGGTACCATTCTATAAGGATGCCTGTAATGAGCGAGAACAGTAACCTGGTAAAAGGAAATTTTTTATAGCCTACAAGGTTTGGGGTCATGAACTAAATTTAATAATCTATTTTAAAAGATGCAAGCTGTTTGCAAGCTTTTTTTTGATGCTTTACAATCAGAAAGTACAAGTGTGCGATGCAACAAAAGCTTCACAGATATTCATTTGTCGGCTCATAAGTGATTTAACATTTCCGAAACTTTTCGTATTTGAAAATTATCTCTACATTTGATCTACTAAAAACTTCGTAGGAATATAAAAAAGTAAATATGAAAGCCTTAATCAAACCACTATTATTTTCATTGAGCTTAGGTATTGCGACAGGTATCCTGGCACAGGATGAAAAAGAAAAAACCACAGAAAAAAAAGATGGTGATGTAATTATCAGAAAAAAAGGGGACTCTAAAGAAAAAATGACCATTGTTATTGATGGGGATAAAGTAACCATCAATGGCAAGCCTGTTGAAGATTATAAAAATGATGATATTGAAATATTGCATGATCGCGACATGTTTATGCCACCGATGGCCATGGCAGGAACACTGGCTCCCGGGGCAGGTTTCAATATTATGAATGATGACTTTATGCGTGAGATACGCAGCAACAAAGCATTCCTGGGCGTAATGACGAAAAAAGTAGCTGATGGTGCATTGATAACAGAAATTACCAAAGAAAGTGCTGCAGAAAAAGCAGGATTGAAAGAAGATGATGTGATAACAAAAGTGAATGATGATAAGATTGCAGATGCAGATGACCTTTATAAAGCCATAGGTAAATACAAACCGGAAGATAAGGTATCGATTACCTACAAACGCGGAGGCAAAGAAAATAAAGTGGACGTAAAACTTGGTGAGAATAAACAAGTGAAGGTCTTTTCATGGAATAATGGTGATGGAAATATGAATCATAATTTTAAATTTGACATGGCGCCACGTGTGCAGGGCTTGGGCGATGGTTTTTCAGGCAGATGGGACAGAAAGCCAAGACTTGGCCTGCAAGTGCAGGAAACCGAAGACAGCAAAGGCGTAAAAGTGCTTGATGTGGATGAAGATGAACCAGCCGGTAAAGCAGGTATTGAACAAGATGATATTATTACAACCATAAATGGCAAAGCAATTTCGTCTTTGGAAACATTAAAAGACGCCATGAAAGAAGTGAAGGATGGCGATACCTTGAAATTTGATATTCTAAGAGATGGAAAGTCTCAAACGATCAATGTAAAATTCCCCAAAGAATTAAAGACAACAGACCTGTAATATTATTCTCAATATTATCTCATGTGTATAAGCCGCTGTTACCGAACAGCGGCTTTTTCTTAGATTTCAAAAGATATTTTCCCCACACATTTATGCAGGTTAAAGCTTCCTGTTTTCCAAAATATATTTTAATGACTTAAATCTTTACTTTTGCCAGCATAAGAAACATTCCTGTACGGATTATGAAGAAGATAGAACTGGAAATCGTGGCGCTTTCACATAGTATCACCCAAACACATTCCTATGCAGTTGTGTTGGGCGAGGTTAATGGTTTGCGTCGTCTGCCCATTGTAATCGGTGGCTTTGAAGCACAGGCTATTGCTGTTGCATTAGAAAGAATGCAACCCAGCCGTCCGCTTACACATGACCTGATGAAAAATTTTATGAATGCCTTTAATGTAGAGTTGATGGAAATAGTCATCAATGATCTGCAGGAAGGTATTTTTTATTCCAAGCTTGTATGTGTAAGCGAGCACGACACAGTAGAAATAGACAGTCGCACCAGCGACGCTTTGGCTCTTGCAGTACGCTTTGGTTGTCCTATTTACACCTTTGATCATATTCTTGAAAGCGCCGGCATTCTTATGGAAGACAATAACAAAAAGAAATCTTCTGATATACCCGTAGATGAAGTTTCCGAAGCTTCCCGTGAAGAGCTTGCCAAAATGAGCATTGAAGAATTGAACACACTGTTAAACGATGTGCTGGAGCAGGAAGATTATATACGGGCAATTGCCATTCGCGACGAGATCAATAAAAGAAAGTAAATGAATTTTTTGAGCCCGGCTGTTGAATAAGCATTTAACTTTTGTTGCGTCGCACGCTTGTACATTCAGATTCTGTATTCTTCAAACGATAAATATAAGTTTGGCTAAAGCCAATAAAATAAAATTAACATTGCCACGTGTTTAAAGACGTGGCAATGTTGTATATCTGAATGGCTTAAGCCAAATGTGTATTCAACATAAACAATCGTAAAAGTGGTAAATTTTCCTAACTGTAAGATAAATCTTGGCCTTAATATCATCGGCAAAAGAGCAGACGGCTACCACGATCTTGAAACTGTTTTCTATCCTGTTAATCTCAATGATGCTTTAGAAATAATTCCTGTAGAAAAGTCAACTGCAAAAGATCAAATTGAATTTTCATCTTCCGGGTTAAATATTGATGGCGTTGAAGAAGATAATCTTTGCATACAGGCATACCGGCTTTTAAAGAAGAACTTCCCTGAGTTACCGGCCATTAAAATGCATTTGCACAAAACAATTCCGATGGGTGCAGGGCTTGGAGGCGGAAGTGCTGACGCTGCTTTTACCCTGACCTTATTAAATAATAAATTCAATCTTGGCTTATCAACAAATCAACTGATCAGTTATGCACTGCAGCTTGGCAGTGATTGTCCTTTTTTCATTATCAATAAGCCATGTTTTGCAACAGGAAGGGGAGAAGTGCTCGAAGAAATAAACCTTGATCTTTCAAAATATAAACTTGCAATAGTAAATCCGGGTATTCATATTAATACGGGCCGGGCATTCTCGCAAATAAAACCTGCAATAGCGGCATACTCTGTAAAAGAAATTATTAAAAAACCTGTTGAACAGTGGAAAGATAAATTGGTAAATGATTTTGAAGAGCTTGTCGTTACCACATACGCGCAAATGAAAGACTTAAAGGAAACACTATATAACAGTGGTGCTATTTATGCATCTATGAGTGGAAGCGGAAGCACTTTCTATGGAATATTTGATAAAGAAAAAAAGGTAGATACTTCAGTATTTCCTGCAGATTATTTTATAGAAATTATAGAGTGAGTTTTATCGTCAATTGTTCATTTGTGCATTTGCATATTTGCTGATCAAAGATCCGGCCGTACAAGGGAGTGACACAACGAAAGACGCTCAAAGCTTTAATGCCTGTCCCCAATAAATAACCCCGAAATTTGAATAGGGGTCATCCTAACTATTGTTAGCAGAAATTTTTGCAAAAAAACGGCTATCTTTACATGATTTCGTAATAGTTTTATAGATTGTTTGAAAATTGTCAATTAAAATTGCGATTTCATTCGTAATTTTATAGCGATTGCCTGCCTTGATTTGTTAATAATTAAGTGAACCGTGTATGACTGAACAAAAGCGTATGGCAGGACTTTATGATCCTTCCTTTGAACATGATGCGTGTGGTATTGGTTTCGTTGCTAATATCAAAGGAAACAAAAGCCATAAGAATATTTCTGATGCATTGACTGTATTGGAAAATATGGAACACCGCGGAGCATGCGGTTGTGAAAATAATACTGGTGATGGCGCCGGTATTATGATCCAGACTCCTCACGAATTTTTTTTTGATGAATGCAGTAAATTAGGTGTGCACCTTCCACCATTTGGCAAATATGGTGTGGGCGTAATTTTCTTCCCAAGAGAAATTCGCCTGCGTGAAGAATGCCGTGAAATTTTTAGTCGCTGCGCAGAAAAGCTGGGGCTTGAAATACTTACATACAGGAAAGTCCCTGTTAATCCAACCAATATAGGCCTTACTGCACTTTCCGTAGAACCCGAAATTGAGCAGGTATTCATCATCTGTCCGGATCATATTAGTAACCCCTTAGATTTTGAGCGCAAACTTTATGTATTGCGTAACTATGCTACGCATACTATTAACAGTACTGTTCGCAAAGATGAAATAGGCTTTTATATGGCTTCCTTATCTTATAAAACAGTAATCTATAAAGGCCAGCTTATCAGCAGCCAGGTGAGAGATTATTTTCCTGACCTTTCCAATAAAAGAGTGGTTTCTGCTTTTGGCCTTGTGCATTCTCGTTTTGCAACAAATACATTTCCTTCCTGGAAGCTGGCACAACCATTCCGCTATATAGCGCATAATGGAGAGATCAATACAGTGCAGGGAAATATTAACTGGCTCAAAACGAGTGAGCATGGTTTTGTGTCTCCGTTCTTCACGAAAGAAGAAATGGATATGTTATTGCCAATTGTAACAGGCGGTCAGAGTGATTCAGCCTGTTTGGATAATATGATAGAACTGCTTACGCTTACGGGCCGTTCGTTGCCACATGTAATGATGATGCTAATACCAGAAGCATGGGATGGTAATGATATGATGGACCCGGTGAAGAAAGCATTTTATGAATACCATGCTTCCATGATGGAACCATGGGATGGCCCGGCTTCCATTTCTTTTACAGATGGAAAGATTATTGGTGCTACACTTGATAGAAATGGATTGCGCCCATCACGTTATTGCGTTACATCAGATGACCGTGTTATCATGGCATCAGAAACAGGTGCATTACCAATACATCCTTCGTTGATAAAAGAAAAAGGAAGACTTCAACCAGGCAAAATGTTCGTGGTTGATATGGAACAAGGTCGTATCATAAGCGATGAGGAATTGAAGCAAACAATCTGTTCACAAAAACCTTATGGTGAATGGTTGAATAAATACAAGATCCGGTTAGAAGAATTACCTGAGCCAAGGGTGATGTTCACGCATCTGGAAAGCGACCAGATTTTTAAATATCATAAAGCATTTGGGTATACAACCGAAGACCTGGAAACACTTATAACACCAATGGCATTGGATGGTAAGGAGCCTATCGGTTCTATGGGAACAGATGTGCCTTTGGCCATTTTGAGTGATCAGCCACAACATCTGTCTTCTTATTTTAAACAATTATTTGCGCAGGTTACCAATCCGCCGATAGATCCTATCCGCGAAAGAATGGTAATGTCTCTTGCTGCATTTGTTGGTAATAATGATAACCTGCTTACTGAAGATCCTTTATCATGTCATACAGTTGCATTGAAACATCCTGTTTTGAACAATCATGAACTGGAACAAATAAGAAGTATTGATACAGGCATTTTCCAGGCAAAAACTTTACAGACTTATTTCCGTGCAGATGGTAATACCGGATCTTTAAAAAGGGGACTTGATCGTCTTTGCCGCTATGCAGAAGATGCTGTACACGACGGTTTCGAAGTATTGGTACTTTGCGATCGTGCAGTCGATAGTGATCATGCTGCAATGCCTTCTTTGCTTGCAACAGCCGCTGTTCACCATCACCTTATAAGAAAAGGATTACGTGGCAAAGTTGGGATCATTGTAGAAGCCGGTGATGTATGGGAAGTGCATCATTTTGCATGCTTACTAGCTTTTGGTGCAACAGCAATTAATCCTTACCTCGCTTTATCGACTATCAGAGACCTGAAGCTTTCCGGAAAAATGCAAACAGAACTTGATGTAGAATATCTTAAGAAGAATTATGTGAAAGCCGTTTGTGATGGCTTGCTGAAAGTATTTTCCAAAATGGGTATCTCCACTTTGCAATCATACCAGGGTGCACAAATATTTGAGATCATTGGGCTGAACAGGGAAGTGGTTGATAAATATTTTACAGGTGCAACTTCACGTATTGAAGGTATGGGGCTGGATGAGATCAGTAGCGAAACACTGACCAAACATTATCTTGCTTTCAGCCGCAAAGAAATACCTGTAGAAAGGTTGAATATTGGTGGGCTATATCAATGGAAACGCAAAGGTGAATTCCATTTATTTAATCCACAAACTATTCATCTGTTGCAATATGCTACCCGCATGAATGATTACAATACTTTCAAGAAGTATTCAAAACTGGTAAATGATCAGAGCGAAAAAGCATGCACACTTCGCAGTTTATTTAAATTCAATCCCAACAGACCATCCATTTCAATTGAAGAAGTAGAACCCGCTGAAAATATCTATAAGCGTTTTGCAACGGGCGCTATGAGCTTTGGTTCTATTTCGTGGGAAGCTCATACAACACTGGCAATTGCAATGAACCGTCTTGGTGGGAAGAGTAATACAGGTGAAGGAGGTGAAGATGATATTCGCTATACACCTTTACCAAATGGTGATAGTATGCGTTCCGCTATCAAACAGGTGGCGTCTGCACGTTTTGGTGTTACCAGCTATTATCTTACTGAAGCTGATGAATTGCAAATAAAAATGGCGCAGGGCGCAAAACCAGGCGAAGGTGGTCAGTTGCCTGGCCACAAAGTTGATGACTGGATTGGAAGAACCCGTCACGCTACACCCGGTGTTGGTTTGATTTCTCCGCCACCCCATCATGATATTTATTCTATTGAAGATCTTGCTCAATTAATATTCGATCTAAAGAATGCAAACCGTTCAGCTCGTATCAATGTTAAGCTAGTTTCCAAAGCAGGTGTTGGTACCATTGCTGCTGGTGTTGCAAAAGCAAAAGCTGATGTGATATTGATCTCAGGCCACGATGGTGGTACCGGTGCATCACCGATCAGCTCAATCAAGCATGCAGGTTTACCATGGGAACTTGGTCTTGCTGAAACACATCAAACGCTGGTAAAAAATAAATTGCGCAGTCGTGTTACAGTGCAAACTGATGGCCAGTTAAAGACTGGTCGTGATATTGCCATTGCAGCTTTACTTGGTGCTGAAGAATGGGGCGTTGCGACTGCTGCACTTGTAACAGAGGGTTGCATAATGATGCGCAAGTGCCATTTGAACACATGCCCTGTGGGTGTGGCAACACAAGATCCTGAATTGCGTAAGAGATTTACCGGAGATCCGGAGCATGTAATTAATTTATTCAAATTCCTTGTACAGGAATTCAGGGAGATCATGGCTGAGCTTGGTTTCAGAACGGTAAATGAAATGATCGGCCAGGCAGATGTTTTAGGAATGAGAGAAAATATTCATCACTGGAAATACAGCAAGCTTGACCTTTCTCCAATCCTTTACAAAGAACCCGCAAATGAATATGTGGGCCTTTACAAGCAGGAAGAACAGGATCATGGATTAGCTGGTGTGCTTGACTGGAAATTGCTCGAAACTGCTAAGCCTGCATTAGCATCCAAACAAAAAGTTACGGCGACATTCGATATAAAAAATACCGACAGAACTACCGGAACAATTCTCTGCAACGAGATCACTAAAATATATAAGGCAGAAGGCTTGCCTGAAGATACCATCCGTTACAAATTCAATGGTACTGCGGGTCAGAGCTTTGCTGCATTCAATACCAAAGGTGTAACCTTCGAAGTAGAAGGTGATGCGAATGATTATTTTGGTAAAGGGCTAAGTGGTGCTAAGCTTATCATTTATCCTTCCAAGCAATCATCATTTGTGCCGGAAGAAAACATTGTGATTGGTAACGTAGCCTTCTACGGTGCAACTGCCGGAGAAGCATACATTCGTGGTAAAGCTGGTGAACGTTTCTGTGTGCGCAATTCCGGTGCTCGTGTGGTTGTTGAAGGCGTCGGCGATCATGGCTGCGAATACATGACCGGCGGCCTTGCAGTTATTCTCGGAGATACCGGCCGCAACTTTGCTGCAGGCATGAGCGGCGGCATTGCTTATGTGTATGACGTGCAGGGCAAGTTTGCTTCAATGTGCAACACGGAAATGGTGGAGCTTGATCCACTCGAAGAAAGCGATGCAAAAGAATTACACAGCATGGTGCAGAAGCATTTTGATTACACCGGCAGCACCGTTGCACAATTTGTATTAAAAGATTTCGAGAACCAATTGCAGCATTTTGTAAAAGTGTTCCCTACGGATTACAAGAAAGTATTGTTACAAAAGAAATCTTCTGTGGAGGTCAACAAATAATTCTTTGAGCATCGCCTGTTGCGTCACTCACTTCAACGTTCAGATCAATATTGAACAGAAAGCACAAGAGTGCGACGCAACGATAGCTTAATGGAATTACAAAAGCCGGGTTCAAGAAAATAATAAACTGTAAACTTCAAACTATATACTGAAGATGGGTAAGCCAACAGGTTTTTTAGAATTTACAAGAGAGTTGCCTGCAAAGCGAGCGGTGCAGGAACGTGTGCATGATTACAAAGAATTTATTGAACGTTTTAGCGATCAAATGCTGAACCAGCAGGCAGCACGCTGCATGAACTGCGGCGTTCCATTTTGTCATAGCGGTTGCCCGCTTGGAAATGTGATTCCTGAATTTAATGATGCAGTGTATGATAAGAACTGGAAAGAAGCTTATGATATTCTTACATCAACAAATAACTTTCCTGAATTTACTGGTCGCATTTGTCCTGCACCTTGCGAGAGTGCTTGTGTGCTTGGTATTAATCAGCCGCCGGTAGCGATTGAAGAAATTGAAAGGCATATTATTGAAATAGCTTTCGAACAAAAACTGGTTAAGGCACGCAAACCTAATTTACGTACCGGTAAAAAGGTTGCTGTGGTTGGTTCGGGCCCTGCGGGGTTGGCTGCTGCTGCGCAATTGAATTATGCCGGCCACCTGGTTACAGTTTACGAAAGAGATGATGCGCCGGGTGGTTTGTTGCGTTATGGTATTCCGGATTTTAAATTAGAAAAATGGGTAATCGACAGACGTATTACATTAATGGAAGAAGAAGGTGTAGTGTTTAAATGCAATGCAAATGTGGGTGTAAATGTAAGTGTTAATGATTTACTTCGGGAGTATAATGCAATTGTGTTGGCTGGTGGCTCAACATCTCCAAGAGATTTAAATATTGCCGGCCGTAACTTAAAAGGTATTTATCCTGCAATGGAATTTCTGAAGCAGCAAAATAAACGTGTTGCCGGTAAAGATCCGCTTGCAAATGCCGATATTGAAAGCAACATCATTTCAGAAGAGTTAAAAGCTACCGGAAAAAATGTTGTGGTAATAGGTGGTGGTGATACGGGGAGTGATTGCGTTGGAACTTCCAACCGTCAAGGTGCTATATCTGTAACACAATTTGAATTATTACCAAAGCCTTCTGCTACAAGAACATCATTTATGCCGTGGCCAACTTACCCTATGACTTTGAAAACTTCTTCTTCGCATGAAGAAGGAGCTGAAAGGCACTGGGCTATAGCCACGAAAGCCTTTGTTGGTGATGAAAATGGAAACCTGAAAGCATTAAGGATCGTGGATCTTGAATGGAAGATAACTGAAGATGGCAGGCCTGCAAACTTCGTGGAAAGGGAAGGCAGTGAAAGAGAAATGCCTTGTGAACTGGCTTTATTAGCTATGGGTTTTATACACCCACAACATGAAGGAATGCTGGAAGAAATTGGTGTAGAGCTGGATGAAAAGGGCAATGTAAAAGCTACAGAAAAGGAATACCAATCTAATATTTCTAAAATATTTGCCTGTGGGGATATGCGCCGTGGACAAAGCCTGGTGGTTTGGGCAATCAGCGAAGGTCGTGAATGCGCAAGACAGGTTGATGAGTTTCTAACCGGCCACTCACTGCTGGAAAGTAAAGATGAGGCTGTAACTTTATTACAACAATACCAACCTTTGGTGTTTTAGTTACGTATTGTTTATATAGTTTGTTTGTTTCCCGATCTCACAAAAAAATAAATGCAGCTATCCGGCTGCATTTGTTTTTTGATACCAGCTGCATTTTTTATGGCATCGCCGGTTGCGTCGCAAGCAATTCATCGTTCAGGGCAATGATTAAACAAAGGCACCTCAACATTTCTAAAACGCTATTACATTTTAAAACATTTGGTAAAGGCAGCTAACTTTGCAGCTTATGCCTAAAAAAGTTGTACTGCAGGATATTGGTGAAAGACACTATAAAGAAGTATGGGATTACCAGGAAAACCTTCTTAAGCAAAGTGTGCTGCTAAAGCAACAGCAAATAATACCCGATAATTATCTCTTGTTTACCGAGCACTTTCCTGTTTATACTTTAGGAAAAAATGGAAAAGCCGAAAATATTTTGATCAATGAAACCGACCGGAAAGAGAAAGGTGTTGAATATTTTCATATAAACAGGGGAGGAGATATAACTTTTCATGGCAAAGGGCAATTGGTTGGTTATCCGGTTTTTGATCTTGATCAATTTAAAACTGATCTTGGCTGGTATTTAAGAAGTCTTGAAGAAATTATTATACTTACCATGGCAGAATATGGACTACATGGTGAGAGAAGTGCTGGCGAAACAGGTGTTTGGATTGAACCACAGACAAAAGGAAAAGAAAGAAAAATATGTGCAATGGGCATACGTTGCAGCAGGTGGGTTACCATGCACGGTTTTGCGTTTAATGTAAATACAGATCTTTCTTATTTTGATCACATTATTCCATGTGGAATACATGATAAAAAAGTTACTTCGCTGGAAAAAGAATTGGGCTACGCTGTTTCAATGGAAGAAGTAAAAGAAAAAGTAAGAAAGAATTTTGAGAAAGTATTTGATGCAGAGTTTGTTTAACTGTATTTCTGCTGAATATATGAATGGAAGTACACGAGTGCGACGCAACGAAGTCTAATCTTATTCTTCAGCCGGGCTCAAAAAAATTCTTACCAACTAAATCAAAAATCTCTTTGCAATAATATTTTGTTCTTCTCCTTTAGTTTATTGTCTTCATACAATTCGAATTTGAACCATCCTGCATGTATGAAATTTGTTTTATCAATAACAAGTTCCGTGTCAGCAATGTGGTTAATGGTAAACAGCTTTTCATTCTCCATGGTTAAGAAAACAATCTTATAATTTTTATGCATTGCTTCTGGTAATTTAACTGTAACAAAGCCATCTTTGTTTGTTACCACATAGATCGAGGGGTGAAAATAATTTTCCGGGTTAAATGGTTTTATCAATACCTGGTCTCCTGATAAAACAAACAATGTATCTTTTGTGTTCCTGTTTACAGAGTCTTTAAATTTCCAGTAATCTGCATAACCCATCTGCGCAACTACAGAATCTTTTGCCCTGATTGTAATAATACGGATGGGATCTATTTTCTGCTCGGCTACTTTAGTTTCAGTTCCGGGCTCATTATAAATGGCTAGTATAGGACGTTCTGCTTTTGTAAAATAATAAGCGTTGCCATAGAGAATATAAAATACCCTGAAATATAGTTTGGCTGTGGGATAAGGTAATGTATACACAAATCCATTCTGTGGCAGTTGCGGAGATTCGGTTGAAAAGATAGTTTTGAAATTTTTCACACTGTCGTAGGATGATTGGACCATCAGTTGTATACAATTATCGCCAAAAGAATTCACCCATGAAATGCGAACTTTACTACTGCCCAGATCTTCAGCAGAAAAATCGGGCAAGGGATTCTGGGCATGTCCGGTTACAAAGAAAGTGATAGTTATAAGTAGTGATAAGGAGATCCGATTCATTGTTTTGCTGAATTGGTTGCAAATATAGCGGCGTTGATTAAAACAGAAGTGTATTGTCAGGCAAAGACCTGTTGCCCTGTAAGCCACCGCTGTGAATCATTAAAACGTTACTGCCCTTGGGTATAGTATTTTCTAAGATCATTTGCTTAGTCGCATAAAAAGCTTTTGCCGTATACACAATATCAGTGGGTAATTGCTGATGTTGCCATGTTTCGTTCATGAATTGCAATAGTTGGGAAGGGTGTTTTGCATAACCACCGAAATGATATTCATGCATAATTTTATACTTATTGTTTTGGTTTTTGTCGTCAAGCAGGTTCTTTACTTTTTCATGTAGAGCAAAATTTCCTTTCATGGTACTTATGCCAATAATAGTTTGATGCGATTGTGCAGATTGTATAATGCCGGCCATCATTGTTCCGGTTCCCACAGCACAAATAATATGTGAATAGTTTTGGCTGTTTTTTGCGAATGCTAATATTTCAGCCGCCCCTTTTACCCCTTCTGTACCATAACCACCTTCTTCTATCCAGTAAGTATCCTCAAAATGTTGTTTTATAATTTCGGTATCTCTATAGGCTGCACGGTTTACAAAATGCAACTTCATTCCATAATGTTTCGCATCCAGTAAAGTATCAGATAAAACAGACGGCTCTTCGCCTCTTATAATGCCAATGCTGTTTATGCCTGAGGTTTTACAGGCATAGGCAACTGCAACAATATGATTGGAATAAGCACCTCCAAAAGTGCCTATTGACGCTGATTTGTTTGCTAAGGCAGTTGCCAAATAATATTTCAGTTTAAACCATTTATTGCCGCTTATTACAGGATGTATTAAGTCAAGTCTTAATACATTAAGCTTTGTATTATTACTGTGCAGCCAATTAACCTCAATCGGTTGAGTAATAATTTTTTCTAAATGAATACTAACTTCCATCATGAATAATTTACTTTATAATTATTCGTTTCTAAGCTGAAACATTTAGTTTCGCAAAATTCTAAATTATTAATATGCAACCAACTTTAGTTATTCTAGCTGCGGGAATGGCAAGCCGCTATGGCAGTATGAAACAAATCCAGGGATTTGGCCCTTCCGGCGAGACTATTATGGAGTATTCTATTTATGACGCCATAGCAGCGGGATTTACAAAAGTTGTTTTTATTATACGCAAAGACTTTGCCGACGATTTTAAAGCTATTTTTGAACCTAAGCTAAAAGGAAAAATACAAACGGCTTATGTTTACCAGCAGCTCGATTCATTTACAGGTAATCATGTGATACCGGCAGACCGCGTAAAACCATGGGGTACTGCGCATGCTGTATTATGCTGCAAAGATGAAGTGAAAGAACCATTTGCAGTTATTAATGCCGATGATTTTTATGGTAAAGACTCATTTGTAAAAGCATATGATTTTATTACAAGCAAATGCACTGATAAACATTTTGCTGTTATAGGTTATGAGTTGGTAAACACGCTCAGCGATCATGGCAGTGTAAGCCGTGGTGTTATTTCTATAAACAGTAAAAATGAAATGCAGGGTATTGATGAACGCCTTACCATTTACAAAAAGGAAGATAAGATCGTTTATGAAGAGAATGGCGAACTAACTGAATTGGCTCCGGAAACCAAGGTTAGTATGAACATCTTTTGCTATACTCCTGAATATATCAAAATGTGTGAAGAAGAGTTTGATAAGTTTCTTAAAGCAAACCTGCAAAATCTTAAAGCAGAATTTCTTATACCACGTATGGCAGATCATTATATAAAATCGGGCCGTGGCATTATAGAAATTGTTCCTACCAGCGCCAAATGGTTTGGCGTTACCTACAAAGAAGACGCGCCAATTGTACAGGCAAGTATCGATGCACTTGTTGCGTCCGGTGAGTATCCTTCTAATCTTTGGGCTTAGTTTTTTTGGTAACCTGCATTTGTATTTCATAGCATCAACTGTTGTGTCACTCGCTTGTGCGTTTGGAAAAGCTGTCGACAGTCGACTGTCTAATGTTGACAGGAATTCAACAGTACAAGAGTGCGACGCAACAAAAGCTTAATTGAAATACAAGAACTATGGTTCATAAAATAAAAAGACCCCGCTAACCAGGCGGGGCCATTGTGTATGTTCACCTAAACCAACTGTGACTATTTTTGTGTGTATGCCTTTACAAGATAAACGCAATCTGCTACTTCTTTGATTTGTTCTACTCTTGTTTTATTTTTTATAGACGAATTAACCGGCATTTTTATTCGCTGAACAGCTGTATCAGATTCTCTTAATTCATCAACCAACTTATAAATACCTTGTGCTTTTACAGCAAAGACTACACCTTCTGCAGCTTTTTCTCTCGTACTAAGAATACCGATGATCTCTCCATTTTTATTAAACACAGGCCCACCGGAGTTTCCAGGATTTGCACTCAAAGATATCTGGCAGCTTGAAGTATCACCATTAAACCCTGTGATTGAACTCAGATAACCCATATTATATACGATCTGTTCTCTTGGATAACCAAGCGTGAACAATTCTTCTCCAAGATCTATGTTTGACTTCTTTATACTGTAAGGAAGTGAAGAAACTGGTTTGTAATCTTCGTCCTGAATTTTTAGAATGGCTATATCGCTTGCGTCATCAATGTTGATGATCTTTGCATTAAACTCTTTTCCTTTACTGTTTACAACAACCGCACCTGAACCTTTTAGTACGTGTGCATTTGTTACAAGATAACCTTTGCCATCAATTAAAAATGCCGAGCCACTGGTTATTGTTTCTGCATCTTTTGGAATCTTTGAATCAACTTCATTTAATTGTTTACCTAAAGCTTGTTGATTTTGCTTAACCTGATTTAGATCATGACTCAACTGTTGCAGTTGGTTGTTATTTGCTACCGGCGTAAAATAGGAAACCAATCCACTAATTACCAACGCAGTAATACCGGCAATGGAAGCTGCAATGGCAGTAACACGTTTATACCTGTCCCACAACTGAATAACCTTACCCCTGGTTGAGATTTCTCCGCCTTCATATACCACACCTTTTTCAACAAGGTTATTGTGTGCATTATGCAAAGATTCTCTCAGGCTTTTGTGTTCAGAGAAATGCTCCATTTGTTGTAAAAACAGTTTATGTTCTACTACCATCTGGTCAATCTCAGGGGTATTCTTGCGTAGTTGCTCGAAGTAAGTCTTTTCTTCGGGCAGCATATTACCGTTCAGGTAACGCTCAATGGTCTCAAGTAAAAGTATATCTTCCATCACTCTCCTATATTATATTGGGCAAAGAATAATTTTTTCAAACGCATCAGGCATTTATATTTTTGATTCTTTGCATTGTCAGCGTTAGTGTATCCAAATTCTGTGGCAATTTCTGTCATGCCCTTCTTTCGGATATAATATGCATCAAGTAAACTTTTACAGGGTTCGCCCAAACTACCCATTGCCCTTTCCATTATGGCAAACTCTGCATTTCTCTTTTCGTGAACTTCCAGATCATCCTCTACCGGAACAGTTTCTTCAAGGCTTTCGCCGGTTGAAACATATCTTCCCATTTGTTGAAGACGTTTAAGCCATAATCTCCTGCATACGGAATAAACATAGGTTTTTATTTGGCAGGTTAAGACAAATGATTCGCTTTTTGCTTTTTCATACAGCGTTATCATAGCTTCCTGAAAAATATCCCTTGCGTCATCGTAAGTGCCATTGTTATTGAGGATGAAAGCCTGAATCATGTTATAATTTTCTTTATAAATAGATTCAATTGCTTTCGAATCGTTGTTAACTAATCCGCGTAATAAGATTTGTTCGTTGATCTCAGCTTTCACCTTTATCCGGTTTTAATACCTTTTGGGGCGTAAAAGTAACCCAAAACAGGACCAAAAAAATTTTTAAAAAATAGAGTTATACGGGGGTTACCTTTTTGTGAATTCTGTATTAATCTCAAAATTCACTCACAAAAAAATTCAAAATGAAAAAAGTATTATTCGTTTTAGCACTTGGCGCATTTGCTGCCTGCGGTTCTGGTGATTCAGCTACAACTGCTACTGATTCTGCTGCCGCTGTAGTTGATTCTACTACATCAGCTGCTACTTCAGCTATTGATTCTACAGCTTCTGCTGCTGATTCTACAGTAAAAGCTATGGGCGATTCTGCTAAAGCTACTGTTGATTCTTTGAAGAAATAATTATCAAAAACTACTGTGCGTTAGGGTTTGTGTGTCAAGCTTGCTGACAGAGAGTAGTTAAAGATTTTTCATATGGCAAGCAATCGTTAGAGGCCGTCCTGTTTCCACAGGAGGGCTTTTTTTGTTTTTATGTTCCGGTCTGTTGAATAAGTATTAAGCTTTTGTTGCGTCGCACCCTTGTACTTTAAAACAGCTATGAGCTGATAGTTGCAAGCTCTTATGTATAGCTCTGGGCTCATAGCTCAAGGCTCGAAGTTTGTTCATCAAATTTCCGAATGCACAAGTGAGTGACACAACAGGCGGTGAGCTATATACAAAAAGCTGATAAACAAGTTATATAATATTTTAAACGAACACTCGTTTATTATAATTGAAAAAAATTTGTGCGCAAAAACAATCTGTATATATTTGACCCAATGATAGCAGCGGGTAAATACAACTTCTTTTATTTTTTTTATTTCTACTTTACCAAAGCAGACGGGGTTGTATTTGCCAGATACTAAACATGAATTAAACAATCAGCATACAATCCCGGTCAAAAAGGCCGGGATTTTTTTTAACCTAAAAGCACGCTACTGATAAATATTATATGGAAACAGAACATGAAAAAAAACATTTAAACGGCACTGCAATTGCAAAAGCCAAAAGTAAAATTTCTATCCAGGGTTTTGAAGGCAGCTTTCACCAGGAGGCAGCACGTAGATTTTTTGGAGATGATGTTGAAGTAATATGTTGCCCAACTTTTAGCGAGGTTTTGAAAATAGCATCGGATAAGGCATTGAGCTCTGGAGGTATCATGGCTATTGAAAATTCCATTGCAGGCAGTATTCTTGGTAACTATAATCTTTTGCGTAAAAGCGGGTTGTATATTATTGGAGAAGTTTACCTGCAGATTCGACAAAACTTATTGGTGAATCCTGGTGTTAGTTTGAATGATATTCGTGAAGTTCATTCTCATCCAATGGCCATACAACAATGTCTCAGGTTCCTTGATAAATATAATTGGAAACTTGTAGAATCAGAAGATACAGCCTTAAGCGCAAAACAGGTTCATCAGCATAAAAGCAAACATATTGCAGCTATTGCAAGTACTCTTGCTGCCGATCTTTATCATCTTAACGTTATAGCTCCTGATATACATACAGTAAAACATAATTATACAAGGTTTCTGGTATTGCAACCGGATGTTCCTGAAGTTCCGGTTGAGGGTGCGAATAAAGCAACTGTAACATTTTTTACAGATAACTCAAGAGGTAGTCTTGCAAAAGTGCTTGGTAAAATAGCAGACGGTGGCATTGATCTTTCCAAACTGCAAAGCTTTCCAATTCCTGAAACTAACTGGCATTATATGTTTGGTGTAGACATGGAGTTTGATACGCTTGACCAGTTCAATAAAGTAATAAATGACATTCGGCCATTAACCGGGGATGTTACCGTATATGGCATTTATAAGAAAGGTGAAACAATAATATTCTAACGATTATATTTTATGATAGCAACAGCAAAAAGACTGGAAGGCATAGGTGAATATTATTTCTCACAGAAATTAAGGGAAATAGATGAACTGAACAAACAAGGCAAGAATATTATAAACCTTGGCATAGGAAGCCCTGACCTGCCGCCGCATCCTGATGTTATCAAGGTATTGAACGAAGAAAGTGTAAAACCAAATGTGCATGCGTATCAGAATTACAAAGGCTCGCCAGTCTTAAGAAAGGCTTTTGCTGATTGGTATCAAACATGGTATCATGTTACATTGAATCCAGATACAGAAATATTACCATTGATCGGCAGCAAAGAAGGCATCATGCATATCTGCATGACTTATTTAAATGAAGGAGACGAAGTGCTTTTACCAAATCCGGGTTATCCAACATATAGAAGTGCGGTAAAACTCGCTGGTGGTGTTTGTGTTGATTATGATCTTAAAGAAGAAAATAATTATTACCCAGATTTTGCCGCATTAGAACAAAAAGATCTTTCAAAAGTAAAATTGATGTGGGTTAACTACCCACACATGCCAACCGGTCAATTGGCTTCTGTTGAAATGTATCAACAACTGATTGCTTTTGCAAAAAAGCATAGCATATTGATTTGTCACGACAACCCGTACAGTTTTATTTTGAATGATAACCCAATGAGTTTATTAAGTCTTGATGGTGCAAAAGATGTGGTGCTTGAATTAAACTCATTAAGCAAATCGCAAAACATGGCGGGCTGGCGTGTGGGTGTTCTTTGCGCAGCAAAAGAAAGAATTGATGAAGTATTGCGTTTTAAAAGCAATATGGATAGCGGAATGTTCTTGCCTGTACAACTCGCTGCTGCAAAAGCTTTGAGCCTTGGCAAAGATTGGTACGATAGTGTAAATAAAGTGTACAGAGAACGCAGAGCAAAAGTTTATGAATTACTTGATGCTCTAAACTGTATCTATTCAAAAGACCAGGTAGGACTGTTTATGTGGGCAAGAATACCGGATATTTACAAAGATGGTTATGCATTAAGCGATGATGTTTTGTACAACAGCAATGTGTTCATAACACCCGGTGGAATATTTGGAAGCGCCGGTGAAAAATACATACGCATCAGTTTATGCGGCAGCATAGAAAAATTTGAAGAAGCAATTAAAAGAGTAAAAAATAAATAACTAAGAATTATAAAGATTTGTTGAGATGTTTAACAGTGTTACGATAGTTGGTGTTGGTTTGATCAGTGGTTCATTCGCACTGGCGTTAAAAGAAAAAGGTTACACCAAACATGTTATCGGCGTAAGCAGAACAAAAGAAAGTGAACAAAAAGCAATCGAGTTAGGCATTATAGATGAAGCATTGCCGCTTGAAGAAGCAGTAAAAAAAAGTGACCTTATTTATGTAGCTATTCCTGTTGATGTAACGATTCCTGTTATGCAACAGATCATGAAAATAGTTACGGATAAACAGATTGTTGTTGATGCAGGCTCAACAAAATTAGTTTTATGCAAAGCCCTTGCAAACTACCCCATGCGCAGTCGCTTTGTTGCCACGCATCCTATGTGGGGTACGGAATACAGCGGACCGGAAGCTGCTGTGAAAGATGGCTTCGCAGGACGTGCATGTGTTATATGCGAGAAAGAAAAAAGCGATCCCAAAGCAGTTGAGATCGTTGAAAATATTTACAAAGATCTTGGTATGCATATCGTTTACATGGATGCAGAACCGCATGATGTGCATGCTGCTTATGTAAGTCATATTGCACACATCACTTCATTCGCTTTGGCGAATACAGTATTGGAAAAAGAGAAAGAAGAAGATGCCATCTTCGAACTTGCCGGTGGTGGTTTTGAGAGCACGGTGCGTTTGGCAAAAAGTAGTCCGGCAATGTGGGCGCCCATCTTTATGCAAAACCGCGAAAATGTATTGGACGTTTTGAATGAACACATTACGCAGTTGCGCAAATTCAAAGCATGTTTGGAAAAAGAGAACATGGAATATTTATACGAATTAATGGAGAATGCAAATAAGATTCAAAGAATCATTAAGTAATGTGAAATGATTTTTATGAACCAGGCATTTGAATAAGCATTAAATTTTTGTTGCGTCGCACACTTGTACTTTAAAATAGCTATGAGCTGATAGCTGCGAGCTTTGAGCGCTTATGTTTTGCTCGAAGCTCTTAGCTCAAGGCTCGCAGCTTGCCCCTCAAAGTTCCGAACGCACAAGTGAGTGACACAACAGGCGATGCCCAAAGAACTAACAGTTGATAACAAAAAATAAACATAAAAGCCGCATCAAATAACGATTAAATAGGCATAATCAGTGAAATCAAAGCCAAATCGTGGCTATCATTGGTTACCTTTGCGGCAAATTTTGAAACGTAATGATAACATTTGAAGAATTGGGGTTAGAGGAGCGATTGGTAAAGGCTACCAGTGAATTAGGCTTCGTTAATCCTACTACAATCCAGGAGAAAGCGATACCTGTTTTACTAAGCGGCACAAAAGATTTTATAGGGCTGGCACAAACAGGTACGGGAAAAACAGCGGCATTTGGCTTGCCGTTGCTACAGGTAATAAATGAAAACGATAAATATCCGCAGGCATTGGTGGTTTGCCCCACACGTGAACTGTGTATGCAGATCGTAAGTGAAATTGAGCTCTTTAAAAAGCATATACGTGCTATAAATGTAATAGCCGTGTACGGCGGTACCTCTATTGGTCAGCAGATAAGAGACCTGAAGCGCGGTATACAGATCGTTGTGGCAACACCCGGAAGATTGATTGATCTTATCGAACGCAAAGCTATTAATCTTGAGCAGATAAAATATGTGGTGCTGGATGAAGCTGATGAAATGCTGAACATGGGTTTCCAGGATGATATAGAACTCATTCTTAAGAATACACCACAACGTGAAAGCACATGGCTATTCAGTGCGACAATGCCACCGGAAATTCGCAGGGTTAGCAAGAAGTATATGAAAGATCCTGTGGAAGTAACAGTTGGTAAAGCAAATACGGCGAACAAAAATATTGATCACCAATATTACGTTGTAGCAGCTCATCATCGTTATGAAGCATTGAAGCGTTTGATAGATGTGAACCCGGGTATCTATGGTATCATCTTTACACGCACCAAAGTTGATGCGCAGAATATTGCAGAAAAGCTTACCCGTGAAGGTTATGATATTGATGCGCTGCATGGAGATCTTACACAGCAACAGCGTGACGCAGTGATGGGACAGTTTCGTGATAAGACTTTACAGTTGCTGATTGCAACAGATGTGGCTGCACGTGGTATTGATGTGGTGGGTATAACACACGTAATTAATTACGAGCTGCCTGATGACATGGAAGTGTATACACATCGCAGTGGCAGAACAGGCCGTGCAGGCAATGTAGGTATTTGTATGAGCATTGTACACAGTCGTGAGATAGGAAGATTGAAACAAATAGAACGCATGGTTCAATCACCATTTCATAAACTGGAAGTACCAACGGGTAAAGATGTTTGTCGCAAACAGTTCTTTTCTTTCATGGATAAATTATTACAGACAGATATCAGTCACGGCGATTATGAAACATATTTACCTATGCTTACAGAAAAGTTTGCTGACGTAAGTAAAGAAGAGGTGTTGCAAAGAGTGGCTGCTACTGAGTTTGACAGGTTCCTGAAATATTATGAGAATGCAGAAGACCTGAATATAAGAGAACAACGCAGAGATCCGAGAGAAAGAATATCACGTGATGGGTTCAATCGGGATGACAGAGGTAACAGGCGCGGCGGTGATGATCGTTTTAACAGGGCTGATCGTGGTGCAGGTCGTGGTGAAAGAAGAGAGTTTAACAGCAACAGTAATGGCAATACAACAAGACTCTTTGTGAACCTTGGTACAAAAGATGGTTTTTATAAAGCAAGTTTTTTACAATTCATTCTTGATATGAGTGAGCTTACCAAGGAAGTACTCGGCAGAATTGATATGAAAGAAATGAATAGCTGGATAGAAATAGAAAGTGGTGCTGCCAAACAAATGATCCGCGCAATTGATGGTAAGAATTATAAAGGCAGAAGGATAAGAATGAATGATGCGAACAGCCGGTAATAAGCCCCCATCCCCTAAAGGGGTGTAAGAAATTTTTTGAGCCGGGCTTATGAATAAGTATTAAGCATTGTTGCGTCGCACACTTGTACTGAAATGCTAAACTCGACATATGAAAAGTCTTGTTCTTTTTATTAGTTCTTTGATGATTTCGATTGGTTCTTTTTGTCAGAATGATTCTGATATGATAACACTTGGAAAAGTAAAAGAATTGCCAATGAAAAATGCGAAAGCCTTCAAGACTAAACATCCAGATGGTGCAATTGTAGATTATTTTCCGGGTTTGTATTTTATATCAAAAAGTGATAGTGTATTTTCAATTCATGATGGAAAAATTAATGCGATTCTTGAATTAGAAGAAAATCACGTTTCAGTTGTGACAGTGGAGAGTGATAGTATTTATTATAGTTACCATGATTTGAATATCTCCGATTTAAAAAAAGGTGATCCTATAAAGAAAGGTTCTTTAATAGGATTAGCAAAGAAAGAAGATGAAAAATTCAGATTACTATTTGTGATTGCTTATAACACAGGAAGATGGTTTAACGAAGAGGAAATCTGGCAGTTAATAAAAGACGAATAAACTTCCGAACGCACAAGTGAGTGACACAACAGACGATGAACATAGCGATACAGATTGCCATATAAAAATTTATATATAACAACAACATAAAGTCCCTTGATATGCAAGCAACGAATGCAACAACCATGAAAGAATTGGTGCAGGAGAAATGGAACAAACGTCCATTGATCATTTCCGGTCCGTGTAGTGCAGAGACCGAAGAGCAGGTTTTGGAAACTGCTGTACGTTTACATAAGACCGGTAAAGTAGATATTATGCGTGCCGGTATCTGGAAGCCACGTACACGCCCCGGAAGCTTTGAAGGTATTGGTACCAAAGGTTTACCGTGGATGCAGCAGGCTCGTAAAATCACGGGTATGCCGGTAGCAGTTGAAGTAGCTACAGCAAAGCAGGTGCAGGATGCGTTGCACTTTGATGTAGATGTATTGTGGATCGGTGCACGTACAACAGTAAACCCTTTCAGCGTGCAGGAAATTGCAGATGCACTGCGTGGTGTGGATGTTCCGGTGTTGATCAAGAACCCGATCAACCCTGATCTTGAATTATGGATCGGCGCGGTGGAGCGTGTGGCAAAAGCAGGCATTAAACAAATTGGTTTGATACATCGCGGTTTCTCTTCTTATGGCAATACAGAATATCGCAATGCACCAATGTGGCATTTGGCGATTGAAATGAAACGCCGCAATCCTGATATGATGATGATCAATGATCCTTCACATATTTGTGGTCGCAGAGATATTCTCCAGGAAGTTGCACAGAAAGCAATTGACCTTGACTTTGATGGTTTGATCATTGAATCGCACATCGATCCAGATAAAGCATGGAGCGATGCAAAGCAACAGGTAACACCTGAGCGTCTCGCTGAAATGCTTGACAGCATTAAGTGGCGTAAAGAAGATGTGGCAAATGAAGAATATCATGCTGCATTGGAAAAATTGCGTCAGCAAATCAATCACCTTGATGATGAGTTGATGCAGATCCTCGGTGAGCGTATGAAGACCGCAGAAAAAATTGGTCAGTATAAAAAAGATAACAACATCACCATCCTTCAAACAAATCGTTGGAACGAAATTTTGCAACGTGCATTTGATCGTGGAGATAAGATTGGTTTAAGCCGTGAATTCATCACAAAATATTTTGATGCAGTTCACATGGAAAGTATCAATCATCAGAATAAGATATTGAATAGTTAATGTGAGAACGTGCTGATGTGAAAATGTGCAAATGCCCGGCGCGTAGAATATTTTTATGAGCCGGGCATTTGAATAAACATTAAGCATCGTTGCGTCGCACACTTGTACGTTCTGATCGTTAGTCAGCAAACAAAAACTTACATCACTTTGCGCCTTTGCGCCTTTGCGTGAAATGACAAAAAAAAACATTGCTTTCTCAACAGCAACTACTTCGTTTTACTTTGACGCTTCTTTTGATCACCTGGAAAAGCTGGTATCAAGGGACAATACCTTCATCATAACCGATGAAAATATTTTCAGCAAAAATCAAAGGAAATTTAGAGGCTGGAGCACGATTGTAGTCAAGCCCGGTGAAGAACATAAAACACAACATTCGGTTGATAATATTATTGGTCAGTTAGTGCAGGCTGGTGCAAACCGAAAGTCTTGTATTGTGGGTGTTGGCGGTGGTATTATTACAGATATGGCTGGTTATGTTGCAGGGATTTATATGCGTGGAGTGCAGTTTGGTTTTGTTCCAACTTCAATTCTCGCAATGGTAGATGCATCTATTGGTGGTAAGAATGGTGTGGACGTTGGCGTTTATAAAAACATGGTGGGCTTAATTCGTCAGCCTTCATTTTTATTATACGATTATTCATTACTTAAATCATTGCCGAAAGAAGAATGGGTAAATGGTTTTGCAGAGATCATTAAACACGCCTGCATTAAAGATGCGGCTATGTTTAAATTGCTCGAGCAACACAAGCTTACTGATTTTCAGAAAGACAAAGTATTGTTGAATAAACTGATTCAACGCAATGCTTTACTTAAAAGCAAAGTCGTGCAACAGGATGAGTTTGAACAAGGTGATAGAAAGCTGCTCAACTTCGGTCACACACTTGGGCATGCAATTGAGAATACCTATAAATTGCCACATGGCCATGCAGTAACTATTGGAATGGTGATTGCAGCTTATATCAGCAGGGATATGCTGGGGCTTAAAGATGCTGATAAGATCGCTTTCTTAATTATAAAATATGGTTTAACAGCTTTCTTTAGATTTAATGCAGATAAGGCTTTGGAGATGATGAAGTCTGATAAGAAAGCAACAAAGAAAGATATTCAATATGTACTGTTGGAAAAGATAGGTAAAGGAATAGTTAAGCCATTGACTATAGAACAGATTGCACCGGTTGTGCAACAATTAGCTACTACAAATTAATTATTATCATGCAGGTAACGATACAACCATCATCTATATCAGGAACCATTGTAGCACCCGCTTCAAAAAGTTCTATGCAGCGTGCATGCGCTGCAGCTTTGGTAAGAAAAGGAGAAAGCATTATTCGTAATCCAGGAATCTCTAATGATGATAGAGCTGCGCTAAAAGTAATACAGGCATTAGGTGCAACAGTAGAGCAATTAGAGGATGGCAGCATAAAAATTACAAGTGATGGTGTAAATGCTGTTACCAGTGAAGTAAACAACGGAGAAAGTGGTTTAGGCATCAGAATGTTTGCACCCATCGTTGCACTCAATGCAAAAGAAATGACGATTAATGGTGAAGGCAGTTTGCTTACCCGCCCAATGGATTTCTTTGATGAGATCTTTCCACAACTTGGCGTTCAAATAACGTCGAACAATGGTAAACTGCCATTAAAAGTACACGGTCCTTTACAGCCAAAGAATATTACTATTGATGGCTCATTAAGTTCACAATTTCTTACAGGATTATTGTTGGCATACTCTGCACTAGATGCAAAGGATGTAACTATTACTGTGAATAATCTCAAGAGCAAACCTTATGTTGATCTTACGCTTTCTGTTATGGAACAATTTCAATTAAAGGTGCCACGGAACAATGATCATAAAGAATTCTTTTTTGAAATAGAACCTGTCAACTATCAATCAACTTATATTGATTATACAGTAGAAAGTGATTGGAGTGGCGGCGCATTCTTATTGGTCGCTGGTGCTATTGCAGGTAATATTACAGTAAGGGGTTTAGACATTGCTTCCACTCAAGCTGATAAAGCGGTAATGCAAGCATTAATGGATTGTGGTTGCAACTTATCTGTGCAGGATAATCAGATTGAAATTGGCCCTGGCAAATTAAAAGCTTTTCATTTTGATGCAACAGATTGTCCTGATCTTTTTCCTCCGCTTGCTGCGCTGGCTGCCTATTGCGAAGGCACAACAGTTATTGAAGGGGTTCATCGCTTAGCGCATAAAGAAAGTGATCGCGGATTAACTATACAACAGGAGCTTGGCAAGATGGGTCTTGAAGTTGTATTACAGGATAACCTCATGCTCATCAAAGGTGGCAATGGTTTACATGGCGCACATGTGCATTCACGTCATGACCATCGCATTGCTATGATGTGTGCTGTTGCTGGTTTAAAAGCAGAAGGTGAAACAATCATTGAAGAAGCGCAGGCTGTTTCAAAATCTTATCCTAATTTTTACGAACATATACAAAGTCTTGGTGGCGTTGTATCTTTAAATAATAAGGAAGCCATTCATGAATAGTTTCGGCCGCATATTTCGTGTACATATTTTTGGTGAATCGCATGGCGAGTCAGTTGGTATTGTTATCGATGGTGTTCCTGCAGGTTTGCCTATAATAGAAGATGACCTCTTACCTGATCTTGAACGCAGGAAAGGTGGTAAACAAAAAGGTACCACACCACGTCAGGAAGCTGACTATCCTTTTTTCAAAAGTGGGATATTTAACGGTAAAGCTACTGGTGCGCCAATCACCATCTTCTTCGAAAATAATAATACACGCAGCGGCGATTATGAAAAACAACGCAGCTTTCCACGTCCCGGTCATGCAGATTTTGTAGCACATGAAAAATATGGTGGCAACGAAGACTTCCGTGGTGGCGGGCATTTCAGTGCAAGACTTACAACAGGGCTTGTTGCTGCTGGAGCTATTGCAAAGAAAATGTTACAACACCTCACCCCTAACCCCTCTCCAAAGGAGAGGGGAATAAGACCCCAACCCGGTTATATGACTGCTTCGCCCGAACAATGGAATTATCTTATTGCTTACGCCAGAGAAAACAGAAAAAATCAAACGAAAGCTGAAGATATAATGTGGCAGCAACTACGCAACAGAAATATAGAAGATCAAAAATTCAGAAGACAACATCCGATTGCAGGATATATTCCTGATTTTGTATGCCTTGATAAAAAAATAATAGTAGAAATTGACGGGGAATATCATAATACAGAAGAGCAAATAAAATTTGATTCCATGCGTATGCAATGGCTCAATGAATTTGGTTATTCAATGGTAAAGATTACAAATGATGAAGTACAGAATAGCTTGCAAGAAGTTATTAATCGCATCAAACAAGCCATACAAGAGCGCAAGACAGTTGAACCCGTAACGTCTGAAGCCCTCTCCTTTGAAGAGGGTTTGGGTGAGGTTTTTCAAGGTATTTCTATACATGCTGAAGTAACAGAAATAGGCGGTGAAAAAGATTTAGAAAAAGGTTTGCAGAATGCTATTGATGCAAAAGATTCTGTCGGCGGTCTTGTTGAATGCCGGGTTAATGGTTTGCCTATAGGTCTTGGAGAACCTTTTTTCGATTCTGTTGAATCAAACATTGCGCATATTGCTTTTGCTATTCCTGCTGTAAAAGGGATTGAGTTTGGAAGTGGTTTCGCTGCAGCAAAAATGTTTGGATCACAGCACAACGATGCCATTGAAAATATGGAAGGCAAAACAACCACCAATCATGCAGGTGGTATTGTTGGCGGTATCACTAACAGTAATGAACTCGTATTTCGCATTGCCATAAAACCAACGGCCTCTACACCAAAACAACAAAACAGTCTTAACTGGGAGACAGGTAAAATGGAAGATTTCTCTATCAAAGGCCGCCACGACCTTTGTGTGGCATTGCGTGCACCCGTTATCCTGGAAGCCGCTACGGCTGTGGCTTTGGCAGACCTGATGTTATTAGAACAACGTATTCCACGCATCTGGAAATAAGAGAATTTTTAGTGACCCATCTGCATTACTGCTATGATGCTTTTCTTGCGTCGCACTCTTGTACTTTCTGTATTTTATTGAGCTGCCTTCTTTATAAAAGGAAAATATTATTTCGTTGTTTTCTTTCCCCCGACTAAAAAGCAGTGAAAGTGTTTATCCTTGTTCATTTTCAAACATTTTGTCCGTATTTGAACTTTTCTTAAAAGAAATTTTCTTTTAATCAATTGATTTTTAAAGAGCTAATTGTGGCATTACTATTGAAAATGGTATCGTAAAAAATACACATCATTTTTAAAATCAAATCATGAAAAAGATCATCTTAATGCTTTTTGTTGTATGCGCATTTACGAAACAAAGCCAGGCACAATGCGAAAAGAAAATACTGTGGACCTCCGGTAAGCAGGCGTTTACCAACAGCAAAGACGAAGTACAAAACGAAACACAGGATAAGATAACGGTAGAAGTGACTAAAACCGCAATTACCTTTAATCATAACGATGACCCTAACGATATAATGACGGGGCCAATTACAGAGGCTACCTGTAATTGGGCAGATGCGTTTAAAAACGGCAAAACAGTAATAAAAGCTGAATTAACAGAAGGGCATGACGACAAGCATGATGCAGTTGTAACAATTGAGGGAAAAGACGGTAAGGTAATTATTACACTTGAACTGAATGATAAACCTGATATGAAAATAAAAGCTTTCGTAGATAAATATGAAGAGAAAAACTAGAAGTTGTTTTATCTGTAAAAGCTTCGGTAATGCCGGAGCTTTTTTATTAGCTTACTTTACCTGTTTTCAGCTTATGATTTTATTGTCAGCTTAAATTTAATTTCACAGATTTGTTTCTTATGAACAATATCATTTACCACATCACTACAAAAAAGGAATGGCAAACAGCTTTGGCAAACGGGATTTATCAAGCCACATCATTGCATACAGAAGGCTTTATTCATTGCAGCACAGCACAACAGGTTGCAGGTGTATTACAAAGATATTTTGTAGGTAAAACGGATCTTGTAAAACTTACCATTGATACTTTAAAACTGCATTCACAATTTCAGTACGATTTTTCTTCATCTGTTAACGAAGCGTTTCCCCATGTCTATGGAGCAATAAACCTAGATGCAGTGATACATGTAGGTTTGCTATGAATTTTTAATCACATACTGTTATTAAATTCCTGAAAAAGGTATTTTATCCTCCATAACTTAAGCCTACCTTGTACAAAATTCCTAATATGAAATCGTTTCTTTCTTTATTAGTAATAATAACTTTTTTGGCTACCGGTTGCAATACAGCTTCCGAAAACAAGCCTGCAGAAGCTATAGTTGCATCTGCTTTCAATCTTGATTCAGTAAAAGCAGCTATTGTTTCCAGTAACCAACTGTTTGCAGATGCTTTCGTAAAAGGAGACTCTACATTATTGATCGATCGTTACGCTCCCGACGCCTGCCTTCTCCCGGCTGATATGCATACATTATGTGGGCACCAGGCAATTGCTACTTTTTACAGAGGCGCTTACGATATGGGTGTAAGAAATGTAAAATTAAATACCACGCAGCTTTACGGGGAAGGTGAGTATGTTACGGAAGAAGGTACTTATGAAATATTCGCTGCTGAAAACAAATCAATGGACAAAGGAAAATTCCTGGTGCTCTGGAAAAAGACAGATGCAGGATGGAAAATGTTCAGAGATATTTTTAACAGTGACAACCCGCCACCAACGACGCCTCCTGCAAAATAATTTTATAAATATTTTTTTTAGAAAAGGGATCAACCGTTGGTCCCTTTTTTATTGCTCTTTTGTTGCAATGAAAACAGAATGTACAAGTGAGTGACACAACAGAAGGTGCCATGTAATACATTTGCTGGTAACAAAAAATAAATCATGCATAATTATATTATCAACGCGTCTATACAAATTGTGCCTATTGTGCAGGATAAACACCCTTATGAATGGGTAGATGAAGCAATTGCGATTATTCAGGAATCAGGAGTGAAACATGAAGTTGGACCTTTCGCTACTGTGCTGGAAGGAACTTATGATGAAGTGATGAAAGTGATCAATGATGTAAATGAATATTTATACAGTAGGGGTTGCAACGAATGGATCAGTAATGTGCAGGTACAAATTCGCAGCGGTGGCAATATAACAGGAGATGAAAAAACTGAAAAGTTTAAGTGATGAATATTAAAGAAGCATTGCTGGATGATGAAGCTTACAATAAGAAGCGCATGTTGGAAGTATCTGAATATGCATGTGCATCAGCAAAAAATTTTACAGCATTAATGCAATGTTTTCTTGCCAATGATTACAGGCTTGCACAGCGGGCTGCATGGAGTGTGAGCTGGGCTGCAAGAAAGAAACCTGAAATGATAAAGCCCTATATTAAATCACTAGTGGCGCAATTAAACAGGACAGATGTGCATAATGCTGTGATAAGAAACAGTGTGCGTGTGTTGGTAGCAATCGATATTCCTGAATCGTTTCATGGAGATGTTATGACTGCGTGTTTTAAATTTATTGAAAGCCCTACTACAACTGTTGCTATTAAAGCATTCTCTCTTACAACACTTTATAATCTTTCTAAAATATATCCTGCAATAAAAGGTGAATTACAGCTCATCATCGAAGATCGTATGCCACATGAAACTGCAGCCTTTAAAAGCAGGGGAAAGAAAATTTTAAACGCAATGAAATAAATGTGATTAATATTTAAGGCAATAAAATCTGAACAAGTAATATAAAAAAGCCCTTCACCAAAGTGAAGGGCCTTAGTGTTAAATCCAGACCTGTTACTTGGAAACAACGACCTTCTTTGCAATTGTATTACCATTAGAGTCTGTTACCTGCAGCATATAAATGCCACCTGTTAATTTTCCTGCATCAACGATTGTTCCTGATAACGCTGATGCGTTGGTATTGGGTTTATTCCATACGATATTTCCATTCATGTCTTTTAATGTTGCAGACAGTTGTGCATTTGTTTTTGCATTGAACTGTATGCGGAACGACGATCTTGCAGGATTCGGATAAACGAGCAAAGTTGAATTATCTGTTAATGTTGTTTTGCCAATAACATTATCTGCTGATTGTGTGGCTGCTGCAAAGCTTGCTGCAGTAGTGAATGTTGCAACAACAGAATAAGGACTGAGGGCGATGAAACCATTGGCACTGTCGCCTGACGCAACACGGAACTGATAAAGCGTTGCAGGTGTAAGTCCGCTAATGTTTGTGGACGTACCGTACAGGTATTTCGTTGTCCATGTAGCGGAACTTTGTGGCTTATACTGTAGTTTATATCCGAGAACGCAACCTGTATAACCATCCCATCCAACTTTTGCCGATGTACTCTTAATGTTTGCTGATACAAGATTTGCCGGTATTGGTTCCAGTATTGCTGCAGTACTGGTGCTATAGGCATTACCGGTTGCACCATCCCCGTATGCTCTTGCAGTGAAGTAGCCTGTTGGTAAACCACTAATAGTAAATGCACTTGTGGTATTTATGTTGGTTGTGCTGTATAGAACTCCAAACCTATACAACTGTACTTTGTAAGGAGCACTGCTGCCGCCGCATTGCAGCCTTATACTGTTAAGCGAATCGCACGAATTTACCGGTGTTGCATTTAGTAATGTAACAGAAGCAACATTTGTTTGGGTAAACACTGGGTTTAGGCTGTACGCGGTAAACTCATTGGAATAATAAGTAAATACTCGTACATAGTAATACCCTTGTGTAAGACTTGATAAATTGATCACGTTTGGTGTGCTACAGAAGTAATTATTATAGATAGGCGCAGCCGTTGTATCCTTATATAACTGAACCCACGTGCATTTTGTTGAATTATCAATTTTATGACCTTCCTGATTAAAATTAAGCGTTAAGGCACCGGTACCTGTATAATTTATCTTCCATCTGTCTTCAGCATCTTTTAAACCATTATAATAGAAATTAACATGACCTGTTGTAGTACCGTTAGCAGGCAATGTTTTAGCCTGTGCATAATAATTATTTGGCTCATTATCATTGGCATCGGTGTAAGTAGTAAGTGTATTGCTTAATGTATAAGGTGCAAACTCGGTAGTGTAATAGGTATTTATTCTTATGTAATAAGTTCCGGCAGAAAGACCGTCTGACTTGATAGTTGTGCTGCTGGTTGTATATGCAGCGTTTAGCTGTGTGGTACCATCATTGTCGTAAAGATAGGCCCATACATTTTGTCCATTATGGGATTGAATGGTTAAGCTTATCATGCCATCTTCTGTAGTTGTCAGCTTATACCAATCCTGTCCGTCTTTCTGCAGGTTATAATAATAATTGACATGCCCTGTTTTACTACCGTTTAAGGGTAATGTAACTGCCTGTGCTTTTGTATCATTTGGTTCAACATCGTTTGTCTGCGCCGGGCTAAACAAACTATCGGCTAGTGTATAGGGTGCCCATTCTGTATTGTAATAAGTATTTACTCTTACATAGTAAGTACCGGCTGAGAGACCATCCTTGTTTACAACAACTGCAGAGCCGGATGTATAGCCACTTGCCAGAACAGTAGAACCATCATTGTCATATAAATAAGCCCATACGTTTTGCCCGTTAGCGGATGTCATTGTTAAACGAAGTCTTCCGTCTGCATTAGTAGTTACTTTGTACCAATCAAATGTATCTTTTACATTGTTGTAATAATAATTGTTGTGTCCTGTAACGGAGCCGTTAAGCGGCAGGGTTAATGACAGTGCCTTTGTGTTATTTGGTTCCACATCATTTGGTTGTGTGGGTACAAATAAACTATCGGCCAATGTATATGGCGCCCAATCTGTATTATAATACGTGTTCACTCTTATATAATAAGTACCGGCAGCAAGCCCATCCTTGTTTACGACAACTGCTGAGCCTGCGGTATAACCACTTCCTAATAGGGTAGTGCCATCGTTATCATACAAATACGCCCATACATTCTGACCGTTTGCAGATGTCATAGTTAAACGAAGCCTGCCATCTGCATTTGTTGTTACTTTATACCAGTCGAATGTATCTCTTATATTATTGTAATAATAATCGATATGACCCGTTTTGCTTGCGTTTAAGTTTAAAACCTTTGCCTGAGCTTTTGTATTATTTGGTTCCGCATCATTTGCCTGGGTTGGCACTGTTAAGGTGTTAGAAATACTATAAGCAGGCAATTGCCCGCTATAATAAGGATAAACTCTTAAGTAATAAGTTCCGGCAGCAAGCCCGTCTTTTGAAATTGTAGCGGTCCCTGAAGTGTAGCCAGAATTTAGTACAATGGTGCCGTTGTTATCATAGATCTGACACCACATATTCAAACCATTTGAGATAGCAATCGTTACATCTAATTTGCCATCCGCAGTAGTAGTTACACTCCACCAGTCTTCATCGCCGGTTGCACCTATTGTGCCCGTATTACTTCCGTTTAAAGTGAGTGTGTTTGCCTGAGCCTTTGTATTATTGGGCTCGCTTTCGTTGGCTTTTGCTGTGCTCCACATAAGGGCACAAAAAGCCATGGTCATTAGTAGAAATTTCTGTTTCATCGGTACAGGTTTTGATTTTAAAAAAATGATAATGGTCGTTCGGGATCATATGCAATACAATTGCTTCTGTTTGCGTCAATAAACTTTCATGCGAATAAATAATTTAAGATAGCAGTGCATTTTATAGTTGACAGTAAGTTATGTAAGCTCTATGTTATTACTGTTAAGTGTATCTTTTTGCATGACATTAGCAGATGCCATTCTCTCTTTTGAACCCGGCTATACATTTCTCTTCAGTGTTCCTTGCGTCGCACTTTTGTACTCCTTTAATCCTATTCAACTGCACAGATGGCCAAGCCCCTGATACCAGCTTAATTATAATGCAATGAACCTTTGATAACTATTTTTAATAACTGATTGGATGCAATAGTGATATGAAAAAACAATGTTCAAATGTACACTGCTGTTAAAGAAAAGTCAATACCCAACTTTGGGTAATTTTTTATAGTAATGGCTAAAACGCTTTACTGGTAAAGGTTGCAGGGAATGTTGAGGATAAGTGAAGGCAATTGTTTGCGGTGCAGTATTTGCCGGAAAAGAAAAATACATTTAAAGAAAACCCTTTTGCATGATAATGAAACCTCAGCTCAATTATGTTTTGCAGTACAAGGGAGTGACACAAGGAACGGTGATTAAAGTACCAACGACGGTACAAAAAAATTACTTTCACTAAGTATGCTTATCAGGATGGGGTTAATTAATAAGCTTATGTTCTTTTACGAATTGCATTAATGATGCTTCGCCTTTTGTATTGGTTTTTCGATAGATATTTTTTCGGTGTGTTTCCACAGTCCGTTCGCTGATATATAGTTCATCAGCAATTTTTTTGTTGCTATAATGTTTAATGATACATTCAATTATCTGCAACTCTCTTGCAGTAAGATTGAGAAATTCATTATCGGTCCTTATTTTTTTAAAGATCTCATATTGCTGTAAAACGGGCCTGGAAAAATAAGTGCCGCCAGAAACAATGGTTTCAATAGCAGTTAATAATTCTTTTTGCCCGGAAGCTTTGGGAATATAACCATCGATTTTTGCATCTTCAATCATTCTTGCAATTGTTGCACCTTCTTCACTCATAGATAAAGCGAGGATTTTTATATGCGGCATTTTTCTTTTTACGGTAAGCGAAAGATCATAACCGTTCATTCCATGCGGTATAGTTATATCTGTAAGCAGCACATCAATCTTTACCTGGCCAAGTAGCACAAGCATATCTTCTGCTGTATTGGCTTCTGCTGCTATATTGAATTTTGTATTATCCTGCAGTAATAATTTTAAACCATCGATCACGATTTGGTGATCATCGAGAATGGCGAGTTGGATAATATGGTTGTTACTGCTGATATAGATAAATTTATTGCTGTTATAACGGTATGTAAAAAGCTATCATTGTTCCTTTACCCGGATTGCTGTTAATATCTAATGTTCCGTTAAGGTACTCTATTCTTGAGCGAATATTTTTTATGCCATTGTTTTTAGCTAAGCCCGCATCATTTGTGTTAAAGCCAACACCATTGTCTTCAATGGTTACATCGATCTCATTATTTTCATTGATCATGGCCACATCCAACCTAGTGGCGCCGGCATGTTTTAAAACATTCTGCACACATTCCTGTATAATACGGTAGATCATCAATGTAGTATTTTCTTTAATGTTCGTAAAATTACCTTCAGCACTAAAATTAATTTTTAATTCCGGGGCCTCAATTTTATTAAGCAGATCTTTTACTGCATTAGTAAAACCTGAATGCGAAAATGCCTGCGGCATCATACTATGGCTAAGATTTCTTACTTCAGTGGTGGATTCTTCCAGGAGTGCGGTAATGTTATTGTAAATTTTTTTGCGTGATTCATCAAGACCATTTAAGTGATTTCCTAATACTTCAAGATTAAGTTTTGCAACAACCATTTTTTGAGCTACGCTGTCATGCAGATCACCGGCTATGCGTTTTCGTTCATCCTCTTCTGCCTGCATTACTGCCTGTATGGTTTTTTTCTTCTGCTCCATTTCCATTGTTTGCAGTTTTATGCGTTGATTCTTTTTGCGGTTTTGAAAATAGAAATACCCGAATAATAAAGTTGCCGCAAGCAAACCAGCAGTGCCATAAATAAAATAATTCTTTTTAGTAAGATCATATTTCTGCTGAATAATGGTGTTTTCTTTTTTCTGCACTTCATATTTTGCCTGCATTTCTGCAAGTGCTTCTGCAGAGTTTGTTTTGTAAATAGAATCCTTTAGTGAAATGATCTGTTCTAATACTTCAGCATATTTGCCGGTATCGCCCTGGGCCTTGTAGTTCTCTGCGAGTGTATTGAATAGAAAAAAGAGCTTTGTATCAAGCTTATATTGCCGGGCTATTGCAATGCCTTCATTACAAATAGCAATTCCTTTATCAGGTTGTTTATTATCCGCATAATACAAGCCCAACTGGGCCATATCAGAAACAATATAAAATGGATCACCGATTAGTTTTCTGATAGCGACCACTTCTTTCAAAGGAGCTTCAGCCAGTTGACTCTTACCAGATGTTGTATATAACTGGGCCTGGATAGCAAGAGAATTAGACAGGGCAAAAAGGTTTTCATTTTTCCTTGAATAGTTTATGGCTTTACTTATATAGTAAAGGCTGGAGTCTGTTTTTCCAAGCCCTCTATAGTTTAGTGCAAGATTGGCAAATAAAATCCCATATTTTTCCAGAAGCATGGTGTCGCTGGTAGTTCTTAATGCTTTCAGATGCCAGCTTAAAGCTTCATTGGTTTGCCCTATTTCCAGGTAGGCCCAGCCAATAAGCGTTTTACCTTTTATCTGCAATAGTATGTTCCTGGCTTTTTCCGCTTTATCAATTACCTGGTAACCCATATCAATTGCTTCCTTGTATTGATTCTTTCGCATATAACATCGGCCTTTTTGATTTAGCACATTAGCCTGCAACACCTGATCTTCTGATTTACCTGATAAAATTTGAAGACATTGGTTGGCCACATCCAGGGAAGAATCAATGAGACCTTTATTTGTAAGAGCAAATGCTTCGTAATACATTGCCCACACTTCATCACGCAAATCGTTTTGTTCCTGTGCAATTGTTCGGGCCCTTTCTGCATAAGCCATTAGTGTGTCGGAATGCAGTGAATAACCCTGATCACACAGATCAAGAATTGCCTGAATTTTTTCTTTTGGAGACTGTGCTTTTTGGATAACTTGTTTTAGGTCATCAATAACCTTTGTTTGTGAAAAACCGGTATGGCTTTGAAAAAGCATTCCTGCCAGAAATAAAAGGACTATAAAATGTTTTTGAATAAGCAAGATGGTGTTTGGTTGATGTGTTTTCAATTTCATTGGGAACGTTGGTACGCTAAATTAGGTAAAGCATTAATCCTACTGGAAATAGGGAGAATAAAAAAAGATGAAAATTATGAGCCTGGCATTAGAATATACATTAAAAACCTGTTGCGTCGCACTCTTGTACAATTCAATGTACTGCAGCAAAGCAATTGAAATTTATATACACATCAAAATAAAAAAAACTGCCATTTAGAATGGCAGTTTTTAAAAAAAATATAAGCACTTATACATTTACTGCAGGCCGCTGGTAAATGCTTGACTGTTCCTTGATCCATGCATAAGTTTTTTCCATTCCTTTTCTTAGCGGCATAGAAGGCTGCCAGCCTAATTTTTCTTTTATCATTTTGTTGTCTGACTTTCTGCCTCTTACACCCGTCGGTCCTTTAATATTTTTGATACTTATGTTCTTGCCGGAAATATCAATTACCATTTTTGCAAAGTCATTAATAGAGATCATTTCTTCTGAGCCAATATTAACCGGCCCGGTAAAATCAGATTCCATTAATCTTCTTACTGCTTCAATACATTCATCTATATAAAGAAAAGAGCGTGTTTGTTTGCCATCTCCCCACACTTCAATATAGCTGTTGTTGTCTGCTTCGCAAACTTTGCGGCACATGGCTGCTGGCGCTTTTTCTTTGCCGCCTTTCCATGTTCCCTGTGGCCCAAATATGTTATGGAAACGTGCTATTCTTACCTGCATATTATAATTCCTGCTGTAAGAAAGATATAAACGTTCACTGAATAATTTTTCCCAGCCATATTCACTGTCCGGCGCTGCGGGATAGGCAGAGTCTTCTGTGCAATTTGGATTATCAGGGTCTAACTGGTTATACTCAGGATATATGCATGCTGATGAAGAGTAGAATATTTTTTTTGCACCGGCCAGGTAAGCGCCATGTAATACATTAAGATTGCACAGTGCAGAATTATGCATTACCGCAGCATCATTATCACCCGTAAAAATATAGCCGGCACCACCCATATCTGCTGCAAGCTGGTAAATTTCATGCATGCCTGCTGTTGCTTTTTCTGCTACTGCAGCATTGCAGAGATCGCCAATAATAAATTCGTCTGCCTGCATGTTGCCATATTCATTTTCTTTGAGATCAACTCCGCGCACCCAGTATCCTTCGTTTTTTAAACGGTTTACTATGTGCCCGCCTATAAAACCACCAGCTCCACAAACAACTGCTGTTTTAGTCATAAACTGCATTTTGATCAAAAGTATAATTTAAAAAATAATTGTGTGCGTAAGAATTGTAGCCCGGTTTTATTGCTGCTATATTTACTCATGTACAAGTGTGCGACGCAAGGAACGATGCTATGAGTAACTTTAGCCCGGATAATAAAATTCTTCTTTGCTAAAAGCATTTATAAAAGTGTAAATAAAAATGTCTCCCCATTTTAACGGGAAGACATTGAAATTTATTTAAAGCCGGTGACAATTTATTTTAAAGCATTACTGATGTAGTTTCCAATTTCGGGCCCCTTTGCAGCAGCTACATTTTGAAGGGCATTTTTTATAGCAGGATCTATAAATGCCCGGTACGCTTCTGGTATTTCATTTCTAAAAGCGACTACTTTATCGATACCTGATTTTATTTTTGCAGTGTCGGAAAGCTTTGTAAGATAATCGCAGAATGCAAGCGTTGCCGAAACTTTTGTTTCACTCAGGGGCAGATTAACATAGCGGTCTTCAAGAAAATCGAAATCAGCTTCTGTGCCGTTTTGCATGATAACAGCAGCAATAGCGTCATCAAGTTTTCCTTTTGCATCAGGCGCCATTTTCTTTGCAAGCGCCAGCGCATTTGCGCCATCAAGATTATTTAAGCCCATAAGTGCAGCGCCTGCTATACTGTAAGATGAATCATTAATATACTGCGCAAACAGTGGTTTGTATTTTGCATTCCCGGTAGTAGCCAGTACTTCCAGAGCTTTTGCTTTTGTTTTTCTGTCGCTGTCTGTTTTAGCCATCATCTCAATGGTTTCAATAGTACTTTCATTTGAAAGTAATGCAGAATCTTCACCAATAAGATCAAGCGTGTAAGAACGTAGCCCTGCAAATTTATCTTTTAAGCCAAGTGTAATTTCCTGCATGTTATTCTTTGCAAAATATTCAAGTGCTTCCCTTCTGTCGAGATAAAGTGGTGCGTATTTTATTTGTGCTAAATAATTATCTGCTGTTTTATTATCTGTCTTTTGGCAGAGAATAATTTTGTTGGCGTCTACATTTATAAGATCAGGACGTGTTGTATAGCTGAAAGAAAACGTATCGGTTTTATTATTCATCCATACATTATAGCTTTTTTTATCAGCACCGTTATATATATCAATAGCAATAGGTAGTTTAAATATCTTATCGCCTTTCTGCAATTGTTGCATTATAACCATCGCCTGGCCTGCTGCGTCATCGTAACTGTAATCAATTTTTAAAATAGGATGGCCACTACTGTAATACCACTGATTCCAGAACCAGTTAAGATCCTGGCCAGTAACAGATTCAAATGCAAGACGTAGTTGCTGCGCTTCACCTGTCTTAAATTTATTGTCAGTAAGATATTTATTAAGCGATTTGAAAAATGCATCTTCTCCAACATAGCTGCGCAGCATATTTAATACACGTCCTCCTTTTTGATAACTTACATCATCAAACATATCTTCTTTATCCCTGTAGTAGAACCTAACGAGATCTTTGTTTTCGCTCCCACTTAAAAGGTAGTCCTGCATGGCAGAAAAATTGTGTTCATCACCCGCATCTTTGCCATATTTATATTCCTCCCAAAGTGTTTCACTAAAATCTGCAAAACTTTCATTTACGGTGATGTTGCTCCAACTTTCAGTGGTAACAAGATCTCCGAACCACTGGTGAAATAATTCATGCGACACAACGTCTTCCCATGAGTTGCCATCTAATAATTGTCTTGCATCCTGATAAGCGCTTTCCTGATGTAATGTAGCAGTAGTATTTTCCATGGCACCGCTTACATAATCTCTGCCTACTATCTGCGAATATTTTGCCCAGGGAAATTCTATACCCAGTTTTTCTGAATAGAATTTGATCATCTCGGGTGTATTGCCAAATATTTTTCGTGCAACAGGCGCATATTCTTTCTCTACATAGTAGCTTACTTCTTTGCCTTTGTAACTGTCTTTAATAACTGCGTAATCACCCACGCCCATAAAGAAAAGATAAGGAGCATGGGGCAGATCCATTTTCCATGTATCGGTTCTTGTGCCATCTGTATTTTTCCTTTGGCTTATTAATAAGCCATTGGAAAGTGTAACATATTTTGCAGGCACCGTCATGCTTATTTCTTCAGTGCTTTTTTGATTGGGTTTATCAATGGTTGGCATCCATACACTGTTGCTTTCTGTTTCCCCCTGCGTCCATATTTGTGTGGGTTTATTTTTCTCTTCACCTTTTGGATTAATAAAATATAATCCCTTTGCATCATTAATTGCTAAGCTGCCTTCAACTTTTACTTCATTGGGTTTAGATATATAATCAATATAGATAGTATAATTTTCACCGCCTTTATACGTCTTATTAAGTGTGATCTTTAAAATCTTATTATCATATGCATACTTAAGTGGTAATTTTTTTGTACCGGTGATAATCGCAACTTCATTTATTTTCATTCCCTGTGCATCCAGCGATAAAGAATCTGTAGGATAAAAATGTGGTTTTAGTGTTAACCATTCTTTTCCATACATCCACGCATTGGCATAATCAAAACGCACATCCAGTTTTGTATTAACGAGATCATTAATCTTTGAAGCTTCAGCCCTGTATATTTTTTTCCAGGAGTTATCTTTACTAGCTTTTACAACCACATCCTGTGCATTGAGTAACTGTACAGCAAATAGTCCAATCAAAAAACAGCATTTCTTCATTATTATAATTTTTGGAACTGCAAAAGTATTCTTCTGTCGTATAGACAGCGTAAAGAAATATATAAATGGTTTTAACAACATGCAGTTTTGCAAAAATGTTCACGGCATCTTTTCATTTATTTTTTGTTTGTGTGCTTTTGTTTTTTGTAGCATCAGCGGTTGTGTCACTCACTTCAAGTTTCGGAACTATGAGCAGCAAGCTATGAGCAGTTTGCAATGCATTTTAACTCGAAATTCGGCGCTAAAAGCTCAAAGCTGTTTTTCAGTACAAGAGTGCGACGCAACGGAAGCTTAATAGCTTATCTGTAGCCTGGTTCAAAAAACATAAAAATGGTTTCAAACTATCGTGCCTGATAAACGGCTTTGTTTTTGCATTAGTTTTGTCTAAAACAAATCAGGGCGATGAATAAGGTTTTCAAAATTGTATTAATAGGTGCGTGTTTGTGTTGTTTAGCTAGTATAAATGTACATGCACAGCAGAATCATTTTGTATATATACAGGCAGATGATAAACTTCCTTTTGATGTTACTGTAAATGGGGCCACTTATAACTCGTCTTCGATAGGGTATGTAATTATTCCAAAACTCAACAAAGGCAATTATCAATTCAATATTTCATTTCCGGATAAAAAATTTCCGGAACAACAGTTTACTTGTTCCGTAGACAAAGCTGATGCAGGCTTTGCCTTGAAAAATTATGGTGAAAAGGGCTGGGGGCTTTATAACCTGCAAAGTCTTGAAATTACAATGGCGGCAGGTGCTGCAGCATTAGTAACGGAACAAATAACGCCTGTAGAAGACCCTGGGGCTTTTGGTAATATGCTTTCTGAAGTAGCAAATGATTCTACATTGAATCAAAAGAACGAGCCTATAAAACCTGAAAAGGAAAAGCCAATAGCTGTGATTGATACTTTATCTGCGATTAAACAAGACAGTGATGTTGCAGAGACCAAAAATAATGATGATAAAAATAAAAATAAAGTTGTTGTTCAGGGTGAAGCATTGACAAATGCAGCGGGTACGTCCGTTGCTGAAAAGCTAGCTCTGCTTAAAATCACAGAGTCATTTACAGACACAGGAAGGGATATGGTTTTTGTAGATAAATCAAATGGTTTAAATGATACGATAAGAATTTTTCTGCCTGTTATAGCAGATTCTTTAAATGATGATAAAGAAGCGGTAAAGGCTGTAAAGACTGAAGAACAACAAATAGCAGAAGAAAAAAAGAACCCTGATACAATCCTTGTTGCTAAAGAAGAAACTTTTGTAAAAAAGGAAGATACTGTAGCATCTGATAAATCAGGAGAAGTTAATAATCCCTTTTTCAAAAAAGATGACACAAAGCCAGCAGTTAATAATGAAACTGAAATGCCAACTGCAAGTGAAAATATCACTAATGGTACTGAAACTAAGAAACAACAGCTAACCATTAAGCCTGAGTGCAAAACGATTCTCACGGAAAACGATATGGATAAATTAAAAAAGAAGATGGTTAGTGCGGATAATGACGAGAAGATGATAGGCGTAGCCAAAAAAAATATCCAGGATAAGTGTATAACTACAGATCAGGTGAAAAGCCTTGGAGCATTATTTCTCTCAGATGATAGCCGATATAATTTTTTTAATGTTGTTTATCCATCGGTATATGATCCTGCATCTTTTTCTTCGTTGGAAAGTCAGTTGATAGATCCGGCTTACAAAAAACGTTTTCTGACCCTGCTTAAATAACTATTATGCGGCGATACTTTCTTGAAGTAACGTATAAGGGTACAAGGTATAGTGGTTTTCAGGTACAAACTAATGCAATTACAATACAGTCAGAAGTAGAAAAGGCTTTGACTACTTTATTCCGTCAGCCGTTTAGCCTTACGGGATCTTCGCGTACAGATGCAGGCGTACATGCATTTCAGAACTTCTTTCATTTTGATACCGATATTTTCATCCGACAGGAGCAGCTGTATAACCTCAATGCCATTCTTCCATCGGATATTGCCGTAAAAGGAATTTATCCTGTTGAAAATCAGAGTCACTGCCGTTTTGATGCTGTTTCAAGAGAGTATAAATATTTCGTTTATAAAGAAAAGAATCCCTTT